>JAAYVE010000009.1 GCA_012517315.1 Deltaproteobacteria bacterium
CTGCGTCAGCCAGTCGCCCTCCGCCATCGGCAAATCCGGAAACGAAGACAACCGTCAAACCCGTATCGGCCACGTCTCACAAACCTCGGGGGGTAAAATTTCAATTACCAAAAGGGGTAAAAATTCAATTACCATTGACAGTTAGGAGAGGACGACCACTCTGGATTACATGGGAGTGTGCCCGGAGGCTCCATTTGTGATGCGCCTGGAAATGGGGGGAACGAGGGTGTGGTTTGCCCTCGGCCCGTTTCATCGTTTGCTGTGTAAAGGTGGGGATGCCTCCCGAAGGCGTGAATGACGCGCACCGACCGCCAAGCGTCGGATGTGTCCCGTCATGCTGCGAAACACCAGAAGAGGGCTTTTTCGCCAAGGTCTCCCACGGCCTTTTTTGCAGGCATTCGGCGCTGGGACCATTGTGGGATCTGCATAAACAGATGGATCGGATTTGATTCTAAAGGGGGAATCCAGAATTCTCAGGCGCTGTTGATCCGCTCCCTGAGCACCCCGGAGCACTTGAAGGTGACCACTTTCCTCGGCGAGAGCATGATAGGATCTCCCGTCTGCGGATTGCGGCCCCGCCGCTGATTCTTTTCCTTCACGCTGAACTTGCCAAAACCGCTGATCAACACATCCTCGCCATTTTCGAGAGTCTGCTTGATGATTTCGAACAGCGTCTCGATGATATGGGCGGATTCTGTCTTTGTGAAGATATTCTTCGCAAAAAGGTTCTCCACGATATGAGCCTTTGTCAACGTCATGATCATTGTCCTCAGGTTTTTTTAAAACAAAGCGCCGGGAAATGGCACCGCCCCTCTCCCTGCCCAAAATTTCCTCAATCTTGTTGGACTATTACAGGATAATTTACTGTTTTTCAACAAAAAAACCACGGAAGGGATAGAACGCTGGAGGATCTGACACTCCCACCCGGCTTCCACCATGCACTCCACCCTCCAAAACCTCTTGCGGTCTTTCTGGACGATACTCTGGGGAATGATGCGTTTCAGGGTGTGGGGGAGAGTCTTTCGCCTTTCAAAGCTTTCCACGCCTCGATCTTCCCATAGATACTGCTCCCTGGGAAAAACTGCGAGATTCCCATTTCAAGGATCGCAGGGATGTCTTTCTGGGGAAAAATACCTCCCGCCGTGATCCGGATATCCTGTAAGCCCTCTTGTCGCAACAGGTCAAAGAGGCGACGGAAATCTTCCACAGAGGCTCCCGGGAGGGTGGTGATCCCGATGTGATCGACACACTCCTGGATTGCCGAGACGACGATGGCTCTGGGATCGGAGTCGGCAATGCAGATCACTTCAAAGCCTGCCTCGCTGCAGGTTCTGGCGAGCCTGAGCAAAGCCTTCTCATGCCCTGTCCCGAATCTCGCTAAAAGAATCCTGAGTTTTGCTTCCATGACGCAATGCTTTCAAGGAATGTTCACCTTTGTATCCGAGGTTACGGCGCATACTTACCAGAACGGCGCCGTTATCTGCAAGCAGTCGGCCTATTCATGGGAAACATTTCCATTGTCACGCAATGATAACAAGGGAAATCCATGATGCTTCGGCGATCTCACGATGGCAGTTGGCCGCCTTCGTCTCTAGAAGCAATCGAGGGAAGGAGGAGAGGATGGGATCGACTTAGATCATCATGGACCTCCTCGCCAGATTTCTGCCGGGCTCAATTTCAACTGAGGTCCTGATGGGGTTTTTGGGCGGGATGGAAACTTGGCGGAGTTCATCGCAGCCACTGCGAAAAAGGTTACTGTTGGCAGTGGTGTTTGATGTTGACGCCTCTCACAATGAAAATCACACTCTCTGCAATGTTGGTGGCCCCGTCTGCTATCCGCTCCAGGCAGCGGGCTGCGATGATCGTCTGGACGGAACGCTCAACGGCGGGGACTTCCCTCACCATGTAATCCAACTGGCTCTTGAGGACCTTCACGTTGTATTCATCCGCTGTGTCGTCCATTTGGCACACCTCGGTGGCTTGATCAGGGTTCTCGCTCATGAAGGAGGCGATGACCGTTTTGTACATATCGATGGCGGTCTCCGACAGTCGTTCCATGAAGGGGTTGGGAGGCAAGGGAGGGCGGTTGGCAAGGAACTGGGCTCTCTGAGCCACGTTCACCGCCTGGTCGGCAATGCGTTCCAGTTCCGCGCAGATCCTCATGGACCCGACAATGAAGCGAAGGTCTCTCGCCATGGGCTGATCCAGCGCGAGCAGCCTGAGACAGTGCCGGTCGATCTCCACTTCCAGGAGGTTGATTTCCCGGTCTCCATCAATGACCTCCTCGGCCAACTGGGAATCCCTCTCCAGGAATGCACGCACAGCCTTCTCTACCGCTCTTTCGGTGAGAGCCGCCATCTGCAGAATCGTGATCTTGAGGGCTTGTATCTCTTGATGAAAACGGCTCTGCATGAGAGGAACTCCTACGCAAAACGACCTGCAATGTAGTCTTCTGTCTGCTGAATCTGCGGTCGGGTGAGAAGGATTTCCGTGGAATCGACCTCGACGATCTTTCTCGTGAAAAAAAACGCGGCAAAGTCGGAAACCCTGGCTGCCTGCTGCAAGTTAAAGAGCACAGTAACGATCGCGTAGCGTTTTTTCAACTGGTGAATGACTCCTCTATCTTCTGCGTGGCCCTGGGATCAGGGCAGGATGCAGGTTCATCCATGAGGAGGAGTTCCGGCCCAACCACCAGGGCTCTTGCAATGCACAGCCTTTGCCGGTGACCTCCGGTATCCTTCGCCCGGAGCCCATAGGCCGCATCCTCGCAAATGTTTTTGGGAGAAGGAGTGGGCTCCGAAAAATCATTCCCTCACGGCGGCGTAGGGACACCACATCCACTTCGGTGTCATGGATGTTCTCATTGTCCAGATCGATCTCCCCTCACCCTCCCGACGAAAATGAGATCGTTCATTCGGTTCGGGCAACCGAGGAAGGTGCTCCCGCCACAAACTGAAGGGCGGATGAGCACGGTCACCTCGCGGCAGAGAGGTTCCCACCGGAAATGTGGCTTCACGCTCAAAGTGTTGGAGGAAGGGCCGTATCCCCCTGCAGGTCTTCCCGGGTTGCACGCGGGAGCGTAAAAAAGAAGGTGGAACCGGTTACGCCCCCCGGATTGGGGCTCTGGACCCAGATCTGTCCTCCGTGGTTCTTCGTGATATGCCTGCATATTGCCAGGCCGAGCCCGGTACTTCCCGAGTCGTTTCCTCGATGTCTTTCAATGCGGAAGAAACGCTCAAACACACGTTGTTGATATTGTTTTGGAATTCCAGGTCCGTCGTCACGGACACTGAATTGGACGGCTTCCTCGACGACGCTGCAGCCGACCGACACGGTGCCCCCCTGAAGGCTGTGGCGGATGGAGTTCTCGAGGAGGTTCCGAAAAACCTGCACCAGCTGGTCAAAATCACATGACACGGCCACGCCCTCCGCAGGGATTTCATGGACGAGGGTCACACCTTTTGCCTCAGCCAGGGAAGAGCATGTTCTCCAGGCCGCCATGAGCGCTTCCAACGGATTCGAGGGTGAGGCCTTGATGGGGGCTTTCAGAGCTTCGAGGCGCGCCAGTTGCAGCAGGTCGTCCACCATTTTCACCATGTGATTGCAGTTGCGAAGAATGATCTTGAGAAAAGAGGACAGGATCGAAGGGTCCGGTTCCTCGGCCAGGAGTAGAGATTCCGTGTATCCCTTGATAGAGGTGAGGGGTGTGCGCATTTCGTGGGAGACGTTAGCCACGAAGTCCTGGCGGACCCTCTCCAGTCTCTTCAGTTCACTGATGTCGTGGAACACCACAGTGGCGCCCATTCCCCCCTCTTGATGTTCCACCTTCACGATGGTCACGTCATAGATCCGCCCATCGCCGAGCTCGATTTGAAGCTTCCGGGGCGATTCCTCACGGGCACCGCCTTGTTTCAGCAGCCTTTCGCACGACTCCTGAAGTTCCAGGCTCATGATGAGCTCGATGGGGCGCTTCCCTTTGAAAAGCGGGGGATAGTCGACCATTTGGGCAAGCGCTTTGTTGATGCTCAAGATTTTCCCCTGGGAGTCGAGAACCATGACCCCTTCCTGCATTCCATCGAAGACCGCCTCGAGTCTCTGCTTTTCCTCAGAGATCCCCTGAAGATGCCTGTCTATGTTTTCAGCCATCTGGTTGACGGAGTTGGCGAGGGAATAGAACTCCTGATCGGGACTGAAACGAATACGCCTTTTGAAGTCGAGTCCGCCAATGGCTCGGATGCCCTCTGTCAGGGTCTTCATGGGGGAGCGAAGACGGAGGATGAGACTGTGGGTCAGCAGGGCCGCTGCCAGGAAGAGAATGGCCACAACCAGAAAAAAGGTTCTCCGAAGGCTTTGCAGGACCTCCTTCACGTTGGAAAAGGGAACCGCTATTCGGAGGAACCCGGGCGGGAAGAGCGCATCTGCGGGCATTTTTCGGGCAACAAAAATATATTCTTGCTGCACATTCCTGCTGTAACGGATTGCCAGCCCCATTTCCTGGGTTCCGGCCGCGACGATTTCCGGTCGGTTGATGAGCGTTTCCATCTCGGGAACATGATTCAGAGGTGCCTCACTGTCCAGAAGGACACGACCGTCGGCGGCGGTTCGGGTGATGCGCATCCCACTTCGCGCAGCGAGTGCCGCGATCCTCTGGTGCATTTCTTCCAGGCTCCGGATGTCACTTCCATGCTCCAGCAGCCATTCGACGGTTTCGAGACCCTTCCTGGCTCCGTTTATGGCCTCTTCGGTGACTGCCCGGGCGATGCTTTGGTAGTAGAACCAGGAGGGGACCAGCATGGCCAAGAAAAGCAACACGCAGAAGGAAGCCAGCAAGGCCGTCCGAAAAGAGAGTCCCTCTTTCATGCCCGCCTATCCCCTGAACCTGTATCCAACGCCCCGCACAGTCTCCACCCATTCGGAGTAAGGTGCGACTTTCTGCCTCAGGCGCCGCACGTGGGTGTCCACGGTGCGGGCATATCCTTCAAACTGATAACCCCACACCTTATCCAGCAATTGATCCCGGGTCTGGACTTTGCCCCGGTTTCGCACCAGTTCGGCAAGCAGCTTGAATTCAGTCGCCGTGAGGGGGATTTCCACACCGTCTATACTCACCTTGTGCGCTTCCAGGTCGATCCGAAAACCTTCGTTTTCCCAATGCTTGACTTCCAAATTGGTTTCGGGAATGGAACGTCTGAGAATGGCCCGAATGCGCAACAGCAGTTCTCGCGGACTGAAAGGTTTCACCACATAGTCATCGGCCCCCAATTCCAGTCCGACAATCCGGTCGATTTCCTCCCCTTTGGCGGTCAGCATGATGACCGGTATGGACTTGGTCTCTGGGCTCCTCTTGAGTTCCCTGCACACTTCGAAGCCGTCGATTCCCGGGATCATAAGGTCCAAGAGAATGAGTTCCGGATGGTGGAGCCGGACGCTGTTCAATGCTTCGTAGCCGTCCTGCGAGGTCAAAACGGCAAAACCGGCCGACTGCAGAGTGTAGGTCAGGAGCTGAAGTATATCGGGGTCGTCTTCCACGACGAGGATTTTCATGTTGGGCACCTTCACTTTCCTTTGTATGAATGATGCGCTACCCTTCTTATGTGACAGGGAGATGACGGCTGTGTGACATTATGGAGAAGGCGCCTCCCGGGTGTGATACACCGTTGGTTGCGAGAGGGGTCATGCCGACTGCACGGCATTGTCGGCAACCTCCCGTTGAAACAGACTTGGAAACATTCCCGACGCAAGCCTGTCGCTGTGTCCCTTTTCCAAAAAACTCCGGCTACTTCGTTCAAACCTCATGGAAGGCAAATAGCATATTTTTCAATGCATGTACACGTCATTGCGGCGAAAATGAGCGAAACGCGGAGGTGTCCTTGTGGCGGGCGGACAAGCCGGGATTCGCCGATGATCTTTCGTCTGGCCCGTCAGGGGCCGCCTTGCTTCCTCGTCGAGCCGAGTATATAGTAGCAGATCACCGGATCGACATCACCGGACTCCCTACACACGACACTGATGAAGCTGTGGATAACGTTGCTTTGACATTCAGAGGGGACCGCAAATTGGACGCCAAAGACCGTTTGATCCTTGACCGCATTCAGCGGGCCTTTCCGCTCGTTTCGGATCCTTTCGGCGTCATTGGCGGTGCCTTGAAACTGGATGCCGGGGAGGTGATGGAACGCGTAAAGGGTCTGAAGGAACAGGGGTTGGTGCGTCAGATCAGCGCCATTTTCAACACCGGTGCCCTGGGTTACCGGAGCAGCCTTGTTGCCATGGCGGTTCCTGAAAAACGCCTTCGAGAAACGGTCGAGGTCATCAACCGCTACCCCGGAGTCAGTCATAATTACTTGCGGCCGTGTCCATATAACGTTTGGTACACCATCGCGGTTCCCCCGGAGGAGTCGTTGGAGTCCAAGGTGGCCGGTCTGTCCCGGGACGCGGGGGGGTGGCCCACTCTGGTCCTTCCGGCAATCAAGAAATACAAGCTGGCCGTCGTCTTGGACGTTCTGGACGAGGGTGAGGGGGAACCCCTGCAGGAAACGACGGGACCGGCTTCCTTGGAGGCTTCAGGCGCGTTTCATGCCACCGGGGAAAACGTCTCCATCGTGAAATGTGTTCAGGAGGACCTGCCTGTAGTACCATCGCCTTTTGCGGAGTGGGCAGGGCAGTTGGGGATGTTCGAGGAAGCACTTCTCGGCTGTCTCTCCAAATGGCTCCAGCAGGGGATCATGCGCCGCTTTGCGGCGATCCTCAACCATCGACAGGCTGGATTCGGCGCCAACGGGATGGTGGTGTGGAGATGCCTGCAGGAACGTTTGGACGAGGCGGGAAGAATACTGGCTGGCTGTCACGAGGTGAGCCACTGCTATCATCGGCCGTCTTTACCAGAGTGGCCGTACAACCTCTATGCCATGGTCCACGGGCGCACAATGGACGAATGCAGGAACATCGCCCAGAGGCTGGCATCCGCCATTCGAAATCAAGACTTCCAGGTGCTCGTCAGCACGGCGGAATTCAAGAAAATCCGTCTGAAGCTTTTCTGGGATTGAAGCGCCGCAAACAATCCACAATGCCATGTTACTGCGAGATCGGTCGTATGAAAAATGAAGAACGGGAACGCGAGATCAGAAAACGGGCAATTTTCGATGGCATGACCCAAAAAGGTCGGGAACGCATCCTGAGGATCGGCTACGACAACTGGGATCCTTTCCTAGAACCCAAGGACCCGAGAGACCGTCTGTTCAGTTCCGATTCCATGAGGGCCAATGCCTTGTTGAGGGATTTTTACTCCGCCCAGGGCATGGAGGAGGAATCGGTGGTCACCCACAAGGAGATGTTTGATTTTTGTACAGGACTGCTCAAAGGGGAAGCTCGGGCCTTGTTTCTCTTCAGGTTTTGCAGGTGGCTCGGAGAAAAGGGGTTCGAAGCTCCTTCCGGATGAGCCGGCATCAAGTCTTCCCTTCACCCCCCCGCTTGGGGGGATGCCTCACCTGCGTGTTCGCAAGGCCTGAGGAACTCCAGTTCTTCGGCTAGAGCAGGGCGGACGAAGATGATCTTCACGTGATAATAGAGGTCCTTCCCCGCCAATGGATGATTGAAGTCCAGCAGGATCCCGTCCTCGTTTTTTTCCTTCACATGGTATTGGTATTGGGCTCCGGTTGTGGAATCGGCTGCCCGGACCCATTTTCCCACCTTCAGAGATCTGCCCTGTGGGAATTCATCGAATGTGTGGCGGTGAACCTGTGTCTCATCGTATTCGCCGAAAGCCTCCCGAGCCGGGATGACGAACCGCAGTTCCTCGCCGGCGCAGTGGCCCAGAAGACGCCTCTCGAGGGCAGGGAGCAGTTGGTTGTACCCGGCCACGAAGTTGAGAGATGCAGGACCGTTTTCTCCTCTAACGAAAAAACCGTCTTCCAATTGCAGCGTGTATTCAATGATGGCAAAACTGTCTTTTTTGATTTCCATGTTGCATCCGTCGCATGGATTGGCAGAAGGCCCAGACCGCTCATTCCCCTGGGGGACTGTCATCGGGGGGCATGGCGTAGCCCAGCGCATCTGCTTTCTGCCGGTGCTCGTCGGCTTTCTCGACTTCTCCCTTCATGGCATAGGCCTGTGCGAGATTGACGTGGGCAGGGGCGAAATCCTGCTGGATGGCAAGGATTTTGTGGGAACATGCGATGCTTTCATCCACCCGTTCCGCCTGAAGATAAGCCACGGCAAGACTGTTGAGGGCGGGGAGATGGTCGGGAGCGAGTTCGACGGCTTTTTCGCTGTGCTGGATGCTTTTTTCCACATCCCCCATGTGAAGGTAGGCGAAACCGATGTTGCTGTAAGCCATGGGAAGTGTGGGATCCAGTGCAAGGGCACGGAGGTTGGCTTCGATGCATTCCTCCAGGTTTCCCTTCCTGAACCAGAGACCACCGAGATTCACGTGAGCCTGGGCAAGGTTGGGGTCGCACTCGAGTGCCTGCTTGAACTCAGAGATGGCTTCATCCACGAGTCCTTTCTGGGAGTAGGCAAGCCCGAGGTTGTAATGGAGCACGGGAGATGACGGCTCGAAAAACGTTCGCTCTTTGAGAAACTTGATGTACAGATTCAGTCGGTCCTTTTGCGGATCGTGCACATGGGCCATAGTCCTCAGGCTCCCATAAGTGTTGTGTTCTCCTAAGTGCAGGAATTCGCGCGACACCGCCACTCGGAGTCGCAACAGAGCTTTAACAATACACGGCTTCGGTGTCAAGGCGACGAACGCACCGGATTCTCCCGGGCGAGAAGCGAGGGCGGGGGGACTTTTCTATTGACAAAGCTCCCATTGAGAGGTATCCAGCCGAGTTAATTCGTCGGATTTTGCCTGTCGTCAAGATGGTTGAGGCACGAATATTGTGGGTATTGAAACGCCGTTCTTTGGTTGGTGAAATTTCACACAGGAGGTCAGAATGAGCGAAGAAGCGAAAGCCCGTATCATCGAATGGGTCAAACAACAGAAAAAGACCAAGCATTATTTCAACGACCTGTGCAAGGCGGTGCCCGAGATCAAAATGATGCAGGCCAAAAAGATCATCAACGAGCTCGTCAACGAGGGAAGGCTCAAATATTGGTCCAGTGGCAGCACCACCATGTATATGCTTCCGGGACAGGATGATGTGGCAAAAGAGGAAAAAGGCATGAATTAGTGGCCAGGAGTCTCGAGCCTGGACTGGAACTTCAATCAACCCCCCAGTATTCCCAAATTTTCCTGAAAGTTCCCCGTTGGGGATTCCGGCTATGGATAATTGTGTTTTCTTTTTGTTATCGAATTTAATGGGGAGTCATGCATAAGCATAGAGAAAAGGAGGTGAAACCACGGGACAGAGTCCACTGTTGCGTCGTCAAGAACGATCCGATGCCTTTAAACTGAAGACAATGGCCTATGGAGGTAGATGGAATGGCACTGAAGTTCAAGACTCCTATGCTTGATGAGTTGGAGAAAGGGCCGTGGCCGAGTTTCGTGACGGACGTCAAGAGAATGGCCGCGAGAAAGCCTGCGTGTGAAGACTGGCTGGGGCTCATGGAAATGTCCTATGAGCACAAGGAAGGACACTGGAAACACGGTGGTATCGTGGGTGTCTTCGGCTATGGCGGAGGCGTCATCGGCCGTTACTGCGACCGCCCCGATCTCTTTCCCAACGTGGCTCACTTCCACACCATGCGCGTCAATCAGCCCGCAAGCAAGTTCTACAACACAGACGTTCTCCGCAAACTCTGTGATATGTGGGACAGGCGTGGTAGCGGTCTCACCAACATGCACGGTTCCACAGGCGATATCATTTTGCTCGGGACTACAACCGACCAGCTTGAACCGGTGTTCTATGAACTGACTCACGATTTCGGAATGGATCTGGGCGGGTCGGGTTCCAACCTGAGAACCCCCGAGGGCTGTGTGGGCATGGCGCGCTGTGAGTGGTCCTGTATCGACACCCAGGCCCTCATCTACGACCTGACCATGGAATACCAGGATGCCCTCCATCGGCCGATGTTCCCCTACAAGTTCAAATTCAAAGCCTCAGGCTGTGCTTGTGACTGCGTTGCGGCTATCGCTCGGGCGGACTGCTCCATCATCGGAACCTGGCGGGACAATATCCGCATCGACCAGGAGGCCGTTCGTGCCTATGCCAACGGTGAACTTGTTCCCCAGGCCGGAGCTCATGGTTCCGAAAAATACAAGCTCGACATTAAGGCGGAAGTGGTCGACCTTTGTCCCACCCGATGCATGGAATGGGATGGCAAGAACCTGAAGATCTGGGATGAGGACTGCACCCGCTGCATGCACTGCATCCGCGTCATGCCTCGCGCGCTGCGTCCGGGTCTCGACACGGGTGCCACCATTTTGGTCGGTGCCAAGGCCCCGATCCTCGAGGGTGCTCAGCTCTCCAGCGTCGTGATCCCGTTTATGAAGATGGAACCGCCGTACGAAGAGTTCAAAGGATTTGTGGAAAAGATGTGGGATCTTTGGATGGAAGAAGGCAAGAACCGTGAGCGTCTGGGCGAGCTGATCCAGCGCATGGGCCTCCGGGAGTTCCTAAAGGCATGTGAACTGACGCCGGATCCCCGCATGGTCAATACACCGCGCTTCAACCCATACATTTTCTACGATCCAGCGGAAGTTCCCGGCGGTTGGGAACGCGATCTGAAGGATTTCCGTTCACGTCACCAAGCTTAGGAGATGAAACGATGGCATTCGATCCCAATAATTTGCTGCAAGATCGCATCACGGATATCGGCCCTCCCAAGTACGATACCTTCATGCCGCCCATCGTCAAGGAGAACTGGGGCAAGTGGAAGTATCATGAAATCCTCCAGCCGGGCGTCTTGGTCCATGTGTCCGAAACCGGGGCGGAGCTCTTTTCCGTTCGTGTGGGGGCAGCCCGCCTGATCAGCACCGACCTCATCCGCGACATCTGTGAGGTTGCGGATAAGTACTGCGACGGCTACCTCCGCTTCACCACCCGGAACAACGTGGAGTTCCTGGTAAGCGACAAGAACAAGCTGCAGCCTCTTCTGAACGACCTCAAGAGCCGTGGCAACTGGTTTCCCGTTGGCGGCACGGGCCACAGCGTGACCAACATCGTCCACA
Source organism: Deltaproteobacteria bacterium (assembly GCA_012517315.1). Taxonomy (GTDB): domain Bacteria; phylum Desulfobacterota; class Syntrophobacteria; order Syntrophobacterales; family Syntrophobacteraceae; genus JAAYUJ01. The sequence goes on from JAAYVE010000009.1 coordinate 11,108, forward strand.
CCCAGGGATGGGCCCATTGCCACACCCCTGCCATCGACGCGTCAGGCGTTGTCAAGTCGGTGATGGATGAACTCTTCGATTATTTCGGTTCCCACAAGCTGCCCGCCCAGGTGCGCATCGCCCTGGCATGCTGCTTGAATATGTGCGGCGCCGTGCACTGCTCCGACATCGCCATCCTCGGTGTTCACAGGAAGCCACCCTTTATCGAGCATGATCGTGTGCAAAATGTGTGCGAAATCCCGCTGGTCATCGCCGCCTGTCCCACCGCCGCCATCAAACCCAAGAAAGTGGGTGAATACAAGAGCGTCGAGATCAACAATAACCGGTGCATGTTCTGCGGCAACTGTTACACCATGTGCCCTGCGCTACCCTTGGCGGATGGGGAAGGAGACGGCATTGCCCTCTGGGTGGGTGGGAAGGTCTCCAACGTCATTTCCGCACCCATGTTCTCCAAGCTGGCGGTGCCTTACATCCCCAACGAGCCGCCCAGGTGGCCGACGACGGTCAAGACCATCAAGAAGATCGTCGAAACCTATGCGGCTGGGGCCCGTCGCTATGAGCGCATCGGGGACTGGATCAACCGCATCGGCTGGGAGCGCTTCTTCGAAAGGACCGGCATCGAGTTTAAGCATGAGCACATCGATGACTATCGCCTGGCCATGACCACTTGGAGAACGACAACCCAGTTCAAGTTCTAGTTTGGCGATGGATGCCGTCCGAGGTTTGCTGAGGCGGCATCCTTTCAAGAGAAATAACAGCATGTTATTTAAGAAACCGCGGCTTGTGATCGCTGCCCTGCGTGGAGGCTCGGGGAAGACTCTGGTGTCCCTCGGGCTTGTCGCGTACTGGCGCAAAGAGCGACGGCTGCGGGTGGTTCCTTTCAAGAAAGGGCCGGATTACATCGATGCCGGCTGGCTCTCAGTCGCTGCGGGCAGTCCCTGTTACAACCTGGATCCGTTTCTGATGGACCCGGCGGACATGCTGGGGTCGTTCCTGCGCCGTTCCCTCAAGGGTGATTGCTCCGTGATTGAGGGAAACCGCGGGTTATACGACGGTGTGGATTCACGAGGGACCTACTCTACAGCGGAGCTTGCCAAATTTCTGCGGGCGCCGGTGGTGCTGGTCATCGACGGGACGAAGATGACCGGGACGGCGGCTGCGTTGGTTCTGGGATGCCAGAAGATCGATCCGGAAGTGCGGATTGCTGGCATCATCTTCAATCATGTGGCTGGCAAGAGGCATGAAAACGTGTTGCGCCGTTCCATCGAGGAGCATTGTGAAATCCCGGTTTTGGGTATATTGCCCAAGGAGGCGGGAGATTTCTTCCCGGAGCGGCATCTGGGGCTCGTTCCTCCCCAGGAGTCAAGGGACTGCGCACGCGCCATGGATTTTGCCGCGAAGCTGGCGCAGGCATGCTTGGACACGGATGGGCTGCTGGAAGTGGCCAAAAGCGCTGCACCTCTGGGAATGCCCCTTCCGACGCATGCATCGGAGCGGGCCTCAGGGGCTTACCAGCGACCGGTCATCGGGATCCTTCGGGATGCGGCATTTCAATTCTATTACCCTGAGAACATCGAAGCCCTGAGAGAGCGTGGAGCAGAGGTGGTGGAGATCTCCAGCTTTGATTTGAAGCCCTTGCCTGCTCTCGATGGCTTGTACATCGGCGGGGGATTTCCGGAAACGCATCTGGAAGTGCTCGCACGGAACAAGACCTTCAAGCAATCCTTGACGAGCAGGATCGACGGGGGACTGCCGGTGTATGCCGAATGCGGGGGATTGATGTTTTTGTGCAAGGCAATTCACCAGCAGACGGATTCCTTTCCTATGGCGGGTGTGTTCCCTTACGAGGTCGTCATGGAGAAAAGGCCTCAGGGGCATGGTTACGTGCTCATGGATTGTGTGGGTGAAAACCCGTATTTCCCCGTTGGGACGAGGCTCCGAGGCCATGAGTTCCACTATTCCCGCATTGGGGGCGTGGATGTTTCCACCGAGTTTGTCTTCAACCTCACAAAGGGCCATGGGATGTTGGCGGGGAAGGACGGATTGTGTTATAAAAACGTTCTGGCGGCCTATGCCCATCTGCATGCCGTGGGGAACGGGGATTGGGCTGATGCCATGGTGGGGGCCGCATTGAGCTATAGGGAGCAACGGTCGGACGAAGTTCCAGATGTCACCTGCAATGCTGAAAAGGGCGAGTCTGGAAATCAGGACTATTCAACTGCAGTGTAAAAGGAGGAAACATTTATGGCAACAGTGGAATTCAAAGGGAAGACTTTTGAACTGGATGAAGACGGTTTCATCAATAGTTTCGACAATTGGTGCCCTGAATGGGTGGAATATGTGAAGACCTCTGAGGGCATCGCTGAATTGACCGAGGAACATTGGAAGGTCATCCACGTCCTTCAGGATTATTACAAAAAGCACGGCATTGCGCCCATGGTAAGGATCCTCACCAAGGTGACGGGCTACAAGCTCAAGTACATTTACGAGCTGTTCCCCTCCGGACCGGGCAAGGGTGCCTGTAAGATGGCCGGTTTGCCAAAGCCCACCGGCTGCGTCTGATCCATGCTGAAAAGGAGGCTTCAGGACGGTCTGCCGGACCGCCTGAAGCCTCCTTCTGTTTTGTGAGGCGGATCGGGGTTGGCGATGGCAGGAATGCAGACGCATCCCGATAATGGACGCCAATTGTTCGCTGGGTAAACCTATCATTTGACACGGTGGCTGAATTCTGGTTACCTGAAGTCAGATAGAGTAAATTGTGGCTTCTGGAGGAGGGGAGGTCTATGCCCATTGAGCCACCGGGCAATGCGTGAAGAGATTCAGAGTGAGAACGGAGGAGAAAAGAAATGTTCAAGGTTACGGTCAATAAGGAAAAGTGCACTGGCGATGCGGAATGCGTGGATGTATGTCCTGTGGATGTTTATGAACTGGTGGACGGGAAGGCCGAGCCCGTGAACGAGGAGGAATGTCTCGGATGTGAGAGCTGTGTTGAAGTGTGCGAACAGGGTGCCATCACCGTAGAGGAGGTCTAAACTTTCCTCTCTCTCCCCAACTTTAGTCTTTACCGAGCCACTTGTCCCTCGTGTGAAATTGCGCGGGACAGGTGGCTTTTTCATTGGATCGGCGGAATCGCCCTTCCATGGGCGAGGGAGGGGAACTTGCCGGGGAAAACAAAACCGCCCTCCAAAGCAGCAGGGCGGTTGGTTGTGTACTTGAGACAAAGCGGGACTTTCGGTCTCGGCCTCAACTCCCTTCTTTGGACCCAGGATGGCACTGGGCGCACGTGACAGGCGCTGTTGTGTCGGGTTTTTCCTTCTTGTGCTTCTTATGGCATTCCTGGCAGTTGTTGTGGAAGGCCAGCTTCAGGTTCAGTTTCTGCTGCTCCGGCGGGAGTTTTTTCTCGCCCTGGACGGTTGGCTCGTTGTGGCATTTCTCGCACTTTTCGACGGGATCACCTTCTTTCCACACATTCTTTCCGTCCTTGACCACATGGTGGCATTCGGTGCAAGCGATCTTGTAGTCTTCCGAGTGTTTCTTGTGGGTGAATTTTACTGCTGCCTTGGTGGGGGTAGGCCACAAAGCGGATTTGATTTCGAATTCATCAGCCACCTTCTGTTGGGCCACCACCGCCACTGCAGCCGTGAACACGACAAAAGCTGCCACGACAAAACAAGAAATTACCTTTCCGCCTCTCATTCTCATTGCCTCCTCAAAAGCGTTGCTGGTTCCGTCCCATATGGATGTGCTCCACCTGAACCCACTGAAAGCGCATTCTATTGAACCTTCCCATGGATTGTCAAGAAGCGATTTCCCTATGGTTCCCGCCTTGGCCTGAAGGCAGCGACGTTCACAAACGCCCTCCCGGGTGGACGGGGGATGACGGGAGGGACCTTGAATCCGTGAGGATCAGGCACCAGATGGAGGAAGAAAGCGGTTCTCCAGAGGAAGACACGTCCATCCGTCATGGGGGGAATGGAAGTATGGGCATTCGTTACATAAGGGTGATTTTCACTGGACGCCTCTGTTCATACTTTGATAGAAAGATATATTTTGGCATGGATGAATCTTGGATCGTGAGGAGTCGATGCATTTTCAAAAAATTGAGTTCAGAAATGCAAAAGGTGAAAAACTGGTGGGGCGCATAGACCTGCCGGCAGGAGAGAAGCCAAAATCGTTCGCTGTGTTTGCTCACTGCTTCACGTGCACAAAGGATCTCAATGCCGTTCTCCACATCGACAGGGCCTTGACCCGCGAGGGAATCGCCGTCCTCCGCTTTGACTTTACGGGCTTGGGCGAAAGTGAGGGCGAATTTTATAACACCGGCTTTGTGTCCAACGTTGAGGATCTCGTTGCAGCAGCAGATTTTCTTGCCTCAAGATTCGAGGCGCCACGCCTCCTGATCGGCCATTCCCTTGGGGGTGCGGCGGTGCTGCAGGCGGCGCCGCAGATTGCATCGTGCCGTGCAGTGGCTACCATCGGCGCCCCTGCTGATCTCACCCATTTTGTTTCACGATTGAGTGAGAGCGAGGCATTGGGGGAGCAGGGGGGGGTCTTGGGAATGACCTTGGGAGAAAGGGCCCTTTCCTTCCGAAGAAAGTTCGTTGAGGGCTTTGGGGGGGAGCGGATGGAGTCGGTCATTGGGCATCTGGGAAGGGCACTGTTGGTTCTGCATTCTCCGGCTGACGAAGTGGTCGGTATCGAGCATGCCTCCCGGATCTTCGAGGCTGCGAGGCATCCAAAAAGCTTCGTCTCCCTCGACCATGCAGACCATCTTCTGCGAAAGCGCGAGGATTCGCAGTACGCGGGTCTTGTTCTTGCCGCGTGGGCATCCAGGTACGTGGGACTTCACCCAACGTCCCAGGAAACCGTGGGTGTGCCTGACAAGTGGGTGGTCGCCCGAACGGGCAAGTTGGGATACCGGACTGAAATCCAAGCGGGAAGACACACACTGATGGCGGATGAACCCATTCCACTGGGAGGGGCTGACACGGGTCCCAATCCTTATGACCTCCTCTTGGCCGCACTCGGGGCATGCACCACCATGACCCTGCGGATGTATGCAGACCGGAAGGAATGGCCTCTGGAAGCTGCGGTGGCTAGGCTCTGGCACGAAAAGATCTATGCGGAAGACTGTCGCGAGTGCGAAACAAAAAGCGGTAAGATCGATGCCATCCATCGTGAGATCGAAATCGTCGGCCCATTGGACGAGGGGCAAAAGAAAAGGCTCTTTGAGATTGCAGACCGCTGTCCGGTTCACAAGACACTCCACTCGGAAATCCGAGTGACCTCATCCCTGAAGGAATAACCGGGCTGATCGTTGGATGCCCCCTCGGCAGCTTCTTATTCACAAATTGAAATCATAGGGGTCGGTTGGGCTATTTTGCTGAAAGGAGAAAAGGGTTCATGAAAATGCCTTTGGAAATCAGCAGCAGAAAGGTTGAGTTGTCTCAGGAAATTCGGGATTTGATCCAGGAAAAGTCTGAAAAGCTCGATCACCTGTACGATGATATCGTCCGATGCCGGGTCATCATCGATATGCCACATCGCAGTCAGCGTAGTGGAACGTTTTACGAAGTGCGTCTGGATCTCACGGTGCCCGGAGGGGAAGTGATCGTCAGGCAGGAACCGGGTGAAGACCTTTATGTCGCGATTTTCAATTCCTTTGAAGTGGCTCAGAGGCGCCTAAAGGACTATGCAGGGAAACGAAGGGGTGAAGTGAAGCTGCACACGGAAAAACCGATCGCCCAAGTTGCCAAGATTTTTCATGATGAGGGTTACGGGTTTCTGGTCACACCGGATGGCAGGGAAATCTATTTTCATGAAAACGCCTTACTCAACGGGAAATTCAAGGATCTGGAGATGGGGCGGGCGGTGCAGTTTGTGGAAAGGGAGGGTGACGAAGGGCCGCAGGCAAGTTCCATCACCCTGCTCTAGGCAACGATCCGGGGGGGTCCGGAATCCGCCTTCCGGTGGAGCTTCCCCCGGCGCACACCCTGTCTGTTTTCCCTCCCAATTCAACCGGACACCCTGCCTCGTCCGCTCTTGCCCGTAAGGGATGTGAATGACTCTCAGCACAGTTCCCCAGAATGAAGCGCCCATGGTCGAGAAGGCATTCCCGTGGAGACGGGAATCCCGGTACGTTTGAACGACTGGCTCCCCACCTGAAGCCTGCAGGGATGACGATTGGGATTCGGACAACCATTTGGGCGGCGATGTACTTCGATCCTGCGACAAAGTTGAACCGCCACATGCAGAGCCCGTCCGATTGTGGTGAAAGGTGCAACGGGATGACCGGCTTGTGAGGGGACGTCCTTCTCGAAGGCGGCTCCCTGCAAAGAGGCCGTTTCCGTGGCGTCATCCATTGTGTCCAGGGGTGACCGTTTGCTCAGTTCCATCCGAGGAGCCTTTGTGCATTCCGGTTCAGCACCCTGCTGATCCCTATTTGGAAGAAAGAGAAGCGTATGTCGTCAGGGGTTTTTGAGTTTTTCTTCATCGTGGTGCTGATTTTGGCCAACGGCGTTTTCGCCATGTCTGAAATCGCGGTGATTTCTGCGAGAAAAGTGAGGTTGAAAACGCTTGCGGATGAAGGAAACCACAAAGCACGTGTGGCACTAAACCTGGCAGATTCCCCCAATCTTTTTCTGTCGACGGTGCAAATTGGAATCACCTTGGTGAGCGTCCTCAGCGGAGCTTTCAGTGGTGCGTTTTTGGCCGATCCTCTCGCAGGATTCTTGGGCCGGTTGGAGCCCATTGAGCCCTATAGCCCGGCCGTTGCTCTGGCCGTCATCGTCGTAGGCATTACGTACCTGTCCCTGGTCGTCGGCGAACTCGTTCCAAAACGGCTGGCCCTCAATCATCCGGAACGCATCGCCCTGTTCATGGCTCCATTCATGAAAACCCTCTCCAGGATCGCCGCCCCGGTAGTCCGACTACTGGGCGCATCGACGGACCTGGTTCTAGCCCTTGTGGGCATGCGCCCGAACAGTGAACCGCCCGTGACGGAAGAAGAAATTCGGGTGCTCATTGACCAGGCGACGGATGCGGGCGTGTTCGAAGAGGCGGAACAGGACATGGTCGAACGCGTCTTCCGTCTGGCCGACCGCAGAGTGGGGATTCTCATGACACCTCGCCGGAAGATCAAGTGGCTCGACTTGAAGGACCCCTTGGAAAAGAACAGGAAACGGATCATCAAGAGCCCTTTTTCCCGTTTTCCCGTCTCCCAGGAACGCCTTGGAAACCTGCTCGGAGTTGTTCACGTGAAGGATCTCCTGAACCGTTCACTGGCGGGATATCCCTTTGACGTGAAATCCTGCCTGAAACCTCCTCTCTTTGTGCTGGAAAATATGCACGTTCTCAAGGTGTTGGAGACTTTCAAGGAAACGGGCCACCAGATGGCCATCATCGTCGACGAATACGGAACGGTGGAGGGGTTGGTCACCTTGACGGACATTCTGGAAGCGATCGTCGGTGTTATTCCGTCTCCAGACGAGTGTGAAGAACCCAGGGTCACCGAGCGGGAGGATGGTTCCTGGCTCGTGGACGGGATGCTTCCGGTGGATGAGTTGAAAGAGATTTTTGACATCAGGAGCATTCCGGGTGAAAAGGAGGGATATTTCGATACACTGGGCGGTCTTGTCATGACGTATCTGGGCCGAATCCCCGCAGCCGGCGATTCCTTCGAGGCATGCGGCCTAAGATTTGAAGTGGTGGACATGGATGGACGTCGCGTGGACAAGGTGCTGATTGATCGCATCCAGGGGGCGGGGGGAGTGGAGAAAGCCCGGTGAATAGACGGGAAAGCGCCCTTGAGGAAGCAGGTTATCTGAGTCACCGCCTTTGCTGCATGGGAAAGGTTCGATTCGGCTGTGCGGAGGGCGCATGACATGAAATGAGATGTCACTTGGAGGCAGTCTGCACTGGCGCAATGCGGTCTGTATGTCTTCGGTAAGTGAATTTGCCTTTCACGTGATTGGCTCTTGAGGAGGTGGGGGAGTGACGTTGCGTCTTTACAACACGATGACGCGTCGAAAGGATGTGTTCCGCACGCGGGAAGAGGGAATTGTGCGAATGTTCACCTGTGGTCCTTCCATATACGGCAGGCCCCATTTGGGCAACTACAGGACTTTTGCCTGGGAGGACGTTCTAGAGCGTTACCTGGAGCACCTGGGGTACGAGGTTCAACGTCACATGAACCTGACGGACGTGGAGGACAAGGCCATAGCGGAGGCAGAAAAGGAGGGGACAAGCGTGGAGAGCCTCACCAGGCGTAAGGAAGAACAATTCCACGAAGAATCGAGGCTTCTGCGCATTCAGCTTCCTACCGGACTCCATCGATCCTCCAGAAGCATTCGCCAGGCGGTGAAGCTGATTCAGCGCCTAATGGCGAAGGGCCTGGCGTATCGACATGGAAAGGATGTTTTCTACGATCCGACAAAGTTCGAGGGGTTTGGAAGGTTGTTTCGTCTCGACATGACCCGCTGGCCCAAGGAAAGAAGACGATTTCGAAAAGACACCTATCCGGGCAGGCGATGGAATATGGGGGATTTCATTCTTTGGCATGGATACAGGGCTGGCGACGCGGTCTACTGGGAGACGGAAATCGGCAAGGGAAGGCCCTCCTGGAACATTCAGGACCCGGCGGTCATCACCGAGCATCTCGGGTTTTCCATCGATATCGCCTGTGGGGGGATAGACAATCTTTATAGGCATCACGACTACAACATAGCGGTGGTGGAAGGGGTATCAGGTGTGGAACTCGCCCCTTTCTGGATTCATGGGGAACACCTTCTCGTGAACGGCAAAAAGATGTCCAAGAGCCTGGGAAACATCACTTACCCGGAGGACTTGCGGACTCTTGGCTACTCGGGCGAACACATCCGCTTCTACCTCATCTTCGGTCACCACAGGGAAAAGATCAATCTGACCGATTCCGATCTGGCGGTGAAGGCGAAGGAGCTCGACAGGCTCAGGAATCTGGCGGAAAGACTCTGCTGCGGCCCGCCCGGCGAGGGAACCGGTGCGCCGTCCGAAGAAGCGGTCATGACAACGATCAGCGACCTAGTCCCGCATTTCGAATTCCATATGAACAACGATCTTGATGTGCGGGGGGCGGTCCAAACCCTTTTGGAGGACCTGGAAAAGCTGGCGCCGGAGAAGACCGGGGGAAGGATGACGGCAAAGACCTGCTCAGCACTGCAGGAGGAGTTGCAGCGTATCGACCGGGTCTTGCAGGTTCTCTTTCCCTTGCAGGATTGAACATCTCCTGTGCGGAAGATGTGTTCCGGCCTGGTTACTTGCCGAGACCCGCAGAACAGACGAACAGGGGACAAGGCGCCCATGAGAAAACAGGTCACCATCACTAAAACTGACCACCGCGTTTTCATCGAGGAAAATGCGCCCAGGGACGGTCTGCAAAACGAGGCAGCGGTCTTTTCCCTGGAAGAAAAGGTCTCCCTGGTAGATTCCTTGACGCAGTGCGGCTTTCCGCGCATTCAGGTCGGCGCTTTTGTGGATCCGCGAAAGGTGCCGCAGATGGCAGACACGGAGAAGTTGCTCGAACGGATTGCACGAGGTGGACAAACCATATACTCCGCCCTTGTCTTGAACGAGCGGGGGATGGAGCGTGCCGCGGCAAGCGGAATCGGCCACGTGTCGTTTTTCGTGTCTGCAAGCGATGCACACAGTCGGAGGAACACAAACCTCTCGGCGGAAGATGCACTCCATCAGGCGCGCAAGGCCGTCTCAAAGGCGGTTTCCCGGGGTATTTCCGTGCAAGGCGGCATCATGAATGCTTTCACGTGCCCCTTTGAGGGGGTGATACCCCTGGAGAGGGTGCTTTATCTGGTCTGCACCCTAACGGAGATGGGGGTGGAGGAGATCAACCTTGCCGATACCGCCGGGCTGGCTCACCCTCTTCAAGTGACCCGCGTGGTTCAACGGGTTCTGCAAGTGACTGAAATTCCAGTATCCCTCCACTTGCATGACTCGCTGGGGTTTGGCCTCGTCAATGCTTATGCGGCATGGAATGAGGGTATTCGCCGATTCGACGCCAGTTGCGGCGGTTTGGGGGGGTGTCCTTTCCTGCCTCAAAGCGCAGGAAACATCGCCTCGGAAGACATGGTGAATCTTTTCGAGTCCATGGGTGTCTCCACGGGAATCTCCCTGCCGCGGTTGGTAGAGGTCGCGAGAATGCTGCGGACCAAGTTGAATCGGCCTCTGTGGAGCAGGTACCTCACACTGTGTGGCAGTCCGCCCTGAGAAGGATGCAATGATCAGTGCCCCCGGTTGACGGCATTTGCCGGACGCATCCGATCTTCTGAGTACACTTCTCATTCCTTTTGTCGCTTTCATGTGGTACATAAAAAAACAATGCACATCGTACACATCGCAGAAGTGAAGTACGGCGGCCTTAACGAAGGCGTTGCTGCGTCCGCTGAGGGGAATCTTGGGTTCGGACACGTGTTCAATTGGACATCTCGATGAACACGAGGGTTGTCAGGCCGATTTTCACATGCCTTCTTGCCTCATTGCTCTTTTGGAGACATGGATGAAAGACAGGTTGAGATTGGTTTTTCTATGGGGGGTGTTCTCCTTTCTCGCGAGTTCTTGCGCTGAAATCGAACCCACCTTCAAGTTTCGCGAACAACCGGTGAAAACGGGTGAAATGCGCCTCTTGAACCTGGATGTGTCCGAGACCATCGGCGAGGATCTGCCTTATGACGTGAGAATCACTTTTGAAGCCATGGGGCAGCCTCAAATCAAAAGGGTCTGTTTCCGATGGCTCTCTGAAAAAGCATCGGTTCCTTCTCCTTCTTTGTACTGCTACACTTGGGAGGCACAGACGGACAGGGGCATAGACTCGGCTTGCACCCGCTGGCTGGCTGAAGGGCCTTATGCTCTGTCCTCGCCGCTTTTTTGCGCCAATGCCGAAAACGTGCAATACGGTAATCCGGGGCAGTTCAATGTGAGAATACGGTCCCGGAACGTGGAGCAGTACTACAACCGCCTGGAAGCATACGCTGAGTATCAGCGCGGGGCCGACACGGATATCACCAACAAGATCAGTACAAAGGTGCGAGTGGAGAAAGTAGAGCAGTAGACATTGAGTGCGGCGGTGGCAGTTCTCAAAACCTTTTTGCCGGTTGCCATGAAGCGGATGCACGGATCGGGTGAAGGGAAGCACATCCATGGAGACCCGGCAAACTTGAGGCATTGGCGTGCCGTGCACGGTACCGGCACTGTTTGGGTGGCTCCGCATCGATGGAAAGGAGGATGAAGATGAGCGTGTACAAAGTGATTGAGCTGGTCGGGACGAGCGAGGTTTCCTGGGAAGACGCGGCCAAGACCGTTGTGGAGACTGCGGTCAAGACACTCAGGGATCTCCGGGTTGCTGAAGTTGCTGAAATGGATGTGAAAATGGATGAGGGGAAACCTATTTACCGTGTGAAGATGAAAGTTTCCTTCAAGTACCAGGGTAATTAAGGAAAAACCAACATATTACGCACGATCCCAAGGCCTGACAGGGCATCATGCTCGTCCGTCCGGAACCTTGGGAGTTCCGCCCCGGGCGTGCGGGGCAAATTGTGGGCTCTTCCCCAGGGGAAGAGCCTTTCCATTTTTGGACGGGCAATTCTCGTTCTCCGACCGGGAGTCGGCGGAAGACATCCCGTCCCCTCCCGGGATCCCCAGTTTCGCTCCCTACCCCCCGCTTGCCTGCTGCTCTTCGACTCTCAACCGGCTGTTCCCGCGAGGAAAACCGTGAAGGGCAACTTGCCGGTCCATTCCATGCCACCCTCCGGAAGTTCTTCTTTCAACGGGCCATGGGGGGAATCTGGCAGGTATGTGAGCGCCGCCTTTGCTTCACTCCTTGTTCATGTGCCTTGGCCGTGTTCCCGGGAATCTGCGGACGAGGCGCCGGCAAGAATTCCAACTGCAAGGATCGCCAGTCCCATGAATCGTTGTAGGGTGAGTGACTCGGCCAGCACGAAGTAGGCGAGGAGGGTGGCTCCCACTGGTTCTCCCAGGATGAGGAGAGACACTTGGGTGGGTGAGAGGACTCTTAAGCTCCAGTTAAATGCCGTGTGGCCGATCAACTGCGGGATGAGGGCAATGAGAACGAGGAGGAGATAAGTGTTGTGAGAAAACCCCGTCAGGGGGGTCCCCGTGATCAGACTCGCGGGAACCAAAACAAGAGCCGCAGTGCCGTAAGCTCCCGCGGTGTATGAAGAGATGTCCAGGTATTGCCTGGCGAAGCGACCGGCAATGAGATAGCCTGAGGCCATCACGGCACCGGAGAGGGCAAGCACGTCCCCTTTCACTGCGTCGGGGGAGACGGTGCCGTCGTAACCGGCGAGGACGGTGCTTCCTGCAAGAGTGCAGAGGATGGCGGAAAGGAGTCTCCGGGAGGGTTTTGCTTTCAGGAAAAGAAAGGAGAAAAAGGCGACGAAAATGGGGGTTGTGCTCACCAGTGTTGCGGAACTGGCGACCGATGTGAAAGAAAGGGATGAAATCCAGAGGATGAAATGGAAGGCGAGAAATACACCGGCGAGGAGGGTGACGCGAATCGCCCGGGCATTCAAGGTCTTGGCTTGCCGATGGTTCCTGATGTTCTTGGTGAAATGCACGGGCACTACAACTAGAGCCGCCAACGTGACCCTGTAGGCGGCTACGGTCAGAGGAGGGGCGTCGGCCAGGCGGATGAGGATAGATGCGCATGAGATGGCGGCGATGCCGCCCAAGACAACGGCGATCAGAAGGACGGGGTGCGCTGCGGGGGGCAGTGAGGTTCGTTCAGAGGATCGCAGGTCTTTCATGAACATGTATGGACGGATGAGAGTGGTCCAAAGGGGAGTTCACGAGACTGGAAAAATGGCTTGACTTGGTAGATAACTCTCCAGTATATAAAGATGTTTAATTTCCATAGAAAGGAGGCGTTGAACATGTTGAGGAGTCCGTGCGTCAACTGTGACCGAGCCAGTGAAGATAAAAACAAATGCCTTGAGAACTGTGAGAAGCTCAAAGAATATCAGGAACAGATTCTGAAGCAAGGCATTTATGCGACGATGTGAGTGATGGGTTCCGGCGGTTTTCCTGGCGGCCGGGAAGGCCGCCTTTTTTGTCCCCCGGAAAAACAGGACGGCCGCGCATCGTTGGCCCGGTCGGCGGGAAATGTTCTTGGAGGGTGTGCGTATGTATGCGATTTTCAAGTCCGGCGGCAAGCAGTATCAGGCCAAAACCGGGTCTGTGGTGAAGCTGGAAAAGCTGGCGGGTCGTGTGGGAGACAAAGTGACGCTGGACGAAGTCATGCTCCTGGCCGAGGGAGAGCAGTTTCAGGTGGGAAGTCCCACATTGCCGGGTGTGACTGTTCAGGGCCGCATTGTTCAGCAGGGTCTTGGGCCGAAGATCATCATCTTCAAACACAAGAGGCGCAAGGATTACCGGAAAAAGCAGGGCCATCGGCAGCCGTTTACGGCTGTGTTTGTTGAGAGAATCGGTAAGCCTGCTGCAGAGGAAACCCAGCCTGCTGATTCGTCGGCGCAGGAATGACAACAGCGAAATCGGAATTTGGAGGGATGATCCATGGCGCACAAGAAGGCGGGAGGCAGCTCCAGAAACGGCAGGGACAGTGCGGGCCAGCGCAGGGGCGTCAAGCGTTTCGGCGGGCAATCCGTTCGGGCTGGCAACATATTGGTTCGCCAACTGGGAACGAAATTCCATCCCGGCAACAACGTGGGCATGGGGAAGGACTACACTCTTTTTGCCCTCATTGACGGCGTTGTCGCTTTTGAATACAAAGACAAGAGCCGCCAGAAGATCAGCGTGTACCCCGTTGCGGTGCAGCAGTGAACGCACTCTTCCCTACCCTACGTGGAATTGCCGCCTGTTCCTGTTCACAGCGGGTTTCGATAGAGTGATTCCCGATTTGTCGAGTTTCTCCCCTTCCCCGCCAGAAGGAGGGGGAGTCTTGATCCCTTCCTCACCTAAACAGCATTCCATGGCATTTTAATGAAATTTGTGGACGAAGTGTCAATTCGCCTGGTCGGAGGTCGGGGAGGCAGTGGCTGTGTCAGTTTTCGCCGAGAGAAGTATGTGCCCAAGGGCGGTCCTGACGGGGGCGACGGAGGGCGTGGAGGAGATGTCATCCTGGAGGCTTCCGACAAGAAGCACACCCTCCTCGACTTTCGTCACCGTAGTGTCTTTCGTGCCCCTGCGGGGGCCCATGGACAGGGTCAAAACCGCCATGGCCGAAGTGGCGACGATCTGATCCTGCAGGTTCCTGTGGGCACGGTGGCAAAGGACCCGAGGACAGAACAGGTGCTGGCCGATCTCTCAGTCAACGGTTGTCGTTGGACTGCCGCAAGGGGAGGTCTCGGGGGGAAGGGTAACGCTCACTTCGTATCTTCCACCCACCGGGTTCCGCGATTTGCGCAGGAGGGACAGGAAGGTGAGGATCTGGAAGTTCTGCTTGAGTTGAAACTCATTGCAGACGCGGGCCTAGTGGGTTTTCCCAACGCTGGAAAGTCCACCCTCATTGCATCTGTGTCCGCCGCGCGACCCAAGATTGCCGACTACCCCTTCACGACCCTGGTTCCCAATCTCGGTGTTGTGCGCCACAAGGATTACCCCCCCTTTGTCATGGCGGATGTCCCGGGGCTTCTGGAAGGTGCTCACAGGGGCACCGGTCTTGGAACGCGGTTTCTGCGCCATCTGGAACGATGCAGAATACTGGTCCATCTCATTGATATCACTCAAGTGACGGGGAAGGATTACCTGGGAGCTTTTCGCAGAATTGAGCGGGAGCTGTCGCTTTATTCCAAGGAGATGGAGAAGAAACGCAGAATCGTGGTTCTCAATAAGGTGGATCTGGCGACGGATCCCGACGCACTGGAAGAAATCTTCAGAGCCCATCAGGAGGCAGGGTATCCGGTTTTTCGAGTTTCGGCATTGAAACGGAAGGGCCTGGAGGAGTTACTTGAGTGCATTACCTCCCTTCTCCGGGATTCAGAACCCTTCGAACAACCTTTTTGCGATAGGCGGGAAGAGGGTTGACCGGCCGGAGGATGCGGTCTCTTTATGAGAATACTGTTCCAGGGGCTTGGTTGAGTTGACACGGCCCAGATTGGAGCATACGCTGCCTTGCGGCAAGCTGTGAACGGACGGGCAATGTGAGCAGGAGCATAGATCCTGGGGGGCGTCCGCCCTTACGGTGATGGCTGCGTACCCGGGTCCGGGAAGAGGAGAGAAGAAGGGCATGCCGCTGGAAGTACCGGAGAGGAGGGGATTTCTCCATGGATGCCGCCGGGTGGTGATCAAGGTTGGCAGCGCCGTATTGACGGGAACTCGGGGGCTCAACCGGGCCATGATCCACCGTCTGGCCGACCAGGTTTTTGAACTGCGGGAGCGGGAGAAGGACAGAAAGATTGTGGTGGTGTCCTCCGGGGCCATCGCCTCGGGCCTGCGCAAGCTTGGCTTCTCCGAAAGGCCGCGCACCATTCCCCAGAAACAGGCTACGGCGGCTGTGGGACAGGGCGTCCTCATGGAGGCGTGGGAAGAAGCTTTCGAAAAGTTCGATCTCATGGTTGCCCAGGTACTGCTCACCAGTGAAGATCTTGCCCATCGACATCGTTATCTCAACGCTCGCAACACGTTGGAAACGCTCCTGGAATGGGGTATTCTCCCCATCATCAACGAAAACGACACCGTTGTAGTGGAAGAAATCAAGTTCGGGGACAACGACCAGCTGTCCGCTATGATTGCGGGTCTCATCGGAGCGGATCTCGTCGTCAACCTGACGGACACAGAAGGACTCTATGACAGGGATCCACGGCGAGACCCCACCGCAAGGCTGATTCCCGTGGTGTACCGAGTGGACCAGAAAATCCTGGCCTGTGCAGCGCCTGCGCCCGGCGTCGCGGGTACAGGTGGGATGCTGAGCAAGGTCGTGGCCGCGAAAAAATGCCTGGCCACTGGGATTCCCATGATCATAGCTCCCGGCCGGGAGAGGGACATCCTTCTGCGCCTGTTCGACGGCGAGCCGGTCGGGACCCTTTTTTTGCCGCGGACGAGGGTTTACCAGGGTCGGAAAATCTGGTTGGCGAATCTGCCCAAACCAGCCGGAGACGTTGTCCTGGACGATGGGGCAGTAAAGGCTGTGAGGGAAGGGGGCAAGTCCCTCCTTCCCATCGGGATCCGTGAAGTGAGGGGAGTCTTCGGTGTGGGGGCTGCGGTGAGGTGCATCGATTCGGAGGAGAGGGTCATCGGAATCGGGCTGTCCAATTACAAGTCCACGGAGATCGACGAAATCAGGGGACATCGCAGCGAGGAGATCGAGAGCATCATCGGGTACAAGCACTCGGACGAAGTGATCCACCGAAACAACTTTGTCCTCTTGAACGGGTTGGAAGAGGAGGAAGAGGGGGTACACAATGCGTGATGAGATCCTCCAGATGGGGAAGAGAGCGCGGGAGGCTGCACATGTGATGGCAAAAGCGGACAGTCGCTCCAAGCGTGAGGTGCTCGAAGGCGTGGAGGAAATGCTCCATCGTGAACGGGATTCCATTTGTTCCGCCAACGAAAAGGACGTCACCCTGGCTCAGGAAAGGGGTCTTTCGGGCGCGAAGATCGAACGCTTGCGCCTGTCGGACAAGGTCCTGGGCGAGATGGCAGGCGGATTGAAAGAGGTGGCCTCGCAGCCGGACCCCGTGGGGGAAATCGTACGCATGTGGACACGCCCCAACGGTTTGAGAGTGGGCAGGATGCGAATTCCCCTCGGGGTTGTGGGCATCGTCTACGAATCGCGGCCCAACGTCACCGTCGATGCCGCAGCCCTCTGTATCAAGGCGGGGAATGCCGTCGTCCTGAGAGGAGGATCGGAGGCCTTTCACTCCAACCACTGTCTTGCGGGCATTCTGAGGCGTGCGCTGGAGCGTGCAGGATTGCCTCCGGAAGCGGTTCAGGTGGTCGGGACGACTGATCGGCAAGCGGTACTGGAAATGCTCAAATTGGAAGAATACATCGACGTCATGATTCCCCGGGGGGGCGAGGAACTCATCCGGTTTGTGGCTGAACATGCCAGGATGCCCGTGCTGAAGCATTACAAGGGCGTTTGTCACGTGTACGTGGATGACGAGGCGGATCTGGAGATGGCGGTGCGGATCTGCATGAATGCGAAGGTGCAGCGACCGGGAGTGTGCAATGCCATGGAGACCCTCCTTGTCCATCAGCACATTGCGGAGAGGTTCTTGAAACCCATGGGCGAAGCATTTCGATCCGCAGGGGTTGAATTGAGGGGATGTGAACAGACCCGGGCCATTTTGCCATACTGCTTGCCGGCAACGGAGGCCGACTGGCATGCGGAGTACCTGGACCTGATCCTTGCCGTGCGGGTGGTGAAAGATCTGGAAGAGGCCATCGATCACATCACGACTTACGGTTCTCAGCACACGGAGGCGATCGTCACCGAAAACTACGGACGGGCGCACCGCTTTCTCCAAGAGGTGCAGTCCTCCCTGGTCCTGGTGAACGCATCGACCCGTTTCAACGACGGCTACCAACTCGGTCTCGGTGCGGAGATCGGCATCTCCACCTCCAGGTTGCACGCTTTTGGTCCCATGGGGGTGGAAGAGTTGACGACAACGAAATTCATCGCCTTGGGCAATGGGCAACTCAGGAATTGAAGGCGGGTGGAATCCACGGGGAAGTGCTCGGTGAGGGTCCGTGACATGTCTTGGTCTTGTCCGAGTAGTGGCTGCGACCTGCGGTCGGAGAGAGAAACAGGGAATGCCTCAGCGGATTGGAGTTCTGGGAGGCACTTTTGACCCGGTTCACATCGGGCACCTGAGGATTGGCGAGGAGGTGGCGGAGCTTCTGGGGCTGGACATAGTGCTGTTCATTCCCTCAGCAGCCCCCCCCCACAAAGACGGCCAAGAGGTCGCCCCGTTCGCGCATCGATGGGAGATGTTGAGAATGGCGCTGAACGGCAATCCGCGTTTCCAGTTGTCTGACATTGAGAGGAGAATGCCTGGAAAGTCCTATTCCGTTTTGACCCTCCGCAAACTGCGCGAAGAGTTCAAGGGAAACGGTCGATGTTTTTTCCTGGTGGGGCTGGATGCCTTTTTGGAGCTGCACACCTGGTGGCGTTTTCAGGAACTCTTTCGCCTTGCTTCTCTCGTCGTCCTGCCACGTCCCGGATTCGACCCTGCGTTCATTGAAGGTTTTCTCACCCGTGAAGTTTCCCGGGAGTACACCCGGCAGGGGGAGGGGACGGTTTTCGTGCACCCCTCCTTGCTTCCCGTGCGTTGCCTGAGTTGTACCGAACTGGGCGTATCCTCGACACAGATCAGGAGGCTGGTCAGGCAGGGGAGGTCCATCCGGTACTTGGTCGTTCCGGAGGTAATGCGTTATATTCATGCCAACGGTTTGTACAGGGAGGTATTTTAACGAGTGAGGAGAGGGGAGGAGGAGCCTCATTGAGTGAGTCCGATGCCGGAAGCCAAGTGCGGTCGAACGGGGACAAGCCCTGGAAGGAGTCTCACACATCTCTCGGGAAGGTTCTTCAGAGCGCCAGAGTGGCGGATGAATTCAAAGCCCGGGACATCGTGATCTTGAATGTTGCGGGTCTTTCTTCCTTCGCGGATTATTTCCTTATTTGCAGCGCACGGTCCAGTCGCCAGGTACAGGGCATTGCAGACAATCTGGAAACGGCCCTGCGCCGTTTGGGAATCAGGCCCCTCGGGGTGGAGGGACGGACGGAAGGGCACTGGGTGCTCATGGACTTTGGGGATGTGATCATCCATGTTTTCTATGATCCTGTGCGACACTTTTACGATTTGGAGAGCCTCTGGTCGGATGCCGAAAGAATCGACTGGGACTCCGTCCCTGGAGGACCGGAGGTGATTGCCGAAATCGACAGGAATCAGGATTCTCCATGAAGCTATTTTTGAAAAGTGCCGCAAAGAGGAAATGGTCGGCTGCAGTGGCCATGGCTTTTCTGGTTGCTTGCATGGACGGAGCGAATCCCCCTGAAGGTCTTTGTCTGAGCCTTTCCGAGGAGAAGGACCTGGGGAAGAAGATGTTGGAAATGGTCAAAGAGCGCATGTCCCTGGTGGAAGATGTGGAAATTCTCACATACGTTCAGTCCATCGGGAAACGGGTCGCTCAGAACGTGGGGACGACTCCCTACCACTACCAGTTCTTCATTATCAATGAGCCTGTGCCCAACGCCTTTGCCATTCCTGGAGGATATATTTTCATATATCGGGGACTCATGGAGTTGATGGGTTCAGAAGGGGAACTGGCAGGCATCCTGTGCCATGAACTTGCCCACATCCAGGCCCGGCACATCCACCGCCGCATGGAAGAAGGGCGACTTCTCAACATCGCCAGTATCGCGGGCGCGCTAGCGGGGATTCTTATTGGGATGAACGCCAAGTCAGCGGACATGTCCAATGCCCTGAGCATCGGATCAATGGCCGGAGCTGCAGCCATGCAGCTGAAATACAGCAGGGAGAACGAGGAAGAGGCGGATCAGTTGGGGTTCCGTTACCTGCTCTCGGCGGGCTACCCCTCGGGGGACATGCTGCGGGGCATGGAAAGGCTGAATCAGGGACGCTTTGTCTCCAATTCACGGCTGCCCTCCTACCTGTCGACTCACCCAGCCCTTAGTGAACGCATCAGCTATCTTGCCGCCATGGTTGATAAAGAGGCCAAGAACACGCAGAGGCCCCCGAGAAAGGCTTCGGTCGGCGACTTTTCCATGATGAAGGCTGCCCTGGTGGCAGACTACACGGAACCGCAGATTGCCTCTGAGCGGCTTCAGGCGTCGGCCGATGCCGGAGAAACCTCCGGAATCTATGGCCTTGGAAGGCTTTACCTTCGACGAGGTAACCTGGAGGAGGCCGTTCGCCTCCTCCAGAGGGCTGCACGGATGGAGCCGACGAGCTCTTTGGCGTTGAGCACATTGGGCGCGGCCTACCACAAGCAGGGCAAGTACCGGGAGGCCCGGAGCGCCCTAGAATCGGCCCTCGCACTCAATCCTTCGTCCGCCGGTGTTCACCTGCGGCTTGCCGCCATATTCCAGGAACAGGGTCAAAACGAAGCCGCGCTGGAGCATCTCAAGGAAATCGAGGAACTCGGCCCAACGTTCCCGGAAATAGACTACCAGTTGGGATTGGTTCTGGGGCGTATGAACAGCCTTGGACCTGCTCACTTTCATCTAGGGCGTTTTTACGAAAGCAGGAGTGATTGGAAAAACGCCCTTTTTCACTACAGCAAGGCCAAACCCTTGCTAATGGAATCAATGGAGAAACAGCACGAGCTGGAACGCCTGATCAAGGATATGGAGAAGAAAAGGAACGAAGCCCAGTGGAAGCAAATGAGAAAATAGCATTCCTTCCCTTTGAGTCTTCACAAGACTTGATGTAATACATCCTGGGAGTTTTTCCCCTCTCTTCATCACACGGTGTTCCCTGAAGGAATTGGCAACTGGCTCTCCGGTGCGAGTCCACTGGGGGACGGGGGTTCTTGCCGTGTCCAAGTGCCGTTCCATGACAAGAGACGGGCGGCCTGGTGCACCTTCTTCGGCCCTGCAGCCGCAGTGATCGGTGGAATTCAGCGTGGAGCGGAGGGTTTCACCTATACGGTTCTTTTTAAAGATCGACCTGATGGGGGTTGAGTTGCAGGCAAAGGGAATTCTGGGACATATGAGAAACAACTTCCTGGTTCTTTTCATTCTTCTGGGGTTATTCGTCGCTGTTTTGTCCGGTTTGGCCGAATGGGTACCGTTGCTAAGCACATTCTGTGCCAGCCTTACGGGCGGGTGTGCGGATACCGCCAGGGTGACCTTCCTTTTGGTTCCCATATGGATCTGGGGGATTTTCATTTATGTTGCCTTGCTCCTGTCCATGTTCCGGTTTTCCAGCTGGTTTTCCCATCTCTTTGCGGGTGCGTTGGGAGTGGAGCTTACCCTTGTCTGGATCATGATTTCCCTGAAATCCTATTGTGTCTATTGCATCGCCAACTTCATCGTGATCTTCGCTATTCTCCTTCTTTCGTTCCGCAGAGAAGACTTCTGGCGAAGTCTTTCCCTCTGTATGATCGCTTTCGTTGCCTCCTATTTCATCATACCCCACGAAAACAAACTGTACGCTTCTCCGGGAAATCAGGTACCCCGAAGCGACGCGCTGGCGAAAGTAGGTGATGATGTCATTACCGAAGAAGATTTGGGGGTGGTGGTAGGATCGAGGGTGCTCGAACTGGAAAAGGAAGTATACCGCGTGAAGCGGGAACAACTGGACCAGATGCTTGCCGAGAGGCTCTTCAGAAAGGAAGCCGCGTCCGAGGGAATTTCCCTGGACGATTATGTGAGCAAGAAACTGGCCGGCATGCCGGTCCAGGTAACAGAAGAGGAAATCGAGGGCTACTATCAGGAGAATCTTCCCCGCTGGAAGGATTGGAAAGGAACGCAGGAGGAACTGAGAGGCCGCATTCGCAGTTTTCTCGAGCAGCAGAGGAAATACGAAGAGTTGATGAAGTTTGCCAAATCCCTCGAACCTGCCCACGGCGTGGTGATCTACCTGAAAGAGCCGACCATGAAAGTTTCCAGGGTGAACATCGACGGCAACCATTCCCTTGGGCCGCCGGATGCCCCGGTCACCGTTGTGGAGTTTTCGGACTATCAATGTCCTGCCTGCCGATCAGGTCACGCGGTGGTCTTGAAGGTCCGGGAGGCTTACCAGGGGAAGATCAGGTGGGTTTTCAAGGATTTTCCTCTGAGAATGCACAAGGAAGCTGCCTTTGCTGCCGAAGCGGCGAGGTGTGCTGGGGAACAGGGTAAGTTCTGGGAATACCAGGATTTGCTCTACGGTTCCAGGGAAGTGTTTAGCAAGGAGCGTCTGGAACAGTTCGCGGCAGGGCTGGGGTTGAACAGCGCGTCTTTTGGAGAGTGCCTGGAAAGTGGACGCCAAAAGGCCAATGTGGAAAAGGACATTGCTGAGGCCCGAAGGATTGGAGTGGATCGAACCCCGAGTTTCATCATCAATGGCAGGTTGGCGACCGGGGTGCCGGCCCTGGAAGAGTTCAAGAAAATGATTCAGGAGGAACTGAGCCGGGCTGAGGGCAAACCGTGATGGTCGCTGTCGGCCATCTACCACCTCGGGGATACCGGGGGACACGCAGAGGAGAGATGAAAAATCGGCGAATGGGAGGATCGCTTGTTCGTCGTGAACTGGGGGACCGGCGTCTGAACTGCCGCCGTGCATTTTTTTCTTCAGGTCCTCAGGCAATGTTTCAGTCATTCATGAAGAGTTTCCGTCTGGTAAGGAGGGGGGTAATGAAGATTCTTATAAGCGATAATCTTGCGGAGGCGGGCATTCGTATGCTTCGCGAAGTGCCGAGCTTTCAGGTGGACGTGAAAACCGGCCTTGCCCCCGATGCCCTGCGTGCAATCATCGGTGACTACGATGCCTTGGTCATTCGAAGTGCGACCAAGGTGACCGCTGACATCATCGAGGCGGCCCGCAACCTCAAGGTGGTCGCCCGTGCCGGTATTGGCCTCGACAACGTGGATATAGCCGCCGCCAGCAAGAGGGGAATCGTGGTGATGAACGCCCCCGAGGGCAATGTGATCACAACGGCCGAGCACGCCATTGCCCTGATTCTCGCCTTGAGCCGCAACATTCCCCAGGCATACCATTCCATGAGAGCGGGCAAATGGGAGAAGAAAAGGTTTCAGGGCCGTGAGGTCCACAACAAGGTGCTGGGAATCATCGGCATCGGCAGGATCGGTCGAATCGTTGCTGAACGTGCAAAAGGGCTGCGCATGAACGTCATTGCCTACGATCCTTACATCAGTCCCGACGTGGTGGAAGAATTGGGCATTGAGTATGTCCAGTTCGACGAACTCCTTGCCCGTGCCGACTACATCACGGTGCACACTCCCCTGACCAGGGAAACCCGTGGGATTCTCAACGCGGAGGCGTTCCGCAAGGTCAAGAAGGGAGTCTATGTCATCAACTGCGCTCGAGGCGGAATCGTCAACGAAGAGGATCTCTACGAGGCCATCCAGGCGGGAATTGTGGCGGGTGCCGCCCTGGATGTTTTTGTCCAGGAACCCCCAACCGGCAATCCCCTCATTGCCCTGGAACAGGTCATTGCCACGCCCCACCTGGGGGCTTCCACCGATGAGGCTCAGGAGAATGTGGCCATTGGAGTGGCGGACCAGGTGATCGATTACTTGGTGAAGGGTTCCATCCGCAATGCAGTCAATGCGCCCAACATCGATGGGGCCGTTCTGGCTCGCATTCGCTCCCATCTCTTCCTCTCCGAGAAATTGGGGCAGATCTTGCCGCAGATCACCCGCGGAGCCATTGAAGAAGTGAATATTGAATATATTGGGGATGCCAGCCAGCTCGACACCCGCCCCCTGACTCTCGCGGTGCTTAAGGGGATGCTCACTCCAATCCTGGGGGATATGGTGAACTTCGTCAATGTGCCCATCCATGTGAGGGAGCGGAATATCAAGGTGAAGGAGTCATTGAAAACCGAGGCGGAAGATTTTACCAATCTCATCAGTGTACGGGTGAAGACGTCTGTGGAGGAGAACCTGGTGGCGGGAACCATCTTCGGGAGGAACGAGGCCCGCATGGTGCGCATCAATGACTTTCGGCTTGAAGCTGCTCTTGAAGGGCATCTGCTGCTCATTTACAACATCGACACGCCGGGCACCATCGGTGCTATCGGTACCTGTCTGGGTCGCCACAGGATCAACATCTCCAAGATGAATGTAGGACAGGTCCTTGAGCGTGGGCAGAACATCATTTTTCTGAGAACCGACACACCGGTCCCTGGCCATGTCATTGACGAACTGATGTCTCTGGAGAACGTGGATGTGGTTCAGACCCTGGAACTTTAGTGAACCGTTAGGGGGGATGCGAAATGGGAGAACAGGAAGAGAAAGGGTTTGTATTCAAGGATCGGCGAAAGATCTCCCTGGATGAATCGGAGCGGGAGCACCGTGGGGAAAGTACCGACGCGCCGGATTCTGCGGGCGGCCGGCAGGAGCAGGCCAAGCAGCAGTTTGATGAGGCGGCCAAGTCATCCGCCGAAAAACAGGGCAGGGTGAGTTTACCGGAGGTTTCCTTTTCAACCTTCATCTTTTCGTTGAGTTCGTCGGCGCTGGTTCACCTCGGGGAAATCCCTGAACCGGACAGCAAGAGCGTGAAGCTGGACCTTGCCATGGCCAAGCAGATCATCGACACCTTGGGCATGCTCCAGGACAAAACGAAGGGCAATCTCGAACCGGAGGAAGAAAAGCTCCTCAAGACAGTTCTGTACGATCTCAGGCTCCGGTTTGTTCAAAAGGCCGGAGGGTGAGAGGCCGACGAGAGACCATCTCCGAATGGGCTTCTCATGAACAGAGATGTGTCCCCAAGATTTCGGGCACGTGGAGGGTACCCACGAATTGATCAGAGCAGTGCGGTCTCCCGCAAAAATCAATCTTTGGCTTGAGGTGCTGAGAAAACGAGCCGATAGGTACCACGACCTGTCCACTCTCATGCTGCCCATTGCCGTCTACGATGAGATCGAGATGGAACTGCGCCCCGGGGGTGGGATCCATCTCATCTGCGACGATCCGCAACTTCCTGCCGACAAGGAGAATCTCGCGTGGAAGGCCGCTGATCGTTTCTTTGAGGAGGTCCGGTCCACCAACAGTGCCTGGATTCAGCTGAGAAAGAGGATACCCGTGGCGGCGGGGTTGGGAGGAGGCAGCGGCGATGCGGCTTTGGTGCTGAGAGTTCTCAATGAAATGCACGGCGAGCCCCTTACAAGGAAGCGTCTGCATGAGCTTGCTACGGGGCTGGGAGCCGATGTGCCCTTTTTTCTCCAGCAGAGGCCGGCGCTGGCTACGGGCATCGGTGAAGTGCTCCAGCCCGTTTTGGGGGTGCCCGATTATCCCATCGTCCTCATCACCCCCCCTTTGAAGATTTCCACCGTTTGGGTCTATCAAAGTTTGACATTGACAAGAGGAAGTTCTTCCATTAACCTCAAAGACTTTCTGGATCAGCCATGGCAGCTGGCTCAGGTGATGCAAAACGACTTGGAACAGGTCACGCTCCAGAAGTACCCCGTTCTGGTGGAGATCAAGGATTGGCTCCTGGCACAAGGAGCTCGGGGGGCCCTTATGAGCGGCAGTGGGCCGACGATGTTCGGGATTTTTTGCGAGGAGGAACAAGCGGCCCGCGTGGGTGAAAATGCCGCCGACCGATGGGGAAGTTGCTGGGTGAAAGTCTCGCGGACGCTGGGAAGGGGGGTGCCCTACGAAGCGTCTCCTGAGGGATGGAAGATGCAAGGCGGAGCATGACCGCCATTGGTTGGAGTTCCTCCCGGGGGACGATTTGTGCCTGGGTCGGAATGCAGGTCTGCTGCGCATTTGGTGTTGGGGTGTCGCCAAGCGGTAAGGCACGGGTCTTTGGAACCCGCATTCGGAGGTTCGAATCCTCCCACCCCAGCCATTTTTTTGTCATGTTGAGCATGCTCCGACGCTCATCGCTTTTTCGTCATCATCTGGTTGCGTCATGCAGGGTCGGCTGAAGATCTTCGCTGGGAATTCCAATCCGGAACTGGTGCATAGGGTCTGTTCCCTCCTGGAGATCGTTCCGGGGCGGGCCCTGATCGATCGTTTCAGCGATGGAGAAATTCGGGTGGAGCTTGGAGAAAGCGTTCGTGGCAGGGACGTTTACGTTCTCCAGTCTACCTGTCCCCCGGTGAATGAAAACATGTTGGAACTCCTGGTCATGATGCACACGCTCCGCAAAGCCTCGGCCAGGAGAGTCACCGCCGTGATCCCATACTTCGGATATGGCCGGCAGGAACAGAAGGATAAGCCGAGGGTTCCCATCAGTGCGAGGCTGGTGGCCGATCTGGTGACGGTTGCGGGAGCCGACCGGGTGATCACGTTCGATTTCCATGCGGATCAGATTCAAGGATTCTTCAACATCCCTGTAGACCGCCTGCTGGGATGTGAGGTCCTCCTGGAGGACATTCGCAAGCGTCTGCAGGGCAATGAGGTGATTGTCGCCCCCGACGCGGGGGGTGTGAACCGGGCAAGGGCATTCGCGGAACGATTGGAGGTGGATCTCGCCATCATGGATCACCGCAGTTCCGAGGATGCGCCCCAATCTTCCATCGTGGGACCGGTGAAAGGCCGCAGGGTGGTCATCCTGGACGATATCGTGGACACGGGAAGCACCCTTTTGCGAACGGCTAGGAGTGCCCTGGCCCAGGGTGCGGAAGTCATCGACGCATATTGTGTCCATGGAATTTTGTCTGGGGATGCAGTGCAGCGTTTGGAGGATTCTCCCATCCGTTCCCTCAATATCACGGATACGGTACCGCTCTCCCAAAGGGCCTCAGCCTGCGGAAAAATCCGAACGGTGTCCATTGCAGGAATGCTCTCGGAAGCCATCCGGCGAGTGCATTACGATGAATCGGTCAGTTCTCTCTTGACTCTGTGGGGATCTCCCAATTGAAAAGGTGAATTTTTTTGCCGGAATGAAACCCGCTCGTCAATGTTTCTGGGCCCTTGCGGGTAAAACCGGTTCAGGAGGCGATGAAAAATGGAAGTCGAATTGGCTGCTCAGGTGCGAGAGAAGTCAGGAAGGGGAGCGGTGCGTAGGTTGCGTCGCGACCAGAAAGTGCCGGCCGTGCTTTACGGGCCGAAAACCGACCCCCTTTCCCTGACCGTCGAATCGAGACAATTGGAAAAAATTCTGCGGGACATGGGGGAAGAGAGCAAGCTGGTGCGCCTTGTCATCGGCGACGGCGAACGGGAACAGGTGCGACAAGTGCTCCTCAGGGACATCCAGGTGCATCCCGTAAGGAGGCGTTTTGTCCACGTCGACTTTTACGAGGTGCCTTTGGATCAGGCCATGGAATTTGATGTGCCCATCGAGATCGTTGGCGAGTCTGTGGGGGTCAAGAAGGGGGGCGTTCTGGATGTTCTGCGCCGAACCCTCACTGTTCGGTGTCTTCCCGGGGCCATTCCGGAAAAAATTTCCATTGATGTCACGCCCCTGGATGTGGGAGCATCCTTCCACGTCTCGGACCTCATTGGAACAGTACCTTTTCAACTGACCGATGATCCCGCTCATCCCGTCATTCATGTGGCACCCCCTGAAGGCTCTGATGAAGATAAGGAGTGAGAGGAACGGCAATGGATCCTCCAGGGAAAGGCCGATGCTGAAGCTTTCCCGGACGGATGGTCCATGACGGGTCGTCAGGCGCGGGAGCAGTGGATCGGAGCCGTCGCCGGCTTGGGGAACCCGGGCAGGCTGTACGAAAAAACAAGGCACAATGCTGGCTACCAAGTCCTTGATCTCTTGGCCGCCGATTGCTCCGTTTTCATGCAGGAGAGGAAATTCAAGGCAGAGTGGGGGTTCGGGAGCGTGGAAGGCCGCAAAGTGCTGTTCATGAAACCACTCGCTTTCATGAACAAGAGCGGCGGGCCGGTGGGGGAAATCCTGGCCTACTTCGGGATTCCCGAGTCGCAACTTCTGGTGATCCACGATGACCTTGACCTGAGCCTCGGCAGGCTGCGCTTGGTCCGCAGAGGAGGGGCAGGAGGGCATCGGGGAGTTCTCTCCTTGATAGAACATTTACGGGGACAGAACTTTCCGCGGCTCAAGCTCGGGATCGGGCGCCCGGCACACGGTGAACCCGTTGAGGAATATGTCCTTCAGGCCCCGTCAGGGGAAGAGGCCAAGGTCTTCCAAGAAATGATCGCCCAAGGGGCGAATGTGGCCAAGGCGGTGCTCGTTCACGGGCTGGATCATGCCATGAACGCTTTCAATTGAAAAATTTTCACATCCCCCCTTTCGGGAACGCCTTTTTCCTTCCAACCGATCCTGCCTCCTGTTTTCCTCAGGCGCCAAGACCATGATGGGCGGGCACAATTTGAGCCCTCTTGCAAACCCGATGGTCTCTTAGTCCCCTGCAGCGGCTCCCGTGAGGTCTTGAGCCAGCAAAGGCTTCACGACGGCATCCCCGGCTTCGGGTCAGGGAGATCCCACCGAGGAGAAGCCTTCACCCCATCCAGGGCATTTGGACCAGGGGGGAATTATCTTTGAGTCAAGTGCTCATGGAAAAATGGCTTCCATGGAGAAGCCAGCGAAGAACATGGTTCTTTTTTGTTGCTGGAGAGGGTATGATACGAATCATCCCGTCTTCTCTCAGGTGCCTGCGATTGGATCTCGAGCGCCATGTCTGCACTTCGGTTGAGTCTTTGCATGCCTCCTCAATGGTGCTAAAATTGGCTGATTTCATTGAAATGCCCTCTCAGCCGTAAGAGGATCGTGAGCATGGAGGTAGTAATGTTTAAAACAGGGGATTTGGCCGTTTATCCAGCTCATGGGGTGGGAAGGATCGAATCCATCGAGACCAAGAACATTGGGGGGAAGAAGCAGGATTTCTACATCATGCGGATCCTTGAAAACGATATGAAGATCATGATTCCCATCCCCAACGCCGAAGCCGTGGGTCTCAGAGAACTCATCGACTGCCAGGACATTCCCAGAGTTTACGACATTCTCAAATCACGGGAAATCTCCGTAAACGGAGGAACCTGGAACCGGCGATACCGGGAATACATGGAAAAGATCAAGACAGGCTCCATCTACGAACTGGCTGAAGTGCTTCGGGATCTTACCGTCCTCAAGGGGGACAAAGAACTTTCTTTCGGGGAGCGCAAGATGCTGGACACCGCAAGGACACTCCTCCTCAAGGAGTTGTCCATTGTGTTGGAAATGAGCGAAAGCCAGATCGAGACGGAGATTGGTGAGCTCTTGCAGGTGATACAGTGATGAGCGCCCCGTTTTGGGGTTGCCCGTTAACATGAATTGGAGAGAGAAGGTCAATGACTGCAACTGCTGCGGAGGTGTTCGCCATGGGGTTGCGCATCCCCGCCAGCGGAAATATGGAAAGAAGGGAGGTGATGAAATTGAAGTGGGCTTGGTTGGGCCTCAAGAGCGTTTTGTTTGGCGTATGCAGTATCGGCGGCTACTACGCGGCGGCCAACATGGAAAGCCTCGCCATGTTCCGGTGGGCTCCATGGGCTGGATTGCTCATGGGAATGATCACGGCCATGCTGGTGGTTGCTGTGGAGAAACTCATCAGACACGTTCCCCTGAAGGTGCTATTCGGGGGAACGTTCGGGCTGGTGCTCGGACTGTCGATTGCCAAGCTCGTCGGCTACGGGCTTGCAACGCTTCAGCACACGTCAGCCACGATTGCACTATATATCATTTTATCTTGTGTTTTTGGTTATCTTGGAATGGTTTTGGGCACTATTCGAATCGATGAGTTTCGACTTCCCACGTTGCCTTGGGGGACGCGGGGGGGATACAAAAGCCTTCAGCACATCAAGGTTCTGGATACCAGCGTCATCATCGACGGGCGCATAGCGGACATTGTGGAAACGGGATTCATGGGCGGCGTTCTGGTGATTCCTGAATTTGTTCTCCAGGAATTGCAGCACATTGCGGACAGTTCGGACCCTACGCGGCGGGTGAGGGGGCGTCGGGGCCTGGACATCATCAAGCGGCTGCAGCAGGAGAAATCCGTTGAAGTGAAGATAGAGAGGCAAGACTTCGACAACCTCAACGATGTGGACGCAAAGCTAGTAGCCTTGTCCCTGCAGATGAACGCCAAGATCGTGACGAACGACTACAATCTGGCCAAGGTTGCTGAAGTCCAGGGGATCAAGGTGCTGAACATCAATCAACTGGCCAACGCCCTGAAACCGGTGGTCCTGCCCGGTGAGGTGCTGCGTCTCCAGATCCTCAGGGAGGGAAAAGAGCAGGGTCAGGGGATTGCTTATCTCGAGGATGGTACCATGGTCGTCGTGGAAAACGCCAGCCGTCATCTCGGCAAAGAGGTTGACGTCGCCGTGACGAGCATCCTCCAGACCACGGCGGGAAGACTGATTTTCACAACCCTCAAGGATGCGGATCACGGTCGGCATCAGCATTGAGGGCGAAAAACCAAACAGCATAGAACCATATCGCTCCAGGAATCTTTCCCAACCTTTCCGGTATTCTCCACCAAATGAAGTATCGGCTGGCTTTTTGTACATGCGGGGCGGGCGGCATTTTTCCTGCCCCTTCCTGTTTCTCTGCTCAGCCTCACGGAATCCAAACGCGATGCAGCAAACCGGATGCAGGATGAAACGCCGATGAACTCACGGATTCCTCAATGGTCGGTGGAAGTCTCGAATATGGACCAGGGCAAGAGACTGGATGTTTACCTTTCGGAACGGTTGGCAGGCTATTCTCGAAACCAGGTGAAGCAATGGATCACACAGGGCTTCATCCTCGTTTCCGGCAAGAAGGTCAAAGCCGGCTACCTTGTCCGTCGGGGTGACGGAATAACTGTCCATGTCCCTCGAGATATCCGGCAGAACACTCTCCTCCCTGAAATGATGGATCTCGACATTCTCTACGAGGACGATCACATCGTCGTTGTCAATAAATCCGCAGGGGTAGTCGTGCACCCTGGGGCGGGGCAGGAGAGCGGAACCCTCGTTCATGGACTCCTGGCTCACTGTGGAACTCTTGCAATGCAGGGCGCTCCCCTGCGCCCGGGCATCGTGCACAGGTTGGACCAAAATACATCAGGGGCGCTGGTTGCAGCCAAAACGGAAAAAGCCTATCTCGATCTTGTCGGGCAATTTAAATCTCACGAGATCAGAAAGACTTACCTTGCCGTTGTCTACGGAACGTTTCCCACGAAAAGGGGAGAGGTGAGGACATTCATGGGAAGGCACCCGGAAAATCGCAAGAAGATGGCGGTCCTGGCGAACTCCGGGCGAGAGGCGATCACTCACTGGAGGGTGGCGCGGGAGTGGGGAGAGGTGACGCTCCTGCAGTTGAGAATCGAAACAGGACGAACGCATCAAATCAGGGTACACATGAATCACTTGCAGCATCCCATCGTCGGGGATGCAACCTACGGAGGCGGCAAAAGAAGAGCCCGGGCAGTCCGTCGGAAAACACTGCAGGATCTGCTGCTTAGGGTGGAACGACCCATGCTTCATGCCTGGAAGTTGGGGCTGAGACATCCCATGACGGATCTGCAACTCTCCGTCGAGGCACCGCCTCCCCAGGATTTCACGAGCCTCCTGCGTGAACTGGATCAGCTTGAGGCCAACGGCGATGGATTCGCAGGAATGGAATGAACTCGCCTGATCCGGATGAAGAGAATTTTGGCCCTGGTGACAACGTGCTTTCAGGTCTGTCCTCTTTCAGCCCTTCTTCTTAAATCCTGAAGCCTTTGGATGAATTCCTTGGCCGTGTTGTTGTCCCGCTGATCGATGACGTGGGGCGTGATGGCGATGATGAGTTCCGTCCTGTTGTTGGTCTTGCCGGTGTTGGCGAAAAGGGGACCCAGGATGGGAATCTCCCCCAGAACAGGGATTCCGTCCTTGTTCTCCTGGAGTCTTTGCTGGATGATGCCGCCGATGACCACGGTAGATCCGTTCTGGGCGAGAAGCGTTGTGCGAATGTTGCGTTCGTCGAAGCGCGGAGCCGTATTATTGTTCCCGACGGTGACACTCTGGCCCGTCACCCGGATAGTCTGCTCCAGTTCAAGGCGGACCAAGCCTCCAGCATTGATGTGAGGGGTTACATTGAGGATGACACCTGTCTCCTCATATTGGATGGAGCTGATGACGGCGTCCGTCGTCCCCGCTGCGCCGATGGCGGTTCCCGTGGGAACCGGTTCCCGCCCGCCCACGGTGATGGATGCTTCCTGGTTGTCCGTTGCGAGAAGGGTTGGGGTGGACAAAATGTTCACCTTGGTTTTCTCTGACAGGGCCTGGATGAGCACGGCGATGTCCCGGGCATTGGCCACCCAGGAGAGAGCCAGACCGCTGCTGACGGCGCCGGCGAGGGCCTTGTCGGCGAGATCACTTGCGAAACTCTTTTCAAACGAACCCGCCGAGACGCCTTTTCCAATCTCGGCATCCTTGAAAAACCATTGCACGCCGTACTGGAGGTCCTTGTTCAGGGTGACCTCGGCGACCATCACTTCGATGAGGACTGCCCTGGGGACGATGTCCAGGGTTTCGATGGTCTTCTTGATCTTGGCCCAGTCCATGGCGTTAGCCCTGGCAATGATGGCGTTGTTGACCTCATCGGGGATCACCATGGCCTCCCCTGTCAACCCGAGGGCCTGACCGGCGACGGCACTGCCGAGAGCCCCCCCCGCGATCCCTCCGGCCACCCCGGTCCCTCTCCGTTGAAGCATGGAAGACCGGGTTCCCGTGGTTCCTGTTGTTCCAACACCCCCTACTCCACTGCTTGTGCCAAGGCCTTGGCCGGTGGCGGAACTCGCGCCCGCGCCGAGAAGGGAGGAGCCCGTTGTGGAACTCCTGGTGGTGCGGGATGAAGAACCGAAGGTGCCGCTCCGGGAGGACCCGAAGGCGCTGCTGCCGAAGGGTCGTGAGCCCCAGGCGGATGAGGGCTGACGGACCGACGACACGATTTGCTGATCCAGCCTTCCACCGCCTGCACCGCTCAACCCGAAAACTTGATTAAGAATATCGGCGATATCCCTGGCCAAGCCATTCTGAACGAAATAAACGTGGATGTTTTCTCCACCTTCCGCGCCCCGTACATCCAGGGCCGTCAGCCATTGCCGGGCTGTCTTCAACAATTCCGGTGTCTGAGCCAGTATGAGCACACCTCCGAAACTCTGGAGCGGGATATACGCCAGGTTATTCTTGATGGCGCTCTCTTTCACCAGGCTCATCTTTC
Source organism: Deltaproteobacteria bacterium (assembly GCA_012517315.1). Taxonomy (GTDB): domain Bacteria; phylum Desulfobacterota; class Syntrophobacteria; order Syntrophobacterales; family Syntrophobacteraceae; genus JAAYUJ01. The sequence continues at coordinate 43,912 of JAAYVE010000009.1, forward strand.
CCATGAGAGCCTCCAGACTCTGCACGGCGTCATCCGGGGAGATGGCAGTGACCGGGACGATTTCCATGCTCACCTCCTGAAGGACATTGATATCCATCGCCTTGAGGACTTCCACGATGGTCCGGGCATTCTCGGCGTTTTCCACGAAGACGACGCTGTTGGTGAGATTGTCGGATTTGATGGTCCTCCCGGGGGAGAGAAACGGCTGGATGAGGTTGATGGCCTGTTTCGCATCCATGTATCGCAGGCGATAGATGATGGCTACCGGGCGGGTTCCGGTGCGATCATCACCCACGGTGCGAACACCTGCAAGCGGGAGGCTGCTGCTGGCACTCCGCTGAACAGGCTGGATGTAGTGGATGCCCTTCCGGGGAACAATAGCGATGTTGTTTGCCTCGTACACGCGGGAGACGAGCTGGAACAATTCCTCTTTGGTGTACTCCCCTTCCAGGTAGAGACTGATGCGCCCTTGGAGGGCAGGATCCAAGACGTAGTTGATCTTGAGATAATCGCCAAAGATCTGGTTGGTCACCTCGGCGATATCGGCCTTGTCGAAATTCAAGACAATTTTTTGCTTTTCGCGGCCGGTGATTGAGGATGGAGGAGGTTCGGCGGGCGAATCCGGGCCGATGAGGCCCGTGGTCATTCTTCCCTTGATCCTTGGAAGCGGGGTGCCCTTACTCTTGCCGTCTTGGCCCTTTTTGAGCGCTTCCGAATCGGGATAAAAATCAATGGTTTTGGTGATGGATTCCTGAACGTCGGTCGCATCAGCCTGGGCAGGCGGCGGCGCATACGGCCCCACGCGCCCCATGGGCGGCGCTGGAGGACTTTCGCCCCTCATCGGGCCTTTTACCGGAACCGCTGAACAGGCGGACAGCGACATGACCAGCCAAAGCACCAAAGTGGCCCGTCGCATCTTCATGTATATAGCCCCTATTTAAGATATTCATTACCAACTCACCATATCTCTTGTGTTATTTCCACCCGATTGTCAAGGAATATATGGGGGATCGTGACGTCCTTTTCAGAGATTCTCTATAAAGAGGAGAAAAAGGGGAGCAAACGCGGGCCGGTGTTCCCGGAGAAGACTCCAGTATTCCGATGTGACTAAGTTTTTTCCGTTTTTTCCAGCAGAGCGGCCACGATGACGTTGACCACTAGGTCCGGCCCTCCCTTTCTCTGGATCTTCTGAACATTGATCTCCTGGACCAGGATGGCCATTTCGAGATTCCGAAGGCGTTCCAGGAAGAAGTGCAACCCTTCCACGCTGGTCATGAAATTATAGCGCAGCGTCACCTCCTGATAGAGACCGTATTCCTTGCTAGCAAGCACCTGGTAGGTCTTGATATCCAGTTTGCTTTTGGGGTCGTCCTTGGAAGAAAGCAAATCCCCGAGGGATGCTGCCAGTTGGTAGGCGTCACTGCCGCGGAACAACTTCTTTTGAAGCTCCCTCAGCTCCACTTCCTGTTTCGTGAGGTTGTCCTTGATGCTCTGTGCTTGGTTCAGTTTCTCGTGGTACTTCTGCACCAGCTCTCTTTCCTGCTTGACCTTGGCTTCCAGTTCCTCTTTTTCGGTCAAGAGTGGTCGCACCCACAAAAGGTGCAACAGGAGGAGGCACACGAAAGTTGCCCCGCCGGCGATCATTGCGGTGCGGTTTTTCCTGAGATCAGCTGCGGAAAGAGTGGGGAGTTTCAAGGACTACTGCTTTCCTGGAATCTGAACATTCATCTGTCCTTCGATGGAAACGGACCCCCTTCCCGTGGGAGATCCTTCAGGAGAGGGCATGCCTTCTTCAACGCCCTCTTCCTCAATCACCACCGGCGAGGAGGCTTCAGAGGTTGCGGCGATCGGTACACTGCTCAACTCCTCCCTGGGAACGGATTCGATGGCCTTGCTGAGCTTTCCCATGTCGATTTGAAGCTGCACGTTGAAACGTTCTTCGTCGGAGGTGGGATTTCGGGTCACGGGGGATGCAAAGCGCACGTCCGTGAATCCTTCCACCTTGGCCAATTCCGGCAGGTACTTGATCGCCGACTTGCTTTCGCCCCTCAGGATGAGCTGCCCCTTGCGCAGGGAGAGATAGTTGATCCAGGTGTCTTCCGGCGTGATTCGGGTGAGGAGGGTGAGAATTTCAAGAAGTGGATATCCTTCCGCGTGGAACTGGGACAGCGTTTTCTTGTCTTCCTGAAACTTGTTCACTCGGGCCTGCAGCTGTTCGATGGGCTTCCACTGGGTTTCGAGCTGAGCCACCTGTTTCCTGAGAAGTCTGGATTGCTCTCTCAGGTTCCCGTAGGAATGCAGTTGCCAGACGACGAAGAGAGAATAGAAAACGATGATGGCCACAACCGGCCAGAGGGCCTTGGGTAACTGCCAGGGTTTCAGGAAGAGGGGGGTTTCGAAGGTCGTGATTTGATCCAGGTGCAGGAGGTGTTTCACCCACAGGGAAAGAGTCGGTTCCTGCAGGATTTCCAGTTCCACGGGGAGCCCCTGTTCCTTCCAATATTCCCAGACTCCTTGAGAAGCTTCCACATCGGAACAGAAAAGGCGCACAGTGCATGCCTTTTCGCCTGCTCCATTCCCGATTGCCCGGAGGTTCTCCAGAAACATTCGGGTATTGCCCGAGCCATTTAAACCGAGGACGAGAGAATCCAACAGCTGTCCGTTTATGTAGCGATTGATCTCCACATGACGGCGGTCGATGATGCGGCCGAGGAATTCCACGGAGGGATTCTCGCCGGTATCGGCCGCAGGAGACGAAAATGCCCGGTAAGCCAATGCGGCAGGGACAACGGCGAATGTCCGGAAAAGGCCCGCTCCCAGCGCCTGGTGAAATTTGTCAAGGAGAGTGTGCTGCAGGGCAAAGATGGGAACGGAGAGATGGTGGTCCACACTCACGGGGGGACCTGCGAAGTGCAATGTCTGCTCCGTCTCGTGGAAGACATTGTCCTGCCAGTCGAACGTGAGTGCCTCTTCCAATTGAGACTGGAGGGCCAGCGGGTAGTGCTCGCGGTGACAGGAGTAAAAGGACCTCGGAAGCAAAAGAAGCAGTGCGTTTGCCCGCTTATCCCTGGGTCTGATGTTCAGTCGTTGAAGAAACTCGAAGAGGTTTTCGCCCTGGCCGACCGCATGCACCTCGGTGCCGTCGATGCGCCACGTACGCCAGTGCCGACTGGCCCTGAGGATTTCCACCCTGTGCTCTTCCGCATAAACGGCCACAAGGTGCCTGGGACGGTACGTGACAGAAGCCCGCAGCATCAACGCCACCCTCTGATCGTCTTCAAATCAAAAGACCTTCCTGTAAAGAATCTCGTAGCCTTTATCGGCATCGCCAGCATATCTTACAATCAGGCAAATGACAACCGTGGGGGTGCCGGCGGCGCTTGTACCGCAAGAGTAAATGCGGTACAGTCCCCCCTTTTCCCATGTAATGATTCGCTCGGGCGGTTCTTCCCCTTTGTTCCTCTGGGGAAGACTGGTGTTTTTTCCGTGAACCGAGAGGAGATTGTAAAGAGAATCCCTGGCGGGAAGCAGTGGAATCCGCATTCCTAAGGCATTGTCTCCAGAGGACTCCTCGGTCCCCGTGCCATGACCGTAGAGGAGTTGGGGGGTCACGCCGGGGACGAGGAGCAACTGGTCCAACGTCGTCAAGGGGCCGTCGAAAGGCACGTAACCCAAGCCGAGACGCTCATAACGGTCCTTTTCCCCCCCCCTGAGCCTGGGAATGTCGTCCGTGTCTATGAAGTCTGCTATGCGATCCGCCAATTCCGCCGCGGCATCTTCCTCCAGTCCGGCTCGCACCAAAACCTCCTGCACCTGCTGGGGGGCGGCCTGATTGACGTTGACCTTGTCGCCTTCGGGTTCGATCAGGACCAAGGCTCTGCCGGTTTCATAACCGACGAGGCGGGGCAGGCCATCGGGTTGCCAATTGAGTTCGGGAGGTTCGTCTCGATTGAGGGGGAGGGGCTGTCCCATGCGAGCAAGAGCCTCGTAGCAGCCTCCGATGGCGAGGTGGAGAGACTGGGAGCGTCGTATCTGATGGAGTTGTTCTTCACCCATGAGGCGGTTTTCCGTGCCGATTTGGAGGCCGAACCACATGATCAGCATACTGACCCAGAGAACGGCGATGACGGCTACGCCATCTTCCCGAACGAGGCGGCTCCGCTTTCCTTTTGAGGCAGTGGGGGAGTTTCGGAGACCCAAGCCCTCTCACCTCCTTCTTCTTTCGCGCCTTCCCCGGGATCGGGGGCTATCCAGCCCGGACCCTCCTTTCGCCGGTCCTTCGAATTTCACGGTGAAAAGGGAGTTGGGGTAGATGAGACATGAGGAGGCCGTGGGTGCTTCTATTTCGCTCCAGTTGATCATGACCGCTTTAGGAGGCGCTTCACCCTCCCAGGAATCGTTAAAAGTGTCCTTGTCTCCCCCAGAGTAAGCGAGGGCGAAATCCTCCATGTCGGAGGAGAAGAAGAGCGGCGGTCCTTTTCCATTGCCCGGGTTGAGTTGCTTCATTTCCTGGAATGTTTCCGGGTGGTGTGGATCGAAGGGGATTTCGGCGTAGTAAAGCTTCTTTTCTCTTGGAGAAAAAAAGTAGCGGGCAATGACCGGCACTCCCCCGGAGATGGCCCTGACGGACTGGTCCGTGGCCAGCGTGAGGCTGTGTTTCGTTCCCTCCATGAGCACGCTGTTCCGACCGTCGATGTTCACTTCTGTGGCGTTGAACTGCGCCAACTGCATCTTGAGGAGTTCGAGGATGCGGGGAGCGTTGAACGGTTTCTGATGTTGCTGCCTTTCCCAGACCCGGAGGCAAAAGCCCAGGGAAACGGCAAGAATTCCTATGATGAGAGTGGAAATGAATGTGGCGAGAACCAGTTCGAGCAACGTGAATCCCCTGGAATCCGAAAATGGGAATCCATCCTCGGCGCACGGTAACGGGGATATGCGGAGTGATTCGGCGACGCTCAAGGGATCATAGCCTTTCCGACACGGGAACCAGAATGCTGAATTCCAGCAGTCTTCCCCGGCAGCGAAGAAGAACTCGGACCAATCGACCCGCCTTGGGGTTTCCCAATTCCGCAGGGTCGACCTCGGGTACCGGGGTGACAAGGACATCCACGTTCACTGGATTCTTGGGATCGCCCACCTGGAGGGAAGCGTTTTCCAATATTTCAGGATCGAAGAGAATCTCCCTTGCGGCGGCTTCCAGGTAAGGCTGGATTTTTGCGGTTTCTTTGAGTCGTTGGGCGTATTGAAGAGAAACGGAAATGACTCCCATGACCGCACCAGCGATGAGGGTTCCCAAGGTGAGACTCACCATCACCTCCAGGAGAGTGAATCCTTTCGGCGACCGCTGGAGGGTGAGTAATAGCCGAATCATGGCGCCGGCATTCTGGAAAGCTGGATGGAACCGGTTATGGGATGGATGGCGATGAGAAACGACCGCTGTTGATCGAACATGACCTGGATGTTGCTCCCGGAAAGGCTGCCATCCGGGTAGAACAAAACAATATGATCACCTGTCCACGGGTCCCTGTCCAAGTGGTCGGCATAAATGTCCACGTTGAGGGGAATGGGCTTCAGGGGAGGATCCTTGAGATCGTAAAGCCGTTCGCCGCTGCGCAGTCGAAAAGCGACAATTTCACCCGAATTCATGGAAATGAGCCGCGCTCTCTTGAGCGTCTGGACGAACTCCTGGAGGAAGTCTCTATCCTCCATTCGCTTCCATCCCGCCCCAACCCGCGGAAGCAGCAAGCCCACAACAATGGATAGAATAATGAGAACGATGATGAGTTCCAGGAGGGAAAAGCCAGCGCCTCCCGTCCCATGTGCCGTCTTGGGCTGAATCGGATAAAGGTTTTGAGATGTCCCCATCAGAACTGAATTTCGTTGATGCCGAAAATTGCGCTGAACATGCTGATCACCATGATGCCGATGACCAGGGCCGTTAATATGATGACGAAGGGTTCCATGAGGGACAGAAGCCGCTGGAGGGTGCGCTGCACCTCCTTTTCAAAGAAATCCCCCAGTCCGATGAGTCCCTCCCCGAGATTGCCCTGTTCCTCCGCAATGCGCAGCATGGTTCCCATGCGTCCGGGGAAGACGCCGCTCGATCGGAAGAAATTGCTCATGGAATGCCCTATCTTGATCTCTCGGTGGAGGGGAGTCAGCGCTTCACGCAGAGCGGTATTCATGAGGACTTCCTCTCCTAGGCTCAGCGCTTTGAGAAGTGGCACACCCGATTCCAACATCGTCCCCAGTGTCCTGCAGAAACGCGTCAGTTCGCTGTGGAGAACAAGATAGCTGGTTAGAGGCAACCGGAGAAGGAGGCGATCGATCCTGCCGCGTACCTTCGGTTGTTGGTAGAGAATGCGACCTCCCCAATAGAACAATCCCAGGAGGATGGGAACAATCCAACCGTACTCCTTCAGGAAAACCCCAATGTTCAAGAGGACCTGGGTGACGAAGGGGACTTCCTGGTGCAGGTCTTCAAAGATTTTTGCAAACTTGGGAATCACGTAAATGAGGAGGATGATCATGGAAATGCCGCTCACCGAAAGTAGGATCAAAGGGTAGATCATTGAGGAGATGAGCGTTTGTTTGAAAGTGCGCCGTTGCTCGAGGTATTGGGCGAGCCGCCTGAGAATGGGCGCCAGCGTGCCACTGGCTTCGCCCGCTCGAATCATGTGATCCGAAAGATCTCCAAACACGTCTCGGTATTTGCCGATGGCACTGGAAAGGTCGCTTCCCCCTTGAACCTCTTCGAGCAAATCCTGTAGCACTCGCTGGAAGATCTTGTGGTTCTGGTTGGCGCTGATGAGAGCTAGGGCCCGGTCTACCGGAAGGCCGGCGAAAAACAGGTCGGAAAGGTCAAAGAAAAAGCGAATGATGTGTTCTTCGGGAACACGCCTCGGCCGCTTCCGCTTCACAGGCTTGATGGCGATGGGGAAAAGCCTGCTCGACTTGAGCTTCTTGGCCGCCTCGATTTCTGACATCGCTTCCATGATACCCCGGTGAGTTTCACCCTGGGCATCACGCGCCTGGTATTGAAAGTACGCCATGGAAAACCGGAACCTCTCGGTCGTTCGTCAAGTGAAGGAAGGCTCCGTGCGACGGGGGGAACCAACCGATAGGCGAACGCCGGTTGCCTGGACGCCTCCTGAGGAGTGCGTCCACTTGAAAGTCCTTGACTGCTGCCCTGTCACCCACGGGAATATTCAATCTCACGGCTAAAAGGCCAAGTGTCAGTGATACCCCTCCGTCCTCGAACGGAGTCTGATTCTGAGTTACGTGCCGACCATCCGACAACGGCCGACTGAAGGCGTGTTGACTGCCGAAGTCCTCTCACTCGCTCCCTCCGGTCCAGGAGAGGCTGGTCACTCGAAGCACCTCGGAAAGGGTCGTGAGACCCTCCACCGCCTTCTGATAGCCGTGGTGGATGAGGGGGCGATATCCTTCCTTGGATGCCTCCTGGGAAATGATGCCTGCGCTCTTTCCCGCCACGATGGAAGAGCGCACGGCTTCGGTGATGGGCAGGATCTCAAAGATCGCCTGCCTTCCCCGATAGCCTGTGTTCCCGCAGCGGTCACAACCCTTTGGGTGGTAAAGGGTGAGAGGTGAGGGGACATTGGGGAGCACCTCGCTCAGCCGCTGCATGTCCACGTCCCTTGCGGCATAAGGTTCCCTGCAGACGGGGCACAAGAGGCGCACGAGCCTCTGTGCGAGAATGGCCAGGAGCGAATCGGCCATGAGAAAAGACTCGATACCGATATCCCGGAGCCGCGTGATGGCGCCCGGAGCGTCATTGGTGTGGAGCGTGGAGAGAACCAGGTGTCCCGTCAAGGCCGATTCGATGGCGATGTCTGCCGTTTCCTTGTCGCGAATCTCACCGATGAGCAATACGTCCGGATCCTGGCGAACGAGGTGGCGCAGGGCATTGGCGAAGGTCAGGTCGATCTGGGGTTTGACCTGGATCTGGTTGATTCCGCTGATCTGGTACTCTACGGGGTCTTCGACGGTGAGAATTTTGCGAGTGACTTTGTTGAGCTTGCGAAGGACTCCGTAAAGGGTCGTCGTTTTGCCGGAACCTGTGGGACCCGTGACCAGCATCATGCCGTAAGGCCTCTCGATGAGATCCTCAATGTAACTCAGCTGAGCGGGTTCCATCCCGATGTTGTGGAGACTGTACTCCACCGATTCCTGGGCCAGGAGTCGCAGAACGATGCTTTCCCCGTAAATGGTGGGGACAGAGGACACCCGGATGTCCACGTCCCGGTTCCCGAACTTCAGTTTGATCTTGCCGTCCTGGGGAAGCCTGCGTTCAGCGATGTTGAGATTGGCCATCAGTTTGAGGCGACTGATGATGGCCGCCTGCATGGTTTTGGGGGGCTGATCCAGGTCGAAGAGAACACCGTCTACCCTGCACCGAACCTGAAAACTCCTCTCGAAAGGCTCAAAGTGGATGTCCGAGGCCCGCATGTCCAAGGCGCGCGAAATGAGCACATTGACCAGCCGAACGATGGGGGCTTCCTGTGCGAGCCCCTTGAGGAGTTCCAAGTCGTCCTCGAACAGATCGCCGGTCGCTCGACTGGGATCTCCATTCCGCGAGAGCGCCTCGGCTTCTCTCGCTGCGGTCCCGTAGAGTCGGTCGATGGCGGTGCGGATTTCTTCCCTCAGACCCAGGCAAAGACTCAATTCCATGTTGGAGAAATAGTTCTCGAGAATGTTGAGAATGGGGAGGTTGAGGGGATTGTTCACCACCACGCGGACCCGACCGCTTTCCACATGGATAGGCAGGATCGCGTGCTTCCTGAGAAAGGGCATGGAAACCCCCTCCAGAAGAACGGGCTTTTCCGGGTAGTCCTCCCGGTTCAGAAGGGGAATCCCCAGATGAGAAGACAATGCCTTGAGGATGCGGCTTTCGTCCGTAACCGCGATTTGCTCGAAGGCTTCCATGAGAGGAAGCCCCTCGGCAAAGTATGACTTCTGCAAGCGCCTGACCTGGTCATCGGCCAGATTCAGTTCGTTTCGAAAGACTTCGAGCAGGGACTGGGAATTGAGCATGATCTCTCCTTTTCGCTTCCCGCGCGCCATACCCTTATCAAATCCGGCCCAGAAAGTAAACGCGAGGCAAATGAAGTTTGATTTGGAATATTGCCCCGGGGCGGCTATAGTTCACTGACGCAGTTTTGCGTCAGGCGGAGGGCTGCGCATGTTTCCATCGCCAGGCTGCTTTTTTGTGTGTGTACTTCATCAGAAAGATAAATCACATCGGTGTGGGGACCGGTCAGTGCTGGGAGAAACGGCACCGGTCGTTACCGGGAGCTTTTTCTTAAGGAGCATTTCATGAGGGTTCTTGGAAAAGCCGCGTGCATGATCACCGTGGCCGGTTGGGCTCTCTGGGCTTTCATGGGGGTTGGTTTTCCCGCTTCTGGGCCTGTGATGGTGGAAAAGAACCTCTTTGCCCAGGATCGGAAACCGACCTCCTCCGAAACGGCGACCGCCGCACCTCAGGCGAACAAGCCCGGTTTGAATCCGAAGGCCGTACAGTTGGACGGAGTGCTGATACAGGGGGAAACCAAGAAGGCCATTATCCGTTTCAAGGGCGCGGTGGCCGGGATGGAGAAAGACAAAAGCAGTCCCTTCTCCACAGTGCGGGAGGGGGAAAAAATCGGAGAATACCAGGTGGTGAAGATCGAACCCAAGAGCATTTCCCTCGAAAAGGACGGGGAGACGATAGTCGTCAACCTTTTTGCGGAGGGTAAGGTCTCTCCTCCTGTCCCGCCGGTTCCCACGTCGCCGGCGATGGGACCGGGTCCTGGATCGCAGGGCACTCCTCAGCAAGGGCAGGTGGGGGGAGGGGCAATCCGTCCGCCCCGCACGCCTCGAGCGCCTCGACCTTCAATGCCGCAGGGAGAGGCGGTTCCACCAGGGATGGGGGAGGTGGGAATGCTGGGCATGCCCCATGCGGGTGGATCCGTTCCGGAGGGAACCGTTCAGGAAGAGAGTCCCGGCGATGAAGAACTCACACCGGAGGAAGCACCTGCAATGGAGGAAGGCAATCAGTGACGGGGCCGCGCCGGCGGACGGCCGTTTTGATGGGTCATCCTCGCTCCTTACCCCTGGTTGTGGCCCTCCGTCGTCCCTGCCGGAAGGCCCCGTCCCTCAACGGGAGCCATTGGGAATCAGTCGAAGGATGTGATCTGCGATGGCGAGGGAAGATGTGGCAGCGGGTGAGGGAGCGTTGAGTACATGAATCATTTGCTCCGAGCGCAGCACGACGAAATCGTCCAGCAGGTTGCCGTGGGGTCCCAGCGCCTGAGCCCGGACACCCGCACCACCGGGGAGCAGGTCGTCTGAGAGGATTTCCGGAACCAGTTCCTGCAGGGCTCGCGTAAAAAGTCTCTTGGAATGGGAACGCAACATTTCCGCCATTCCCGCTCGCCAATATCGCAGAGCCAGGCGCCAGAACCCCCTGTATCGAAGAATTTCCAGCAACTCCCCCACATTCAGGGACTTTTTCGTGTACCCCTCTCTTGCCAGTGCCAGCACGGCGTTGGGCCCTGCCTCCACCTTTCCGTCGATCATGCGGGTGAAATGGACCCCCAGGAATGGAAATCGGGGATCCGGAACCGGGTAAATGAGCCCTTTCACCAATTGGGCCCTTTCAGGTCGGATCCTGTAGTACTCCCCTCGGAAAGGAACAATCTGGCAGGGCGGGGTGAATCCCGCCATGCGTGCGACGCGATCGGAATACAGCCCTGCGCAGTTGACGAGGATCCTTGAGAAGAAGGAGCTTTGGTTCGTTTCGATCCACACGCCCCTGTTTTCTCTTTGAATTGAGGTGACCCTTTGGCCTGTCAAAAGGTCACCGCCCCGCTTCTCGTATAACCGGGCATAAGCGTCGGCGACCCGGGCAAAATCCACGATTCCCGTCGTGGGGACATGAAGACCCAGGAGGCAGCGGGTATGGGGCTCCAAATGGGTCAACTCCCGCGGTTGTAGGACAGACAAGTCGGGAATGCCGTTCGCCGTTCCCCGCCGATGCAGCTCCAACAGCCTTGGGACCTCCTCATGCTTGGTGGCGACTACGACTTTGCCGCATATCTCGTGTTGAACCCCCTGTTGCCTGCAGAACCGAACGAGTTGTTCCGCACCGGAGACGCACAGGTGCGCCTTTAGAGAACCGGGCCGGTAGTAGATGCCTGAATGAATCACTCCGCTGTTGTGCCCCGTCTGATGCAGACCCGGCCTAGACTCCTTTTCGATGACGGCGATCTTCCAGTTCGGAAAGGTCTCGATCATTTTCATGGCAGTGGCCAGCCCTACAATGCCGGCACCGATGATGGTCGCATCATACGTGTTTTTCATGGGAAGTCCGTTCTGTGGCCGCGCCCGGATCGAGACAGGGGTTAAAGTATCCGAGACGGGTTCCTGGATATCGTTCGTTCAAGGTTTGCATCAAATTCCGAATGCCCATGGCGTCTGTATCCCCTTCGACCGGCATGGAGCGCAGATACCAGTCCGGATCGATATTGAGGTTTCGCATCTGGATCAGATCAACGGGGATTTCGTCCAGAAGGCGACAAAGAGCCTCGAATTCTCTTTTCTGATCTGTGAAGCCGGGGAGCACGAAGTAGTTGAGGGAGACGAAGCCACCGCTTTTCTTGGCTGTCTTCAGGGATGCCATGACATCCAGAAAGTCGTACCCCTGCGGGTTGAAATACGCGTGATAGCAATGGGATCGACAGCTGTTCAGGCTCACGCGGATGCTGTCCAGACCAGCCTGGAAAAGCTTCTCAACGGCACGGGGCAAGCTGCCGTTACTGTTCACATTGATGGTCCCACGGCCTGTCGTGAGCCTCATGCCCTTAATCGCCTTTCGAAGGACCTCCTGTTGCAGCAGGGGTTCGCCTTCGCATCCCTGCCCGAAGCTGACGACGGCTCTCGGGGCGGCTTCAAGATGGGGGACCGCCACAGCGAGGATCTCTTCGGGGGTCGGAACGAAGCGAATCCTTTCCTGATTTGCGCAGAGATCCTGCCGCGTCTGAAGGCTGATACACCCAAGGCAGCGGGCGTTGCAGACGGGTGAAGTGGGCAAGGGGGCTTCCCATCGCCGCATGAATAGATTCCGAGCCGCAGGGCACCCGTAATACAGGGCGCACTTTCCCAAGTGTTGGATGAGTCGATTGCTGCCTTCCCGCTTCATTCGGTTTCGCGCATTGCGGCGAATGAGCTTGAGATCGAAGTTGCGAAAATCCTGCCTGTCATCTGGATCGACACGAGTTGCGGCGGTCACGAAACGACCCTTGTGCCAGCCGACGGCGGTGTAGGCGAAGAGGGGCAGAAGTGGAGCCCCCGGGCTCGCCTTGTAGGCGGGGAAGTAAGTCTGGGTATGGGCTGGAGATACGAAGGCGGCAACCGCCTTCACCGATTGGGAAGGATCGTAAGGGTCCCTTTCCAGGATTTCAAAGCGTCTTTTTTCCCTTGAATAGCCGATGGGAAAGCGCGACGGGAGGAGAAACAGCTCACTTCCCTCGGGAAGGGGGATCCAGTCTTCGGGCTCGAGCCGGTGCCATCTGAATCCGCTGCCACCTGCCATTTCCAGCTTCGGCCAGTCGATGATCCTGCCACTGGCGTCAGCGTAGACCAGAACAGGCCTGTTCATCATGGTCCTGCCCAAGGAGGTCCTTGAAGCTCAGAAAATGGCCCTGCAGCAATTGCCTGAGGATGGTGAGGAGTTCGTCCAGGTATTCGAAGGCGAAGTGAGTCATTCTCTGATGATGGAGCATGATCCCCACCGGTTCTCTCTTCCCGAGAGCGGTGCAAAGCTCGTTGGAGAGTTCCGAAAAGTCCCGCTCGGCATCCTTGCCCTTGCGGGTATGCAGGTCCAGAGTGATCCGCAGGTTTTTCAGCGTGATGGGAGGTTTGATGCCTCTCGGAAAGACCTTCATGAGGGAAACGCCCTGGAATCCAAGTTCCTGGAGGATGCGGAGCGTGGAAGTGGAGAGCCTGTTCCATGGCGGAGTGAAAACGCGCACCAGGTGGTCCTTGAAGATGTCGTGCATCTTCTTCCGCCCCTGCCAGATGTCCCTCCATTGCTTGTCTATGGGGCGCTGTTCCCCGAATTCGGATTTTTTCCCGGAACGCTCCCAATTGACGTGACGCCAGCCATGCTGGTGCCATCCCCAAAGGGATTCCCCGAGGGGAGCCGCTTCAAACAACTGCCTGCTGCGGACTTCGCTCAGCCAGGCAGGGACCACCGCCATGGCGAGAGGAACCTGATGAGAACGAAACACTTCACACATGGCGTTGAACGCACGGCCGCCGGCTGCGATGTCATCCGCTCTGAAGTAAATGTGGGGAATGGGACTCCCCTGGAACACACGGAGGCTTTCCAAAAGTTCATCGCGCCAATTCTTGGGGGGGGTGTGCCACACGACGGAATGCTGGCGGGGACGATAGTGTCGCGACAGGCCCATTTCGCGAAGTATCTGACGGACGTCGGTGCCCAAAGGCAGAAAACCCTTCCAGGCATGGCAAAAGGCAGGCACAGGCCCGTTCCCGCCATGTCAAGTATGCATACAAAACTTACACGCAGCCAAGATTCATGCATGTCACCCATGTGGCAGGGTGCGAAATGACTTTAACCTTATAAGAGAGCTTGCCTGGAGTCAAGCGAGTCAAATAGACTGCGTATGAGGAGCATGGGCAGCGACATCTCCTGCGTGCATGGGTGCTCCTGCAGGCCGCCGAGAAGATCGGCAGAGGACTGTTCTTATGGAAAAAAGGCATGAGGGGTGGGGGGAGGATGGATCAATAGAAGCAATGGGAACCGGACAAAATGACAGCCTTTGAAACTCTGATGGAAACGAAAGCTTACCGGAGACAGATCAAGAGAAGAGTTCAGGGCGTTCTCCATCATTTTGCGGCGGTCGTGCCCAAAGCGCTGAGGACATTGTGCCGGGTGGAACTGCAAGCCCTCGGTTTTTCAGAAACGGAGCTTTCAGAAGCGGGTGTGGAATTCACCGGCAACCTCACTGATGGTTATCTGGCCAATCTCCACCTGCGCACCGCCAGCCGTATTCTCTGCCGGGTACATGAATTCAGGGCGGGGGCCGTCGAAGAGCTTCACTCCAGGGTGTCCCGCTTTCCATGGGAACTCTGGATCAATCATGCCGTTCCCTTGAGGACGCAGTGCTACGTGACCCACTCGCGAATCCGACATGAGGCTTTAGTGAAGAAGGCTCTTGTGGGTGGAATTCAAGCACGCTTTACTTCTCTCGCCGTTCCCCCCCCGCGCGAGGAGAGGCCGGAAACGGACAACCCGGGAGAAGGCGGAGAAGTGGCCAATTTGAAACAGAGGGTGCTGGTTCACATCCGCGAGAATCGCTGTCGCATCAGCCTGGATACAACGGGGGCGCACCTCCACGAGCGTGGCTACCGACTGAGACACGCCGGCGCCCCGCTGCGGGAAACTCTTGCGGCGGCCATCCTGCTCAAGTGCAGCTGGTCTGGCTCAACTCCCCTCGTCGACGGGATGACAGGCTCGGGAACCATCGCCATCGAGGCCGCCCTGATTTCTGGAAGGCATGCCCCCGGACTGAGGAGGAGTTTCCTCTTTCAACGATGGCCGTCGTTCAAACGAGAAGCCTGGAATCACCTGTGTCGCAGGGCGATGGCACAGGCCCGGGAGAGGGTGCCTTCTCCCATATTGGCATTGGATCGAAGTCCGGAATGCCTCGCCACGGCAAGAGAAAACGCTCGGCGGGTCGGGCTGGGGGAAAGCATTCGATGGGTCCATGGTGATTTTCTCTGCTGGACTCCTGCCGCAGATGGTGTGCAGCCCGGGCTGGTTGTCCTCAACCCCCCTTATGGAAAAAGGCTGGGCCACTGGGATCGTGGCCTCTTCGAGAGCATCGGGAGACACCTCCGGCGACACTATGAGGGATGGAGCGCGGCAGTTCTCACCCCCGATGAAAGACTGGCGACCGCCCTAGGATTGCAGGGCGCAAAGATCTGGAGAATTCGCCATGGGGGTCTTCCTGTTCTGGTGATGCTGGCCCACCTGTGACCGGCCTGTTCCACTCACCTCTGAGACCGAGGCGCCATGAACTCCGGCCCCACAGGAGTCTTGATCCGCTTGGCGAGAATCTCCTCCACCCTGTCGAGGTCCTCGGCGGAAATCTTCCAGCCTGAAACCCCGCAGTTGTCCTCCACTTGTCGGGGAGTTCGCGCTCCTGCGATGACCGTGGTCACTCCGGGTTGCTGCAGCGCCCATCGAAGGGCAAACTGGGCTGGAGACTTGCCGTAGCTGGCCGCGATTTTCCTGAATTCTTCCACCGCCTTCACATATTGGATGAAGCGGTCCGGTTTGTATTTCGGATCGGCCCGGCGCAGGTCGCCTCTTGGAAATTCCTCCTTGCCCGAGAATTTGCCCGTCAAGAGTCCGCGGCACAACCCTCCATAAGTGAGCGTTGCGATGCCTTTTTCAGCGCAGAAGGGGAGAAGCTCCTTCTCCGCCTCCCGTTCGAAAAGGTTGTAAGGGGGCTGAAGACTGTGCACGGGGCCCACTGTGAGGCAGACCTCCACCTGCTCCCGGTTGAAATTGCTCAAACCCACGTAGCGGATCTTGCCATTGTCCTGGAGTTTCAGCAGAGTTTCCATGGATTTTTCCAAAAGCACGCTGTCATCCGGCCAGTGAATCTGATAGAGGTCGATGCGCTCGACTCCGAGTCGCTTGAGGCTCTGGTCGATCTCCTCGAGAATTCTCTGAGGACTGGAATTCCTGCGGATGTTTTGCCGGTCATCCCACTCCAGGCCGCACTTGGTGGCGATCACCACCTGGTCCTTGTTGCCCCACTCCTTCAAGGCTTCCCCCACGATCCGCTCCGATTTCCCAAACCCGTAGACCGGAGCGGTATCGATGAAGTTGACTCCCAGTTCCAAGGCCTTCAAGACGGCGGCACGAGCCTCCTTCTCATCGGTCCCCCCCCACGCCCAGCCTCCTGTGACCCATGTTCCGAGCACGATGACCGATACGTCCAAATCCGTATTTCCAAACCGCACCTTATCCATGGATTGCAATCCTTCCCTTTCGTCTCGATTCACCTGCGAATACGTCATTCCAAAGCCAAAACAGACCCAATGGGGAAAACCCTGAAAGATGTATCGCCGAAAATTCTGCCAGAGCCGGAGGTTTCCGACAAGAGGTCTCATGGTTTGGAGCCGTCCTGCCAGAGGACGAAGAGGCCTCGACACCGCAGGGTCCGGCGCGATGCCTTTTCTCAGGCTAGTCCTCGATACGTGCACAACGAATCCATGGTCCACAGCCTCACCGGGACAGAAGGGTAAATCCCGTGTCAAGGCAGAGTCCCTTAATGGCGGAATCCTATTCTGCCGATTTCTAAACGCCGGCCGTTGTGCAATGCCCTGAGCCGGCGGCTGGAAAACGGCCGTGAATTGATGATTTGATTTGTCAAAGGATGGTGTTAGCGGGTATGTTGCATCTGAGCGCGCTGGCACCGGGATAGGCCGACGAGCGGCGAGGAGTGTACCGTGAAGTTTCAATGCCCAGGTTGCCAAGCAGGTTTTGTGGTTCCCGATGAAAAGATCCCGTCAGGAAAAGGGATCCGGGTTCTGTGTCCCCAGTGCAGGCTTCCAATTGAGTTCAAGGGGAACCCTTCCAATGGCCAAGAGGAGGCCCAGGGCCAAGGTCGTGCGTCCTCGGATGGAGAACTGGCACAGATTCAGGAGGAGATGTCTCTGATCGACATGGTCGACGGTGACGTGAAGACTGCCCTCATTTGCGTGTCCGACGAAATCAGGGCCGAAAAGACCCGCAACGCCGCGATTCAGATGGGATACTACACGGTGGTCGCCTCCAAGGCCTCGTTTGCCATCAAGAAACTTCAGAACAATCATTACGACCTCATCATACTCGATGAGCGATTCGATTCCAGTAAGCCTTCGGAGAACCTTTTCCTGCATCATCTGCAACTGGTCCCTATGCACGTGCGCAGAAACTTCTTTCTATGCCTGCTCAGCGATCAGAAGCCCACCCTGGACCACATGCTCGCGTTTCAAAACGGAGTGGATCTCATCTTCAGCACGGCGGACCTGGACAAGATGAAGGTTATTCTCACACGGGCCATAAAAGACCATGAGGGACTTTACAAGGTATTTGCTGATGAATTGGGACGAAAAGGCCAACGCTGACTCATGAGAGACGCCTCATGATTTTCAAACGATTTCGCATCAGGCACGGTTCGAGACATCTGCGGGCGAGAGTCGAGAGCTGTGTCAACACGATTCTCGAGTTGGACAATTACCTCGGCAAAGGGAAAATCAGACCCGAAATCATCCAGCAATTCGAGAAGTTGAAGAATTCCCTCCAGTACGTGAGCGATGACTCGGTGGATGAAAAAGACATCGACCGAATTGAAGAGGCCACCAACCAGTTGCTGGCCGAAATTCGCATGAGCTACGGTGACGATTTCCCATTTTCCCCTTTTGATGGGGAGAAACATTGACGCTCGGAATCCGGAAATCATCGGACCCCCCGAAGAATGCCTTTTCAGAATATCATGCTGACTTTCAGGGGGGACTGTTCCAGACTGTCCCCTCCGGAGAGAGGGTTCGGCCCCCAAAGCAGACCGCCTCCACCTCTTGTGAACGGACTCCTCCTGCACTGACCCGAAAAGAATAGGAAATCGATCCCTCAAAGGGAGTTGATGACCGGTTCGGGCTTTTTTTCACGGTCATCGCCCTCAACGGTGCGGCCGCTGCCCCGGGGAGCATCGATCGAAGGGTCTCACTCCAAAGACGAATTGTGCCGGCCCCCCCCAGGATTCCCAAGGGGCGCCCGAAACCCGGATCAGCGCGGGCGGGCACGGATGCTTTCCTGACAAAACAGGATTGACGCCACGCAAAATGCCCTGCTTTCCCGGTTCAACGATTCCCCCGCGACGGAGAAACGGGATCTTTTCGCGCACCTCGATTCCCATGAGGCAGCTGGAGAGAAATGGTGGCTCCGCCCTGTGCTCCGGTGACATGTGTGCGCAACCAGCCTATTCAATTCGTGAGGATTGTGATTATCATTTCCACGAACCCGTTGCCCGTATACGCACATTTCGAGGAGACCCTGCATGTACCGCATTGCCCTAAAAATGCTGGTGGGTGACCGTGGCAAGTACTTGGGCTTGGTCATGGGCCTCACCTTCGCCGCTCTCCTCATCACCCAGCAGTCCTCCATCTTCACCGGCTTGATGACCCGCACATACAGTTTCATCAACGACCTTTCCCAACCGGACATCTGGGTGATGGATCCCAAGGTGCAGTTCATCGATGACGTCAAGCCCCTTCAGGACACGCAACTCCTTCGCGTTCGCGGGGTGACCGGTGTGGAGTGGGCGGTGCCCCTTTACAAAGGACTGCTCAAGGCACGCCTTGAGGATGGCAACTTTCAGATTGTCAACGTCCTCGGTCTCGATGACTCCACGCTTGTCGGGGGACCTCCCGTCATGCTCCGGGGAAAACTTGCGGATCTGCGCACACAAGATTCCATCATCGTCAACGATGTGGGAGCCGCAACGCGCCTAGCCAAGAAACCCGCGCAACCGGGGGGGCGGCCCATCCCCCTGGATGTGGGCGACGTCCTCGAGATCAACGACCGTCGTGCCGTGGTGGTGGGCATTTGTCGGGTGTCGCGCACCTTCCAGTCTCAACCGGTCATCTACACCACGTATAACCGGGCCACAACTTTCGCCCCCCGTGAGAGAAAGCTCCTTTCCTTTGTGCTCGTCAAAGCGGCCGATGGGGTGGACCCCGGAAAACTGGCTCAGCGCATCTCCGACAATACGGGGTTGGCGGCCTACACGGCCCGGCAGTTCAAGGACCTGACCTTTGACTTCTATATGAAGAACACGGGTATCCCCATCAATTTCGGGATCGCGGTCATGTTGGGATTTTTGATCGGTACGGCCATCGCGGGACAGACGTTTTACAATTTCACCCTGGAAAACCTGCGTTACTTCGGAACCCTGAAAGCGATGGGAACGACCAACGGGGTTCTTCTGCGCATGATTGTCCTCCAGGCTCTCCTGGTGGGCATCCAGGGGTTCGGGCTAGGCATTGGAGGTGCGGCGCTTTTCGGTTACCTCATGAGAGGCACTCAACTGGCCTTCCGGCTTGTGCCGGAAATCCTTTTGCTGGCGGGTGGGGCCATTCTGCTCATCGTCGTGTTCTCGGCCCTCATCAGTATTCGCAAGGTCATGAAGCTCGAACCGGCCATCGTCTTCAAAATGTAGGATGCCCATGTCGACGAACGGAATTGCCGTTTCTCTCACGGGTGTCACCAAGGCTTACGGCTCGGGTTCCTCACGGGTCCAGGCCCTGCGCGGTGTGAACCTGGAAGTGCACCTTGGGGAACTGCTGATGCTTGTGGGGCCCTCGGGGTGCGGAAAGACGACCCTCATCTCCGTGGTGGCGGCCATTCTCGACCACGACGACGGAGAGATCAAAGTTTTCGACCGTGTTCTCAAGTCCATGAGCCAAGTGGAAAAGACGCGGTTCCGGGGCACTCACTTAGGCTTTGTCTTTCAGGCCTATAACCTGATCCCGACTCTCACGGTGGCGGAAAACGTCGCCATACCCCTCCTGATACTGGGTACCAGGAGGGCCCGGGCTCTCAAGCGTGCCGGCGATATTCTCGAGGCGGTGGGCCTTGGAGACAAGCTGGGGGTCCTTCCAGCGGCTCTCTCCGGGGGCCAGCAACAGCGTGTGGCCATCGCCAGGGCCCTTGTCAACGACCCGCGCCTCATCGTCTGCGATGAACCCACAAGCGCCCTGGACGCAGAAACAGGCAGGCTGGTCATGGATGTGCTTCGGCGAAGCGCCCTTTCGGAGGAAAGGGCGCTCATCATCGTGACCCACGACAACAGGATCTTCAGCTTTGCCGACCGCATTGCGCGAATGGATGACGGTAGAATCATCCTGGTGGAACCCCAGGTGGCCACGTCCTAGGAGATGCCATGATCAGGAAATACGTCCTTCCACTTCTTGCGGCCCTTGGAATGTGCCTCGCTTTTTGGATGGTGATGGAGGGCTCACGGCCCATTCTCCACTCTCAACCGGTGGCCGACCCACCCCGAGTGGAATTCGCCAACCGAATTTCCGGAGCGGGCATTGTGGAGGCCAGCACCCGGAACATTTCCGTCGGTGCTCATCTTCCCGGCATCGTGGCTCGGGTCAACGTGGATGTGGGGCAGCGGGTCAAAGCGGGCAGTCCGCTTTTCTCCATCGATGACAGGGCCGCCATGGCGGACTTGGCGGTGCGGGAGGCAAGATTGCAGGAGGCGGAGGCAAATCTCCAGGATCTCAGGACCCAGCTGCGCATCGCAGAGAATGTCAAGGATCCGCGGGCGATCAGCATTGAAGAGCTCAACAAACGCCGATACGCCGTGAAAGTCGCCGAAGCTCGCGTGGCCACCGCCAGTGCAGAAGTCCGAGCGGCCCGGGTGGATTTGGATCGATTGACGGTTCGGGCTCCCATCGACGGCACCATTCTTCAGTCAAACATCCGTGCCGGTGAGTACGCCCCCAGCGGGGTGACCCCTCAGCCGCTCATCCTGTTGGGTAACCTGGACAGGGCCCACGTGCGGGTGGATATTGACGAAAACGATGCCTGGCGGTTCAGGGAGAAGGCCCCCGCCATCGCATTCGTTCGGGGTAACCCCGAGCTCCAGACGACCCTGCGGTTCGAGTACTTGGAACAATATGTCGTCCCCAAACGGTCGTTGACGGGGGAAAGTACGGAGAGGGTAGACACCCGGGTCATGCAGGCGGTTTACAGTTTCAATCGGGATGAGCTTCCTGTGCTTCCAGGGCAATTGATGGATGTCTTCATCGAGGACCTTTCATCACGGACCTCAGGGTCCCGTCCTACCGCGCGACTCCTCGACCGGCCTTGAGAACCGTTTGATGATCTTCCCGGACGCGATGGAGCGTGTGAATTGGCAGGCAGGTGATTCCCACGGGATTTCTGAAAGGATTCTGCTGGCAACAAGAGCGTCGAGATGATGGCCGTCAGTCGGACGAAGAACGATGCCTGAGGAGTCGAAGGATGAACCGGATTCCCCGTGTCGGAGAGAAAGCCCCCCAATTTGCAGCCGTGGCCTTTCACGATGGGGTGCCCGTGGAAGTGCGACTCTCGCAGTACACAGGCCAATGGGTGATTCTGATTTTCTACCCTGGGGACTTCACCTGCGTTTGCCCCACGGAGATCGCGGCCTTGGCCGTCAAATACCCGGCGATCAGGGAACTCGGGGCGGAGATCCTCGTGGTCAGCACCGACGAGGTGGAGACGGACAGGCGGTTCCACGAGAGATGTCTCTCAAAGCTGGTACCGGGGGGAGCCAGGTTTCCCCTCCTGTCCGATCCAGGGGGTGTCATCGGATCCATGTACGGTGTGTACGACACCCAGGCGCGGCTGGAACTCCGCAGTCATTTCATCATCGACCCGGAGGGAATCATCCAGTCCCTGGAAATGGTTGCCGCACACGTGGGCAGGAGCGCAAAAGAAATGCTCCGGCAGTTGAGGGCTCTAAAAGAGCATCACGCCACGGGCCGTATGATGCCCTGCGGCTGGGAACCGGGGAAACCGACCCTGGCCGCCGGCGTTGATACAGGAGAAGGGACGCTTCCCGGGGATTCCTGGAAGCCCCGCGACGCATTTTAGGCGGAAGGAGTCCCGTGTCGATTTCGGGAGTCTGAATTTGGGGACGTCTTTTCCGCATCCTGCCCTCAACCGCCGCGAAGAAGCCGTTTATGATAGATCGGAGCTCATTCGCGAGCCATTTCCACGCAAGGTGTCAGGCGCATCCATTTTGCTCCGTCGCCCTCGCCGAGCTGAAGATTCAACGCCGCCTCCGATACCGCTAGGCCCATCATGTGCCGAAAATCAACCCTGGGATGATGGAACAGGCCGGGTGCTTCTGGTAAAGTCATCAAACGACAATAACTGCAAAACTCGTTTGTCCCATCCCTGCTCCTGCTCAGACTGTTGCTTGGGTCTCATTTCCTTGTACGCTTTTCCCAATGGACTTCCCACTGTGGGTGGCGGTTCTTCAGCGGTGGATTCATACAGCGGTCGAATTTTGACTGATCTCCCGTTTTCACGAAGATTCTCAGTCTACTGCGAGGGTCCTTCAGGGCGATTCAAGAAGGCAATGCACCTTTTGTAGAGTTGCCGGGTGACGTGCCATCCTGATTGAATGCAGCCAGGGGCCAACACTCCCTGTAAAGGCATCGGACCGTGGATGGCGCGTGGCGGACCATTGATCTGAGGCGTGGAGGGGCATGATTTCTCTGGGGAGCAGAGCAGGACGACTGGCACTTCCAGGAATCGCCACGATTCAGCAATCAGCTGCTGTCGCTGCCGAGGAGCGGGGTGATGGAATGATGGCGAGGGTTCTCGTTCTCGGCGAGGAAACGTCTTGTTCCGAAGAGACAAGGGGGATTCTGGAGTCCCGGGGATTTCAGATCACTTTGTGCAAGGACAAATCTGAAGGTCTCCGGAAGCTGTTTGCCAGGAATTTCGACTTGCTGGTGGTGGATCTGCAGCTGCCCGTTTCGTCTGAAATGGAGTTTTTCCGCCTCGCCAGGCTTGTGGATCCCAATATCAGCGTGATCATGGTGACGGCCGAAGGCACCATCGCTTCCACCGTGAGAGCCCTGAAGGGCGGGGTCAGCGACTACTTGCAACGCCCATACAATCCCTCGGACCTTGTGCAGTCCATCGAGAGAACTTTCAGAGAAAAACAGGTTCTCAGGGAAATCCGCCTGGTTCGCCCGGAATCCGTCCGAAAGCACACTTTCAGCAACATCATCAGCAAGAGTCCCAAGATGCAGTACATTTTCGAGATCATCAAGCGCGTTGCGGGCACGGACTCTACGGTGTTCATCACGGGTGAGACAGGCGTGGGCAAGGAACTGGTGGCTAAGGCCATTCACGACAACAGTCCCAGGCGGGACGGCCCGTTCTTGGCCATCAACTGCGGCAGCTTGACGGAAACCCTCCTCGAATCAGAACTCTTCGGCCACGAAAAGGGGGCGTTCACGGGGGCTTTCAAGACCAAACACGGGAAGTTCGAGTGTGCCAACAACGGGACGCTTTTCCTCGATGAATTGGGGGACATCACGTCGGCCATGCAGGTGAAGCTGTTGAGAGCCCTCCAGGAAAGGAAAGTGGTCCGAGTGGGCGGAAATGACTCCATTGCGGTGGATGTGCGGGTTATTTCCGCGACCAACCAGGACATCAAGGAAAAGATCCGAAGACACGAGTTCCGGCTGGATCTCTTCTATCGCCTCAATGTCATTCACATTCACGTCCCGCCGCTGCGGGAGAGACAGGAGGATATCCCGCTCCTTGTGCAACACTTCATAAAGGTCATCAATGAAAACCTGGGCCGCAAGATCAAAGGTGTCTCCACCCGGGGCATGAAGCAGCTTCTGGAATACGAGTGGCCGGGAAACATCAGGGAATTGGAGAACGTGCTGGAGCGCGCCTGCATCACGTGTGACGGAGATGTTATCGACCAGTTCGTTTTTCCCCATGATGCACAGAATCCGGCAATGGAGGGAACCGACGAAACGGTGGACACGGATGTTCCTTTTGATCTGGCCCGACACATGGTTGTCGCGCAGTTTGAGAAGCGGTACCTGACGGAAGCCCTGAGGCGCTATGAAGGGAACGTTTCCGAGACGGCAAAGAGAACCGGCATCCATCAGAGGACTCTCTGGAGGAAGGTTCGGGAGCACCGTCTGGATCGCATGCAATTCAAGAAAAGCAAGGAACTGTAACTCGGTGTCCTAATGTGACATTGTTGTCACATCGCTCAATCCATCGTGTACCTAGGTATTTTAGAGAGTTACGTTTCATTTCCCCAGAATCGCCTGTGGCAGAGAAATTGTGACTTGAAGAAAGGAAAAAGTTTTATCTGAATAACGCCAAGTAGTTGAGGTCTAAGAAGAGGCTTGCGGAGAGTATTGGCACATAAAATGAAGGATACATTGAACAAAATGAAACCGAACAGCTGAGTGACGTGATGTGCTGATTTATCGTTCAATCGACAGCTGATCCTGATCCGGCAACAGCAAGGATCTACATCCTCCTCGATTCCGCTGAAAGGCATTGGAGCTTCCAGGGAATACGGCTTCTGAGCCACCTCATCCGGTCGTGGGTTCTCATGGCCGGGAATCGTACCGTAGGGAAGATGGTGAAAAGCCATCACTGCCCCGCAACTGTGAGCGGCGGACCGTGTTCGACTCGAACTTGGGGTCATCCTCGGGGGAGAGCGGGGGTTCGAAATGCGACCGACCGCGAGTCAGACACCTACCTATGAAGACGTCGTTGCTTCGAGGGCGAGAACGACGTCTGCTTTTCCTATTCCTAGGGGAAACTTGTGGGCATGAGCAGGCGATTCCATAGCCGATGGATGCGAGGGGTCGCAGTTTAAGGGGACATTGAAGCAGCAATCTGCTTCGAATCCTCGGAAATTTGTATGTGTCCCGGGAAGAGTTGTTGGGAGAATACCGCAGCCTTCGGGGTTTGGGTGTGAAGCCAGGCCCGGGGAGCAGGATTGCCTGGTGGCCGGGGTGCATTTTGCCTTTGCCCATTGAGCTCCCCAGACGCCCGGGGGGTGTCGTTGGGGAATCCCCCCGTTGCGTCATGGGGCGAGGGTTTTAGTGCCTGGGTCGTGTTCCGGGTGGTCGCGTGACTTCGCACACCGGCTGAGCCTGTGCGGGTGGAAGGGCAGAAAGGATGAGCTCTCCAGCGGCAAGGCCTGCCCCTTGGTATCCATGAGAAGGAGGAGGTTCATGAATGCAAAACAGCGAGTGATGAGCGTGATCAATCATGAGAAACCCGACCGGATGCCCTGTTTCGGTGCCAACTCGACGGTGACCTACGAGCAGATGGAAAAGGTGCAGGCGTTTTGGCCGGAGGGGCATGAGAAGGCGGAGGCGATGGCTAAACAGGCCATGGCCGCATACACCGTCTTGGGCTTTGACGCCGTGCGAGTTCCCTTCTGTCAGACTTTCGAAGCGGAGGCGCTGGGATGCAAGATCAAACCGGGGGGTACGGAGGGGATTCCGGGCATCGCCCACCCACCTCCCTACAAGCTGGATGACACACCCACATTCCCTGATGATTTCCTGTCGCGTGGGAGGATTCCCGAACTGCTGAAAGCCGTGCGCATCTTGAAAAAGGAGTTGGGGGACGAGGTCGCCATTGTGGGCGGGATTATCGGTCCTTTTACCATTGCAGGGTCTTTGGTGGACACGGTTCCTCTTCTCAAGGCCACCTTCAAGGCTCCCGACAAGATCCGCCCCTTTCTGGAAGTCGGGATGAAAGCGGGAGCTGCTTTGGGAAAGGCGTTGGTGGACGCCGGGGCGGACATTATCTCCTGCGAGGACATGACAGCTTCTCCCGACCTTATTGCGCCCAAGACTTACAGGGAATTCGAAATGGAGTACCAGCGCCGTCAATTCGAGGGCATTTGCGTTCCGAGAATCCTCCACATTTGCGGCAACGTGGATGCCATTGTGGAATACATGGGGAAGACGGGGGCGGAGATACTCAGTCTTGAACCCAAAGCGAATGTTCAATTGGCGAGGGAGAAGTGTGGCCCACGGATCATCATGATGGGGGGGGTGGATACGGCGACGACGCTGTTCATGAAAGACGCTGAAACGGTGAGGATGGGTTGCGAGGAGTCCATCGCAAAAGGAATTCAGATTCTCGCGCCGGGCTGTGCCGTGGCGCCTGGCACACCCCTGGAGAACCTTTTCGCCATGGTGGAAGTGGCCAAATCCCACTGAAGCGCCGCAAAGAGGGAAGGGCATTCTCGGTTTCTGCCGGAACCGCTGGAATAGTCGCACAATTTGGCAAGAACACGCGATGAGGAGGACACTATGAAGACGTTGAATGATTACTCAAAGATCTTCAGACGTTACGACCTGGAGACGGAAAAGGCGGGTGCCGCGAAGACGGTTTCCACAGATCCGGTGCTCCAGAAAATCGCCCAGTTTGTAGTGAACGGCGATGAAGAGGGAATTCTCCCCGCCGTGCAGGAGGCTCTCAAAACCAAGTCGCCTCTGGACGTGATCAACGGCGCCCTGATAGCGGGCATGAACGAAGTGAGCCGGCTCTGGGACGAGGGGGTCTACTTCCTGCCCCAGGTCATTCTCTCATCGGACGCCATGAACGTTGGAATTGCCGAGTGCGAGAAAGCCATGGGCAAGGCCATGAGCCGAAAAGCAAAAGTGGTCACTCATACGGCTGAAGGGGATATTCACGACATCGGTCAGGTCATCGTCAACGCTCTCCTCAATGCCAACGGTTTCGAAGTGATCAACCTGGGAGCCGACGTCCCCGTGGACAAGGTGGTGTCTGCCGTGAAGGAGCATCGTCCCGTGATGGTGACTGGTACCGCCCTCATGACCACCACCATGACCGCTTTTCCGAAGATTGCCCACCAGTTGAAACTGGCTGGAATAGAAATCCCGTTCGTTTGCGGGGGAGGTGCGGTGAGCGAGGAATACGTCACCAGTTTCGAATTGGGAATTTGGGGCAAGGAAGCCAGCCAGGCACCCGGTATGGCGGAAGATGCACTCTCAGGGGACAACTGGCAGACCATGCGCGGTAAATGGAACGGATAGCACAGGGTGGACGGGATGATCGTTGACATCGTGTACGGGTTTCTGGGTTCCGGCAAAACCACGTTCATCACCAAGGTGCTGGCGGAATGGGGCGGACAGGAAAAGGTGGTGGTGTTGGTCAATGAGTTCGGCGAGGTGGGTATCGATGGCGAGTTGCTCAAAGGTCAGGGGGGAAACGTCGTCGAAATGCCGAGCGGCTGCATCTGTTGCACTCTCCAGGCGGATTTCAAAATGCAGATGCTCGACATCGTCAGTACGATCAAGCCTGAACGGTTGATCATCGAGCCCACCGGCGTGGCGACCATCGCACAGATCCAGTCCATCGTGGCAGCCCAAATGTTCGAGAACGTGATCAAGGCCATCAACCAGGTGCTTATTGTTGATGCCACGGGTTTCATGGGTCTTTATAAGGCAAATCCCCATTTTGTCGAGTCTCAGGTGAGGAATGCCCGCATCGTCCTTCTCAACAAGTGTGACCGTGTGGAGAAGAGAAGGGCGATGCTCACCCGCGACGCTTTGTCGGCGATCAACCCCAACGCAACCGTGTTGATGACGGAATTCGGAGCTGTCGACTGGCAGCAGTACAAAATGGCACTTTCAAAGCCGTTGGTTGAAGACCAGACGGACTGGAGGAAGGTTCCGGCTGCGCCTCATGGACTGTTGGAAACTGTAGAACCTGCACTGAAGGCTGGGGGAGAACTTCATCTCCATGAGGAGGAGGACGCCCTGGGCTATGAATCTTACGGGCTGGTGTTCGATGATGTGACGTTTGATTCCTCGAGACTCGAAGACCTCTTTCGGTTGCTCAACCAGTCCTCTATGGGAGAGGTGGTGAGAGCGAAGGGGATATTCAGACTGAAGGCGAAAACCGTTTTGATGGAACTGGCCTCAGGTGAGTTTTCCTCCCAGCCCGTGAGGGCAATGGATCAAAGCAAGGTCGCTGTCATCGGAAGGAAGCTGGACAGGAAGAGGATTGGATCGGCGTTTGAGCGATGCGTTTCGAGCGAAAGTGATGATTCCTAGCAGCGACGCCGCTTGATTGCTCCGTCTTTCCTTTTGGACCTACGAGAGATTTCATCACGAGACTTTGCCGCCAGGGCGTTCCCAGAATTGGCTGGATTCAAGCCCCGGGTGATCGTTATGGAGATGAACCGGCCACCTGACGCTGCTCCCCCCTGAGGAGGTTTTCTGGAAGTCTCGTGGGGGAGTCTCGATGAGCAGCTAGAATCACCTTAAAGGAGTGAAAGATGGGTCCTCCGATTGTCATTGCAATCAGTATCATGTGGCTGCCCGTGGCATTGCTCTTCCTAGGGAAGGGGGAAGCCAAGGGAACAGGTTTCGCTACAGCCGCAACAGGCCTTCTCACGCTCATCGGTGCTATTCTTCAGGCTGCGGTTTTCAAGGACGGAGTAGTGGCTGGCCTGCTCTTTGTTCATGGCTTGTTTTACTGTTGTGTTGCCTTTGCTTTGCTTACAGGTCTTGAAGACCTCCGCTCCGTGGGCAATGTGGCTCTCACCACCGCCCTCGTCTCTGCCATCTATATGGTCCTGTTTTACACAGGAGGGCCGGTACTGGAGGGAGGCAAGCAGTTGATCGCCAAGAGCAACTATCTGGCTTTCGCTTGTGCCGGATATGCCGCCCTCACTTTCATGGTGTGGGGGAACGCCTTCGGCAGATTTCCCGCCAAGGCTTTGGCATGGTCTCTCATTGTGTGGGTGGTCGTCGGATTGTGGATTCCCGGATTCTGGCTCATGGCCTCAGGAACCTTGCCGTTTTGATCGGCGACGGCCCGGTTGGTTGGGTTTCTTTGTTTCAGGGAACAACTAATGGAACAAGGATCTTCCGCTGAAAAGTGGGGAAAACAGAAGCCCGAGGTGTTGATCGTGGACGATCCCTATAGGAGCTTTCAGTCCCTTCCCCGCTTGATTTCCCGCGAAGCCTTCTCAGTGAACTGGGTTCCCGATGAGCACCAGGGGTTGGAATTGCTCAGAAGGAATCCTGAGAAGGACTGGATCGTCATCGTGGATTTGAAATCATCGGGTATGGGCGGAGCCGGCTTCCTCCACCAGGCAAGACAGATTGTTTCGGGAGCTGCGATCCTTGTTACCTCGCCCCTCGGTCCGTTTTTATATAAGGACGGGTCCTTTTTCGAGTTCTCCGGGCCGTCCTTGCGGCAGGAGATCAACAAGATATTGTACGGGATCGCTCAAAGACCCGGGACCCCCTCTGCCCTGGCCACTAAATCCCAAGCTCGGCCGGAGTTGAGAGACGGATTTGGAACCATGGTCGGCAGAAGCGAAAAGATCAACGAGATTTACCGGCTCATCTTGAATCTCAGGAACTCGTCTGCCACCGTCATGATCCAGGGGGAGAGCGGTACGGGCAAGGAATTGATTGCGCGGATGATCCATCAGAACAGCCGGCGTCGAGAGAAACCTTTCGTGGCCGTCAATTGCGGGGCCATTCCTGCCGCCTTGGTGGAAAGCGAGCTTTTCGGGCACGAACGGGGTGCCTTTACAGGTGCAGTATGTCAGAAGAAAGGCAGATTTGAAGTGGCCCATGGGGGAACCCTGTTTCTGGATGAAATCGGGGAATTGGGGAAAGACCTCCAGGTGAAACTCCTTCGTGTTCTTCAGGAGAGGGAATTCCAGAGGGTGGGGGGAAACCGCACCCTGAAGGCGGATGTCCGGATCATTGCGGCGACCAGTCAGGATCTCAAGAGTTGCATGCAGGCCGGGGATTTCCGGGAAGACCTGTACTATCGTTTGAACGTGGTGCCCATTGAGGCTCCTCCCCTTCGGGACAGAAGAGAGGACATCCCGCTGCTCCTGGACCACTTTTTCAAAAAGATTTCCCGGTCCATGGGCTGCCCGGAGCCTTCCATTTCCCCGGAAGCGCGCCGGGCGATGATCAGATACAGCTACCCGGGAAATGTGCGGGAGTTGGCCAACATCGTGGAACGGCTCCTCGTGACGTGCCCGGACGGGAAGATTCGCCTGGGTGATCTGCCTCGGGAGATGCAGGAGGATGATCGGAGGGAGGGGCAGTCGCCTGAAATGCTCAGGGAACTGCCGGATGCAGGGGTGCCCCTGCGCGAGGTGGAACGGGAACTCATCCTGAAGACCCTGGAGAGGGCCTCGGGCAATAAGAGGGCTGCGGCGGAGATGCTGGGCATCACCCGGCGTCTGCTCTACCTGCGGCTCATGGAATACGGCCTCGTACAGGGGAAAAATCGTCACCGGGCGTGACACAAGGGGGGAGCATTTGTCACGCTGGGTGACAGACGCTTCCCAAACCCGGGGGAAGCAACCATTCGAATAAGAAAATAGTATTGAAATCAATTAATTGCAGCCAACGCCCCTGCACTCCCATGGCATGTCCCTTGCTCAAGAAAAGACTGGATGCATGGGGTTGGACATGGAATGAGTGAACGCGTCAACTTTTGCGAGGAGGTTCTCATGGCAAGACAGATCATTACCCAAATGGCTTACAAGAGCGGGGAAGAGATGATGTTCGGAACCGCGAAAAAGCCCGTGACCACCAAGCGAGGGATGGTTATCGGGGGCGGCTATGTGCATCCGGAGGTGGTTCCCCATCCGAGGCCGGGAAGCGAGAAGACCAAAAAGGCTCTTCTGCGCGAGTATGAGCGCGCCAACGGGGATGCCCTCGAAAGGATGGTGATCGTCGGGCATCCGACTCTGCAGGTGGAGAACGAGCACATCTTTCAAATGACCCACAATCCCGAATGGGGCGGGGAGATCGCCGCGCAAACCGCCAAGCAGATGGACGACTACAAGGCAAAATACGGTCTGATCGCCGCATACCGGGCCACGGTCGCCGACCTGCGCAAGCCCGACATGCATGACATGCGGGAGAGCGACTACACCAGAGAGGTGATCGCCTCCTTCGAGCAGTGCGCCAAGTATGCTGACATTGTCTCCATCGAGTCCATGGGCGGCAAGGAGATTTTCGACCATGCCATCATCCGAAATGACATCGCGGGGATCCTTTTCGGTATCGGCGTGCTGGGTGCCATCGACATGGAGTGGATGTGGGATCAGATCGTGGCCATCGCCAAGAAGAACAATTGCATTCCCGGCGGCGACACCAACTGCTCCGAGGCGAACACCGCCATGTTCATGGCAGGGGGGTTGATCTCCAAGGACGTGCCTCATGTCTTTGCGGCCCTGGCCCGGGCGATTGCGGCGTCCCGTACGCTGGTGGCTTATGAATGCGGTGCCACTGGGCCCACCAAGGATTGCGCTTACGAGGATCCCATCATCAAAGCGATGGCGGGAGTGCCCATCTCCACCGAAGGGAAGACCAGCGCATGTGCCCACTCGGACCTGTGCGGCAATCTCATCATGGCGGTCTGCGACATGTGGAGCAACGAGGCGGTGGAATACCACGACATGTTCGGGGCCACCACCACATCTGTTTTTGCTGAAATTCTGGGGTATGACTGCGCCATGCTCAACACGGCGATCGAGCTCGGCTACCAGCAGCAAATGAAGGAAATCCTCGTCAACTCCGACATGTATCGCGACTCCCACAGCCTCATTCTGGCTCCCAACAATGCGTGGGAGATCGGAAACGCCATCGTGAGCAACCGCAGCAAGGGCAACTACGCCAGCGCGAGGGCAGGGGCCATGAAGGCGGGTGAGATCATCATGAACGATCCCAAGATGAAACTCACCGGAATCGAGAAGGAAGCCCTGACCAAGGCCATGAAGGACCTGGAGGCTCTGCCGGACAAGGAAGGGGACTTCATCGACATGTGCTTGAAGAAGTACAAGAACGTCAAGGGTTTCAGCCCGAAATCCTACGGGCTGTAGAGGGGGCATTCGAGCGAGAGGCACGGCCGTTTGTGAATCATGAAGCATGAAAGGAGGGCAGGGCCCGGGGAGCGCGCCCCGGGCCTTTGCCCTTTTATCTTGTCCGGGCGCGGGAGTTGAAGCCCGTCCTGGGCCTGATGCGTACATGCGGTGCGAGTCCTCTCAAGAACATGAATTGAGGTCAAGGCCCTTCGACAATGATTGCCTGCACCCGATGCGGTCATTGGCACACAGATGCCGAGTCGATTCTTGAAAAGTCCCTTTCCTGCACAGAGGTGAAACACTTCTGGTCCAAGGTCAAGCGTGAACACATGGATCGCACCGGTCACCTGGCTCAGATTGCCACGAATGAGGATGGTGACGTCATCTGTTTCAAGTGCAAGGAAAAACTCTTTTCCATTCCCCCAGGAGAGGATTCCAAGTGATCTTTTTGTGTGCCGGGCCTTCAAGGTATACTGACAGGTGGAGAAGCGAGAAGGACGCGGGGTTGCCAGCTTTGCAAGTGGGGTGCGGTTTTTCGTTGGACGATCGGCTACGGATACCCTGGAAGTACCGGGGCCGGCCGCTTGGTCGTTGATTCCCGCGAGGATGGCTTTCGGCCTTTGGGAGGGGTTGTTTGAGCGGCTTTTGCTTCGGGACAAATGGGAAGGAACCCTCGATGAAAGTGGAGGAGCGAGAGGATGACGCGGTTGGGCATCGCCCTTGATTTGGGCACGAGCGGTTTCCGGGGTCAGGCGATTTCTTTGGGTGAAGACAGCCGCATTCTCTCGACGGCGGTGACGACGCGTCATCCGTTTCCAGGGGCCAATGTCATCGATCATCTCCACTTCGCTTTGGAAGTGGGGGTTCCTCGAGCCCACGAGGTGATCATCCGCGCGGTCAACGTGGTATTGGAGCACTTGAGGGTGGACTTCTCCAGGGTCGAACGGCTGGCTGTTTGCGGCAACCCCATCCAACTCTCCCTCTTCCAAGGCATCGAGATCCGCGATCTAGCCTACGCGGGCAAACGCAAGTTGGAAGCACTGGGGGTGATCCCCCCAAAGCGCAACGCTCAGCGCCTTCAAGCGGCTGAAATCATGGGACTGAACCTCCCCAGCCAGGCCAAGGTTCTCATCCCACCCGCTGTGCGCCACGAGATAGGGGCAGATGCCCTGGCCATGATGATCCAGACGGACATGCTGCAGAAGGACGAAATCGCCATTGTCACCGACTACGGAACCAACGCGGAGATGGCCCTCATTGCAGGGGGAATCGTCTATACCGGTTCCACCGCTGCGGGCCCGGCCCTTGAAGGCCAGCAGATTGAAGACGGGATATTGGCTCTCCCCGGGGCGATTTCAGATGTCTTGTTTGAACCCGAACCGGCCGGTTTCATGGCGTCCAGGTGCTTCGGCGCGGGCAATGAGGCCGCCATGAGAGGAACGCTCAGAACGTTTGTCCTCGATAAAGAAATGATAGCCCGTTCGGGCGATGCGGTGGATCCCTCCTCCGGGCGGGTGATTGAGAATGGGGAACTGGAAGCGGTGGGGATCACCGGTACGGGAGTGGTGGCCCTTCTCAGCCAGGGATTGAAATCCCGTCTCATCCAGATTCCCCGGATCAATACCCAGGATGGGGAAATCCATCTACCCAACGATCTCAAGTTCACCGAGGAAGACCTCAAAGAGGCGGGCAAGGCCATCGGAGCCATCCGAGCGGGCCACATCACCCTGTGCCACGAATCCGGTATTCGGCTGGAACAGATCGAAACGGCTTACATGTCAGGGGCTTCGGGCACGTACGTGGACGCACTCAAGGCCCAGGAAATCGGCATGATTCCGGCCCGGGTCAAGCGCATATACCAGGTCGGCAACACATCGCTGGCCATGGCCGCGGACATGGTGAGAGACGAGGCGAATCTATGGAAGATGCAGCAGATTGCGGATAGTCTTCGGCAAAATCACGTCATGTTCGCTGAATCCAAGACCTTCGAAAAAGTGTACATATTGGAGCTTTCGTATTGGACGGAGGGAATGCCCTGGAGTCAGTACCAGAAGTTTCTGTCCAAATATGGTCTTCCCCTTCTCGCGGAGGTTGTGGATTCCCCCCAGGTCATCAAGACGGTTCAGAGGGATATCCCCGACCTGGGCGAAATGGGCCTGGAGATCATCCAGGACATCGGGGAACGCAAGACTATGGTTTTCGAAGGGTGCACCGGCGATGCGGAGTGCGTCCTGGAATGTCCTGAGAAGGCTCTGAAGATGAAAAGGCGCGGTGAGCGGTATGCCATCACCATCAACCTCGCCCTCTGTAACGGAGTGGCCTGCAGGCGTTGTGAACGGGTGTGCAAGGAGAAGGCGTTTGATCTCATCGCGCTGCTCTGCTCCAAGGATGACCCGGCATCAGGTGAATGAAGGTTGGAGAATGCGGATGGACCGTGAAACCGGTGATGCAGTCGTATTGGAGACACTGAGCCGGATCAAGGGAATTGTGAAAGCCGTCCCGATTTTGGACGAGGACCGGCAGACGCTGCTGGAAATCGAGAGGGAGGCCGAGGAGAAGTCCCTCATGGGACTGGGCAAAGTGGTCAATGTGGGCGTTCGCCGCCTGACCCTGTGCGATTGGCTGTACGTGGCTCTCACCGACATGGATTTCGATTGGGGACGCAAACCCAACCTGCTCATGAAAAAAGGCGATCAGATTGTGGGAGAGGAAGTCAGTGATCCCGAGAAGATCAAGAAGCTGTCGGGGGACAGGAACGTGTGGTTCATGCACAGAAACTTCGTCGTTTACAAGGACCGGGTGGCTTTTCCCCAGGACGTGATGCAGAAGATCTGCCACTTCGAGATTCCCTGTCACCTCGCGGAGTGGTGTGATATAGAAGAGGAACACTTCCGATGCCACGAGATCCTCTATGCTTGGCCATCCACTCCCTGTGACGTCTTTCTCAAGAAGAAGTACTTCGGTGGAAGTGACGAGCGGGGTTCGGGCACCGTACTCCTCGGTGTGAACCTCGACAGGGGTGAGAAGGGATGAGAAGGCAGATTGTGCGGCTTTGCGGTTTCAGTACAATGGGGCCCGGATGTGCGTTGAAGCCTGTCCGACACCCATGAGGGTTGACAAGAATGGATTTCCAGCCTTCCCAGCGACGAAAAGCCTTGTCATACTCCGGTGAGGAACGGGATACCATCCCTTGCTGGGAGAGGCTCTCCTGTTCCAACACGGGTTGTCCGGCCCGGGGCGAAACCGGCATGCCATGCTGGCGCTTGAGAGCGACGTCTTGCTGGACGCATGGCGCCGGAGGGCATACGCCGGGAATCCCCTCGTGCATCCTCTGTCCGGTTTTCAAGAGCAGTGCGGAGAAGGACGAAAGGGGGTGGAACCGTTTTGTCTACGAGGAATTGCCTCTGCTGGCCGGTGGAGCGAGTGAGGGGTCTCTCCTGGGATATGAAGATCTTCTCTGGACGGTGGAGAACCTGCCCCGTGGCTTGGTGATGACGGACGGGGATTGGAGAATCCTTTTTGCAAACGCAGCAGCCGCTCGCCTCTTGGGGGCGCCGGATGGGATACGCCCGGGGGAGATGATAGGAAGTCTCTTGGGACTGGACTCTGGGCAATTCCCCGCCGCTTGTTGTCATCCAGGTGAGGCGAATCTCGGCATGGAAATCCGGGAGGTGGATGTCACCATGCCCGAGGGCAGGACGCTCCGTTTGAACCGGATCACATTGCCGGCCTCTTGCAGTTCAAAGAAAGATGCCTTGCCCAGTCATTGCTTCTTCCTGGACGATGTGAGCCGTCAGAAGTTTCTGGAAGAACGTTTGAAGTATTTCGAAGGGGAATACCGCCGGATTTTCGAGGGCTCGAAAGACATGATCTTCGTTCATTCCAGGGGAAGCATCTTTAAGGATGTGAACCAGGCCTGTGTGGAAACCCTCGGCTATGACAGTAGGGAGGAACTGCTGGCTTTGCGCTCGGTGGAAAGGATCTACGTCAATCCGCTGCATCGCAGGGTGTTCCAGGAGCAAATCGATCGCAACGGCTTCGTGAAGGACTTTGAGACAAGTTTTTGGAAAAAGGATGGCTCGCGTATCCACTGCCTGATCAGCGGGACCGCCGTCAGGGACCAGGAGGGCAGAATCGTGGGATACGAGGCCATCGCCAAGGACATCACAGCTCGCATGGACGGTGTCCGACACCTGCTGCAGCAGCACCAGGAGCTCTCCCTGTTGCACTCCGTTGCGGCGGCCATGAATGTCACCCACGAACTGGAGGAGATCCTTGCCACCGCACTGAAAAAGGTCCTTGAGCTGTTGAATCTCACGATGGGGTGCGTGTTCCTGGTGAACCAGGAAAGGTCCGCTTTTGTTTTGACAGTGCAACAGGGTTTCCCGAAGGATCTTGTCAAGGTGGGATATGACATCCGCTTCCACGACGAGGCCCTCATGAACTCCCTTCTCAGAAAGGATCTCTCCATCAGGTACCAACGGGTTTTCCCCCCGTTCAAGGCAAGACTGAATTCGGGTCAGACTTCCTGCGAGTTGACGTGCTTTCTCATCACGACAAAGGAGAAGGCATCCGGGTTTCTGGCCCTCCGGATTCCCAAAAACAGAAGCATGAGCGATCACGTGAACCAAATGATGGGTTCCCTGGGAAACTTTCTAGGCAGTGCCATTGAGAACGCCCTTCTTCTCCAGACCATTCATCGCCATCGCGAGGAACTCAGGCAGCTCACCGCAAGGCTCTTCAGTTCCCAGGAGGAGGAGCGCAAGCGGATTGCCCAGGAACTCCACGATGAAGTGGGGTCTTCCCTTACCGGTATCAATTTCACCCTGGAAACGGTGGAGAGAAGTCTTCCCCTGAACCTGCCGGATGTGAAGGAGAGCATCCTGGACGTCAAGAAGCAAATCAACCGCACCTATCAGGAAATGCGGCGCATTTCTCACAGGCTTCGGCCTGCAGTCCTGAGCGATTTGGGTTTGGAGCCCGCTTTGGAGTCCTGCCTCGCACGGATTTCCAAGTACAGTCAAATCGAGATCGAATTCAAGATGGTCGGTTTTGAGGGCCGACTGGACCCCGAGTTGGAAACGGTCCTCTACCGGATCTCCCAGGAGGCGGTGAACAACACACTCAAGCATTCGGGCGCAAGGCATTTCAAGCTGTCCATCGTTAAGAGCTTCCCCAATATCATTCTCCTGGCTGAGGACAATGGTATGGGATTTGATCCCGGAAGCCTGAAGGGGTCTGAAAAACGGGCCCTGGGACTGCTCGGGATGAGGGAGAGAGCTGCGATGTTGGGAGGGACGTTCACTTTGCGTTCGTCGAAAGAGAAGGGAACGCGGATTCGAGTGGAGATCCCCATTAAGGAGAATTCCCTCGATGGATAAAAAGGTCACGGTGCTTCTCGCGGAAGACCATACCATCGTGAGACAGGGTCTGGCAAAGCTGTTGGAAGCGGAACCGGGAATCGAGGTGGTCGGTGAGGCTCGAAACGGCCGGGAGGCCGTCTCGAAGGTCGATGAGCTCAAGCCCGATGTGGTGATCATGGATATCGCCATGCCCCTTCTGAACGGCATCGAAGCCACGAGACAGATCAGGAAAAACCGTCCCCAGACCAAGGTGATCATTCTCTCCATGCATTCCCAGGATCGCTTCATCAGTGAGCTTTTCACCCTGGGAGCTTCCGGCTATCTATTGAAGGATTCGAGCGGCCCCGATATCGTCAAGGCCATCGATTCGGTGATGAAAGGGGACACGTACCTCAGTCCGTCCATTTCCAAGAAAGTCATTGAGGATTACGTCTCCCTCAAAAAGACCAAGTCTTCCCGCGAGGATCTGTATGCGAAGCTTTCCAACCGGGAACGGGAAGTTTTTCAAATGATTGCGGAGGGGCGGTCCACTAAGGAAATCGCCGACATCCTGTGCGTGAGCGTGAGCACCGTCAAAACGCACAGGGCCAATATCATGGAAAAACTGGAAATCGAGAACATCTCGCAACTCATCCATTTCGCCATCGATCTCGGACTCGTGGAAATCCAGTATTGACGTCGACGCATGCATAGGGTTCCCCATTCGGAAATCCCCCCATTGCAATAATTACAGTCATGCCCGTGTGTTGAAGGGGCTTCTCCCTCGACCCCCCCTTCCGGGAATATCGTCTCCCAGCCGGAATGAAATCAACCTCGAGACGATGGAGTTCATGGAATGCGGGCCGTATTATCATCATGGCCCGCACGATGGTGGGGACTTCGCAGGGCACGAACGCAACGATCCGGCTGCAATTCCTTGCTGAGCAACACGTCCGATTCAATTCCGGTCTCATCTTTCACGGATCTTACGGGAACACCGTTCAACTCGAATTCCTCTTTTCGCGATTTGATGCGCTCCATCGCTCCTTCCCATTAAATCCATCTCGTGTGTCGCACATTGAGTCTTGAGTCAGCGGCCTCCAGTGCGTCTTGGCAGGAGGTGGAGGAGATTTTCGTGAAGACTCCTCATTTGGTGCATTGAAGTTGGAAGGGGGGAGCGGCGCTGATGGTTTTGCGCAGCAGTCAGTTAAAGGGGTCTATCGGCGCAGAGGGAAAGTGACGGCTGTTAGGCCCGAGGCGGCCCCCTGGGATTCGGGGCCCCTTGTGTTTCTCGTGAAAAGGCTGTTTCAGAGGCCAGAACCGAGACAGAGGCTGGTTTTGCAGGCAAACGATGCGTGGAACGTGTCCCGTGCGTGCGCTGGCAGCGAGCGCCTGGGCCAAGAAAGGAGGGGGTATGATCCTCATTGGTGAAGATTTGAATGTCATGTCCAAGGATCTGGCACAAGCCATCAAAAACCGGAACCCTGATCCCGTTGAACGTTGTATTCGGGGGCAGGAGATGAACGGGATGGACTACCTGGATCTCAATGTAGGACCCGTGAAAAAGGATCCGGTAGAGACCATGGAATGGCTCGTGAATCTCGTGCAGGGAATCACGGAGTGTCCCCTCTGCCTCGATACCACCAATCCTGTGGCAATGGAGGCCGGCCTCAAGCTGTGTAAGAAGAAGCCCATTCTCAATTCAGCATCAGGTTCCACGGAGGGAAAGGAAAAGATGATGCCCCTCGCGGCCAAGTACAAATGCGGCCTGGTCCTCTCGGTGATCAACGATGCGGGGTTGCCAGCCGATGCGGACGAACGGGCTGCGAGCATCATGGAATCCGTTGCCTATGCGAACGATCTTGGGATCGCCAATGAAGACATCTGGGTGGACCCTGTTCTGATGCCTGTGGGGATCGACCAGCGCCAGATCGCCGCTTACATGGAATTTGTCCGCATGCTTCCGGACATTGTACCGGGGGCAAAGACCACCTGCGGGCTTTCCAATCTCTCTTACGGAGTACCGAAGAATCTGAGGGGACTCCTCAATCGCACCTTTCTCGTGATGATTCAGCGCATCGGCCAGACGTCGGCCATTGTGAGCGGGTTTGACGAAGAGCTCATCCGTTTGGTGCGAGGAGATCTGCCGGACTTGGTGAATCTCATTCACCGAGCCATGGATGAGGACGACGTGGATCTCTCGGGGCTTTCTCCTAAAGAAGTGGAATACGTCAAGACCACGAACGTCCTCATGGGAAGAAGCCTGTTTTCCAGTTCCTGGCTGGAGGTCTGAGAGGAGACACAGAGATGAGCTACGAGCCGCCATTGGAAAAATACACGGTGAGCATTCGTGAAGTTGCATGGGGACCAGCCGCCAAGCTGAAGAAAATCGGGGGGGAAAACACCCTGCCATTTCATTACTTCGAGGGCGCGCTGCCGAACCCTGCGGGGTTGGCCATGGAAATCCTCGATGTGAGGCCGGAAAGCTGGTCGCCCATTGTGCTCGAGCCTTTCGAGGACGTTGTTTCCGACCCGGTGAGATGGGCTCGGAAATGCATTGATGTCTATGGGGCGGAGGCGCTTTGTCTGCGCTTGGTCAGCACGGATCCCATGGGCATGAACAAATCGGCCGGGGAGGCAGCGGAAATGGCCAAGAAAGTGGCCGATGCCGCCGGTGTCCCTCTCATTGTGTGGGGTACGGAGGCCGAGGAAAAGGATGCCGAAGTGCTTGTGGAGGTGGCCAAGGCCTGTTCAGGGGGGAACCTCCTTCTCGGTCCCGTGGTGAAGGGGAACTATCCGGACGTTTCCAAGGCAGCTTTGGAGCATGGCCATGCCATTGTGGCTCAGGCCTCCATGGATGCCAACCTCACCAAGGAGCTGAACATCGCCCTGTGCAAATCCTTCCCACCGGACCGGATCGTGGTGGATCCCACATCCTCCGCCCTGGGCTATGGGTTCGAATACACTTACTCCATCATTGAGCGCATCAAGCAGTTCGGGCTTTTCGACAAGGATAAAATGATGCTCATGCCCATTTTGGCCGATGTGGCGGCGGACTGCTGGAGGGCAAAGGAAGCCAAGGAGAGCAAGGAGCAGGGCATCCTGTGGGAGGCGATCACCGGCATTTCATTCCTTCTTGCCGGGGCGAATCTCCTGGTGGTGAGGCATCCCGAGTCTTACAGGCTCATCAGGGAAATGATCATGGAATGCTGATCCGTTCAGCACGGCAGACAGGAGGAATAGGGTATGGCTCTCAAGGGTGCCGATATACTGAAAAGTCTTCCCAAGACGAATTGCAAGGAGTGTGGGTTTCCCACTTGCTTTGCATTTGCCATGAAAATCGCCACCGGTGGTGCCAAACTGGATCAGTGCCCCCACATCAACCCGGAAAGTAAGGCGGAGCTGGAAGCCCTTCTCGCCCCTCCCATGAAACTGGTGACCATCGGAACCGGCGACAAGGCTATGGTCATCGGTGAAGAAGAGGTGCTGTTCAGGCACGAGAAGTCTTTCTTCCGGGAGACGGCCATCGCTATTCTTCTCTCCGATGACGAAGAGCCCGGGGTCATCGATGAGAAGCTGAGGAAAATCCAGGGATTTCATTTTGAGAGAATCGGGCAGAAGCTGAACGTCAATCTGGTAGCCGTCTCCCACGACTCCCAGGACAAAGGCAAGTACACCTCCCTGGTGAAAAAGGCCATGGAGTTCACAGACATGCCCCTCCTCCTTGTCTCGTGCGAGACGGAGGCACTTCTTGAGGCCGCCGCCCTTTGTGCCCGACGAAGACCTCTCGTTTATCCCATCACCAAGGAAAATGTGGGAGCAGCCCTTCCTAAACTCAAGGAACTGAAACTTCCGGTAGGGGTCTGGGCCAAGAGCTTGGAGGAGTTGGCCGGAGTCACGGCGCAACTCCAGGCGGAGGGCATCGAAGAGATGGTCCTGGATCCGGGGTCCAAGAACATGCTGGAAGCTGTCCGAGACCAGACGCTCATTCGACGTTCGGCCCTGAAAAAGGGTTTCCGGCCGCTCGGTTATCCGACCATGGCTTTTCCCTGTTTCATGTATTCCGACAAATTCAAGGAAGCCCTCGCGGCCGCCGCGTGCATCGCCAAGTATGCGGGAATTGTGGTTCTGAACCAAGTGGACGAGCGATTCCTCCTCCCTGTCCTGGTGCAGCGCTTCAATATCTACACGGATCCACGAAGACCCATGACCGTGGAGGAGAAAGCCTACGAAATCCTGAACCCCGACGAGAACTCCCCCATCCTCATTTCGACAAATTACGCTCTGGATTATTTCATTGTCTCCGGTGCCATCGAAGAGGCGGGGATCCCTGCCTACCTGGCGATCAAGAACACAGACGGACTCGGAGTCCTTGCTGCGTGGACCTCCGGCAAGTTCAACGGAGAGGCCATCGCGGAATTCATCAAGAAATTTGGAATCGAAAACAAGGTCAAAC
Source organism: Deltaproteobacteria bacterium (assembly GCA_012517315.1). Lineage (GTDB taxonomy): Bacteria > Desulfobacterota > Syntrophobacteria > Syntrophobacterales > Syntrophobacteraceae > JAAYUJ01. The sequence goes on from JAAYVE010000009.1 coordinate 85,236, forward strand.
ACAGGAAGCTCATCATTCCAGGTGTGGCCAGGAAGTTGAAGGGGGAACTGGAAGAGGAGTTGCCGGGCTGGGAGATCATCCTCGGTCCCCAGGAGGCGAGCGAGATCCCCAAGTTTCTTGCTGAGAAGTGGAGTGTCTGATGGAACCCTATGGAACGGTGGACGAGGCGGTCTTCAGGGAGAAGATGGCTTTGATTCTGAGGGAGTCCGAGAAGGATCGAAGCCGTGTCATCCCCCTACTCCAGCAGGTTCAGGAGACTTTTGGCTACCTTCCCCCGCAGGCTGTAGCCGAAGTGGCTGCTCATCTGGGAATGACGGAAGTGCAGGTGTTTGGAGTCGCTTCTTTTTACAACCATTTTCGGTTCACTCCGCTGGGGAAGTATCCCATTCAGATGTGCATGGGCACTGCGTGCCACATGGTGGGGGGCGGGCTTGTGCTGGAAGCTTTGGAACGGAGTCTGGAAGTCCCCGTCGGGGGAATTACGGAAGATGGCAAATACAGCCTGGACCGGGTGGCCTGTGTGGGTTGCTGCAGCCTTGCCCCGGTCATGGTGGTTGGGGAGAAGATTCATGCCAAAGTGAGCCCCGCCAAAGTGGATGAGATCCTTTTGCACATCAAGCTGGCAGAGGAAGAGGCGGCCGGGTCGGAGGGGAAACAGGCATGAGGATGGTTGACGAGCGGTCTATTGTCCTTGGATGAAATGTCATGAGGAATTTTGGAGAGATCCAGCAAGAAGCCCTGGTTGCGTGGAGATCGTTGGAAGGAGATGGCATTCCCGTGATCCGCGTCGGTGCGGCCACGAGTGACCGAGCGGCCGGCGCCCTGGATGTGGTGGAGGCTTTTCGGAATGCGATCGGCCAGCGGGGACTGGAGGCGAGAATCGTCACTACGGGTTCGGTGGGATATTCCAATTTTGAACCCTTGGTGATCATCAGCAAGCCCGACTACCCGCGGATCTGTTACCACAATGTGACCCCTGATATGGTCACGCGGCTCGTGGAAGGTTTCCTCCTGGAGGACGACCCCTGCATGGAACTTGCCCTGGGGACACTCGAGGGGGAGGGCGGTGTGGAGAGCATCCCGCACATCCCCGAACTCCCCCGCTCGGAGCATGAGTTGCGGTTGCTCCTGCGAAATTGCGGTTTCATCGATCCGGAGAACATCCATCACTATATCGCTCTGGGAGGGTACAGCGCACTGCACAAGGCCCTTTCCATGACCCCAGAGGAAATCATCGAGGAGGTGAAGCGTTCGGGGCTTCGCGGGCGAGGTGGAGCAGGGTTCTCCACGGGCAGGAAACTTGAATCCTGCTTCAAGGCCGCCGCAACGCCCAAGTATGTCATCTGCAACGCCGATGAGGGCGACCCCGGAGCGTTTATGGACCGCGTTGTGCTGGAAAGCGATCCACATGCGGTCCTGGAGGGAATGATCATCTTTGCCAGGGTGCTCGGCTGCAGCCAGGGGTACATCTATACCCGGATGGAATATCCTCTTGCCGTCAAGCGTCTCAAGACGGCCATTCAACAGGCGAAACAGCTGGGACTGCTCGGGGCCGACATCCTGGGGACGGGATTCAGTTTGGAGATCGAGGTCTTCCAGGGTGCAGGGGCTTTCATCTGCGGGGAATCAAGCGCTCTCATGTATTCCATTGAGGGAAAGCGAGGGTTCCCGAGGGTGCGCCCCCCTCAGTCCATCGAGTCGGGCTTCCGGCAAAAGCCCACGCAGCTCAACAACGTCAAATCTTATGCCTACGTGCCCGTGATCATTCAGCAGGGCAGCGATTACTTTGCTTCCATCGGCAGTGAACGGAGCAAGGGAACGGCGGTGTTTGCTCTTGCCGGCAAGGTGGAAAACGTCGGCCTTGTGGAGGTGCCCATGGGGACGACATTGGAGCGGGTGATCTTTGAAATCGGTGGGGGGGTCAAGGGGGGCAAGGAGTTCAAAGGGGTCCAAATCGGCGGTCCCTCCGGCGGATGCCTGCCTGCGGAATTCCTCCAAACCCCCATAGACTTCGATTCGTTGACGGAGGCAGGGTCCATGATGGGTTCCGGGGGCATGATCGTCATGGACGAGGACAACTGCATGGTGGACACAGCCCGTTTCTTCCTGGACTTCACCTTGAAGGAATCATGCGGCAAATGCGTCATGTGCCGTCTGGGCACAAAGCAGATGCTGAGTATTCTGGAAGACATCGTCGCCGGAAAGGGGAAACCGGAAGACATCGACCAACTGGTGCAACTGAGTGAGGACATCATCGCAGGTTCCCTGTGCGGTCTGGGCAAATCGGCGCCTAACCCGGTGCTCACCACCATCAAATACTTCCGGGATGAATACGAGGCGCACATCAAGGAGAAACGATGCCCGGCCCTCGTCTGCCGGGACCTGATCGTCTACTACATCGTGCCCGAGAAGTGTTACCGGGGGTGTGAGCATTGCGTGGTGGTGTGTCCTGCCAAGTCCATCGGGGAACATCCCAAGCGCTACAAGGTCGTGGACCAGGAGAAGTGTGTGAAGTGCGGGAACTGCCTTGAGGTGTGTCCCGCTGAATACAGCGCGGTGGTCAAGCTTTCCCCGGTGACCGAGACCCCTAAGGGAGGATGAACAGAAATGGGCTTGATCCAACTGACGATTGACGGCAGGCCTGTTCAGGCGGAGCCGGGGACGAAGATACTGAAAGCCGCATTGGATGCGGGGATTTTCATTCCAAACCTCTGCTACATTCCTGAGGCGGAGCTCCCTTTTGGCGGGTGTCGCCTCTGCTACGTCCACGTGGAGGGAAGGGGGCCGGTCACGTCGTGCACGCAGCCTGTTCGGGATGGAATGGTCGTGTACACGCAGACTTCCGAAGTGGAGCGCCTGCGGCGCACGGCCTATAAGCTTTTCATCGCCTACCACCACCTGGACTGCAAGAGCTGCTGGAAAAACAAGCAATGCGACCTGCAAAAGCTTGCGTCCAAGGTCAAGGTGAAGCTGAAGCGCCCGGATGATTTCAGGGATCTGCCCACGGAATGGCTGCCGCTGGACACTTCCAATCCCTGCCTGGTTTACGATCCCAATCGATGCATTCTTTGCGGTAAGTGCGTGTGGGTCTGCACGGACAAGAACGGGCAACCTTTCATCGACTTCGCTTACCGGGGGTATGCCACGCGAATGAGGCTTTTGTGCGATGAGCCGCGGCTGGAGGCCATCTGTTCCCCTTGTGGGAGGTGTGTCCGGGTCTGCCCGACGGCGGCACTGCAAGCCACTGAAAAAATGGCCTCGGCAGTGCCTGCGGTCCAGTGCGTGGAATAGAAGCGTCATGGCCGGGTATCGACGAGGGGGGTGTGATGTCCGATCCTGGTCGTTTCTCCAATGTATGAACCGTGGGGAGAATTCCGCCTATCATCATGAAAGGAGCGAAAAATGGCCACGATGACACCAAGAGAGAGGATACAAAAACTGTTCAAAAAGGAACCCATCGATACGATGCCGGTCTTCAGCGGCCAAGGAATGGTCACCATCCAGGCGATCCAGAAGATGGGGATCCGCTTCCCCCAAGTCCACACCAAAGCGGAATACCTGGCGGAATCGGCCATCACTTCGGCCGAGCTGTTCGGCTTCGACGCGGTGATCATCCCATACGACATGTGCACCGTCCCCGAGGCCCTTGGACGTGGGGTCAGTCTGTATGAGGCCTCAGAGGACATTCTATACCCGACTGTGCCCTCCAAATGGGAGAAGCTGGAAGATGTCGAGATTCCCCCGGATTTTCTCCAGAGGGGTCGAATGCCTATTGTTGATGAAGCCTTCCGGATTCTCAAATCCAAGCAAAACGGGAAGTACGCCATCGGCGCGTGGGTTCTTGGCCCCTTCACCATGGCAGGGCAGGTGATCGAGTTGGATCTTCTCCTGAAGGGCGTGAAGAAAGACAAGGAACGGGTCGTCGCATTCCTAGACAAGATGACCGACCTCGTGATCAAGGTGGCCCAGCATTACCAGGAATTGGGAGCAGACTACATCAGTATCCGCGACATGGGTACCGGCACCGACCTCCTGTCACCCCGCATGTGGCAATCACTGATCATGCCGAACCTGGTGAAGATCTTCAAAGCCCTCAAGCCGCCGCGAGTCAATCACATCTGCGGTTCCACCAATCTCATCATCGAGATGATGAATGAGTGCGGTGCCGAGGCCCTGAGCGTGGACCACAAGAACGACATGGCTGAATCCCGGAAGAAAGTCGGCAACGACGTGCTCATCTTCGGTGACTTCGACGCTTATGCCACCCTCAACCAGATGGATGTGAGCAAGGTGGAAGGGGTGATCAAGGGATGCATCGACAAGGGGGCGGATGCGGTCTGGCCCGGCTGCGATATCTGGCCCGATGTGAAAAAGGAGAACGTGGAGGCCTACGTCGCAACCATTCACAAGTACGGCAAGATTCCATCTCCGGCGGTGGGAAGGCTCTAGAAAACGCTTTGCGGCCCGCTCCCCTGAATTGAGCCGACCGCAGCAGAAAAACTTGGGGCACACTGCGATCGTTGTGTGGATGCCCCGTGTTTCTTGTCCTGTGACTTGAGCGGTTCTCTCTCCTGCTGCGGGTTCCGGATGCGAGAGGGGACGACACCGCCATTCCTGGGTGAAGAGGATCGGTGAGCCGCGTAGAGCCCGCGTTCACCTGGCAGACGATACGTTCATCTGAAAAAAGGAGAAGGTAAATGGACAGCGCAAGAAGAGAAGAGATCCTCAAGGGATTGAGTGATGCCGTGGTGGAATACGAAGAGGACGCGGCACGGGAGTGGGCCCAAAAAGCCCTGGACGAGGGAGTGGATGCCTTCGATGCCATCATGAACGGTCTGGCTGCGGGCATGGAAATCGTGGGCGACCTCTATGACAGGCAGGAATATTTCGTGCCTGAGTTGCTCATGTGTGCGGATGCCTTGTACGCAGGCATGGATATCCTGAAACCCCACATCAAGAAGGAGAGTGTGCCCCAGCGAGGGCAGGTGGTGATCGGCACCGTGCAGGGCGACGTTCACGATATCGGCAAGAACATCATCAAACTCATGTTCGACGTTGGTGGATTTACGGTGCACGACCTGGGGCGGGATGTTCCCCTGGAGAATTTCGTTCAGGAGCAGTTGCGGACGGATTCGGAAATCGTCGCCATGTCGGCCATGATGACCACAACCATGATGGGCATGAAGAAGGTCATCGAGATGATCAAGGCCAAGAATCCCAATGTGGCCATCATGCTGGGTGGAGCCCCCGTCACCAAGGATGTGGCCGACCTTTTCGGTGCGGACGGTTATGCGGAGTCCGCAGGCAACGCGGTCCAGGAAGCGATCAAGATGATCAGTCGATTGAGAGAAATGCACAAAGAGTAGCACCGGGCATGAGCCATTACAAAGCCGGATCTCCGGGGTGAGGATCGTTGACTTGGAAGGAGAATGCTGCATGGAGTCGAACAACAGAGCAAAGGTCATCTTCCAGCCTTCCGGGCGAAGAGGAGAAGTCGACAAGGGCATCACCATCATCGAGGCCTCTCGCCAACTGGGGGTGGATATCGAGGCCCTGTGCGGAGAAAAGAAGGTTTGCGGCAAGTGTAAGGTGCGCATCGAAGAGGGTTTTTTCGAGAAATACGGTGTGCATTCCAGCAAGGCGCACGTGAGCGAGTGGCAGGAAGAGGAGGACAAGTTCATCACGCCCAAGATGCGGGAGGAAGGTTACCGGCTGGGTTGTGTGGCGAAAATCGTCGATGACCTGCTGATCTTCGTTCCCGAGGAGTCACGAGCCGGCAAGCAAGTCGTCAGTAAGGCGGCGCGCGATATCCACATTGAATGGGACCCCGCCGTGAAGCACTACTATGTGGAGCTGGTGGAACCGACCTTTGAAGAACCCACCGCCGATTTCGAGCGCATTCTGGATGAACTCGACCGTCAATACGGACTCACCAACCTGTCCATTGATTATAGAGCCCTCAGGAAGCTCCCGAGGCGACTCAGGGATCCGGAGAACAAATGGAAATGCACGGTGGCGGTCTGGATGGACAAGGAGATCATCCGGGTGCTCCCGGGAAAAGTCGACGACTATTACGGCATTGCCGTAGACGTGGGGACCACGACGGTTGCGGCTTACTTTTGCAATCTGCGGACCATGGAGGTCATCGACACGGTTTCCATGATGAACCCACAGTGCAAGTACGGGGAAGACGTCATGAGCCGGATCACCTATCACATGATGAACCCGGGTGGTCTGGAGAGAATGAGCAACGACATCATTGAAGGGATCAACACCCTCATTGCCAGGGCCTGTGACGCCACACACCCCCCAAAGCCCAAGAAAAAGAAGAAAGATAACGGGGAAGGATTGGAAGAAACAGCGCCAGAGAGTGCTTCGGGTGTCGATGGGGCGGCCAAGGAGAGCGTCCCTCCCAATGATGAGGAGATCATGGTTCTCCATGGTTTGCCGGAGGCGAAGAAGTACCTGTGCCTGCATCCCAACGACATCATTGACATCACCATCGTCGGCAATACGGCTATGCACCACATTCTGCTGCAACTGGACCCTGAATTCGTCGGCCTCGCCCCATTTCCCCCCGTGGTTCACAGGAGCCTGGACATCAAGGCACGCGACATTGGGATCAACATCAACGAGTCTGCTTACGTCCATGTTCTGCCCAACGAGGCGGGATTCGTAGGGGCCGACAACGTGGGAGTTCTCATTGCCGAGGAGCCTTACAAGTCCAAAGAAATCCAACTAATCATCGATATCGGGACGAACGGTGAACTCGTTCTTGGGAGCAAGAAGAAGCTCATTTCGTCATCATGCGCCACGGGACCGGCCCTCGAAGGTGCCCAGATTGCCTTCGGCATGCGGGCGGCACCGGGCGCCATCGAACGCATCAAGATCGATCCCGAGACCCATGAAGTGGACTACAAGGTCATCGGAAGAGATGCCTGGAAGTCCTATTCCAAACCGGAGGAAATGAAAGCGAAGGGAATCTGCGGGTCGGGGATCCTGGATCTGCTTGCGGAACTCTACACGGCAGGGATTGTTCTCAAGAGTGGAAAGTTCAACAAGAAACAGAAATCTCCACGGTACCGCCTCAACCCTGACAACAAGCAGCCCGAATTTGTCATCGCGTGGAAGGAAGAGTCTTCCATAGGAAAGGACATTGTTGTCACCCAGAAGGATGTTCGCCAGATCCAGTTGGCGAAGGGGGCACTATACTGTGGTTGTAAGCTGATGATGCGTCGCATGGGTATCGACAAGCTGGACAAGGTGAAAATCGCCGGTGCCTTCGGGACTCACGTGGATCGTCAGAAAGCGCTCATCATGGGACTTTTCCCCGATTGTACCCTCGATATGATCGAGTCGGTGGGAAATGCGGCGGGGGATGGTGCCAGGGCGGCTCTGCTCAATCGGGGTAAGCGTGAGGAAGCCAACTGGGTGAGCCGAAACGTCGAGTACATCGAACTGACAGTGGAAAAGGATTTCCAGCAGCATTTCATGGAGGCCATGCAAATCCCCCATATGACGGACAAGTTCCCTCATCTGGAAGGCGTCGTGCCTCCGGAGATCCTGAACCAGAAATGAACGGCGATATTGAATTCGGGCTGGCGGGTGGAATATGGTTCCCAATCCGGTGACCATCGGCTCGGCCATGGCTCACGGCGGCCTGAGCAACACCTGTCGGATGGGGGATCACCACTGAAGGGGAAGACTTCAAATGGCTCCCAGGGCTGGTCTGCAGTTGGTTCAATCGGGTAGTCTCGTCAAGGCGCTCGCCCCTCCGATCTCAAAACGCCTGGCGGGTCTTTTGAAGGTCCTGGAAATGTCGGCGCTGGAATTGGGAACCGGTGAATTGATCCTCATCGATGTGGATCAGATCTGTGTTGCCGACTGGGTGCAGTGGAAATGCAAGTACGGATGCAAGAACTACGGGCGGAGCTGGTGTTGCCCACCGGAAACCCCCACCCCGGAACAGGCCAGGGCAATCCTCAAAGACTACAGGGAGGCCATTCTCATCCGCAATTCAGGCAAGAGCATCAATCACTACCGGGAAAACAACCAGAAAAGGCGTCAACAGGTCCATGGTTGGAAGAGCACGGTTGCCCTGGAGCGGCGGCTTTTCCTTGCAGGTTATTATAAGGCTTTCGCACTGGTATCGGAGAGCTGCGCCCTCTGCAGGGAGTGTTCTTACCCTGAGAGCTGCAAGTTCCCCATGAACAGGCGGCCGCCCGTTGAGTCCTTCTCCATCGATGTGTTCCAGACCCTCGAAAACATCGGGATGGGTTTCAGAATCGCCAAAAACGTCGTGGAGGAACACAATACCTACAGCATCATCCTGCTGGATTGAAAGGCCGCTGAACGGCGCCCGGGAAGCCGAAAGAGCATATGATCACCCGGAGAGCGGGGTTTTCGGTCTTCAGGGGCAGATTCCACAGGCCATGACATTGGAGGAGACGATGGGCGTGAAATTCCTCAAAAGGGGCTTTTTTCAAAGGCTTTTCGGCATCCCGGCCACCCAGCCTCCAAGCGACCCCGGTTGCTGGGAGTTTTCGCACCCCACCATCGTTGTCCACCTGGATCGAGCTCCCGAGCTTTCCGTGCGAGGGAGGGCCGTTCGGCTGGAGGGGAAAGGACTCCCCGAACGGGTTCTTTTGGTCCATGGGGAAGACGGTCGGTATCATGCGTTTCAGAATCGCTGTCGGCACATGGGGCGACGCTTGGATCCCGTTGCGGATACTGAAACGGTACAGTGCTGCAGTGTGGGAAAAAGCACCTATGGATACGATGGGAGGGTTCTTCACGGGCCCGCCTCGAGTCCCCTGAAGGTTCTTCCCGTCAAACAGGAAGGGGGCAGAGTGGAGGTGACCCTTTAAAGATTCTGCAGCTTCGGTGTGGACCCGTCGGGAGGAAGTGGCATGTTCCTTCAAAATGAATAAGAGGAGTGGGGATAGATGAGCAAGACATCGGAAAACCTCGCGAATGCCTTCGCGGGAGAATCCCAGGCCTGTATGCGCTACCTCGCCTTTGCAGAAAAGGCGGACCAGGAGGGATATCCGGGGGTAGCAAGACTTTTCAGGGCTGCATCAAAGGCCGAGCTTTTTCACGCCCTTTCTCATTTGAGGGCGGCGGGCGGGGTGGAAGGAACCCTGGAAAACCTGAAGTCTGCCCTCGATGGCGAAAACTACGAATTCAAGCAAATGTACCCGGGCATGATCAAGGACGCCGTGGCGGAAAATCAACTGGAAGCACGGCACAGCCTGGAGTATGCCATGTCCATCGAAATGATTCACGCGAAAATGTTCAAAAAAGCCCTGGAAGATCCCCACGCTATGGAAGAAGCCGTTTACTTCGTCTGTCCCATATGCGGCAATACCGTATCCGGAAAGCCGCCGAACAAATGCCCTTACTGCGGAGTGGATGCCAAGGATTTCGTTGAGGTTGTTTAGAGGGTGTCAGCGTATCCTGGAGCCGCACAGGGCAAGATGGGGGTGGTTAGGGTTCTGAGGTGTCTGCATGGCCGTCTTGGGGATTGTCGCGTGTGAAATCCTTGAACTGGAGTTTGCACATCTCCTGTCCGACGATGAGGACATCACCGGGATTACGGTGGTGGAAGAGGATGCATCCACCGGATTCATCGATGCCTTGGAGCGCATCGGTCGATTGCGCCCTCGGAGAATCCCTCTGATCAAGGGTTACACGCCGGGGTCAGCCACGGGCACGGAGGTGTTGGTTCGCATATTGGAGTTGGCGTTGCATAACCGGAAGTGGATCCTCCAGGAAGGGCTGCTCAAAGCCGTTAAAGAAATGGCCCGCTACGTGAGCGCCATTTTTCTGGGGTACGGACTTTGTGGGAATGCCCTTGAAAACCTCGATGAACTTCTGGCTGATGTGCCCATCCCCGTCATGGTCCCTATGGATACCGACCATCCGGTGGATGACTGTGTCGGACTTATCATCGGCGGGCGAGAGTGCTACTATGAAGAGCAGTGCAAGGAGGCCGGGACCTTCTTCATGATCCCCGGTTGGACACGCCATTGGAGAAAAATCATCGCCAAGGAGTATGGGAACGTGGATGAAAAAATGGCAAGGCGCATATTCAGCGCTTACAAGCGGTCCCTGCTCATTCCCGATACCGTCCTCACCCTGGAGGAGATGAGAAAGAATACTCAGGAATTCAATGAATTCTTCGGGTTTGACGTTCAAGTGAGGGCGGGTTCAATGAGAATCCTGCAAGAGCAATGGGGGGAGGCAAAGACGGTTCTTGCGAAAATCGGAAAAGGGGAAGAGACCTGAACCAAATATCATTGTCGACCACCCCGGTAGTTCTCGTGGCGGATGCAATGCCTGATCAGCGCCACCGGAATCCCCTTCGACACACCTCCAGTCACCTTGAAGCCCTCGGCGTACCCCGGGAGGGAAGGGCACAGCACGTCGGCTGCCAATGAGACGACGGCACTTATTCTCTATCATGGACTTGTGTCGTCTCTGAACCCGGTGGCTTCCCTCGAGATGCATATCCTTATTCCAACAAAATTCCAACAAACAGCACCCCCCTGCGCATTTCATTGGGACGCCGATCTCCCTTTTCCTGGATAAGAAACGAGAGTAATTCTAATCCTGAGAAATTTAGGAGAAAAATGACGGTCGTGTGCACCTTGTTTCCAAGAAAGGATGTTGCGGATGATTCGCGCATGACACAAATGGAATATTGGCACAATAATTGCTAATCTTTACTGTGGGATGCCCTTCGTGGTAAACGAGAACGCTCTAGACCACGAAATGGGTGGGAAGGTTTTCTGCGGATGAATGTGGCGATCCAATTTGAGATCCATGCGATTCGATTGACGAGAGCAGATGTGGAGGCTGAGATGCTCGAAAAAAAACTGAATGTGAAAAACGTGAAACTTCAGATGAATGTCTCGTATTTCTTCACGCACGATCCTCCTGTCCCTTACGAGGGGTGGAATCTTCCGGCTTTCCAGGAGTATTGCCGCAGGGAAATGTCTCAGGAGGGTTTCGATCTGAATCGGAAGATCCATTGCCGTTACAACAAGCAGAGTGGAGATATTGTCTTCTGGCAGAACCTCATCGATTTGGAACTGGGTGACGCCATTCTCAACTGACTCCTATGCAGCGGATCCGTTGGCGCTTACCAGGAGTTCACCGGACGAAAAAGCCGGAAAAAAGAGGACTTGTGCGGGGGCCGTGTAGAGATCACCAGCCCCCGTTTCACTTTCACGGTCCTTCAGGACACCCGGCAGAGGGCGTGAAGCCCTTCCTTCATCCTTTCTCTCTTCATTTTTTCAAGAAAGAGGCCAAGACTTCCCCAAAACGGGCATTGCGTCACCTCCAGTCTGGAGTCGGGGGTGGAAATGGTCCTTGTGAAAAAAAGGGCGCAACTCACCCTGCTACTCAATATTGACATTAATGTCACAGTAAGGTGTAATGACAATGTGTAAAATTGATCACAAAAGCCCTTCTTGACGGGAACCGGAGAGAGAGAATGCGTTGCTCGGTATCCTGTGCTTGACCGGTGAGACAGGACATGAAGCTTCGACGATCGGTTCTGCTGCCTCGCACAGGTTCCATGCCTGGACGACTCTTTAAGCGGAATGCGGCAAATCCCAGTGGCGCGAGACGGAGGGACAGCTTTGGAAGAGGAGAAGAAAGGGCTGCAGGCCAAGGCCGGAGGTGATGAGTCGAGGATCATCACTTCCACGAGGAAAGGGGATCGAGGCAAGACAAGACTCCTTTCGGGAGAAAAAGTCTCCAAGTCTCATCTTCGCATCGAGGTGGGGGGAAATCTCGATGAGTCCAATGCGGCGTTGGGGTTGGCCAAGGCATTGACCAAGAACGAGACGATTCGTTCCACCATTTCGGTCATCCAGAAGCATCTCATCATTCTTGGGGGAGAGATCTCAAGCGGTGGTCCTGGGGGGTTGAGCACGAGGATCGAGGAAGAACACATCGCCCAGTTGGAACAGTGGATCGAAAGCCTCCAGAAAGCCGCTCCCTTGCCGCGACGGTTCGTGGATCCCGGTGCCAATCCGGTGAGTGCCGCCCTTGATTTGGCTCGGTCTATCATCAGGCGCCTGGAAAGAAGCATGGTCCTGTTGGAGGAATCATCCCCTTCGACCCGCCAGCAGGCCATGAGCTATGTCAATCGCCTGGCCTGTCTTGTTTTCACCTTGGCCCGCTATGCCGAAAAGTTTGAGCAACCTGAGCCGGGTGAGACCAACGCGACGCGAAGGCCAGCACCTGACGATTGAATGCCGCAGGCTGCATCACACGAGATCCAACTTTGAGGCCCGGCTCACCCGATCCTCGCTATTGCGCGCGACCATTTTTTTCTCTCGACTGATCTTCGGGCTCGCCCCCCTCTTTGTTCGCAATGCAAAAGGCTGCGCATGCGCATTTTCCAGTTGGGCGAGGGATTGGCTTCCCATCTCGGACCCATTCTTATCATCCGCGGGCTCCATGCTCCAGGAGCAAATTTCGGATGCTTTCGTTCCTCATTTTTGATGCCATCATCAGGGCGCTTTGGTTTTTATTGTTCAAGGCATTCACGTCAGCACCCTTCTCGACCAGGAACTGGGCCGCAGCCATTCGACCCTCTACGACTGCCCCCATGAGAGCCGTCCAGCCGTCTTGATCTCTTGCGTTGACGTCGGCCCCCCTTTCTACGAGAAGGGTCAGAATTTGAAGATCGCCCCTGACGGATGCGAGCATCACGGGGGTGGATCCATAGCTTCCTTTGGAGGCGTTCACATCGGCGCCTTCTTCGACAAGGCGCCTCACCTCATTCAAATCACCTCTCTGAATGGCCTTATGCAGTGCCAGATCCTTGTCCCTGGCGGCTGCCAATTCCTCGGCCATCTGGATTGCCCCCTTGATCCCTGTGAAATAGATTTTTGGTTTGTCCATGTGCTCCTTCTTTCAAATAGTCGCTGACGGTCACGATTCGCACTTCCATATAACTATTGTGTGTTGGCGGTACAACAGTTGGTTGAGGTAAAAAGGGTTGGGGGCCGTCAGGAACGGGTCCCTCCGGCAATAGCCAGCACCAGCCTGAAAAAATGCTGCAGCGCTTCTGATGCGACTGTCCAATCGGAGACCTCCGACAAGAAATCATAAAGGAAATGTCTCCGGTGGGTCTTGCTTTTTATGTCCTGAAGCATTAAAAACCGCTGGCACTCACCTGTATGGAGTGCTAATGTTTCCAAATTGAACTGCCCGTTTGATCTAGGAAACCCAATCAAATGCACTGAAATCCATTCAGGAACCGAGTTTTTCAAACCGGAAAGAGGGAAAGGAGAGGGAAAATGAAGCTTCGTCCTTTACATGACAGGGTCATCGTGAAACGCCTCGAGGAGGAAGAGAGGACGTCGGGAGGCATCATCATTCCCGACACAGCCAAGGAAAAACCTCAGCAGGGCAAAGTCGTCGCCGTGGGGAAGGGACGTTTTCTTGAAAACGGGCAGGTGGTTGCGCTGGTGGTCAAGGAGGGAGATCGCGTCCTGTTCTCCAAATACGCAGGAACGGAGGTGAAGGTTGAGGGCGAGGAACTCTTGATCATGCGTGAAGAAGACATATTGGGTGTTTTCCAATAGAACTCCAGAGAAAGGAACTCGCACAATGGCTGCCAAGGAGATCAAATACTACGCAGAAGCCCGGGAAAAGATCATGGAGGGCGTCAACACGCTGGCCGATGCGGTCAAGGTGACGTTGGGACCAAAGGGCCGCAACGTGGTCATCGACAAGGCGTTTGGGTCCCCTACGGTCACCAAGGACGGCGTCACCGTCGCCAAGGAGATCGTGCTGGAAGACAAATTTCTCAACATGGGCGCTCAGATGGTGAAGGAAGTGGCGAGCAAGACCAGTGATGTGGCGGGGGATGGCACCACGACTGCAACGATTCTTGCTCAGGCCCTTTATCGGGAGGGTTCCAAGTTGGTGGTGGCGGGACACAATCCCATGGCGCTCAAGAGGGGGATCGAGAAGGCCGTTGACGAGGCCGTCCGCTATCTCAAGGCGATGAGCAAGCCAACCAAAGACCAGAAGGAAATCGCACAGGTGGGTACCATCTCCGCAAACAACGACTCCACCATCGGCAATATCATTGCCGAAGCCATGGAGAAGGTGGGGAAGGAAGGGGTCATCACCGTCGAGGAAGCCAAGAGCATGGAAACCACCCTCGAAGTGGTGGAGGGCATGCAGTTCGATCGAGGTTACATTTCTCCCTACTTCGTAACCAATCCGGAGAAAATGGAAGTCGAACTGGAGGAACCTTATATCCTTTGCAATGAGAAGAAGATCAGCAACATGAAAGATCTGCTTCCCATCCTGGAACAGATAGCCAGAATGAATAAGCCTCTGCTCATCATTGCCGAAGATGTGGAGGGGGAAGCCCTTGCCACTCTGGTTGTGAACAAGCTGCGCGGGGTTCTCAAGGTCTGCACCGTGAAAGCGCCGGGGTTCGGCGATCGTCGAAAAGCCATGCTGCAGGACATCGCCATTCTCACGGGAGGACAGGTGATTTCCGAAGATATTGGGGTGAAGTTGGAAAATGTCTCCCTCAACGACCTTGGCTCTGCCAAGCGGGTCGTGGTGGATAAGGACAACACCACCATCGTGGACGGTGGCGGATCCCGGGCGGATATCGAGGGTAGGGTGAAACAGATCCGCGCACAGATCGAGGAAACCACGAGCGATTACGACCGGGAAAAGCTTCAGGAAAGACTGGCCAAGCTTGTGGGTGGTGTCGCCGTCATCCGCGTGGGTGCTGCCACTGAAACAGAGATGAAAGAGAAGAAGGCCCGTGTGGAGGACGCCTTGAACGCAACTCGCGCCGCTGTGGAGGAAGGCATTGTTCCAGGAGGCGGTGTGGCCCTCCTCCGCTGCCAGGCAGCCGTGGAAAACCTGAAGCTTGAAGGGGAGGAAAGGTTCGGCAGTCAGATCCTCCTCAAAGCGCTGGAAGAGCCGGTTCGACAAATCGCCAACAACGCCGGTCACGAGGGCTCCGTAGTGGTCAACCGGGTAAAAGAGGGGAAGGAAGCCTTTGGTTTCAACGCGGAAACAGAAGTATACGAGGATCTGATCCAGGCAGGCGTCATCGACCCCACCAAGGTGGTGCGTTTCGCCCTTCAGAATGCCGCCAGTGTGGCTTCACTTCTCCTCACAACGGAAGCCATGGTGGCTGAGAAGCCGGAGAAAAAGAAGCCTGCCATGCCGCCCGCAGGGGGAATGGAAGACATGTACTGAGATAGGCAGCTGGTCAAACAGAACCTTCCCGAAGAAATCTTCCCGGAGCGGCCGCGAGTGGTTGCTCCGGGTGCTTCACGACCTCATCTACGGGATGGCGGTGCGAGATTCCCATTCTTTTTGCCGCCGGAGTCCAGGTCTCCGAGCACGACGGCAAGGGGGATATTTTTAGTTTTGGCAAGGTGGGGGGCTGTTGAGGTGGACCAGAAATTCTCGTTGCCAATGGCGACTCCAATGGTTTATAAAAACTCCGCCATAGCTGCGTTGGAAAACTTGCCGTAGTGCTGCTCAAAAGTGACGATCGAAGATGGGAGCCCCCATCTTTTTTTTTAATGTCGCGTTTTCCGGGGTGTTTATGCCTTAATTGTCAACTTTTGATTTGTTTCATAGGAATAGGCAGATCGCCGTGTTATGGGGCACTGCCTGATCTTGCCTTGAAGAGGTCGATTGGGAGCTGTCGGAATGGCCAGGGTAACCGTCGAGGATTGTTTGGAGAAGGTAGACAGTCGTTTTTCCCTTGTTCATTTGGCCGTGCGTCGAGTGCTGCAATTGCGCAGCGGAGGTGCGCCGCTTCTGGATGCGCCCAAGAACAAGGAAATTGTTTTGGCCCTGAGGGAGATCGCTGCTGGAAAGGTAACACCGGAGAACATCAAGCAAATTGAGGAAGCGAAGGCTCTTTTTGTTTCTCCACCTCGGGAGAAGGAGGAGGAGAAGGACTCGGAACTGAAGGAAATACTCGATGCTGCCACGCAGTACGATGCCTCTTTGGAGTTTGAAGAATCGGATCAGGTCATCGAACAGGATGAGGATTGACCGGAACTCATTCTGGGGGCACACGCAATTCTGTCGGAAAACTTGAAGGAATGGTGGTTTAGCGAGAGGTGGGGGTTCTTAGTCACGGGATCAATTCCACGGTTTTCTCTCATGCACCCTTGGAGTTGCGTCGATCACATATTCTTGGAGAGTGTGCCGGATCGTTCCGGGTTGGTGTTTAAGCCGTAGAAAGAAAGGCCTCCTCATCCGTCTTCCGGGTGACGGGCCCCGCCGGTACAAGAATAGGCTGCGGATGTTGCGCCTGTGTTTTGACCGGAAGAGAGTGACCTGTTAAAAGAAACGCAATGGGAGGGGCCGGACTTGGGCAGGGAGGCCAGGGATTCGGACAACCACCAACTTGGGAGGGAATGGAATTTGAAAAGAGGCATACTCAATTGCCTGGAGAAGCGAGACCTGCTCAACCAGTCTGCAGTATCGGTGGAAATGCTCAGGGAGTGGGGTGAGCGGTTTGAGCAGAGCGGAATGCTTTATGATGCAGTGGATTTTTTCAAGAAGGCATATGCGAACGAGGCTCTGGAGAGGCTGCTGGATACCGCTAGGGAAGACGGCGATCTCTTCTTGTACCAGAAGATCGCAAAGATTCTGAAGATCGATCCCAGCCGGGACGAGTGGATCTCGCTGGGTACGCGGGCGGAGGAGCTTGGCAAGACGGCGTTTGCCAGGCAAGCATACCGACTTGCGGGGATCGAGACATCTGCCGGTGCATGGGGCAATGGGGACTTGGAATCGGAGGCCCGAAAGGATGGCGTTACAGCACGCACGGAGTTGACAAGGCACTGAAGTGTGTTTAGGGATGGAAACGGGGCTGTAAAAGAGGTTTCGATTGCGGTGTAACCTGAAGTAAAGGGGAAAAAACTTCCATGGGCAAGCGGGATTATTATGAGGTCTTGGGTGTCTCGAGGCAGGCGGGTGAGGAGGAAATCAAGAAAGCCTATCGGAAACTCGCTCTCCAGTACCACCCTGACCGAAATCCTGGCAACAAGGAAGCTGAGGAGGCCTTCAAAGAGGCTGCCGAGGCTTACGAAGTCCTTAGGGACCCTCAGAAACGGCGGATCTACGACAACTACGGTCACGAAGGTCTGCAAGGTGCGGGCTTCAGCGGTTTCAGCGGATTTGAAGACATCTTCAGCTCCTTTGGAGACATTTTTCAGGAGTTTTTTTCTTTCGGGTTTGGGGGATCTTCACGCCAACGGACCTCTGCCCGTCCGGGCGGAGATTTGATCTACGATCTCACCGTGAGTTTCGAGGAAGCCGTCTTTGGCACGGAAAAGGAGATCGAAGTACAGACGCTGATAACCTGCGAAAAGTGTGAAGGGAGCGGGGCCGAACCGGGGACCAAAGAGAGCGTGTGTCCCATGTGCCAGGGTTCAGGTCAGGTCGTTCAGTCTCAGGGCTTCTTCCGTATCAGCACGACGTGTGCCCGCTGTCAGGGAACGGGAAATGTCCTCACTTCTCCCTGCAGCGCCTGCAGAGGGCAGGGACGCGTGAAGAGCAAGAGGCGCGTTCAGGTGCGTGTCCCGGCAGGGGTTGACACCGGGACGCGGTTGAGGCTTCGGGGTGAGGGGGAGAGCGGATACCGTGGGGGATTTGCGGGAGATCTCTACGTGCGGATCTCCGTGCAGCCCCACGATTTCTTTGAGCGGGACGGAGACAATCTTTTTGCCAAGGTTCCCATTTCCTTTGTCCAGGCAATCCTGGGCGACCGCGTGGAAGTGCCCACCCTGGAGGGATCCAAGAGCCTTCAGATCGAGCCGGGGACTCAACCGGGAGCTGTCGTTCGGTTCACGGGAGAAGGGGTCCCGAGGCTCCGCTCGCGTGGTCGGGGTGACCTGTTCATTGAAATTGACGTTAAGATACCAAAAACGATTACCCAGCGTCAGGAAGAACTCTTGAGGGAATTCATGGAACTGGAGAAGGAAAAGAATGAGGGCAAAGTGAGGAAGTGGCCCTGGCATAGGAAGAAGAATCCTGAAGGAACAAGGGCGTCATGCACCGCTCGGGAGGCGCAGTCCTGAGCTGTTTTCTTGTGTCGGAAAAATGAAAAGGTGAATCGCGGTGCGGGTTCATGGAAATTCAAGAAGGCAGTACGAAGATTTCCGGGCGACAGCGCTTTATTGTCCTCGCTGTAAGATGGCAATGCCGGTGAGGAGCAGACTGCTGTTGGTCCTTCCTCATGGTGAGCTGCACGAGTACCTGTGCCAGGCGTGTGCGTCTTCCCTGGGTACTAAGACCGTCCAAGAAAATCAACCCATCCAAATCGTTGTAGAATAAAGGTTTTGCACAGTCCGGGTACAGCACCAGAGGGAAGGCCGGGGATAACCGTTTTTGCATAGCCAGCAAGGGTCTTCTGTGGAGCAGCGAGGAGAGTATTTTGCCTGCGTGCGACAGCCTCTGCGAGTTGAGAGCAAAAGCAGGGTGGAGAATGAAAGGGAAAAGGACCCGAAAGAATGATTGAAGCGGAAGGATTGACAAAATATTACGGGTCTGTGTCGGCTATCAGGGACGTGACGTTCCAAGTGGGAAAGGGAGAAGTGGTGGGTTTTCTGGGTCCCAACGGGGCGGGGAAAACCACGACCATTCGCATCCTCACCTGTTTCATGCCTCCAACAGCCGGTTCGGCAAGGATCAACGGGAAGGACTGTTTTGACCAATCCCTGGACGTGAGGAGGATGGTGGGGTACCTTCCGGAAAATGTTCCTCTATACGGGGATCTTCCGGTAAAGCGATTCCTGCGGTTTGCCGCCGGTGCCAAGGGGGTCGAGGCGGGAAGGATTGAGTCCGAAATCCGAAGGGTCGTTGGAGTCTGTGGACTCGACAAGGTAGCCCATCGAATTATCGGGCACCTCTCAAAAGGCTTCAGGCAGCGTGTGGGGCTTGCACAAGCATTGCTGAATAACCCTCCGGTCCTAATCCTGGACGAACCCACCATAGGGCTGGATCCCACGCAGATCATCGAGATCCGAAGGGTCATTCAGGAATTGGGAGAAAACCACACAATCCTTCTCAGCAGCCATATTCTGCCGGAAGTGGCGCAAATCTGTCAGCGCGTCATGATCATCAACAAGGGAGAGGTTGTGGCGACGGATTCTCCCTCCAACCTGACTCACCAGCTTCAGAAGCATTCCCAGATCCGGCTCCTGGTTAAGGGAGATGTGTCGGAGTTGGTTCCATCACTGGAACGAATGGATGGTGTGCAGAAAGTCTTGCACGAGACGGGAAGCGAAGATCGTTTGTGTGTCGAGACAGACCGCTCCCGCGACCTGCGGCCTGAAATCGCTCGCATGGTCGTGGAGCTTGGCGTTGATCTGCTGGAAATGAAATCGGTCGATCTGAGCCTGGAGGAAATCTTCATGCAGGTCGTCACGGAAGAGAATAATGAGCCTGCTCCGGAGGAGATGCCGACATGAGTGGTTTCTGGCCCGTGTATCGCAAGGAGCTTTACACGCTTTTCGCGTCCCCCGTCTTCTACGTGGTGGCATTCACCTTTCTGGTGATCGCCGGCTACTTTTTCTATAGTGCCGTCGCATACTTCAATCTGTTGAGCTTCCAGGCCAGTCAGAATCCTTTCATGGCCAAGCAGATGAACCTCCTGGAAATGGTGCTGCGTCCTTTCTTTATGGATCTCAGCATTGTTTTGCTCCTCCTGTCGCCTCTCCTTACCATGAGGCTCTACGCGGAGGAGAGAAAAACGGGAACCATTGAACTCCTTTTCACCTATCCCGTTTCCGACGGTGCCGCCGTTCTAGCGAAGTTCGCAGCCGTGGTGAGTGTCTTTGCCGTGATTGTTGCAGGGACTCTTCCCGGCATTTTCCTCTTGAGCCTCATCACGAATCCCGGCTGGAAGCCCATTTTTTGTGGATACCTGGGCCTGTTCCTTTTGGGGAGCGCCTTCCTCTCCATGGGCACTTTCACCTCGTCTGTCACGCAAAATCAGGTCATCGCAGCGGTCCTCGCATTTGGGGCGCTGCTGATGTTTTGGGTCATCGGATGGGTGAAGACCCTCGTGGATGCGACCTTAGCCGGCCTCATCGACTATCTGTCCGTCACGAAACATTATGACAATTTTACCAAGGGAGTTCTGGATTCCCGTGATGCCATCTACTATCTCTTGTTCATTGTCTTTTTTCTTTTCCTGACCCTGAGACAGATGAATTCCTGCCGATGGCGCGGTTGATGTGCAGGCAGGTTCGCTGGTTCAAGGTAATGGGTTCGGAGGCTTGTGCTGGAGAAGTCCACCGCTTTCCATGCCCCTCAACGATCTCCAAAGAGGATTAGTCATGCCGGCCAGTAACAGACAGCGACGTTTGCTCACATATGGCTCCAACACGATCCTCACATCCCTTTTGTTTCTGGGGATACTGGGATTCATCGCCCTCATAGCGGAACGGCATCCTGTGCGTATCGATCTGACTGATTCTGGGAAATACACTATTTCCGAGCAGACGAGGAACGTGCTCAAGTCGTTGGAAAAACCCGTTCACATCAAGGCATTCTGCGCCACTGCCTCGCCCGAGCAGACCAAAGTACAGGATCTTATGGATACCTATCGGTACGTGACCAAGATGATCTCCTACGAGTTCATCGATCCTGACCGGCAACCCGAAGTGGCGCGCCAATACGAAGTGCGTGCCTATGGCACCATCGTTCTGGAAGGGTATGGCAGAAAGCAGAGCACTCAGAGCCTGGACGAGGAGGGACTGACTAACGCCATTCTCAAGCTCGTCAGGAGTGAACAGAAAAAGATCTACTTTCTCGTGGGGCATGGCGAGCGCTCATACATGGACTCCGGTAAGGACGGCTATTCCAACGTGAAGGAAGCCATAGGCAAGGAGAATTATTCAACAGCTGAATTGAATCTGCTGCAGCAGTCCAAGGTACCCGATGATGCGGCCATTCTCGTCATCGCCGGACCACAGAAACCCCTGATGAAACAGGAAGCGGAAAGTTTGCGGACGTATGTTGAACAAGACGGCAAGCTCATGATTTTGCTGGATCCCCATCGGGACGGAGGGCTGAGGGATTTTCTCAAGTCCTGCGGAATCCAGCTGAGCGAAGATGTCATCATCGACAAGCTGAGCAGGGTTTTCGGGGGGAGCTATCTCATGCCGGTAGTGACCAATTACGGACAGCACAAGATCGTGGAGGGTTTCGGCATTGCGACCTTTTTTCCCGAGGCGCGGTCTGTGCAAAAGGCCAAGGAGACTCCCAAAGGCGTGGAAACGGTCATCCTTGCGTCGACATCGGAAAACGCCTGGGGGGAAAAGAACCTGGAACTCCTCAAACAAGGTCAGGCCGGATTCGATGAAAAAGATGATCTCCCGGGTCCCGTTCCGGTTGTTGTGCTGGCAGAGATTGACCCCCGAGAAATGAAGGGTTCGTCTGAAAAGGCCAAAGCCCAGCCACAGAAAGACCTGGTGAAGGCCGAGGAGGAAAAAAAGGCAGGTCAGGAAAAGCGATCCTACGTACTGGTTGTGGGGGACTCGGATTTCATTTCCAACTCCAACTTCTCCCTGTCCGGCAACGGTGACTTTTTTCTGAACATGGTCAATTTCCTGGCCGAAGAAGAAACACTCATCACCATCGAACGGCGTGACAAGGGTGGCAAGCCTCTTCTCCTCTCACAGGGGCAGGCAAGGGCCATGTTCTGGGTTGTCCTCGTTCTCATTCCAATCCTGGTGCTGATTGCCGGATTCAGCGTCTACCGGGCACGGAGGACCCAGCGATGAAACTCAAGAACATATGGATATATCTTGCTATTTTCCTTCTTATGGGGGGATACTATTATTACTTCGAGGTGGTGAAGAAGGAACAGGAGCAGTCCCTGGAAAGGGAGAGAAAAAAGCTGGTTCGGGTGGCGCCGGAAAATGTGGTCGGTCTCGAGATCCTGGCAAAAGACAAGAAGAGGCTCGTGGTTGAGAAAGAAGAAAACTGGCGGATCACGGAACCGATTAAAGGGGATGTGGATTCCGGTGCCTTTCAGGATTACCTGAACACGTTGTCCAAGGTGGACTACGAAAGGGAGATTCACCCAACTCCTGAAGATCTCAAAGCTTACGGGTTGCAGGATCCGCTCTTGAGGGTTCGATGGCGGGTGGGGGAAAACTGGAGCGAGCTCCAGCTGGGAGAAAAGAATCCTTCGGGGGATGCCCATTATGCCAAGCTTGGCGATAAGCCAGGAATCTACCTCGTTTCCGCTGGAGTGTGGAGTGTTCTCAACCGAAACCTGGACGAACTGAGAAAGAGAGAGTTGCTCAGCTTCGCAAGCAAGGATGCCCGGGCATTGGAGATTCTCTGGCACGGAGGCAGCCCGTTGAAAGTAGAGGTTTCGGGGGATGGTGAGTCGTGGAAGTCGGCGGATCATCCGGAGATGAAAATCAAGAAAAGCAAAATCGAGAACGTCCTGGAGCAGTTGAGCTGGCTAAGGGCCAGGAGCTTTCTCGAAAACGAAGCGTTGGAACTGAAGAAACATGGCCTGGATCCCCCCCATGCCATCGTGAACGTGCAGTTGAAAAACGGCAAATCGTTGCAGGTGCGCCTGTCCAATGAGCAGAAGGAACAGAAAACAGTTGCGGCCGTGAGTTCTCATCTGCCAGGAGTGGTCCAGATCGATGGCAGCATCCTCAAGGAATTGCCCAAGGATGTGGGGATGTTGGAAGACAGATCGCTCCTTTCTATAAGAAGGGAGGAAGTACAACAAATACGATGCCGCTTGGGGAGAGAAGAGATCGTGCTTTCTCAGAAAGGCGACAATCAGTGGGTTTACCGGAAAAGCGGAGGCAAGGAGGAGGCTCTCAAAGAGGTTTGGCCCGTACGATCACTCCTCTGGAACTTGGCGGACGCAGAATATGAGCGGAAGCTGGACCCTGGGCTCCCAGTTCCGGAGACCTTTCACGGTCGCCTGGAAATCGGGGCCGGAGAGTCCCAATCCTGGGCCTTTTCCTGGCCCGAACATTCGGACAAGGACACCGGTTCTGTCACACTCTGGATGGAACAGGCTGGAATGCGTCTTCCCCTTCTGGTTGCCGGGCAGGTCCTTTCGAAGCTTGAGGAGGATCTCTCACGCCTCATGAAACCGGAAGCCATTGCAAAAGGAAAAGAGTGAGGTTTTTATCCCTGCTTTGAGACTCGCGGCCGATACTGCCTCAACAATCCCACGACCGTGCCCACAATTTCCACTTCCTGAGCCGGAACCCGCAAGGTTTCCATTCGGCGGTTGGCGGCCCGAAGCTCCACTACATCTCCCCGGCGAAAGACCCTCTTCACCGTTGCGTTTCCCTTGACGAGAGCGACGACTGTCTGACCGTCGGTAATGAAGTCTCCACGGGAGACGATCAGAATGTCTCCCTCGCGAATTCCCTCTTCGACCATGGAATCCCCACGGACCCGCAGGGCAAAATTACGACCGTCCGCCAAGAAACTCGCCGGTACCTCAATGGATTCCTGGATTTCGAAAGGTTCGAGAGGCGTTCCCGCGACAACCGTGCCAAGAAACGGAAGGATTACCTCCCCCGTGGCGAGAGGTAGGAAATGGAGGATTGCTTTTCCCTTTTCTCCGAATTGTGGGAGGCAGCTTTCCCCATGCAGTCTGTTCGGCATGCCGGAGAAAGTCTTCAATGAGTGGGAACTCGGTCGGTCGCGGAACCTTGGAAATGGATGGGCTCGCTCGTGACGATGCGACCAGCAGGGCAATTGGAAATGGGCCTTCACAGGGAGAGCGGCGATCGACTTCATGGGGCTTTTCCTATCATTGCTTCCTTTTGACTGTGTTTCCGGCCGGAGTGAGGTTTATGCCGTTAACCTGGAAGTGTTTCGAAAAAATAGGTGAATAAAAAGTGAAAGTCAAGGGAGGAAGGGGCACATTCCCTGGATGGTGTCAACCGGTCCGGCGGATGCAAAAGGAGATAAAGGCGTATTGAAATTCTGGATAGATATGTTGCGGGAGACCCCCATGGAGGTCCTTTTCCGCCAGTTTTCAAGACCGGAGCGGGGGATCTGAAGCCTCAACGGGGCCGGAGGCGGAGGAGGGCACCACCGTCACCGGTCACTTCTCTGAATAATGCTTTGCATAGCACGATTCACAGATCATATTCTCATCCTCATCGTAGCGTTCCACCATGATGTGAGGATGGAGAAGGGGAAGTTCCCGGCCGCACCTGTGACACTTCAGCAACAGCCCCGACTCACCGAATGACAGGCACTCCCGGTCGCTCTTTTCATCACTCATGTCATTGGCTCCCTTGCACTAAAAATGTGAAAAATCGTACTTCCACCCCATCCGCCCCGACACCCGTTTGCCCCGAGTGACCCCTCAGAACCGAGTGTTTCGGCCCTGTACCACTTCTTTTTCAAATCTACTTCAAAACGAAATGATTTGACAAGGGCGGACGTTTGATGTAGAAGCATTGCTGCTCAAATTCCCAATGGACGTCTCGTTTTTCGATTTCCCTGCGCAAGCGGCCAGGGCTCGGCACCTGTTCCGCTACCGACTGTTGCACTTCGCCTGGGGAGTGATTGAGCTCATCTCCTGTGCAGCTTTTCACAAATTTTGCTGTGAGCGGGTGGGGTTCCTGAAGATGGGTTCTGCAATTCTCCAAATTCCGAGCGGTTTCCAAGGATTCATGTGTGCGGTTTTTCAGTGGCGTCGCTCATGCATTGAGCCTTCGAGGCGACGATTGGTCGTGGTGAACCATGGAGTAACATCAACGTGGAGGAGGTAGCTGATGGAGACAGGAGTCAATTCAAAGATTGTCGAGGTTACTCAAGTTGCGAAGGAAGTGATCGATAAGCAGAAAGAGCGGAAAAAGAATTTCGAGTACTGGGGACCGACACCCAGAGAGGCGCGCAAGGCGGCGGTAGCGAAGAAGAAAGGCCTCATCGACAAGAGGATGACCATCAAACAGGCGGTGGACACGTACATCAAAGATGGCATCAACCTGGGTCTGGGGGGGTTCGTCAACACCCGTGTTCCCACGGCTATTGTCTGGAATATCGTGAAGAAGGGAGTGAAGAATCTCACTTTGTCTTTGCAGTCCAATTCGATTTGTTGCGAATGGCTTGCGGGGATGATGATCGTGAACCCCGACCACGTTTCCATCAAGCGTGTGGAACTCGCCTGGTGGGGGTACGAAGTGATCGGCATTGCTCCTTTGCTTCGTTATCTGGCGGGCAACGAGATGATCGAAATCGATGACTACACCAACTACGGCATGTCCGTTCGCTTCAAGGCCGGCGCCATGGGCATTCCGTTTATCCCCGTCCGTGACCACGGCGGTTCGGACATGGAGCTCGTCAACCGCGGTGCCATGATCCAATGCCCGTTCAGTGGAGACAACACCTATCTGGTACCCGCGTGCAACCCCGATGTGGGTGTCGTGCACGTGCCCATGTGCGACATGTACGGTAATGCCCGAATCTTCGGCGCCCTGTGCACGTGTCCTGAGATCGCCCAGGCTGCGTCCCACACCATCATGAGCACGGAGACCGTGATCGACAACATGGCGATCCGCCGCTATCCCAACTTGACAGAGATCCCCTATCCGGTGGTGGATGCGGTCTGTGAGCAGCAATTCGGTTCCTGGCCGGGTGCCGTTTACGGAATGTACTGGTTTGACATGGAGCATTTCCTCTACTTCCGCAGCATGTGTGATGAATTCAGAAAGACCGGGAACAAAGACAAGCTGAAGGCATACTATGACGAGTATTTCTTTGGTTGCGACACCTGGGATGACTTCATCGCCAAGATCGTTCCCCACAAGAAGCTCATTGATCTGAGGAAGAGAGACGGGCAGCAGCCGATTATCATCTCGTAATGAAACCAGAGACGTTTCGTTCAAACCACCACACTAAGGAGGTTGTAATATGGTATCCCTCGCAGATGTGAATCCCTTTGAAATGATCGCCTTCACGGGCTCCAGAGTATTGGAGGACAATACCATCGTATTCGTTGGAACGGGTCTTCCCATCATCGCCGCCATGCATGCACAAATGACCCATGCACCAAACATTAACCTGATCTTTGAGGCGGGCTCCCTGGCATCCATCCTCGAGCAAGGGATGCCTCTGTCCGTGGGCGACACGAGAGCCTTTCGCAAGGCTGTGTTCGCCAAAGGCCTCTGTGCGGTCTTTGAACTCACCCAGAGGGGATACGCCGACTATGCATTCATCGGTGGTGCGCAGATCGACATGTACGGCAACGTTTGCTCTACCTATGAAGGCGGGAACTATCTCAAACCGCGAGTCCGCTTTCCGGGCAGCGGTGGTGCGGGCGCCATGGCTGCAAACTGCGAAAAGACCATCGCCATCATGGCTTTGGAAAAGAGGCGCTTCGTCAAGAAAGTGGACTTCATCACCAGCATCGGTTTTGGTGACGGTTCCCCCGATTACCGCCTAAAAGCGGGAGTCATGGGATCCGGTCCCTATCGCGTCATCACCAACCAGGCACTCTTCGGTTTTGACGAGAAGACGAGAAGAATGATGCTCCTGGAGTATCTGCCCGGCAAAAGCCCCGAGGCGATCCAGGAACTGGTGGACTTCGAGTTGCTCATTTCGCCTGACGTGAAAGAGATGGCCATTCCGACGGAACATGACCTCTTTCTCCTCCAGAAGAAATGTGACACGGAAGGTTTCTTCCTCAAGAGAAAGGTTGTGGAGCAATAATGTAGGGATGCATCGTCTCCGAGAGTAAACGAAGGGAACCGGGGGAGCAACTTTCCCCGGTTCCTTTTTGCAGGCAGTAGAAAATCATTTCGGTGCGGAGAGCTCCGAGCGCATGCTTCCATGCCCTCTCTTCCCCTTGATGCTCTTCTCCCTCCCCCTCCATTCTCCTTCCCACCTGCGATCTTGATCTCTGCTCGAAACCCAAAGCGGGCCAGACCGTTTGCGGCTCCATGGGAGAATTCCTTTTGTACCTGCAGTTCCCATCTTTTGAGGTGCACGATGGCAGCGGTGAAAAACAAGACCATGGCCCTCAAGGAGGCTGTGGCAACTTTTGTCAACGATGGAGACACCGTCTATTACGGCGGTTTTCAAATCATGGTCCCCATGGCGATCACGCACGAGCTCATCAGGCAGAAGAAAAGAGGGCTCAAGATTCTCAACGCATCGACCGATGCAGGAGGGCTGGATCTCCTGGTGGGGGCCGGCTGCGTTGCGGAAATGCACTTGGCCTGGGCCATGAACTGGTATGTCAAGGCACCGTATGCAATCCGGCGGGCTTTTCAAGCAGGACGGGTCAAGCGGCATGACCTCTCCAATTTTGGAGCAACCAGCGCACTCTTGGCCGGTTATCTGGGAATACCCTTCATCCCGGTGCGCGGGAACATCGGGAGCGACATGATCAAGCACAACCCTCGGGATCTGAAAGTCATGGAGGATCCTTTTTCGGGGGAGCCGATCCCGGTGGTGCGCGCATGGCGTGCCGACGTGGCCGTGATTCATGCCCAACGGGCGGATTGGTTGGGGAATGTGGTGGCGTGGGGGACACGAGGGGTCACTGATGAACTGGGCTGTATGGCCGCCAAACGGGGTGTGATCGTCACGGCGGAGGAAATTGTCGATCCGGAAGCGGTCAGAAGCGACCCGGACCGCACGGTGGTTCCCTATTTCAAGACGCTGGCTGTTGTCCACTGCCCGTGGGGGGCCCATCCTTCCGCCTGCCGCGGCTATTACGGGGTGGACATCCGCTTCTGCCAATACCAGGGAAAATACGAGCGGAGCGAACATCTGCTGCCCATTTTTTTGGAGCAATGGGTCTACGGGTGTGAGGATCACGAGGCATACATCCGCAAGTACATCGAGAAATTCGGCAAGGAAGGCCTGGAGCGTTTGCGTCCCGTTCTTGGGTTCAAACCTAAAATGGATGTGGATTATGGATATCATGATCCTGCGGTGTGGAAAGGTGTTCCCCAATACACGGATGAAAACATCAAGGCATGAACTATGACAGCGAAAGGGACTTCTGGAGAGGCCATGTTCAGGAACTACAAACTCCATGAATTGATGGTGGTGCGTTGTGCCAAGGAGATCCGGGATGGGGAAGTGGTCTTTGCCGGCGTCGGTCTGCCCTTGATCACGGTCAGTTTTGCCATGGCAACCCACGCTCCAAACATGATTCTCCTCACGGAGGGAGGTTCCATCCGGGCCACGGCACCGCCCGGACTGGCCATAACGGTGGACGATCCCGCCTTGTTCTGCAACGGGGATGCGGCGTCCGGCATGCTTTCAACCATGGCGGCGCTTCAGAGAGGCGAGGTGGACGTCGCATTCATTGGAGGTGCCCAGATCGACCGCTACGGCAATGTCAATTCCACTGGTGTGGGCAACTGGGATGAAGCGGATACCTTCACCTACTTTGCCGGAAGCGGCGGTGCAAATGACATGGCCGCTTCGGCCAAAAGAGTCCTCGCCATGATGCCGCAAGACCCCAAGAAGTTTGTCGAACGGGTGGACTATGTGACGACGCCCGGTCCCGGGAAAGTGAACGGCTTCCAGACAGGTAAGGGATGGATACCCGGTGGTCCTACCATGGTGGTGAGTACGATGGGAGTATACAAGTTTGACGATAACACCCGGGAAATCTATCTGGCCGAATATTTCCCCGGCCTGCCGGTCGAGAGAATCCGGGCCAATTGCTCCTTTGATCTGAAGATTTCGCCAGACCTCAAGCAGACCCCCATCCCCTCCGAGGAGGAACTCACCACATTGAGAAGTATTGATCCCACAGGCTTCTACCTCGACTGACAACCCTCTGACTTCCTTCCGAACCGCCCGCCATCCCCACAAGTGTACCCGACAGGTTTCCCCGCGGTTCGGGCCGTTTTGCCTCACATCTTCCCTGCACTCATATCCGAGGTGAGTTGGAGTCCCTGGAAAAACTCAATTCTCCATGGGATTGTTTGGCCCGGTCCTTGCTGAATGCAGGCAGCAGAGGCTTGGGCAAGGGGGGGTGCGCGTAAGCGAGGCGTCTGCCTGCCCCA
Source organism: Deltaproteobacteria bacterium (assembly GCA_012517315.1). Classification (GTDB taxonomy): domain Bacteria; phylum Desulfobacterota; class Syntrophobacteria; order Syntrophobacterales; family Syntrophobacteraceae; genus JAAYUJ01. The sequence goes on from JAAYVE010000009.1 coordinate 114,299, forward strand.
CAAGTTTGTCCCTCAGGAAGCTGTGAGTCAACATGGAGAAAAGGCTTGAACGGCGACCGTCAGATATTGCAACACCCCAGCGTGCAGGGCGATCTCTCTAGTCAGATCTTTGACGACAGGGGGAGAAAGGTGTTGGGAGGGATTCAGTTTCGGCTCCAAATCTCGGAGGGAGAAAAGCATCGAGGCACGTTGCCTTGCGGCGGGGTCCATGACCAAATTCTTTCGGTCCATGGGCTTCCGGCGGGAGGTTTCGATGAAAACTCAACGGTCTGGGAGGAACCCAGTATCCTGTGGAAGAAAAGTGCGCCTGTAAGTTTGAGGGGAAGGTGGGGGGTGGCAGGGAGGAATCAGTTGAGAAGTGGGTTGCCCCATCCTTCCGGCGTAGACTGAAAAGCGGGAAAGGCCATATGGAAAGAGAGGACAGGCAATTCATTCAGATGAGGGAGTACTCCAGGGTGGATGCGACCATTCCCTTGGAAGTGCGCATCGTTCCGGAAGATGAGCGCGGCGGGTTGCGCTCCAGAACTTCGATGGAGACAGTGACCAAGGATCTTCAGCAGTTGCCCGAGTTGCCGGACACGGAATTGTCCGAATGCCTGCGGATCATCAATGCGAAGCTGGACGCCATCATGGGCATGCTCTCCTTTCAAACCCGGGAGTGCTGCTCTCTTCAGTTGACCTGCGTGAACATCAGCGCGGGGGGACTCAGGACGGTGCTCCATGAGGAATATGGAACGGGAGATTTGGTGGAGGTGAAAATGATGTTCCCCACCCTCCCGTATGTCCTGTTCTACGTGTATGGTGACGTCCTGCGCAGTGAAAAACTGGATGATGGAAGGTATCAAATCTGCATCGAATTCACGGCCATCGATGAAGAAATAAGAGACAAAATCGCCAAGTTCGTCTTTGAGAAACAGCGCGAGATTCTTCGGATGAAGAGGAGGCAATAGTCTCGAGACATGTTTGTGATCATCGGATGTTTCATCGTGATTGGCTGCGTCATGGGTGGTTACCTGATGGCGCATGGCAACATGCACGTTCTCTTCCAGCCATCCGAGTTCGTGATCATTTTGGGTGCCGCCTTGGGTGGTTTCATCATCGCAAACCCCATGAAGATCATCAAAGCGACCATCGGTGGTGCCACACGCATGTTTTCCAGCAAGGTTTACACAAAGGAGGACTATCTTGACGCTCTGGTTCTCCTAAGCGAGATCTTTTTCAAGATCAGGAAAGAGGGGTTGGTTTCCATCGAGTCGGACATCGATGCTCCCGAGAAGAGCCCGATTTTTAAAAAGTATCCGAAATTTCTAAAAAACCATCATGCCTTAGCATTTCTCGCCGATACTCTGAGAACCCTTACCATCACAGACATCGAGCCGCATGAACTCGCTTCCCTTCTTGATCACGAGATCGATGCCCATCACGAGGAGGCGGTCGTTCCGTCCAAAAGCATCGCCAATGTTGCCGACTCCCTTCCCGGACTGGGGATCGTTGCCGCAGTGCTGGGCGTGGTCATCACCATGGGGAAGATCAATGAACCACCGGAAGTTCTGGGGCATCACATCGGGGCCGCCCTGGTGGGCACTTTCCTTGGAGTTCTTCTTTGTTACGGGTTCGTGGGTCCCATGTCGAGAAACCTGGAAAATATCGCCAGCGAAGACCGGGAGTACCTGTCAGTGCTCAAGGTGGGATTGCTTGCCTTCGTCAACACTCCGTCACCTCAGGTGGCCATTGAATTCGCCAGGCGCGTGGTGCCGGGAGACCTGCGTCCTACGTTTCTGGAGCTTGAAAACGTCATCAAAAAGGCAAAGAAATAGTGGAAGACAAACCGAAGAGAATCATCATCAAGAAGATCCACAAGCATGGCGAAGGTCACCACGGGGGCAGCTGGAAGGTGGCCTATGCAGATTTCGTCACGGCCATGATGGCGTTCTTCCTGCTGCTGTGGCTCCTTTCCATGGTCTCGGATGAAAAGCGGGCCGTGCTCGCCGCCTATTTCAAGGACTTCAGCCTGTTCGAAAAAGGGGGCAAATCCTTCATGATGGATTCCGGTTCAAAACCCATGATCATGCAGCAGACGGGAAGCGATGTGGTGGATATGACCAACGACGCCGCTTCGGGCATGAACCAGGAAATTGCCGCAAAAATCCTCGCGAGCCTCGAGAGCAGGGGGGATTTCGCAAAAGACCAGGTCTTCATTGAGATAACGGACGAAGGCATTCGCATCCAGATTGTGGATTCGCAAGAGAATCCCATTTTCCCGCCGGGCAGTGCGCAACTGTCGGAGACCGGCAAAAAGATCATCGCGTCCGTCGCTCCCATTCTGAAAAATTTCCGAAACGAGATCGCAGTAGAAGGACATACGGACGGATCACCCATCCGGAGCGATCAGATATCCAACTGGGAACTCTCTACGGCGAGGGCCTCTTCTGCCAGGAGAGAATTGGAGAGTGGGGGCATTGAGCCAGCAAGGATCGCCCGAGTCGTCGGGTTGGCAGACAAGGTGCCCCTCATAAAAGACCAACCCGAAGATCCTCGCAACCGTCGCATCAGCCTCCTCTTCGTGCGGGGGAAGAAGGCGAAGCCCGTGGGGCAGTACGAATGGCTGTGGAAAGAGCCTTCCCTGAAGCGATAGTGATGCACCGGATTCCCCGAAGGCAGGGGTCCTCTCTCCCCTTCAGATTAGGTTTTCGTACATGAGGGCGGCGGCTGCCCGGATGCCTCTTTGAAAGTCCTCCAGACGGAAGCGTTCATTGGGTGAATGGGCCCCGTCGTCTGGGCTGCCCCATCCCAGAAGGAGGATTGTCTGGATTCCCAAGGTCTCCTTGAACCAATTGACTACAGGGATCGATCCCCCTTCCCGCAGATAAACGGGGCGCTTGCCAAAGCCGATCTCTATGGCCCTTTCCGCCGCAAGGATTCCTGGTTTGTCCCGACCGATCAAAACGGGTTCGGCGCTGTGCATCGTGGTGATTTGGATCTTGACGTCCTTGGGTGTCAGGGACATGACGAAATCCCGGAAGAGCCTCTCGATATGTGCCGGCTTCTGGTTGGGAACCAAACGCATGCTCACCTTTGCCCCTGCACGGGAGGGGATGACCGTCTTGGCCCCCTCTCCCGAAAACCCTCCCCAGATCCCGTTGATGTCGAGAGTCGGCCTGGCCGTTTTCCGTTCGAGGATGCTGTAACCCTTTTCTCCCGTGAGTTCGCCCACTCCGAGGTAATCCTTAAGGCTCTCCTCATCAAGGGGGAGAGACGCCATCTCGTTGCGCTCCCACTCCTCCAAGGGGATGACGTCGTCGTAGAAGCCGGGGATCGCAATGGTGCCGTCCTCATTTTTTGTGCGCGCGAGAATTTGGGTGACCGTCTGGATAGGGTTGGCTACGATGCCGCCAAAGACGCCGGAGTGCAAGTCGATACGGGGCCCTGTCACATCGACCTGGAAGTAGGTAAGACCTCGCAAGCCATAGGTGATGGCGGGAATTCCCGAGGAAAACTGTGACCCGTCGGATATAACGGCCGCATCAGCGCCCAGTTCCAACCGATGCTTCTCGAGGTAGGGCTTGAGACTGGGGCTTGCAATCTCCTCTTCACCCTCAACCAGAAGTTTCACATTGAGCGGCAGTTTGCCTTCCACCTCCATGATCGCCTCCATGGCCTTCAGGTGGGTGAGGAATTGACCCTTGTCGTCGGTTGCGCCCCGTGCGTAGACAAACCCTTCTCTGAGACTTGGCTGGAAAGGCGGAGAGGTCCATTCCTCCAACGGCTCTGGAGGTTGCACGTCGTAGTGGCCGTAAACGAGGAGTGTGGGGGCTGACGGATCGTTTATCATCTCCCCATAGATGATGGGATGCCGTTCGGTCTCTCGTAGGGAGGCGTGAAATCCCAGTCTTTTCAGTTGGCGGAGGACCCACTCGGCCGCATTCCTGATGTCGGGGCTGTTCTGGGAATACGTGCTGATACTCGGGATTCGCAGGAAATCCAGGAGATCATCGAGGTACCGCTGTCTGTGTGCGTTAATGGTCTCCAATACTGCATTGGGTATCATGGAAGTTTTCCCCTTTCGTCAAGATAACTCCGGTTGCGTCATCCTTCGGTTTTGTCCTGCAGATTTTGGCTTTTACGCCTGTGCGACACAGGCGGGAATATGAAGGGCTCAGACTTTTCCCGATGAGTGTGGCCGCGTGATTCGCCCCGGTCTCCTCGCCCCATGGACGGCGAGGCTTGGATTGCGGTATTCGTTGACGGCCCCCCGGAAGAGAGGCGCCAACGGATGAGCTTATGATTATAATAGAGGGCGTTGGACTCGGTGTAGGTCAAAGGGTGAAAGAGGACCATGGCATCAACTTTCAGGATATTCCCGTCTTCGGAAAGCGTCCCGACGCAGCTGTGGAACCGGCTTGCACTGCGCGCCAATCCAATGATGGAGTGGGAATACTACCACGCTTTAGAAAAGTCGGGATCCGTTTCGGCGGACTGCGGTTACACGCCCAGCCATCTCGTGGCCTACGATGGCGGGGTTCCCGTCGCCTTGGCACCGCTTTACGAAAGGGATCGCGCATGGGTCGAATTCGGCGATGGGGGGTTGTTGGAGTTCCTGACGGAATTCACTGGCATGCCCTACCACCGAGGGTTGCTCGGGGCGATTCCGTTCACTCCTGTTCCCGGCTATCAATTCCTTCACGATACTACTTTGAGCAGACATGACGGGTGTAAGCTTCTCCTTGCTGAAATCGATTCCCTGTGTGAGAGCAAGGGGTATCTCACGAGCCGGATCTATTTTGTGGCCAGTGATGACGATGCGATGCACAGTGCACTGAAAGAAAGCGGTTATATCATTTTACAAAATCAGTATTCTTATTGGTTCAACCGCAACTACCGGTCCTATGAGGACTATCTCCGGTCATTCAAATCCAGCAGGAGGACAAAGATCCGCCGGGAGATGCGGGAGGTGAAGCAACTCGGTATCGATCTGCAGATGATTCCGGGCGAGGAAGTTCCCCGAGAATGGTTTATCTTCATGCATGAACTCTACCTGCACACCTGGAAAAAACACATGGGTGAGGGGATTCGCCCATTCCTCAACCGCCCTTTTTTTGACCGCCTTGCGGAGGATTATCGCCACAGAACCCTGTTTTCCGTGGCGCGGACGTCCGACGAAACACTGGCCCTGGCTATTTTTTACCATAAAAAAGACAAGATGTACGGGCGCTACTGGGGCAGCACCCGGGAAGTCCCCTTTCTCCATTTCTCCACCTGCTATTACAGCCCCATCGCATGGGCCATCCGAAACGGCATCTCCATGATGGATCCTGGTTTCGGCGGCGAGCACAAATTGATCCGCGGGTTTGAGTCGGTGCCTGTTTACCACTACGTTAAATTCCACGGAACGGAGCACAAGAGAATCGCTATGACCGTCCTGCGGCGCCTGTGGGGGAACGTCGCCCGCAGGCCGGGAAGGAGCTGAAAAAGGCGTACGGCCTGCAGGTGCGCCGTCTTTCCGGCGGTCTCGATCGACACAAGCCGTCGAATCGTGCCGGGATGATTGGGAAGCCCGTCAAAGGAGACTTTCCGCCGGGGTGTATTCCAGGTCGAACGCCTCCGCAACCCCTTTGCAGGTGACCTTCCCCCGCACGACGTTGGCCCCGAGCCTGATGTCCGGGTTATCCCGCATGGCCTTTTTCCATCCCTTGTTGGCGATTTCGACGGCATAGGGAAGTGTTGCATTGGTAAGGGCCAGCGTGGAGGTTTTTGGAACGGCGCCAGGCATATTTGCCACGCAATAATGCACGACGCCGTCCACCATGAAAATGGGGTCCGAATGAGTGGTGGGTCGGGAAGTCTCAAAGCAGCCTCCCTGGTCAATGGCCACGTCCACCAGCACCGCTCCTCTCTTCATTGTCCTGAGCATGTCACGGGTGATGAGCTTCGGTGCCTTGGCCCCTGGGATCAGCACAGCACCCACCACCACATCGGCACGGGTGATCAGGTCTCGAATCGTGGCGGGACCGGACATCATGAGAAAGCAGTTGGCAGGCATGACATCGCTCAGGTACCGCAGGCGATCGAGATTCGTATCCAGGACATAGACCTTTGCACCCAGGCCGCAGGCCATTCTCGCGGCGTTGGTTCCCACAATACCGCCCCCGATGATGACGACAAGGCCAGGATCTACGCCGGGCACCCCGCCCAGGAGGATGCCGTGTCCACCCTGCGCCATTTCGAGGTATTTGGCACCCTGCTGGATCGCCATCCTGCCCGCTACCTCGCTCATGGGAATGAGCAGGGGGAGCGAACCGTCCGCCCTCTGGATGGTTTCATAGGCGATATTGATGGAACCGGTCCTGATCAGTTCATGAGTGAGGGATTCCGCAGCGGCCAGGTGCAGGTATGTGAAGATGATCTGGTCGGGGCGGATGAGATGGTATTCAGACGGCAAGGGCTCCTTGACGTGCATGACCATTTCGGCCCTCTCAAAAATCTCCCCCGGCCCGTCTACAATCTCGGCACCGGCTTCGGCATAGGCGAGATCCTCAAATCCGCTGCCAGCACCGGCATTTCGCTCCACGAGCACCGTATGCCCGTTCCTCCGCATGACTTCCACCCCGCCAGGAGTCATGGACACGCGGTTCTCCTCTGCCTTGATTTCCTTGAGAATTCCGACGATCATGATCACTCCCTCCCGTTCCTTGTTGGTATGATTCGTCAGGGACCTGAAAAGCGGTGTTGAGTGGGCGAGGCTAGCGATGCCCATGGAGTCGCTCGGAGGAACACGGGGGATCGGCATGTCACCCCGGCCGTGGTCGACTCACAGAGAATGGAAAGCCGTCTCGAGCCATCTGGAAAAAACCTCGCGCAGGACCTTCAGAACCTCCTCCAATGGCCGACTCCCGTCGATGAGGACAAATCTTCCGGGTTCAGCGGCCGCCAGTTCCAGATATCCTTGGCGGACCCGCTCGTGAAAGGCCCCATTTTCCTGCTCCATGCGATCCAACGTCTCGCTCCGGCTGTGAATGCGGGAAATGGCGAGGGGTACCGGACAATCCACCAGAATCGTCTTGTGTGGCAGCAGACCTTGGGTGGCCCACTGGAGGACGGGACGAATGGTGTGCACTCCAAGACAGCGCCCGTATCCCTGGTATGCCAGGGTTGCGTCCAGATAGCGGTCGGACAGCACCCAGTCGCCTCTTTTGAGAGCTGGAAGGATCACCTCATCGAGGAGTTGAGCACGGCTGGCTGCATAGAGCAACACTTCGGTCACGAGGGAGATGTGGCCTGCGCTCGGACTCAGAAGCATTTTCCGAATACGCTCTCCCAAAGGGGTTCCACCGGGCTCCCGAGTGGTGACGTAGGAAACGCCCCTCTCTTGCAGCAACCGACCCGCCTCCTCGAGCAGCGTACTCTTGCCGCAACCGTCGATTCCCTCGAAGCTGATGAAACGCGCCATGTCAAGAGGACCAGGGTTCATGGGGCCCGGTTTTTTTCATACTCTGATGAAGCGATTGTCGTCTTCGCTCTTGGTGTCCTCGCTATAGCCCTGTTCTTGGCGCCGGAAGTTCACCCGGTTCTTGGCGACGTAGATCTCCTTGACTTTGGCAAAATCAAGCCCGAAGATCCAGCAGGCTTCATGGAAGCATTTCCAGAGATCCATGACGGCAGCTCGGGCCGAGTTTTCCCTGAAGCCGCCTCCTTTGGCCCACCACTTCCATTTCAAGCTGTTCTGAAGATCGTCCAGGGCCAGGAAGATGCGGAGCGCCAAGGAGTCGAAACTCATTTCCTCCCGGTTGTCCTGTGCCGGTAGGGCTTCCTCGGGATGGACGGCGAGTATGTGGGACAGGCTCACCAGGAAATGAAGCATGTCCACCAGTTCAATCTTGCCGTTTTGGGTGCCGACGCCCAGTTGTTGGACTTCCCTCACCAGTTCCGCCAATTCAGCCGAGAGGGCCTTCCTGTAATTCTCGATCCAGGTGAGCTTGCCCTGCGGGTCCGCGATGGTGTGGGCGTAATCGAGGCCGATCTTTGCCAGGGTGTGGACATTGAGGTCCCACTGGAGTCGAAAAATCTCGTTCATGATGATCCCCTGCCCTCATGCCGTCGCCAAGCCGACGGATTCAAAATATCTTCTGACTTCCTTTGCGATGAACCGGATACGAGGGTGTGCCTGCCTGGAATCCCTCAGGGATATGAAATGGCTCCATCCACTCCACCTGCCGCTCACGAAGATCTCGCTCTTGAGCAAGTTGGGAAGAACATCCCGTGCAATCTCAGGTCTGAGGCCGCGGGCGATGTCGGCTTGATACCAATCGAAGATGATTTCTCCCCGTCGGATCCATTCCTGTGCTCGGGGATCATCCCCGGTGAAACCCATCCGCTCTTCATTGTAGAAGGGCTCCAGTTCTTCAGGAAGGATGAGCGTCATTCCCGTGTTTCCGTAGTTGACGTAGCGGGTGCTTTCCTGGGTGAAGGAGAGAACCCGGTGCCTGACGATTTCGTGAGTGATGCCGCGGTCACAGACAAGCTTGAAAATAAAGACCGGCAGATCGGATCGGGGGTCTTTGCGAAGGAGTTCCAGCTGAAATCCCTCTGGGACGGTGGAAACGTCATAGCGGAAGTCATCGGGCAAGCTCGTCTCCTGCTGAAAAAAGCCCGGAAAGAGTCTCCCCAGGTGATGGCCCAGGAATGCATAATATCGCGTGGCCTCCTGCTTCAAGTATTCCAGGGTTTCTATCCATGCCCTCAAGTTGGCAGCGATGACGAAGACGAGACCTCCATTTTCGTACGTATTGCACGTTCTGTGATAGGCGGATCGCTCCCTCACGTTTTTCCGGAGGGACTCACAGAACTCCTGGACCGAGGGGATGCCCGGAAGGTTTCCCCTGGCCGGGTTTTCCCGGATTCTCAAAGCGATGTTGCTGTGTTCCAAGACGGAGAGATGGCCGTGTTTCTTGAGCATCAGGACAAAGGACCGCGCGGAGTCATCCGTTATTCTGTCCTCCGATTTGTAGGCCGTTCTGCCGCATCGCTCGATGACCTGGAACACGCGTTTTTCCTCGCTTGGCGCAAGTCCGTGAGGAAACACCGAAGTCCTGACGAAACGAACTTTCATCTTTCACCCCTTTCTTGTGGTTGATTCTGAAGTATCACGGATGGTGAAAATGGAGCAATGGGAATGTATTCTGTCGCAACATCCCGGGGAAGAAACGGGCCGCCCCCTGGGCTCCTTTGCTGGTCTCTTGCGGTTTTTGTGATAGGATATGACCTCGTATACCGTGCCGCTGACGTCCTTATTTGCGTGGTTGGACATGTCCCAAGCATTTGATCCCATGGAACGCGATTTCCCAGAACTGAAGTTGACCTTCATTTGACCAGGAGAGACACCGTGATCAAAGTTGTCACTCATGAAGATTTCCGGCAGGTCTATACCCATGATCCGGCGGCTGCGCCCGGCCGCATCGACGCCATTCTCAAAGCCATCGAGGGTGAGGTGGTTTTCGAGGAAGCGTATCCGGCGGGGGAGGAGGACATCGCGGCCGTGCACACGGCTTCCCACATTCAGAGTGTCACACGGGCAGGGCTTTTCAATATCGCCGCCCTTGCCGCTGGCGCGGCCATTCAAGCCGCAGAGATCGGTATGGAAGAGCCGTGTTTCGCGCTGATCCGGCCCCCAGGTCATCACGCATCGGCAGGCAGTTCCTGGGGCTTCTGTTATTTCAACAACTTGGCCATTGCCATCGATCACCTCAGCAGAAAGGGCGCCATCGCTCGGGCCCACATTCTCGACTTCGACATGCATTACGGAGACGGGACAGTGAATATATTGGAGGGGAAAGGATACGTGACCATCCACAATCCGGAATCCCACGACCGGTTGAGGTACCTCAGGGAGGTGGAGACGGAGCTCTCCCGGTGCAAGGCCGACATCATCGGAGTCTCGGCGGGTTTCGACAATCACGTGGATGATTGGGGCGGAGTGCTCCTCACGGAAGATTATCAAGCCATGGGACGACTCATCTTTGAAACCTGCCGTCGTCTGGGAATCGGCTGCTTCGGGGCTTTGGAAGGAGGCTACAACCACGCTGTGATCGGCCGTAACGTTCGCGCATTCCTCCGAGGTCTCCAGGGTCTTTAAGGAAAAAGAGGGATTGTCATGACAGGGGAGAAACGCATCGATCCGATACGCGCCTTGTTTCCAGAGGAATTGAAGGAATTCATCGAGAGTCACGAGGAAGGTTCCTATACACTCCTCGATGTGCGACAGCCGTTCGAGTACGAGGAGGCGCATCTTCCGGGGGCGAGGCTGATGCCTCTGCCCCATTTGCCTGACTCTCTCGATGAGATCGATCGGAAAAAACCGACCATCGTCTATTGCAGGTCGGGGGGCCGAAGCCAGGTTGCGGCTCAACTGCTCGCGCACCAGGGTTTCGAGGATGTGCAGCATCTCCAAGGAGGTATCAACGCTTGGGAGGAGCCCACTGCGGAAGGTCCGGTGGATTTTCACCTTTCCTTTGTGAGCGGGCACGAATCGCCGAGTGACGTTCTCCGGACGGCATACCGCATGGAGGTCGGGCTGAAGTGTTTCCACGAAGAAGTCCTGGCGAGAACAAAGGAAGAGGACTTGGCAAAAGTGCTCCAAGTCCTCATCAAAGCCGAAGAGAAGCACATGACGACGGTGCGGGAACTGGCTTCCACGGAAGGACTCAATGAAACTCAATTGGCGCGGGAGATCGAGGAGAGCGGTCCGCAACTCATGGAAGGGGGGTTCAACGTGAGTGACTTCCTGAAAGCCAACGAGCGACGTCTGAGTTCGCTGACGGACTTCGTGGAATTGGCCATGATGTTGGAAACACAGGCACTGGACCTTTACCTGCGCATGGCGGCAGAGTCTAGAAACGACAGAACCCGGAAAGTCCTCCTAAGAATCTCGGATGAAGAAAAGACCCATCTTGGCATGCTTGGCCGATACCTGGACGAAGTCTTCACACCCCAGGGGTAGGTTGTGCTGGAAGTCCGGAGAAACGTGCTCTTGGTTGTCCCAACCGCTGGGAAAGGGAGGCTCTTCAAGGCCTCTGAAGCGTCTGTGGAATGTCATCCTGCTGGAAAATCCGGGAGATTCGCCCAGGGACAATGGATCTCAAAGCTGTTTGTACCTTCGGATGGGGATCGATTCGATGAGTTGGGGATTCGGCGAGGCAAGGCCCGTGAAGTGGGGCACAACGAGATGCTTTCAAACGAGGAGAGAATGTCGACTCCTGAAGACTCAGTTGTTCATGCATTCCCTACCACATAAGTCTGCACGATCTGAAATAGCTCTGAAATGTTGAACGGCTTGGCCAGAAAAGCATCAGCCCCAAGTTTCCTGGCCACTTCCTCGCTGGTACGGTCTCCCGACATCATGACACAAACGGTCTTGGGAGACTTCTCCTTGATCCGGACCAACAACTCAAGCCCGGTCATTTCCGACATGTTCACATCCGAAAGGACAAGGTCCGGTTCCCCCTCCTTCTCGAAATGTTCCCAAGCCGAAAGGGCGTTTTCAAATTCAAGGACCTTCCGGTTGACACAAAACATGAGGACATCCACAAGGAGGCCTCGTGTCAGTTCGTTGTCGTCCACCACAGCCATTTTCACATTCTGTATCATGGTCACATCCTGGTTGGGATTTGAGCGTTGAACTCTAGCCGGCGATTGATGCTTAAACGGGCTTTGAGGAACAAAAGGACGGAGGAATCATTTTCCACCGCATTCCTCCACGCCCACCCTCCTCAACGGAAGTGTTCGCAGCTCACTTTTCGGATCCGCTGAAGCTTTTGGAGCCACCACCCCTTTTTCCCCCCAGAATCCCAAAGGAAAGCCCAGGGAGAACGACAACACATAAAAACCAGAAGAATTCCAAGAAAGAAACCGGCCAAGAACGCTGAAATCACCATCCGAAAATCCTTCCTGTTCTTGCGGCGCAATCCTCTGCTCAAACCGATGTCCAATGCGCCCACAGCAGTGACGCAAAGATCCAGCCTTCAAGGTGCTTGAGCGTACGTACCCTCTCTCTAAGCGAAATAATAATTCGTTCCGCTCACTCCGTGCTAAGGGCCCTGCGTTCTTACTCGTCAGGATACGGTGGGACGGCGACGGTCAAACAAGCGTCCTCATTTCATGAAGACGCGGCCTGGTGTGCTTCGTCAAGTTTTTCCCTGACAAAATTGAAAATATTCCCCATGGAGTTGGTGTACAGACCGAGGATTATGACCAGCGCACCGGTGATCACTGCGAGCAGTATAGCGTATTCGGCCATGCTCGCCCCATCGTCTTCCCTGAGGAACCTCTTGAGCATTTCCCGCATCGATGCCTCTCTCATTGGCGTTTGCAGTTCAATCCGCTTGTTACCCTCCTTGCGAGGGTCCCCTCCCTATGCAAAGTGTATAAATACAACCTCTGTGCCATTCTCTCGCAGCGAAAGAGGAGTCTCATGCCCATGGGGTGCTGAGCCCTTTGTGCTGGCGGGTGTCACGCGTTTGGATGGGAGATGGCGATCGGCCGTTCACCGGATCTCACCATGAGGATTCTTCTACTGAAGGTAGAGCCTCCCCATCGGTTTATTCCCAACCCCTGGCTCCAGGCCGATTCGTCCCTTCCCATGCATTTTCGGAGGTGCCTCGTTCTTCTACCCGGAGTAGATGAAAGGATCCGGGGGCGCCGAGCCCCTGAAGTCTTTCGAAAGGGTGGGCGTGGGAGAAACTAAACTGCGGGTGGTCTTCCGGTCATGGGGTCTTGCAGGTGCGGACCATTGTTTTGGTTGCGAGATGCGGAGGGTGTTATGAAAACCGGTTCGCAGGGCGGTTCGAGCAAATTGCCTTCCCGTAGCCGGAAACCAAGACGGCAGGGGATTCAGTGCAGTGGCACAAACTGTTGGCGGGTGTTTCTGGGCGAATCAGTGAGGAGGTTGGCTGGGAAGCGCCGCAAAAAACGGCAGCAGGTGCCCATTTCGCTTTTGTTCTATGCGACGCCGATAGAAACGGCGTCGCCCGTGATCGGTTTGACGTGAACGACGCGGAGAATTTCAGAGAGGGTCCTTGCGACGGCCTGCCTGCTGTAATTCCCCAAGGGACGGCCGCTCTCCATGGCTTCTGCCATGATGAAGAGGAGTTCCATCCTTGCGTAAAATAAGGGATCCGTTTTCCTCCCCAATGGTCCGCCCATCCAGGAGGGGATGGTATCCTGGGGATTCCGGTTGAAAACCAATGTTCTCAGACTCCGAACGTTGTTCATCAGCGAGTCCCGGCGGAATTTTCCCATGGGACAGTCTTCAAGACAGGCTTTCATCATGATGATGAGAAGCTTGAAGCGAACGAAGGCCACCTCCTCCAGCCTCATTGTCCCCATTTTATGAGCTGGAGCTCCAAATCTGAGCATATCCTTACTTCCCGTCGTGCCTTTTTTTGAAATGGACACCACTATCGCAGAGAAGATCAGGATACATATATCTGTTCTACAGGTCAACAACGACTTCCATTTCGTCAAAAGAAGTCAACTTCTCCAAATGAATAGAAAAGTCTATAAGGCATAACAGATGATCTCAGAAAATTATATTTATGCCAAGTAAAGAGGAGAAAAAGTCTATTGATATAAAGCTTTAAGTCCTAAGAACATGAATATATAAGTAAAAAATGTCAAACAGCACAAAGAGGAGGGAACTTAGTTGGAGGGGTCTGAGTGAAAAGGGATTCTTTCGTGACGAGAAGCAGAGCGCTAGAGGGAAGGGGCAGGGCGCGGCGGGGAGGAAGGAATCAGCCTCCCTGCAGTTCCCCTTCCAACCTAGCAATGTTCTCACGGGCAAAATCAATGTCGGGGTCAAGTTCCAGGGCCATGCGGTAAAGTCGGACCGCCTCTCTCTTATGGCCCAGTTCCCTCAGGTTGGAACCGATGTTGGCGTAGTCAATTGCGGAGCCAGGATCGATCTCAATGGCTCTCTCAAAGGCGGCAATGGCATCCTCGTGCCTCTTGAGCTTGAACAGGCAGAAGCCTCTGAGGTTGTGGATCTCCTTCAATTCTTTATTATAACCCTCAGCGGTCTGCAATGCCTCCAGGGCTTCTTCGTAGCGTCCCAGTTCCTTGAGGCACGAGGCGATGTGGATGTGAATGCTTGCGGTTTCCTGAGGATCAGGCTGCTGGCGCAGTGCCTCCTGATAATGCTTGAGGGCTTTCTCCGTCTGACCCTCCAGTTCGAAGGCATGGGCGACGAAGAAGGAAAGGTCGTAGCGAGGTCCGAAAATGCCTGCCAGGCGTTCCATCAGCGGAAGAACACAGTCCCCGGAAGCACCCTGGAGAAGCACCCTGGCCGCATGTTGAGGAAAATCGGTATCCCGGGTCCGATCCAGAAAATGGGCGCCCGGAATAATAGTGTAGACACAAGGAATGCCGAGGAGCGGGTGGGAGGAGTTGACCACCAGCACTTCCAGGTCAATGCCGCCCAATGCGGAAACGCACCGTTCGATCTCCACCCTCAGGTTGGAATCCTGCAAATCCGGAAGAGAGGAGATGGAAACGGTTCTGCCCGGCTTCATGAGATAGTCCGCGTCCTCGAGCCTGGTATACTTTGGCAGTGTGGGTCGGTAAGTGGTGCGAGACTGGAAGTCTCCGGCCAGTTGCGCCACTTCAGTAAGGGCTCTGCACAACGATTTCTCCGGGTTTGATGTGGTGCCGGCCGTAAAAACGATTTCACTTCGTTCCGGGAATGTGGCAGGGTCGTATGCGATTGCGCCCACCGTGGGAATACCCGTGTCGAGGGAAAAGTCCTTCAAGAAAAGTCGGATCCCCTCTTTTTCGAAACATTCCACCAGTTGGATGGCAACGGGGTCTCTCAAGGAGTGGGGGTCTATGGTCGGGGTTTCCATCCGTTGGTGGCTGATGATGGAGCCCACGTGCCGCTCGACTACCTCGCAAAGGCTCTGCAGGATGGCTTCTTCCAGGGTGTTGCCGGCAGCCGGTCCGTTGTATTCGTTGATGAGATAGAACCAATCGATAGGCACCCATTGGTTTTGATGGTGAGTCAGGTTATGAGCGCAGACCCAGCGCATGGGAAAGGCGTCCAGGAAGTCCCGGCACTGCCGGAGTGAGGAGTGCCTGTCGTGCAAAGACAGGAGGAGACGTTCCACGGGAACTGCGTCGGATCCTATTGCACCATATGGGAGCAGGGGAAAAGCAGACTGCTTCATGAACGCAAAGAAGCTGTAGCGCTCCACAAGTTCCATGATAGCACTCGCTTCCGACTGGCTCGGAGTGGCTCCTTTCCCCATCTGCTTTTTCGTGCCTGTGAGGCGGGTGGCGTCTTCACCGCAAAGACTGATAAAGACCGGTATTCCAAGCCTACCGCTGTCGATCCTCACCGTTTCAGTGAGAACCTTCAGGTCGATGGAAGCCAGCCGATCCTTCACCCTTCGAATTGTCTCCTGGGGAGTCAGGACCTTGTCTTGGTCATGACGGTACGTCTTGTAACAGTCCCGAATGAGGATACGCGAATTCGATTCCATGCAGCCGATCCTAAGCTTCCATCTCTTCAGACTTTGCCGGGGCGCGCCGGATGATTTGGAGCAGTCCTTGGGCCATGTGACTGCGGTGGTAGCTTTTGGGCAATCCTTTGACCCTGTTCAGTTCTTCCAAACTGTTGGGCGGATTCTGGGCAAGCCGCACGAGGGTTTCGTTGGAGAGCACACGAAAAGGAGCTCGGTTGCGACGTTTTGCTTCTCTCTCCCGGTATCGATAAAGATCCTTCAGGAGCCTCCTTGCGAGCGGATCGAGATTTTGGGCTCCCTTGAGGTGGTTGAAGCCGTTGGGTTGGAAAACCTTCGTTTGCACCTCCTGGGTGCAGATCTTCAGGAAAATTCCCCGGGCCTGTTCCTGCAGACCATGATCCATGAGGGCCTGGTTCAATCGATGCCGCAGGGGAATGAGATAATGCGTGTCGAGGCGTGCGTAATCGATCTGTTCCTGCTTCAAAGGACGTTTTCCCCAATCACACCGCTGCCATTTCTTGTCGAGCGTCACGCCGAAGTGTTCCGCAAGAACGTGCGCAAGCCCGAGTTTCCTGTGTCCGAGAAGTTTGCAGGCTACTGCCGTATCAAAAAGGTTCCGAGTGCAGCAATGGAAATCGCGCTTGATGCCGATGAGGTCGTTTGACGCTGCATGAAAGACCTTCTGGATGTGTTCCGCGTGGAGGATGCGGCAAAATGCACTCAGGTCTCTTAAAGAGAAGGGGTCGATCACGTAATCTTCTTCCTCGGTGGAAATCTGGATGAGACAAACCCTTTCGAAGTAAGCGAAGAAACTGTTGGATTCCGTGTCTACGGCGATCTGAGGGGCGTGAGCGAGCCCTTCCATCAGACTGTCGAAGTCGCACTGTGTTTCGATGAGAACCGCAGGTCGCATGAAGTGGTGATCCCATCCCTTTCCGGATGCTGTATATTGTATTTCTAAAGCAAAGGGAAGCGAGCATGATGATGGATGACAAAAAGAAAGACCCCAACCATCCTGCACGTCGCCGTTCGAAAGGGCGAAAAGTTCTCGCGCGGGGATTCTATACCCCCTTTGGCGACTTGGATCAACACCTCATAAGGGTTTTTAGAGGAAAAGAGTCAGATTCAAGGGGCGAGGAACGGCCTGTGGCCTCCTTGGATCCTTCAAGGGAGGAGGAGCGTCTCTTTCAGGAGGCCATGAGGGATGTGGTTCCCTTATCCGCCAGACATCGGAGCCGGATTCCCTCCCCCGCGACCGCCAAGCGACCTCCTTCCTTTCTCGCCCTGGAAGAGTTGGATGTCAAAACTCATCTCATGGACTTAGTGAGAGGGGAGGTACCCTTCCAAGTCACTCACTCGGATGAATACATCGACGGAGCCATTAGAGGACTCTCCCCCAAGGTGCTCAAGAAACTCAGAGACGGGGATTTTAGCTACCAGGCGCATTTGGATCTGCATGGACTCAATCGCATGCAGGCCTATCCCCTGGTGGTCCAGTTCATAAAAGAGAGTTTTGCCCAGAAAAGGCGGTGTGTCCTCATCGTTTCCGGCAGGGGGCTGAATTCGGTGGAGAAGGAGCCCATTTTGAAGCTGAGTCTCGTCCATTGGCTGACTCACGCCCCCCTGAAACGGCTGGTGCTGGCTTTTGCATCCGCAAGGTCATACGACGGTGGGGCGGGTGCTTTCTACATTCTCCTTCGGCGAAACGAGTCGAGACACCCTGTTCACGTTCCTGCGCCGTAACCACCAGGGATGACGCATCGATCCTGTCGGGACGGTTTGCAGTGTTTGCCGGCGCAGCGAACGACCTTCGCGGGAACTCCTCAGGATCCCAGTGCCGACTTTGCGCAAGACGGGCGCTCTTCGGCCGCTGTGAAACAATGAGGTGTTTCCTTACAGTAGAAGCACGCACAGAGTGGCCGCCGTTCCTTCCCTCGCCTCTTCCCTCCCTTCCAACATCGTTGTGCCGAGCCCCGTTTTACTTCCTCGCACAGTGAACTCCAAAGGGCTCCCTCGCGGTCGCCTGCCATGAGTGACCTGGCCTTTTGCAGCCAAAGTTTCCATTTTAGAAGTGAATGAAATATCAGTTTAATGTAACATATGATACTTAAGCTTCTTGACAGTGACGAAGTACATTGAGTAGCAAATCTTTACCAAAAAGATCTACACCCTCAACTCCGAGCGAAAAGAGGAGGGCTACACATGGACAGTTTTCTACTGGTGGGAATGCTTGTTTCCGGGTTGTTTTTCGGCTGGACCATCGGATCCCATTACACGTGGGCGACGATGGGCATGGCTTACGGTTCGGGCGTCATCAAAAGCCCTTTGACGGCAGCTGTCTTGATCGCGTTCTTTGTGTTGCTCGGTGCCACTTTCGAGAGCCACAACGTGGAGAAAACGGTCGGCACCGGCATCATTCGGGGAGAGGACATGACCCCCCTCGGCGCCATGGTCATGATGTTCACCGCCGCTCTTGTCACAGCGGCCAACACCTGGATGAAATGGCCGGTCTCCACTTCACAGTCGGCTTGCTTCTCCGTAGTCGGGGCCGCTCTCGCCATGGGGGCTCCTGTCTTCTGGGGGACGACCATTGTGTTTCTGTGCGTGACCTGAGTGGGAACTCCAATCCTGAGCGCAATCTTGGGGTTTGTGTTCACGCACTTGACGACCGCCCTCACGAAGAGTCGATCGGAAATGGCGAACGGGATTCTCGGCTATGCGCTGCTGGCTGCGTGCTGCTATGCGGCGTACACCCTGGGATGCAACAACACGGGGAACGCCGCGGGTGTCTTCTATGGACTCAAGCTCACCAAACCCATGAAGGCAGGATTTATCGGCGGAATCGTCATGGCCATGGGAGCCGTCACTTGGGGCAGGCCCATTCTGGAAAAGGTGGGCAAGGGGATCGTCCAGCTCGACTTGAGTATGGGCGTCGGGGCGAAAATGGCCCAGAGTCTGACTGCCCATACCGCTGCTTTTCTTGCTTATCCCAATTCCATGAACCAGGCCCTCATCGGTGGGGCCGCGGGAGCAGGGGATGCACGAGGGCTCAAAGACCATTGATCTCAAGGCGATGAGGGAAATTGTCATTTCCTGGTTTCTCACCCCCTTGGTGGCGGGTATTGTCTCTTTCGTCCTCTACCACATCTTTTCATTCGTCTTCAAAGTCCACTAAAGAGTGATCAAAAGGAAGGACGGCCCCAATGCGCACGGTGCTTATCCTGGGTCTTGTGAGTCTACTCACCGACATCAGCAGTGAGATGGTCTATCCTGTACTCTCCCTCTATCTCACGACAATTCTCGGAACGACTCCAGCCATCGTGGGAATCATTGAAGGGATTGCGGAGAGCCTCGCCAGTCTGCTCAAAACTTACTCGGGCTATGTGTCAGACAAGGTACAGCGCCGGAAGCCCCTGGCAATCCTTGGCTACGGCTCTTCAACGCTGGGGAGGCTCTTCCTTTACTTTTCCACGTCCTGGGGATGGGTGCTTGCGGGGCGGGTCGTCGACCGGTTCGGCAAAGGGGTGCGGACAGCTCCGAGAGACGCCCTGATTGCAGAGGCCTCGCGGTCGGACCGCCTGGGACATTCCTTTGGCATCCACAGGGCACTGGATACCTTGGGTGCGGTGATCGGCATTGCCATCGCCTATTTTCTTTTCAAGAGTACACAGCAGGCATACACAAAGATATTTCTCCTCTCCATGATCCCCGGAGTGGTGGGTGTTCTCCTGCTTTTTTCGGTCCGTGAGAAGCAGCCTATGAAAACGGGAGTCAGGCCTAAGGCCTTTGCCGCATGGAGGGGGCTTCATCCGAGATTGAAAGCGTTTTTTCTCATTGCGTTTCTATTTGCTTTAGGAAACTCTTCCAACCAGTTTCTTCTTCTGCGTGCTAAGAACCTCGGTTTTGAAGCGGCAGAGGTGATTCTGGCGTACCTGCTCTTCAACGTGGTCTATGCCCTCACTTCTTATCCCGCGGGTAGACTCTCCGACCACATAGGCAGAAAGAAACTGCTGGTAATCGGATACATCTCTTACGGGCTCGTCTATCTGGGGTTCTCATGGGCTTCGTTGCCTGCGCACTTATGGGGACTGTTCGGAGTGTACGGTCTCTATACCGGCCTCACGGAGGGGGTGGAAAAGGCCTTGGTGGCTGATCTATGCCCCGGTGAAAGCCGGGCGACCATGTTGGGGATTCACGCAACGCTTATAGGTATAGGCCTTTTGCCCGCCTCTGTGATCGGAGGGTTTCTCTGGAACATCTTCGGCGCCGAGGTCACGTTCTATTTCGGCGCCGCTATAGGTCTTCTCGCCGCTTTGGGGATGTACCTTGTGGTTCCAAGGCTGAAAAGGGATGTTTGCTTTCTATCGTCTGAGTGACGTAAAGAACGTACAGATTCTCTGCATGGTGACATCCCGACCGAGCTCTTTCCAGAAGACTTTATCGAGTTTGGAGCGTGGCCGCAGTGCCCTGCGTTTTCTGAGACGCATCGTTAGGCCCCGTGACTGCTGGCGGAGCCTCTGGAGGCTCACGCCCGCATCGGATCCAGAGCTTGTGGTGATGGCCCCCAAGCTGGGGGTCGCAGTTGCCTCCTGGGAAGAGCGGGAGTGCATGGTTCGGCGGTTGACCGATTTCCTCGTTTCGGCCCGCTGGTACCTTCACGAGGACAAGGAGAATGTCCTCACCGCATTTTATGCTGGTCAAAGATTGAATGCTGCGTTTCTGAATGACCTGAACTTCGGCCTGAGGAAAATCGAATGAGCAGGAACCGCAAGAATCACAGCCTCGAGGAAAAGGTGGCCATTCTATCCGATCATGTCCGAGAGAGAGGCTCGACTCCATGCGGATACGTTCAAAGCAACTCCGAACTGGCTCATTTCCAACATGGCAAATTCCATTTGCCGTTGAGCCAGGACATTATCAGATGCATCACATTCCTCCCTCGAAACGCAAGTCAGTGCGCCGACCACATTCTGAGTTTTTTCAACTTGCTGAGGACAGAGTTGGCGTTCTGCGCCGGTTGTCTCAACTTGCATGAGCAACTACCAGGAAGGGAGAGCTCCTGTCCTTTTCTGTCCCCGTGCCGTCCAGTGAACGGCCGCATTTTTTTCGGGACTCTATGATGTCTGTCTTTCCCTGAAATTGGGGCTGAGAGCTGTGGGGAACGATGTGAATTGAATGCAGACGACAAAGACCTCATCATGATCACGGGCGCCGATCAAGGTGGGAAATCCACTTTCTTGAGGGCCGTCGGGCTGTCCCAATCGATGATGCAATGTGGTATGTTTGTGCCTGCAGACTCTTTCAGTTCCAACATCTGCCAAGGCCTTTTCACAGATTACAGGCTGGAAGGGGACGCGACCATGCGCAGCGGCAGGCTGGACGGGGAGTTGAGCAGAATGAGCGGCATAGCAGGCAATGTCAGGCCCGATTCCCTGGTTCTGTTCAATGAATCGTTTGCGGCGACAAACGAGAGGGAAGGGTCGGAAATTGCCGGTCAGATCATTTCCGCTCTGATAGAAAACCGTGTCAAGGTTTTCTTTGTGACCCACCTGTATGCATTTGCCCACGGTTTCTATGACCGAAGGATGGGCAACCCCCTTTTTCTCATGGCTGAAAGGCGTCCCGACGGGGGGAGAACCTTCAAACTCATGGAGGGTGCACCCTTCAAAACGAGTCATGGAGAAGATTTGTACAGGATGATATTCGATTCGTCAAAATCGGTGCCGGTGTCGGGAGTCGTCAATTCATGAAATGGATCTTTTTCTCCTACAGTTTGCCGGCAGAGCCTTCCAGGGTGAGGGTGTACGTCTGGAGGCAATTGAAGAAGTTAGGGGCGATCTGTCATCAATCGGTCTGGGTGGTTCCCCATGCGAAGGAGCGCCTCAATTCCCTCAACAGACTTGTTGAGGAGATTGAAGGCTGGAACGGGGCGGCGTTGCTCATTACGGGAACGATTGTGGTCAAGGCGCAGGAACAGGAGATCATCCGGGCTTTCACTGATTCAAGAAATGAGGAGTACAGGGAGATTATCCAGAAGTGTGAGGAATTCTTAAAAGAAATACAGTTTGAAATCGGAAGGGAGAATTTTATTTTTGCTGAAGTGGAGGAGAATGAGGAGGAGCTCGAAAAGTTGAAGCACTGGCTGAAAAAAGTGGAGAAAAGGGATGTCATCAAGCCTCCCTTGCGGAAGACAACCCTGGAGAGAATCAAACAGTGCGAGAGTATTTTCAATGACTTTGCCCGCAGGGTTTACGAGCACCAGAAAGCCCGAGCTTGAAAGTCTCCTCTTTTAAGATCCGCCAGTCCCATTGACGACTTCTCCTCAGAACGTCTGCAGGTCCAACCGCAGCTTTTCCGGATGTTTTCTGATCTCTCCCATCATTTCGTCCAGTACCACTCCCCACTCCTCTGAAATCTCCCCGAAGCCAAGGATATTCTTGACTCCTGTCTCCATGAGCGTCAGTTCCATGAAAACGAGCGACGTGTCAATCATCCGAAGGGCGCTCTTGCGGGGTTCTCTCAAGGGAATGTCGAGTCGTTTGAGAGTGTACGCCATCAATTGCCGGATCACCGCAATCCTTTTTGTGATGAGTTCATTTTGATCCGGTGTGATGTCCCGAATGAAATGGTCGAAGGGGGATGAGGGTTTCGAATCAAGGATGTGTTCGATACTCGTGAGGGATTCGTCCAAGTGTTCCATCGTGATGAGGAGATGCTTCTTGTGGTCTTCGTTCAATCCACGTACGGCGGAAGTCTTCCACCAATAGCTTTGTGAAAAAGAGAAAGTGGCAACCAGGGATCGATCCTGCGCATCAAACCTCAGCGTCCAAATACCGTGGGCTGCAGATTTCCCCGGCACCGACGCTGTAAATAATTCCTCCAAGCCATGCTTCCCGCTCGTCTTTGTTCTGCTCAAAACCTTGGCGCGTATCCTGGTTTCATTGCATAGCTCTGCAAGTCCTCGGCAATCCCTGAAAAGCGTCTTGAGGCTTCTTCAATGAAGAGCGGTCGAGGTGGACTGGATGGTCGCGTCTCGCAGTTGCCGACAACATTCTCCGTTCCTTTCCTCCATGAAGCGGACAACCTTGGTGGACGCGAACTCTTTCATTCGCCCGGCCGCTTCTCCTGAAGTCGGGAGAGGCAGTGCTTGCGACGATCTTTCAGCATTTGCAATCCTTCTTCAGGGTCTGGGGTTTTACGCCCTGTCAGGGCCGACTCCTGCCTCCCCCTGGTGAGACCGTCTTCTCGCATTTGCGGGAGTTTCCCAACCGGGCGATGAATGCTTCTCAGCTGCTTTCCAGAACTTTCGGGATGCCTTTCAAACCTTCCAGAAGCAACGAAACTTTTGGGTCGAAGTAATCCCTGAAGCCCTCGGGTAATGGACCGTGGTGCCTGAGATGATGACTTTGAATTTCCACAAGAGTGCCCCACGGACCGGAACATTTGGCCCTCATGGATTTCGCTGAATCCTTGGTTTTGCCCTCAAGTCCCAGGCTGTTTCTCAGTTCGGACAGTTGTTCCTTCATGGTGCCGATTGTGCCGCGTGAGACAATTCCACTGATCGGCATGAAGGGTGCTTTTCTCCGTATAGAGAACGGATCGGACTTCGCGACCGGCGGCCCAGTGTTCACAGTCGCAGAGGGCTTCATCCAGGATGCTGAGGGCCGTTGCAATTCCGGACCGCTGCCTTGAACTCAGTTCTGCAAAAACCGTGTTGGCTTCTATTTGTGTGCCATCCCATCCATTTGTCCGGGATCTCCGGTTCCATCACGCCGTGCTGAGGTTTGGTGAGAGAGACTCGAATTCCGGCAGGGAGAAACCTGAAAGGGCGATCCCGGGAATCCCACCGGGGGTGAAAACATGTTCTACCGAAGCGACTGTGACGCATCACCCCACCCCTTTGGATCCTTCCAAGATTTTCAGAACATCTCGTCGAATCATTTTCACGGGATGATGTGAAAGACTCTCCAGGAATCCCATCGCTTCCGGCGAACCTGTCTCGCCGAGTGCTCTCACTGCCGCTCTGGCGAGATAGATGTCCTCCGCGCTCCGGATAGTCTCGATCAAAGCCGCGACCGGCCGGGAATCTCCCATTTTTCCCAGCAGCCATGGGATCCGAAGGGGGGTGGTGGGTTCCGGGCGGTGAAGGGCGAGGACGAGTTTCTCCACTCGGTCCTTGGAATCCCAAAAGATCAGGATCTCAGTTGCGCAGCTGGGGCAGTGGACAAGATCTTCATCAAAATCATGCCAGCACGCTGGGCAAAAAAATCGAGGCATGGCATAAGAAAACTCCCGCCAGGATGGACCTGGGGGAGCTTTGTCCGTCAAAAACCCCGAGACTCCCACCAGGTCCATCACCTCAGTAGGAGTCATCAGCCGGTCGGGCTATCCGACCGGACTCCATCGCCCTTTAGAAAATGCCTTCTCCATGGTGGCCGGGGAAAGTCAGGAGGGTCCCTTTCCCCTGTCGCACTACCGGTGCATTCTAATGACCTCCCGCTTGAGAGGCAATGCATTCTTGCAGGTCCCGAGAGCCATGCCTCCTTATTTTCCTTCCCGCTGCATGAGGGAGCGTGGGAACAATCCTCGTCCCTCCCAGCTGCCCATTTGATCACGTATCATCGGCATCACCCCGATGAGCCGAACAGGGAAGGCCCCCTCGCCGCGTTCCCTTTGTGCCCGTCCCACAATCGACCATTATTTCGTCTCTTCGACCACCTCCCAATTTGCATCGAAGGTGTTGTCGTAGAGCGTGTAGGCATAGCCGAGCATCTTGCCCACACCCTGCAGGACTCCGGGACGGATACGCCAATAGTTCAGATAAACCCCGGGGAGCAGTCGAGGCTCTCCCGTCTTGGGGTCGTCATCCGTCGGAACCCACACCTCCTTCTTCTCGATGACTCGCCACAGTGTTCCGTATTTTTTACTCCGTACCGTCTGTCCAACTCTTGGAAGCTTTCTGTCCTCAATCACCTGATCGTGCGTCTCTTTCATGATCCACCTCCCTTTGGTAAAACCCCTCCCGAAAACGACTCTTCTTTCAGGTCCGGCATCCATGAAACGGATTCCTCCAGCACACAAACCCATCGTGGTGAGATTGCACGCCCCACCGGATATGGACCTGAACCTTCCGACACGAAGGGCACGTCCCGGACTCTCCGAGTGGAAATGAATCAGGAAGTACAAGGAATGATCGCGTGACTCAGGACTGTGGGGAACAAGGGTGTTGAGGGGGAAATCATCAGTTTCAACCCCAACCATTACATCATGCGAGACGCATCCGGCAAAAAAACTTCCACCGTGTCAACGTGCAGAAGTCATCATCCCGAGAGTGCCGGGCTGTTCAGGCAAACTTCATCGCCAATCGAATTTGACAAAAAATATCATGTTTGAAGAGAGGTTGTCAACTCGTTGCACCTTGTAGTCTAGGGCGATTGCACGTCATAGTGCTGGACCTTCTGATCGAAGTGTAAGACGATACCTTGGTGAAATGCATCCCAAGGAGGACTCGCTATGCCGGAGACTGTGTTGTGCACTTCGATCATGGAACATTTCTCCACATTGCCCGACCCACGAATTCTGTTGAAGACGGGCCATAAACTGGTGGACATCGTATCCAGCCTTCCCAGTGACGCAAAGCGATTCGCCGAGGCGGCACGCGGGCACTGGGCAGTCGAGAATAGTCTGCATTGGTGTCTCGACATTGCCTTCCGTGAAGATGACAGCCGCGTCAGATCCGGGCACGCGCAAGAGAACCTCGGGACCATTCGTCGTCTGGCCCTGAACCTCATCAAGCAGGATTCCCAGCAGAAAATCGGCGTTAAAGCCAGCCGAAAGCGGGCGGGATGGGATATGGACTACATCAAGAAGCTTCTTGGCATCGCTTAATTTCATGCGATTGCCCTACCTTGCAGTCCGCCGATGGTGCGTTGATGGCCACCCGATCTTCCAGGTGGCCATCTGGATACCGTGCTTGGGTCACCGGGACACAAAAGAAGATGGTGTGCATACTGAAAAGATAATCCCGGCCCGAGAGCAACGGGGATACTCTCAATAACGGGATCCCGCCACACAATGCCCTGCGATGGCTGCGGATCAATCCCAGGTGAGAATTTCCTCATCGTACATGGTCTCAATGCGACGCTTGTGTTTCAGTTCTTCCTGGGCCAGCATTTCAAAAACCTTGGCGGTCTTTTCGTGCATGCACTTATCCTTCCATGCGGAATAGAATGCGTGGGCCTTCTCTTCTTTCTTCATGGCAAGCGTTAGGGCTTCCTGGTAGGTGATTTCGGCGGTGAACTGCACATCCACCAGATAATCGCTGATGCGAAGGTCTTCAATCTGCTCGAGCTTCGCGCCACCGAGAGCCAATGGGTCCAGGTCCTTGAGCAGTTTCCTGTGGCGCTCTTCTTCTTCCGCCATCTCTTGGAAGAATTTCTTTATTCCGGGATTCTTGGCTCGTTCCGCGCAGCTCTTGTAAAACTCCATCGCCTTCTCTTCTTTTTCAATGGCGAAGTTGACTACATCATCCATCGAACTGCATGAGACCGTGGACATAATTTCCTCCTCCGGGTTTGACCCCTCATGAAGATTTCAGGTTGGTTGATTCCCGAGTGCCATGGCATTGTTCCAGCACGCTTCAAAAAAAATAATCATGCTGATGAGCGATCACAGGAAAACACAGATGCAAAACAGCCATAAAATCCGATGGGTTCAACTTAACAAAAGGCGTTCCCTGCCGCAATGCGATTTTCAGATGGATTTGAAGAGGGGTACGATTGAGAAAGTGGAGACATCCACCAGTCCGAGATCGGTCATTTTCAACTGGGGAATGACGGGCAGGGCGAGGAAAGACAGCGCCATGAAGACGTTCTTCAACGGGGATCCCATGGCGGTCGCCAGCTTTTTGAGGAGCAGGAGACGTTCGACCACCCTCTCGATGGGATCACTGGACATGAGTCCGGCAATGGGAAGGGGAAGGACCGCGATTGGACCATTTTGATTGCCGATGGCCATTCCACCGCCCGTATCCCTCAGTGCATCCACCGTACGCAGAATTGCTTCATCGGAGGCTCCCACGGCGATGAGATTGTGAGAATCGTGAGCGATGGTGGTGGCAGCGGCTCCTTCCGCCAGTCCGATGCCTGTGACGAACCCCACCGCGGGCGGGCGATCAGGGATATAACGGTTGAAGACGGCCAGCTTGAGAATATCCCGGGCCGGATCGGCGGTTACAAAGCCATTGTCAATGGTGGGGGTGAAAAGAAGCTCTTCAGTCAAGAGGGTTCCCTCGCGCACCCCAATCGTTCGAAGGAGCCCCGGCTGAAGGGGCACTTTGAGGAGAGACAGATCAAGGGGGCCGATGCGCATGGGACTCCCCGGGGCCCGGGCAGCCATTTCGGCTGTGCGCTTCTTCAACAACTTGCCGCGCCTTGCTACCTCCATTCCCCTCTTGAATACATGGACAGGTTCCCAGGGATGCAGAGAGGGACTCATGCTGAAATCGGCGGCATAACCCGGTGCAATGGCTCCGCGGCGGGGAAGGCGGAAGTATCGGCAGGGCGTCCAGGTGGCGAGGGTGAGTGCCCGCACGGGGTCCATTCCCAATCGGACCGCCTTGTTCACGATGGCATTCATGTGACCGTTTTCCATCAGGTCATCGGGATGGCGGTCATCGCTCACAAACATGCACCGGGGCCAGGTATGGTCATTCACAATAGGGAGAAGCGCCTCTAGGTCCTTTGATTGGCTTCCTTCGCGGATCATGATGGTCATGCCCTTGGATAGCTTTTCCTCCGCTTCTTCGCGGGTGGTGCATTCGTGATCGGAGCCGATCCCTGCGGCCAAGTAACCGTTCAGTTCCCTGTCCTTCAAAAGGGGAGCATGGCCGTCCAGGATCCTGTCCTGAAAGAGAAGCAGCTTGTCGGTCACATCCTCTGCATGATGCAGGACGCCTGGGAAGTTCATCATCTCAGCCAGGCCCAGGATTCTCTCGTGGGGGATCAAGGAATAAAGATCCGTCGCCCTGAGCTGTGCACCTGAGGTTTCAAGGGGAGATGCCGGAACACAACTGGGCAGGTTGAAAAATATGTCTACAAGCTGGTTTTCCGACGAGCGAAGAACGTAGCGAATTCCTTCCAGACCGAGGACGTTTGCGATCTCGTGCGGGTCTGCAATGACTGCGGAGGTCCCCCAGGGGGCGACGGCATTGCTGAAATGAAACGGGTTCAAAAGCGAACTCTCCAGGTGGATGTGCCCGTCCACAAAACCGGGACAGACATAGAGGCCTTCCGCATCCCAAGTTGCTTTTGCCCGGTAGTCGCCCCATCCCACGATCAAATCCTGAAAGATGGTCAGATCCCGGGTTTCGACCCTACCCGTCAGCACATTGACGATCCGGCAGTTGCGGATGCAGAGATCGGCAGGCTGCACTCCTCGTGCCACATCGACGACTTGCGTCAGCTTGGGTCTGTCCCACCTCATGGCCGTACTTCCCTTGTTCGCTTAAAACTCGAGTTGTCATGTCGGTTTGAGCGCCCCCCACCTGGGCGAAGGAAAACCGGAACAACTTGTCAAACCCCAACGGCAGACACATCCTGCCCCGGTAAAGTGGGGATGGTCCGTACTCTGTGATGCACGCTTGAGCGTGTTGTAGGGAGGCGATCCAAGAACTCGTTACATCTTGTACTTGCTGAAATCCGAAGGATCAAGATCTTCGAGGATCTCGGCCCATTTCTCCTGTTTTCCCCGGTCGAAAACCGGTTGTGCCCCCGGTTCCGACTTCTGGTACTTTGCAAGCACCTCTTCGGCGACATAAATGGGGGCATTTGTGCGCAGGGCAATGGCAATGGCATCGCTTGGCCTTGCATCGATGGGACTGATGCCCTCCTTGTCCCGCAGGTATATGTGGGCATAATACGTGTTGTTGCGCAGATCGCACACTTCGATGCGATCTACCTTCACCTGAAGAAGATCGAAGCAGTTCTTGAGCAGGTCGTGAGTCATCGGTCTGGGGAATTGGATCTTCTCCAGTTCGGTTGCGATTGCCGTGGCTTCCAGGAGACCGATCCATATCGGTAAAGTCGTTTCGCTTTCGGGATCGGACAGGATGAGTATGGGCGTGTTGGTTTGCGGGTCCATGACTAAACCTGTCACTTTCATTTGCCTGAGCATGATACCTCCTTGCTTCACTCGGTGTGAGGCGTGCTGCCTTCTTTATTGAGAAGGCAGCAGCTCCCCTCTCAAGGAGTGCGAAAAGGCAGAAACAATCCTCACATGAACCGTTTTTCCCCGAAGCCCGGCAGATCCCTGGAAATTGACAATACGATTCTGCATGGTCCTTCCCGACATTTGACCGTTGGAAGCCGCCTTGCTCGGACCCTCAACAAGCACTTCCCTCACCTTGCCCTGCTCTGCACGCTGCTTTTCCAGTGTGATCAATTCTTGAACGGCCTGCAGTTCTCTCAGGCGCTTTGCCTTGACATCTTCGTCGACTTTGCCCGGAAACTGAGAGGACTTGGTACCCGGGCGATCGGAGTAGCGAAAGGAGAAAAGTGTATCGAACCGTACGGTCTCCATGAGGCGAAGAGTTGCTTGGAAGTCCTCGTCCGTTTCCCCTGGAAAGCCTACCATGACATCCGCAGACAAAGCAATATCAGGACATGCCTCACGCAAATTTTGTATCTTTTCCAGATACTCGCCGGCCGTGTAGCCTCGCCCCATGCGCTCGAGAACCTTGTCGGACCCAGCCTGGAAGGGAAGGTGAAGATGCTTGGCCAGTTTTGGCAGTTGTGCGAGAGACCGGATCAATGCGTCCGTGAGATCCTTCGGGTGGGAGGTGGTGAAGCGGATCCTGAGCAGACCGGGGATGGCATGAATCCGACGCAGCAACTGTGCGAAATCCGTCTGCTCGTCGAGCCCTCTTCCGTAAGAGTTGACATTCTGGCCGAGGAGGACAACCTCCCGTGTTCCCGAATCAACAAGCCCCTGAATCTCCTCCAGAATGAGCCTGCTGGGACGGCTTTTTTCGCGGCCGCGCACATACGGCACGATGCAGTAAGTACAGAAATTGTCGCAGCCCTGCATGATAGTCACAGAGGCGGAAACAGGGCATTCTGGGGTCCCTCCTGAGGGAGGGCAGGGGATGTCCCACTCCGGGTCCGACTCGGGGAGATGCGCTATTTTCACGGGGGAGTGCCGGAGTTCGTCCAACAGCCGTCCCACGGTGGAGAAGCCCTGTGTGCCCACGACAAGGTCCACATGCTCGAATCGGGTCAGAAGCAGGTCTCCCATTTGCTGTGCCAGGCACCCTGCCACGATGATCTTGACTGCGGGGTTGCGCATCTTGAGATGTCGCAGTCGGCCGAGAAACGAGAAGGCTTTCTGCTCCGCCTTTTCCCTCACACAACAGGTGTTGAGGAATATCACGTCGGCCCGGTGCAACCGGTTTGTCAGACAAGCGCCACGGGATGCCAGGGAGACGATCACCCGGCGGGAATCATATTCATTCATCTGGCATCCAAACGTCTGGACGTACACTTGGAAGCCGCTGGAGCACCGCCGATTCAGGGGAGGGTCAGGCGCTTCCTGGATTCTGGATAGGTGGGAGTTTTCCGGTTTGACACACAAGGGTCAATCTCCTCGTGCATAGCCTCGCGGCTGGCACACCGTTTCGAGTACAACCATTCGCCCATACCTGTCTCCGCCTTAATGGCGAGAAGGGGACGCGGTTCGGACTGTCGCTGACGAACGGGAAAGTCCTGAAGAACGATTGTGGGTCCTAAGCGATCGGATTTCCTTCCGAGAGTTTCGCGATGAGTGCCTGCATGATCTTCAAGGCGATGTCGGGGTAGTCTTTAATGACCACTTCCAAGTCATCAATGGTGTACATTTCAACAGCACTCTCTCCGATGCTGGTGACCTGAGCTTGGTGCACACCGTTGGCAAAACCGATGATTCCCCCGAAAAACTCGCCGGGCTTTTCGATACAGCCCAGTTCCTCGTTTCCCTTGGTCAAACGCAGCCCACCATGGCTTGAGACGAGCCGGTAGAATGTCCTGGTGGCCACATCCTCTCCGAGAATCACCTCTCCGTCGCTGTAAAAGTTAACCCGCACTTCACCGATAGAAAAGGACTCCGTCATCCCTGAGAGATTGTGGGTGGTCTGGCTCAGCTGCTGGAGCGTCGAGAGGAGAAACGTCTGAATCATTTGGGGGCTGTGGTGAAAAAGGTATTCAAAAGAGTCGCGGCCGTACGTGGCGATACGGGATCTGCTCAAGGTCCTTGCTGTATATTGGGCGGGCTTGCGAAGGATCAGGTTGTCGAGGCCGAACACGTCCTGTTCCTCAAGGATTCTGACGTTCTTGCCCCCCTGACTGATGCGGACCTGCCCGCTCAGGATGACATAGAAGCCTTCCGTCTCCTCCCCTTCCCGGACGACCACGTCACCATAGGGATGAGTTTGGACGTTTAAGGCGCGAACGGACAGGGAGTGCTCCACTTCCGTCTGGCTGTATCTTTCATCCATATGCATTCAACCTGTTCATGAGGTTTCGACCCTGTGGAGGACGCAGCGCGTCGAAATTGGTTGGGAACGATACCTCCAGGGAACATTTATGCATCTCGGCAGGCTTTCCAGATCACTTGAACAAAACATGGCCTTCGGATTGAGTTTCTTAGCCAATGCTGAAATTTTTTGCAAGCGGATCATGGGAGGCAGTGGAAGCAAGTGCGCACGAAAGGCAGGGCAGATGTCATGTGGTGCTTTCCACCAGTTGCAGCCGGAGGTTTTCCCCCTCACCTTCCAGAATCCTCTGGACGTCTTCTTCACAACCGGGAGCGATATCGATCCTGACCAGTCCCAGGCGGGAGTCTTGGGTGCTCACAACGGCGATTCCTTCGTAAGCCTCGAGAAGATAACGCAGGTAATGAATCTGAGGCGGCGCGACGAGACAACGTCGGAAGCTGCTTTCTAACTGGAAGTTCGGCAACGAATTCTCCTTTAGTTTGCAGTTTGACTATGTTACCACATATACCCCGTAA
The DNA here is from genome assembly GCA_012517315.1 of Deltaproteobacteria bacterium. Taxonomy (GTDB): domain Bacteria; phylum Desulfobacterota; class Syntrophobacteria; order Syntrophobacterales; family Syntrophobacteraceae; genus JAAYUJ01. The sequence goes on from JAAYVE010000009.1 coordinate 145,846, forward strand.
AAGGGAGACGGCCCACCTGCCTGAGGGAGAAAAGAGTCGGTCGCCTGAGGATGTGTTCCGGTGCCGTTCGCCGTTGGTTGGAGTATGGTCATGGGATCAAGACCCTTTAATTACACCACCCTTTGCCATCTCGTTTCGTGCTGCCTCGTTTTTCTTTGCCTCGGTTTTGCCGCCGCGGGGGACTTGCCGTCGGATGCCGTAGTCGCTGAATACTTCAGCCAGGGACGAGCCATGGTCCATGGGGAGAATCACGCGATGAGCCGAGAGGAAGCTTTCCTGGATTTCCTGACACAAGCCGTGGTTCAGGCAACCTCCCGAATTCTTTCTCCATCGGGGATGGAGACTCGGTATGCGGTTTTGAAGGAAAAAATCTTCAAGGAACCGGGACGTTATGTTCAGAGTTATCAGATTTTTTCTGAAGGGATGGCAGGAGGAAATCACTACCATGTGGCAGGCAGGGTAACGGTTGCGATGGAGGCGCTTCGTGGGGATCTGATGCAAATGGATGTGATCCTCGATTCAGATCTGGCAGAGGAATCGGTTCCTCCCCCGGTCTCTTCTCAAGAGTCCATTGTGGAGTCGGACACGGACGCACGGCGTGACCCGGCAGGATCAAACACGGCCGGTCCGATGGGGGGGGGCGGCGTGTTCTGGGCCGTTGCGGAACGGTGGGAGGAGGCTTGGCATATTCCGCACAGCCGAACGGATCCCCAGGGTCTTTTTGGGGCAAACGTCTATGAGGAACTGTCCAGCATTGGCTGGTCGATCTGGTTTCCAGGAGAGAAGTCCTTGCCGGTGAACGAGGCCGGGATGATCCCGCCGGGGGATGTGCTGAGGCTGGCCAAGACAGCCGGGGTCAGCCGGGCCGTTGTCGGTACGGTTGACGTTCGCCGGGACGACAACGCCCGTCTCCGCCTTGCCACCACCCTGGTTGTTCTGGATGTGCACAGTGGGGGGACCCTTGGGGAGATTCACAAGCAACTGCCCGTGGACGAAGGGGCGACCCTCGATGGAACGATGGAACTCGCGGCTTTTGTCGTTCCGAACCTGGAACGTTTGCTCCGGGATCATGGGGACAAGAAGACGGTTCCACCCTCTGAACAGCCGGAACCGGAGATGACCACGATACGAGAAGAGGCGGATCATCTTGTTTTGCGTATCGTTTCCCAGAGGTCCCAGGCAGATTGGGAAGCATTGGAGGGCATTCTCCGCGAAAAATCTCCAAATCTGGAAGTGACGGGATTCAAACTGGGAGAGAATGGGGGGGCGGTGCAATTGCGCGGCGTCGGAAGGGCAACAGTGAATGCCCTGAATGGAATGCGCCTTCAGGACGGTGGAGAGGTCAAAGTGGAGGAGCCTCACTCCGCGGATGCGGATGTGGTGTTGACCGTGGTTCACTCGGAAACATCTCAGTCTAATCCATGACGATGACCATTCCCAATGTACTCACATTGATCCGGATTTTTCTCACGCCATACCTTGTGTGGCTTCTCCTGGACAACAGGCTCAACCACGCTCTTCTCGTTTTCTTCCTGGCGGGGATCACCGACGGACTCGACGGTCTCATCGCCCGCGCGTTCCAACAGAAGTCCAAGCTGGGAGCCTACCTGGATCCACTTGCAGACAAACTCCTCCTTGTCAGTTCCTTCATTCTTCTCGGATATCTGGGCTTGGTTCCCAATTGGCTTGTCATTGTTGCGGTGAGTCGTGACGCCATGATCCTGCTGGGCTTGATCACACTTTGTTTTTTCCAGGTACAGGTGCAAATCAGTCCCAGCGTGGTGAGCAAGATCACCACACTTCTTCAACTCTTCACTGTTCTTTTCGTGTTGAGTTCATCCGTGGTGAACTGGCCGCCGTGGAGCTTTGTTCCTTTGTTCGGAACCACAGCCGCGCTGACCGTCGCGAGCGGAGTTCACTACCTGCTGATCGGTCTCTCCCTGCTGGAAGGACGGCGGCACGGAAGGAGCTGATCTTTTTCCGGGACAAGAGCGAAAGGGTGGGCCGGGACGCAGGACCCCCCCCGGAGGGAGGTCGTGAAGAAGAATCGGGCCCGGAATGGGATGCTTGCTGAGACAGCATTTTTCTTGACATGGTTTTGGGGGACCGCTATAGAGTCAAACAATTCCTAGGCACGTAGCTCAGTGGGAGAGCGCTACCTTGACGCGGTAGAAGTCGGCGGTTCGAAACCGCCCGTGCCTACCACCCATGGAATCTCATGACGTATCGAGGGAATGCACCAGTTGATTCGTTTGATTCAATGAGAAGCAGCGTTGGCTGTTGAAGTAGGAAAACCAGCGGCTTGCGGATGCCGTCGTGCGAGACATGTCGGTTCCTTCCAGGGCATCTTCCCCCCTTCAGGGGCAGGTGCCTTTTTTGTTATGGAGATTCCTTGTCACAACACCGTTTCGTGTGTAAACATATTGCGTTGAATTCGGAAGCGGCGAAGGATCGTCCGACGAAACCGCTGGGCTAGCTTCAGGGAAATTACATGAACGCTGACAAGATAGAGGTTGAATTGGCAGGGAGTGGCAGTGTGCTGTTCCCTAAGGGCGTGTCGGTACAGGAGATTCTCAGTGGCCAGGATGGTGGGGGGCGCGATGGATTCATTGCCGCCCGAGTCGATGGGGAATTGGTGGATCTTTCCACGAAGTTGAACAAAGATGCGCGGGTTGAAGGAATCAGAGCGGACAACGCGGAAGGTCTGGAGATCCTGAGGCACAGTGCGTCGCACATCATGGCTCAGGCGGTCAAGGCGCTTTTCCCTGATGCCAAGGTGGCCATCGGTCCGGCCATAGAAAACGGGTTTTACTATGATTTCGATGTGGAAAAGCCTTTCAGCCCGGAAGATCTGGAACGGATCGAGGCGAAAATGGCGGAAATTGTGGCTGAAAAGCTCGAATTCCACAGGAGAGAAATGCCTCGAGAGGGGGCAATACAGTTCTTCCGCGATCGTGGTGAGCCATACAAGGTGGAACTGATCGAAGGTTTCGACGGCCCTATCGTTTCCTTTTACGAGCAAGGAGATTTCGTAGACCTGTGCCGTGGTCCTCATATTCCGCATACGGGATTCCTTAAGGCCTTCAAACTGACGGGGGTCGCTGGCGCCTACTGGCGCGGCGACGAACGAAATCCCATGCTGCAAAGAATCTATGGGACCGCGTTTCCTGACAGGGAGGCACTGAAGAAATATCTAAAGTTTCTCGAAGAGGCACAGAAGCGTGACCATCGGCGCCTGGGGAAGGATCTCGACCTTTTCAGCTTCAGTGATGATGTGGGAGCGGGGATGGTCATTTACCATCCCAAGGGAGCCCTCATAAGGCATATCCTGGAGACGTTCGAAAAGAGAGAGCACCTGCGCAGAGGGTATCACATCGTTGTGGGACCCACTCTGCTGAAGACGGAACTCTGGAAGAGGTCGGGGCATTTCGAACACTACCGGGAGAACATGTACTTCACGGAAATCGACGGGCAGTCTTACGGGATCAAACCCATGAACTGCCTCTCCCACATGCTCATTTACAAATCCAAGATCCGCAGCTACAGAGACCTCCCACTGCGGTACTTTGAGCTGGGTACCGTCCATCGCCATGAGAAATCCGGCGTGTTGCACGGTCTGCTTCGCGTCCGCCAGTTCACACAGGACGATGCCCATATTCTGTGCATGCCTGAGCAGCTCAACACGGAAATTCAGGGGATCATCGACTTCGTCATTGAAGTCATGGGAATTTTCGGCTTTTCATATGAGATGGAAATCAGCACGCGTCCGGAAAAGTCCATTGGCACGGATGCAGACTGGGAAAGAGCGACCAGGGCCCTTATGGGGGCCTTGGAGGATAAGGGGATTGCCTTCAGCCTTTGCGAGGGGGAGGGCGCCTTCTATGGGCCGAAAATTGATGTGAAACTCAGGGACGCCTTGGAACGGCGCTGGCAATGCGCCACAATTCAGTGCGATTTTACGCTCCCCGAGCGGTTTGACCTGACCTACATCGGAGCGGATGGAAACCGCCACAGGCCCGTCATGCTGCACCGCGTCATTCTCGGGGCGATAGAGCGTTTCATGGGGGTGCTGGTAGAACACTATGGAGGAGCGTTCCCTACTTGGCTGGCTCCTGTTCAAGCGGTGGTGATGACGGTAACGGACGCGCAACTGGAGTTTGCCCGCCGGTTGGTGGACGAAGTGCGGAATGCGGGGGTCAGGGTGGATCTGGACGATCGGAGCGAAAAACTAAACTACAAGATCCGGGAGGCTCAACTGCAGAAGATTCCTTACATGCTCGTCGTGGGAGATCGGGAGGTTGCGGCGGGGGGTGTGAAACCCCGCAGGCGCGACGGAACCCAACTGGATCTCATGCTTCCCGGCGGGTTTGCCGAAATGATCGAGAAAGAGTGTCTCGAAGCGACCAAGGGGCGCATTGGCCTGGGGATTGTCTGACCACCGTCGAACTATCATGACAACTTTTGAGAAGGAGGATTTGTTCTGGAAAAGCAGGTCAACGTGAATGAAAAGATTCGGGCTCAGGAAGTCCGGGTGATCGGCAAAGACGGTCAGCAATTGGGCGTTCTCCCATTGAAAAAGGCTCTGGAGCAAGCGATCCTCGACGAGCTGGACCTCGTCGAAGTGGCTCCCAACGCGGACCCGCCCGTCTGTAAGATCATGGATTACGGAAAATTCAAGTACCAGCAAAACAAGCGATCTCAGGAGGCGAAGAAGAAGCAGACCGTGATCCAGGTGAAGGAGGTGAAGGTCCGTCCCAAGACCGACGAACACGACCTGCTCGTGAAGATCAAGCACGTGAAGCGGTTCCTTGCCCAGAAGGATAAGGCGAAGGTCACCATCATGTTCCGGGGGCGAGAGATCGCCTACACGGACCAAGGCGCCAAGGTACTGGAGCGCATCCAGGAGGAACTGAAAGAAGAGGCGCTGGTGGAACAGCCGCCCAAGATGGAAGGGCGCAACATGGTCATGATCCTGGCCCCCAAGTCCTAGCTGGATTTGCTTCCGGATTCCGGACCTTGAAAAGGCTTGACACCCCTTTCAAACCCCAATAGATTACGTCCTTTCACAAATCTGGTGGAATACAGGGGCAACGGAAACCCGTTTGGAAAAGAGGGAAGGCGCCCGCTCAAAAGGGGCCTCGAGGAGGGCGGTTCGGGAGCCTGGGGGGGCCGGAGCTGTGGGTTCTCCAAAGGGGAACCTTACTGTTGCGCGGGTGGGCCGGATTGCCTCAAGTGCCCCGGAAAAATTCTCGATCGTCGTCGATGTGGTTGCTCCCGGTCGTGCAACCACAGTGGAGGGAGGAATGCCGAAACTCAAGACCAATCGCGCTGCAGCCAAACGTTTCAAGAAAACCGGTACCGGGAAGATCATGAGGGCTCGAGCCAACAAGAGCCACATTCTCACCAAGAAAGGGTCTGATCGCAAGCGGCGCCTTCGACAGAGCACCCTTGTGGATGCCATCAATGTGAGGGCGCTCCGCAGGATGATGCCCTACCTCTGAGGGTGGTTCCTGATGAATTGACCGGAATGAAATGCAGAAGGAGTGATGCCCATGCCTAGGGTGAAAAAAGCAGTGGCGTCCCGCCAGCGTCGGAAGAAGGTTCTGGACATGGCGAGAGGATATCGGGGGGGACGAGGGACTCTTCTGAGGACGGCAAAGGAGTCGGTGGATCGTGCCCTCAAATTCGCTTACAGGGATCGTAAAACAAGAAAAAGGTCCTTTAGAAGCCTCTGGATCATGCGGATCAATGCCGCTGCGAGGCAGCATGATCTCAGCTACTCCAGGTTCATGAACGGCCTGAAGAAGGCCAATGTGATGCTGGATCGAAAGGTCTTGGCGGCCTTGGCCATGAACGACCCGGAGGCGTTTGCGAAACTGGCCCAAATCGCCAAAGAAGCAGCGTAGACCATGCAGTCCGACGTGGAAAGACTCCTGGAAACGGCAACCCGGGACATCGCGGAGGCTCAGGGCAGCTCCAGGGCCCTGGAACAGCTCAAGGTGAACTACCTAGGCCGCAAAGGTCAACTCTCCCGCCTTTTCAAGCAGATGGGACAGGCCAGCGAGGTGGAACGGCCGATTTGGGGAAAGCTCCTCAACGAAGCCAAGGAGCAGTTGGAAAAAGCTTTCTCCATTGCCCTGGAGGAATCCAAGAAAGAGGCCCAAAAACAGAAGCCATCCTTTGACATCACCGTTCCTGGACGGCGGTCTTTGAAGGGGCGCTTGCACCCCATCACTCAGGTCGTGGTGGAGATTTCCAGGATATTCAACTGGCTGGGTTTCGAAGTGGTTGAAGGACCGGAGGTTGAACTGGACTATTACAACTTCGAAGCTCTCAATATTCCCAAGGATCACCCCGCCCGGGACATGCAGGACACCTTTTATGTTTCCGATGATGTTGTCCTGCGCACTCACACCTCCCCCATCCAGGTCCGGGTTATGGAAGCGCGGCGACCTCCAATCCGGGTGATCGCACCGGGCCGTACTTACCGCTGTGATTCCGACGTCACTCATACTCCCATGTTCCACCAGGTTGAAGGCCTCATGGTGGGAGAGGACATCTCTTTCGGCGACCTGAAAGGAATACTCACCATTTTTGTACACCAGATGTTCGGTGAGGATGTGGGCTTGAGGTTCCGTCCCAGTTTCTTTCCCTTTACGGAGCCCAGCGCGGAAGTGGACATCCAGTGCGTCATGTGCAAGGGCCAGGGATGTAGAGTCTGTTCCCAGACGGGATGGCTGGAAATCTTGGGTTCGGGCATGGTGGACCCGGAGGTCTTCAAGAAGGTGGGATACGACCCGGAAATCTTCACCGGCTTTGCCTTCGGAATGGGAATCGAGCGGATTGCCATGCTCAAGTACGGTATCGACGATCTGCGCCTGTTTTTCGAGAATGACCTGAGGTTCCTCAAGCAGTTTTGAGCAACTCCGCCGAGGGGGCTCGTTTCGTTTGTGCCATCGACTTTTTGTCCATTGTCCGTGGTATCGGAGGGACAAGGATTTCCCGCCGCGCACTCTCCCTGCAGGGCGAAACATGGCTACCGTCCCTGTTGTCCTTCCGCATACCCCCAGGCTCTACTGCAAGAGCATTTGAGAATGACGTTTTGTCGTGCAGAGCACGTGTCTGTGGATCTGTCGGCGAATTGCCCGCCGCAGGTGGCCCTCTGCTTCACATGCAGGGGGTATCCGGTTTTCCAAATGCTCGTGCTCCAGGGAAAAGCCTGGGAAGATCAGAAAGGCCCGCAGGGATGATCATCAGCTTGAATTGGCTCGAAAATTATGTTCATGTGCCCGTGACCCCTGAGGAACTGGCCCATCGTCTCACTATGGCAGGTCTGGAAGTTGAAGGGTTGACCCGCACCGAGGCATCCCTTTCACGAGTCGTTGCCGGGAAACTCGAAGAGTGCCGGCCCCATCCCGACGCAGACCGATTGACACTGTGCAAGGTTTCCACTGGGTCAGTCGTATACCAGGTCGTCTGTGGGGCTCCCGACCTGATAGTGGGCAGCATGGTTCCCTTGGCCCTCCCCGGGGCGGTTCTTCCTGACGGGAGAACGATCGGAGAGACGACAGTCCGTGGCCAGTTGTCCCAGGGGATGCTGTGTTCTCAGCAGGAACTGGGGCTCGGTGCTGACGCCGCATCCATCTGGAGGCTTCCCCCGGACACGCCGGCAGGGCTTTCCCTATCCCAGGCACTGCAGCTGGAGGACGTGCTCCTGGACATCAGTGTCACCCCAAACCGGGGCGACTGCCTCTCTGTTGTGGGTGTGGCCAGGGAAGTGGCGGCCCTCTGCGGCACCCGGTTGAAATACCCTTCCACTGAAGTTCTGGAGTCCGGTCCTCCCATCAGTTCCGTCACATCCATCGAGGTGGACGATCCTGAAGGTTGCCCCCGGTATTGCGCCCGTGTCGTCAGGGTGATCGCCATCGGTCCGTCTCCTCCATGGCTGTCAAGGAGGCTGGAGGCGGCGGGGATCCGTTCCATCAACAATGTGGTCGATGTGACCAATTTCGTGCTCCTCGAACTGGGCCAGCCGCTGCACGCCTTTGACTTTGACCGCCTCAGGGAGAGGCGGATCCGAGTGCGGCGGGCGCTGGAAGGAGAGAGGTTTTGCACCTTGGACGGGGTAGAGAGGGTTCTTTTCGACGACACGCTGCTCATTTGCGATGGGATGGGTCCTGTCGCTGTGGCGGGCATCATGGGGGGATTGGATTCCGAGATTGTTCCAGAGACGCGAAATGTGCTCATCGAGAGTGCATACTTTGACCCGGTGTGCATCCGGAGGAGTTCGCGAAAGCTGGGGCTGCGCACGGAATCGAGCTATCGTTTTGAAAGGGGCGTGGATCCGGAAGGGGTCATCAGGGCGTTGGACCGTGCCGCCCAGTTGATGCAGGAATTGGGAGGCGGAGAGGTGGCCACGGGGATTATCGACGTCTATCGTGCTCCCATGGTTCCCCCGACCATCACCCTTCGGGTGGGGCGGACCAATCGTTTCCTGGGAACCGCCCTCCAGTCTTCGGAAATGGCGGAAGCGTTGAGAAAAATCGAAATGGAGGTTGAGCCGGTTTCCAGCGATGAATTGCTCGTTCGGCCGCCCTCCTTTCGCGCAGACATCACCCGGCAGGTAGATCTCGCAGAAGAAATCGCGAGAATCATCGGTTACGAGCGAATTCCCGTAACCACTCCACGATGTGAAATGGCTCCGGCCCGACTGGACCCGCACCTCAGGTGCCGCATGGAAATAAAACATCTTATAGAGTCGGCCGGATTTCTGGAAGCGATCACCTACTCGTTCATCCCCTTTGAATCGCTTCGGAGGCTCGGCTATCCCGATAATGACCCCATGTTGCAGGCGGTCTCCATCAGAAATCCCCTCAGCGAGGATCTGGGCGTCATGCGCACCTCCCTGCTCCCGGGGTTGCTTCAAGTCGCCCGAAGCAATTTCGATCGCGGAAATGACGATCTGCGTCTGTTTGAACTGAGCAAGGTTTTTCTTCCCGAGGCAGGTGAACCTCTGCCGCGGGAGCCTCACCGATTGACGGGGATCATGTCGGGCAGGCGCGTTCCCCTGTCACTTTATGGCTCCGACGAACAGGTGGACTTCACGGATATCAAGGGAGCGGTTGAAGAAATCCTGCATTTCTTTTTCCTGGAGAGCATTGAATACGTCCGAGAGGCACTGCCGCCATATCTGGATTCATCCTGTTCAGCGGTCATCTATGCAGGGGACGAACCCTTGGGATGCTGTGGAAAACTGGCCCGGAACGTTCAAGAGTCGTTCGATTTGAAGAATGTTGTTTATCTTTTTGAGCTTGATTTCGATAGGATGTATGCTAGACGCCGCTTGCGGCCATTGTTCCAGGCGCTTCCGAGATTTCCTTCTGTGGTGAGAGATGTGGCGTTGGTGGTGAACGAAGATGTGCCTGCGGGGGAGCCGTTGAAGTTTATCCGTGGGTATGAATGTGATTACCTTGAATGTGTTGAAATCTTTGACATTTTCCGTAGTCCCCAGTTGGGTTCGGCAAAGAAGAGCCTGGGTTACCGGCTCGTGTACAGGGCTCCCCATCGCAGTCTCACCGACGAAGAGGTGAATGTTCTGCACGATCAACTGCTGGAAAGGCTGCTGAAAGCTTTCGATGCCACCCTGAGGTGATAGAAAAGACAGATGGCGGACAAGGAGAGTCAGACACCTAAGGTTGAGCCCCTTGACAAGAAAAACCCTTGTCAGGTGACCTACTACATTGAGCAACAGGCGTTTCAGGGAACCTCCACGCATTTCAACGAGCGAGGAATCCTGGTGAACTGCCCTCAACCGGCGCCGCTGAACACAAAGGTGAGACTGGCCCTTCAATTTCCTGGGCTCAAGAACATCATCGAGCTTCAGGGGGAGGTGGTGTGGACGAACATTCACGGACCAGCGGAAACCCTCTCCCCGCGGGGGATGGGTGTCAGGTTTTCCAATATCGACAGGGACATGGAACGGCTCCTCGCGGAACTGGCCAGCCAGTTTGACACACAAGCGAGCATTTTCAGTTGTTATTACAGTTAAGGGGGAATCGTCCGGAAGGAATCGCTCAACTCACGGCGCCTCTCCCTTCGCCGGTTCCCTGGCACGCCTCCCAATCAGAATAGAACGCGGGCAAACCGTATTGAATCCACTAGAAACTGTCATGGTTGCACTAGCCCTTGGCTGTGACGCCTTTGCCGTAGGGCTGGGCGTCGGCACGCGCTTTTGCTCTCCCCGGCAAGTCTTCCGCCTGTCGTTTCACTTCGGTTTTTTCCAGTTCATGATGCCTCTTCTTGGATGGCTGTTGGGGATGAGCGTTGTGGGAGTGGCCCGCAGTTGGGGACCTTGGATTGGTTTTGGATTGCTGCTGACGATCGGGGCGAAGATGATCTACGAGAGCTTCAAGCCTGACGAGGAGAGGGAATCTCAAAATTGTCCCGATCCCACAAAGGGTTTGAGCCTTGTCATGCTCTCCCTTGCCACGAGCATTGATGCCCTGGGGGTCGGTTTCAGCCTCGGGATGTTGAAGCAGAACCTGTTTCATGCAGCAGTGTGCATTGGGATCGTGGCTTGTCTCATGACTTGGGCGGCCATGAAGGCGGGGAACCGACTTTCGTCCAGTTTTGGAAGGCGCATGGAAGTCATAGGGGGGTTGATCCTCATCGCCATTGGAGTCAAGTTGCTGATTTGACCGGCAACATGGCCATCCCGAGGAATCTTGCAGCCCCTGCCCGTTTACTGAAACCCTTGATGTGGAACAGACACATGGCCGTGCGAATGGAGATCGCCCTGAAGGAACACTTGCACGATCCCGAAGGGATGAGTCTTTGTGCGAGAATCCGGGACTACTTCGGGTGGGAAGTGGAAACCGCCCGAGTCATCCATGTTCTCACCCTGGATACTTCCCTCACCCAGGACGAACTGGAGTCCGTTCGGCAGGAGATCTTTACCAACCCGGTGACCCAGGAGTCCTGTTTTGGAACCCTTGCAAGGGATTTCGACTGGGCGGTCTGGGTGGGCTTCCGCCCCGGTGTGCGGGACACTGCGGGAAGCGTTGCCATGGAAGCCATTGCCGAATATCTTCGCAAGCCCATGGGAACGGACGAGGTGGCGTACACATCCAAACTCTTCCTTCTCCAAGGGACCTTTCTGGAGCGCTGGCAGGTGGAGACCATCGCCCGTGAGTTGCTGGCAAACGACATCATCCAGCAGTGGCGCATTCACGGACCTTCAGGCTGGAAGGCCAAGGATGGTATGGGGATCGTTCTGCCGAAAGTGATACTGTCCCATGAGCCCTCCTTTTCTGAAATACCCATCCCGACAGACGCCTCCCTGGCGGAGCTGAGCCGGGAGCGCAATCTCGCCCTGAATCCTCAGGACATTCCAGTGATTCGGGATTACTTCCTTCGTGAGGAGGTCCTGGAGCAAAGACGCCGAGTGGGCTTGTCATTGCCCACTGATGTGGAGTTGGAGGCCATTTCCCAGGCGCGTAGCGATCACTGCAACCACAACACTTTCCGCGGTAGATTTCGGTACCTTGAAGTGGAGACGGGCAGGATGGAGGTGGTGGAGAGCCTTTTCAAAACCTGCATTGAAGCCCCCACTCTGGAAATCCAGAAGAACCGCGACTGGGTGGTTTCAGTCCTGTGGGACAACGCGGGGGTGGCGCGGTTTGATGAGAACAGCAATTACTCCATTACAGGGGAGACCCACAACAGTCCCTCCAACATGGAGGCATATGGCGGCGCTCTCACGGGGATCGTCGGTATCTACCGCGACATCATGGGAACGGGCAAGGGTGCCCGCCTCATCGCCGGCCTTTACGGTTATTGCGTGGGACCAAGGGACTATTCGGGCTCCCTTCGCCCCCATCTGCATCCGCGCCGCCTTCTTGACGGTGTTGTGGAAGGGGTCAGGGACGGGGGCAACAAGCACGGAGTTCCAACCCTTTTTGGAAATCTCGTCCACCACCCGTCTTTCCTGGGAAAGTGCCTGGTCTTCGTCGCCGCATTGGGCATCATGCCACGGGAGATAGGGGGTGAGAAAACCCACGAAAAGAGTCCAAGACCGGGCGACAGAATCGTCATGTGCGGGGGGCGCGTGGGGAAAGACGGAATCCACGGCGTGACGGCCTCCAGCGAGATTTATACGGAGCACACGCCGGCGGGCCATGTACAGATCGGCGATCCCTATACCCAGAAGAAGATGCACGACTTTCTCCTGGAGGCGCGGGACGAAGGGCTGATCAGCTTCATCACCGACAACGGAGGTGGAGGCCTTTCTTCCTCCATCGGGGAATCAGCTCGTTTTTCAGGGGGCGCCCTCGTGGAATTGGACAAAGTGCCGCTCAAGTACGAAGGTCTGGACGTCTGGGAGATCTGGGTGTCAGAGTCCCAGGAACGGATGACTGTTGCCGTGAGTCCTGAAAAGCTCGAGCGTTTCATGGCCCTCTCCAGACTGCACGAAGTGGAGAGCACCGTCGTGGGTCATTACACTGACAGCGGAAAGCTCCATTTGACCTACGGAGGGAAGACCTGCGCTTATCTGGATCTGAGCTTCTTTGCCGAGGATTTCCCCCAGTGGGAATTTGATGCACGATGGTTGTCCCCAAGACTCCGGGGATTGACGGAGCCTGTTCTGACAGAACCGAAAGACTATGGGGCCCTCCTGCATGCTCTCCTCGTCCGCCCCAACATCTGCTCGAGGGAATGGATTCACCGTCAATACGACCATGAAGTTCAGGGTGGGAGCGCCGTCAAGAGTTTTGTGGGCAGGGACCGGGACGTCCCCAGCGATGCCGTGGTGGTCCGTCCCGACCTGAGAAGCAGACGGGGTTTGGCGATTGCCCAGGCCGTCAATCCCGTGTACTCCCTCATCGATACCTACCACATGGTGGCCGCCACCATTGATGAGAGTGTGAGACGACTTTTGGCCGTGGGAGCAAGATTGGATGAAATCGGAGGGGTGGACAATTTCTGCTGGCCGAGTGTCCAGTTCGATTCCCGTTTGAACCCCGACGGAGACTACAAGGCCGCTCAGTTGGTACGGGCCAATTTTGCCCTCCGGGATGTGTGCTTGGCCTATGGGATCCCTCTGCTTTCGGGAAAAGACAGCATGTACGTGGACGGACATCTGCCGGGCCGTTTCGGCGAAAGGCACAAGGTGTCCGGATTGCCGACCATGCAGTTCACGGCGACGGGGATCGTCCCGGATGTCAACCTCAGTGTCACCATGGAGGCGAAGGTCCCAGGGGATCTCGTCTACGTCCTTGGAGAGACGGGCGACGAACTGGGAGGTGGGGAATACTACGAGATGCTCGGATACACGGGATGCAACGTTCCCGTTCTCAGCCCATCCAGGTTGCTTCCCTTGTACGCCGCTTTGGAGAAGGCGTTGAATCGTGGGGTGCTGGCTTCCTGTCACGGGCTTTACAGAGGGGGGCTGGGTGTCCATGCAGCCATGGTCGCCATGGGAGGTGAACTGGGCATTCAGTTGGATCTGCGAGAGGTTCCCCGCAAAGGTCGTCTCCGATGTGACCAGATCCTGTTCAGCGAATCCTGTGGACGCTTTCTTGTGACGGTTCAGCCCCAAAAGCGGGACGAAGTGGAAAGCCTCCTCCAAGGACTGCCTTTTGCCTTGGTTGGCTCCGTCCTGGACACACCGGAACTCCAATGGATCGGTGAAGATGGGGAGATCATTCTGAGAGAGACCGTCGCCAGCCTCAAGAAATCCTGGAAACACGGAACGCTTTGAGAAAAGGTTGGACCATGAGTCCTGTGCGCGCACTGGTGTTGACCGGTTTTGGACTGAACTGTGATCTGGAAACGGCCTACGTGTTGGAAGCGGCAGGAGCCCGGGTGGAGCGGGTTCATCTCAACCGCCTCGTTGCTGGAGAAAAACGCTTGGGAGATTTCCAGATTTTTGTGGTGGGAGGAGGCTTTTCCTGGGGGGACGACCACGGTGCCGGCGTGATCATGGCCATGCGTCTGAAGCATCGCTTGAGCGACGAGTTGATGGACTTCATCGGGAAGGGGAACGTGGTCATCGGCATCTGCAACGGTTTTCAGGTCCTGGTGAATTTGGGGATCCTTCCGGGTTTTCAGGACGCTCAACTGAGTCGTGAAGTTGCTCTCATTCACAATGACTGCGGCACGTTCCGGGACCAATGGGTCCATCTGCAAGTGAACCGGGATTCCCCGTGTATTCTGACACGGAACTTGGATCTCCTGGAACTTCCCGTTCGGCACGGAGAAGGGAAATTCTACGCGGAGCCGGACGTAATTCAACGTTTGATCGACGCAAACCAGGTAATCCTGCGCTATGCAAGTGCGGACGGCCAGCCTGCGGGCGGCCTTTTTCCGCTGAACCCCAACGGCTCCGTCCACGACATCGCCGGGATCTGTGATCCTACCGGAAAGATCATCGGCCTCATGCCGCACCCGGAAGCTTTCAATCACTGGACGAACCATCCAGACTGGACCTGGAAGAGGGAGCGATCGAGGCGAGAGGGAAGGGCCATCCCCGAGGAAGGTCAAGGCATCCGTCTCTTTCGCAATGTGGTGGAGCATTTTGCCTGAAGGCGTCACTCGTCTTTCCTCTGACGGCGACGGCCCGAATCGCCCTGGAAACCTTGAGACGAGGATATGCATTGAGCACGCCGGCTGAAGGCGTTGCCCCCCCAACGACCTGGAGGAAACGAATCCATGGACGGCCAATTAAAAAAATTGCGCCTGGCGGTTCTCATCTCAGGGGGGGGAACCAACCTCCAGTCGTTGATCGATCGCTCTTTAGCGGGCGAGTTGCATGCGGACATCGTGGCCGTGGTGAGCGATCGTCCGGACGCCTACGGCTTGAAGCGTGCCGAGCAGGCAGGCATTCCGCGGCATGTAGTCGACTATCGCCAGCATAGGGATGCCAGCCCCGAAACAATCTTCAAGGAGGATCCGGGCTGGGATCTGGAAACCTTGGACGCCAGCCAGCGAATCCTGAAAGAACCCGAGAGGAGGAAACGGCTCTTGAGCCTGAGTCGTCTCGTGGCCGCAGAAAAACAAATCCTCCACATTCTCCGTGAATACCACCCAGACTACGTGTGCCTAGCGGGGTACATGCGGCTCGTGTCCCCCTATTTCATTCATTCTCTCAACCGGGAGGGTTCCCATCGCATCCTCAATATCCATCCCGCCCTGCTTCCGGCCTTTCCTGGGCGGCACGGATACGAGGATACTTTTGCTTACGGCTGCCGCTGGGGCGGGGTCACCGTGCATTTTGTGGATGAAGGGGAGGATTCGGGCCCCATTCTCGCCCAGGGTGTCTATCCCATCTGGCCCGGTGACGACCTGGAAAAGATTCGAAGGCGCGGGCTCAGGATCGAGTACGAAGTGTATGCCCAATGTATCAACTGGCTTGCAGCGGGATTCATCCAAATGGTCTGTGAAGAAAACGGGCGATGTCTCGCTTTCATAAGGGATCCGGAATATGCGAAAATTCTCAAGTCATGGGTGAAACTCGCCTTCTCCCCATGACCCCTTCCATAGGCGATTTTCACCAGCCACGGCTCATTTCCCCGTTAACCGTTTCGCGTTTTAGGACGCACACCTTTCGCTTTAAGTAATTATTAGAATATTGACATACATAAAAAATTATATATACTTTCTTTCATATGAGTGGGCAAAAAAGAGGGGGAGAGTATGGTGACCTGTGGGTCTGGATCCATGGAAGCCGCCTATCTTGAGAGAGCGGCTGAAACACTCAAGACGGTGGCGCATCCCGTGCGCATTCAGATCATCGATCTTCTGGAAAAGGGGGAGATGTCGGTAAACGAGCTCAGCAATTGTCTCGGGTTGGCTCAGCCATACACGTCACAACAGCTCAACCTCATGAAATCGAAAGGGATTCTTGCTTCGCGGCGGGAGGGAAACATGGTGTATTACAGCATTGCCAATTTGAGTGTGGTGAAAATCATCCATTGTGTCCGCGGCCAGGCGGGTGCGGATACGGGGCAAACGTGAAAGCGGGTGCTTCACGCCCGATATTGGTCACGAGGAGAGGAGACGCAGGCGGTTGGGATGCATCGGCGTGCATCGAGGAAAGCGGCACGAAAGGTTCCAACGGGAGAGTTTGCCGGCCGTTGGGCAGTTGGCGGCGTATCTTGAAAAAGCAGAGAGAGGGAAAAGGGATCAGGGATGGAAAAGGTGGAAGCACAGGAAATGTGTACGTTCATATGCAGTCGGGGAAGCCTGGACGGAGCGTATCCAGCACTTGTCCTGGCGATCAATGCAAGAAGGCTTGGGATGGAGGCGACCATTTTCTATACGTTCATGGGGATCAATGTCATCCGGAAAAATGGAACGAAACGCTGTAAATTCTATCCTCCCGGCGCGATGGGAGCCATTCCCGGAATGGCTGGGGTGGCTACGCGCATGATGCGCAAACAGATCAAGGAAGCGGAGATTCCCGCCTTGGAAGATCTCCTGGAGATGGCTCAACTGGAAGGGGTGAAGTTTGTCGCCTGCAGGATGACCTTGGACATGATGGGTTTGAAAGTGGATGACTTTATCGAGGGGGTCTCGATACAGACTGCGGAAGACTACCTGAAACATGCCAGAAACTGTAAGGTAAACATGTTCACCTGACAAGTTGCGGTGGCGGGGGTTGCAGAGGAGGATTCCCCACGGGATGCGTCCGTTGCGGCCTCGCACTCACGGCGATGATAAGGAAGTCTGTACGTCCTTTTTGGCGTGCTTTTCTTGCAACTCCTTGTACTGAGGGCATCTCCACATGGCCGCCCTTTTTTCTTCCATCTCCTGCTTGGTGCGAAAGATCCAGGTGGCAGAGTCTGAGTAGCAATAAACGGCCAGTTCGCATTCTTTGCATGCATTCATCGGATCATTCCTCGAGATTTCCGCCGGGATGGAGCACAGCATCCTGATCAACGCGCGCTAGGATTCTCATGTAGTCGTTCCACTCTGTAGGGAGCAAGTACTTTTTCCGATTGTTGCAGTCCTTGCAAGCAGCCGCCAAATTCCCCCGGGAAGACTTCCCGCCCCGCACGAGGGGCACGATGTGATCCATGGTGAGTTCCCCCGGGGGAACATGCCTGCCGCAATAATGACAGATGCCCTGAGAAATTTTCCTTTGCCACCATTGAGACCTGCGAAGTGCTCTGGCCTTTTCCTTTTCCCGCCGGATCTCGGCAGAGTCCAGCGCGGCTGGGATGAAGAACGGGGTATCAAGAGCTTTCATTATGTTGCCTCCCCAGAGATCCCTCCGTGGCCGAGGGAATAAGCCAGAGAGCCGTCGCCCGCCGCCGCCGTCACTCCTGTTCCTCCGAGGTTCCGCCTTTGAGCGCCACGTAAAACGTGTTTTGACCTCGCTTGATGAGGAGCAAAAGGGTCTCTCCCTTTTTGGTCTTTTGGACAGCTTGGTTGTAATCTCTCACATTCTGGATCTTTTGGCGGTTGACCTCCTTGATGACATCGCCGGGCCTCACTTTTGCCTCTGCTGCAGGCCCGCCGGGCTGCACGGCGGAGACGAGGACTCCGTGCTCCCCTTCCGTCAGGCCGAAACGCTGCGCCAGTTCAGGGGTGATGTTCTGAACGGTGAGGCCCCAGGACGATTCCTTCTTGGAGGCCTGTGCCTGTTCGCCTTCATCCGGCATGGTGCCGAGGGTGAGTTTCACCTCGGTTTTCTTTCCGTCCCGGATGAGCTTCATGGTGACGGTGGAATTGGGGGGCGTGGAGGCGACGAGACGGGAGAGAGTGTGGGCGTTGTCCACCGGTTTTCCGTTGAAATCGGTGACCACGTCACCCCGCTTCAGGCCGGCCTTCTCCGCTGGACTGTCCTGCATGACATCGCCCAGGAGGACCCCCTTCGTTTCCTTGATTCCAAAAGACTCCGCCAGTTCCGGGGTGATGTCCTGGATCATGACTCCCAGCCATCCGCGAATGACTTTACCGCTCTTGAGCTGAGGTAGGATCTCCTTGGCCAAGTTGACGGGAATGGCAAATCCGATACCCTGGCCTTGGGCGACAATGGCCGTGTTGATCCCCACCACTTCTCCGTTCATGTTGAATAGCGGTCCTCCGCTGTTGCCGGGGTTGATGGCTGCGTCGGTCTGAATGAAATCGTCATAGGGCCCCGCTCCGATTACCCTGCCTTTGGCACTGACGATTCCTGCAGTCACGGTGTGCCCCAGGCCGAAAGGATTCCCCACGGCCATCACCCAGTCTCCCACGCGGATGACATCGGAATCTCCAATCTGGGCGGGTTTAGGAAATTCGGCATCAGGTTTGACCTTGATGAGTGCAAGATCCGTCTTGGGGTCTCTCCCCACCACTTTGGCGTCATATTCCTTACCGTTCTGCGTTTTGATCTTGATTTCCGTGGCCTTCTCCACCACGTGGTTGTTGGTGACGATGAGCCCTTCCTCGTCCATGACGAAGCCCGACCCCAAGGCCTGGGTCTTCATCTCACCACGGGGTGTATCACCGAAGAAGCGCTTGAAGAATTCATCTCCAAAGAATTCCCTGAAGGGGGAATTAGGCGCAAAAAAAGGTTGCATGGGGTTTTCCTTAACAACTTGGGTCGTCGAGATGTTGACCACTGAATGCCTCACCTGGTCGGCCAAGTCTGCAAACGAGGGTGGCCCCTGCTGTGAGAAACTAGGGAAAACGGCCCATGCAGTGGAGACGACCGAAAGACCAAAGAAGAAGGCAAGCAGTGGGATCCAGCGTCTCCTGCGCGTGGCGAATTCAGATTTGAAAGTCATGATGGTTGCAGCTCCTTTCTCTTGCTCGTAACGCAATTCGTGGACCCTTTGTTGGTCCTTCTTTCTCCATGGGGAAAAACAAGAACGGTGAGGGGACGACCAGCGATTTTATCTTCCAAGCCCGTCTTTGCCAACAGTCTAATATAGAAAAAATAAGCAATTCCAATGAAAAAGCAACACAGGAAACCATCGGAGAGCCGAGACAGAGGAGAAAGGAAGTGTTTCTGCTGCAATTTTGGCAAAGTGCGTTTTTGGCCGGGGGGCCCTCAGCCACTCGTTGAAAGACACTGGGGGGCGAGGATATCAGGATCTGGATTCACCATCTGATGACCACAGGAGCAGGGGGGGTCCTCACAGGCTGCTCCCGCCCATAGCTTTCAATGCTCAACCCGCCACGGGGGAGAATTGAGAAAAGGGAACGCGACTCCCCGTAATTGTTCAGATCGATGGAGAGGCGCATGACGGGCAATTCATGACGGTCCAGATGGCTCTCCAGTCTTCGAATGTGAATGCCGGGCGGCAGGGAAGCGAGACCGGTGAGGATTTCTGTGGGCTTTGCCCCAACGATGGCAATGTGGAATGTGAGGGTGTGTCTCCAGGGTTTTTCGTCGTTCCAGGTGACTCTGAGGAGTTGCTGGGGATGCAGGTCGTGACGCACCGTGATGTCCTGGCAATCCTCCTGGTGGAAGGTGATTCCCCGTTCGCTCAAGGTGGCCACCACCTTTTCCTGCCCTGGATACGGTCTGCAGCACCTGGCGAATTTGTGAGTCGCCTTGTCCAGTTCACTGACGTCGAGTACATTTTGCTCAAAAGTGGCGCGTTCGCGCACATCCCCCGCCGTGGGTTTTTGCATGTCTTCGGCTTTGGGTATGAGGTAGTAGAGCAGCAGTTGGGGAGAGAGCAGGTCCTGCCCGAGGCGCGTGAATAGATCGCTGAAGTCTTTGACATTCAACAGTTCTAGGATCAACTGGATATTCTCACCCTGGAGGACGGATTCGGAAAGGTGGTGTCTTCGGATCTCCTGGAGGAGGATCTGTTTTCCAACCTCTTGGGCATAGTGGACGCGCTTTTGTTGGAGTTGTTTGTTGATCGCGGTGCGGGCCTTAGGTGTTTTGCACAATTCCTCGAGATCCGGTTCCACATCCAAGGGTTCGGGAGAAGTGATGATCTCGACGGAGTCTCCATCCTGGAGCTGGCGTGTGGGGAGGGACCATTCATTGTTGACCAGGGCTCCCCCGCAGTATTCGCCCAGTTCGGAGTGGATCTTGTAAGCAAAGTCCAGGACAATGCTGCCTTTGGGGAGGAAGTAGATGTCTCCCCTTGGAGAGTATGCGAATATCTCCTCGGACTCGGAGAGGCGGATGAGCGCCTTTCGCTGAGGCGCCGCTCCACCGTATTCACCGATGCTTTTCAGCAGCTCACTGATCTCCTGCCAGTGTTCGTCACTCATGGGCTTCTGGGCATCCCACTCGCTCACGATACCGTATGTGGCCCAGCGGTCCATCTCCGGCGTCCGGATCTTCACCAGGTAATTCTGCGCTTTCACGAGGATACGCACGTGCAGGCTTTGATATCCGTTATTCTTGGAGTTGGCGATGAAGTCCCTCAGGCTCCTGGGAACAGGGGCGAAGTGGGTGCTGATCAAGCCCAGCACAGTATAACAATCGATGAGATTCTCCGTCTCGAGGATGATGGCGAAATCAATGTGGTTTTCCGCATTGGTCACATCGATGGTCTTCTTGAGATGACTGTAATAGCTCCCAAGTCCCTTGGCCCGTGTGCGAACGACTGCGTTGAAATTGGCGTCTGCGAGAATACGCTCGATGCTCTGCTCGATTTCAGCCACTTGGGGTGACGAGCGAAACGCTCGGACATGTTGAAGGATTCGCTTGCTTTTACGCGGGTAGAGAAAAGAGAGGGCCAGGTGATAGAGTTCCCTTTTGAGGGGGTAAATGTTGAAGCGGGCTGCGATGGGCGCATACACCTCCACCGTTTCCTGGGCAATCCTTTGCCTTTTGGACTGAGGCAGGTAATGGAGGGTACGCAGGTTGTGGAGCCGATCGGCCAGTTTGATGATGAGGACCCCCAATCGACGGCTCGCGCTCAGGAAGATCTTGCTGTGGGTCAGGTCTTTGAGAGCGGCTTTGTCCAAATGCCGGCGGGTCAGTTTGGTGCAACCGTCCACCAATTCCGCCACGACCGGTCCAAATCGGTCGGCGATGTCGTCAATTTGCACCGACGGGATGTCCTCCACAACATCGTGCAGGATCGCGGCAGATAGGAGAAAAGGGTCCCTGAATTCCAGCTCCCTTGCCAAGATTTCAGCCACTGCACAGGGATGACTGATATATGGCGCCCCCGATTTGCGCCTCTGGCCGGAATGAAGGGAATGTGCGAAATCCAGGGCTTCGAAAAAAACCTGGTTCTCCCGCCGATCCTTTTGGAGGTACTTCTCCATTCGGACCCTGTAGTGGGGAAGGTCGAAAAAGACCACTTCACCCGGGTCGGTTCTTGGAGACTGAACGGTGGCTCTTTGCCCTGCAGTGATCTGTGATGCCACTTTTGTCCTCGGACTCCTTTTGAGCGGCGTCCGGACATTCCGGATCTGCCCCCTCCCGCTGCGGACACAATATCCCGGCTGCGGGCGTTCCCGGTGAAGTCACCGCCCAGGCTCTTTGCGAAAACCGAGAAAATACAGGCTTCAACCTGACGGATGGCTCAGCAGATTCACAAAACCGGAGCAAGTACTGGGGGCAAGCGAAACAATCCCACGTCTATTCAATTATATAAGACATGGAACCCGTGAGACAAGCATTCTCTTGGCGACTCATGAAAGACCTCATTCACGGGGATTTGCGAGACTGCTCCTCGTGGTGTCCTTGAGAGCCTCAGTTCGGTTTTCGGAAAGGTGCTATTGAAAAACGGCATGGAATAACTTATGAACCTCACCAACCCAAATGATGGTTGGATGGAGTCTCTTGGAGCCGGAACGTCCTCATGCCGCTGCGAGAGAGCTTTGGAGAGCCTACGGAGACGAAGGGAATCCGTGAAGAGGACATCTTGGGAAACCGGAACGGATTCGATCCTTGATGCATCACTTTTGAGGAGAAAAACCATGAAGACCGCTCTCGCCGCATCTGTTCTGATTCTCTTCATGTCTGCTTCCGTTTTTGCACAGGAGGGGAAGGCGCGCCATCCCACGTCCTCGGACAAGTGTCCTGTCTGCGGAATGTTTGTGGCGAAATACCCCGACTTTCTTGCGCAGATCATCTTCAAAGATGGTTCGGTCGTGTTTTTCGATGGGGTCAAGGACATGTTCAAGTACTATTTCAATATGGGTAAGTATGATCCTTCCAGGAGCCAGGCGGACGTCGCGGCAGTCTTTGTGACCGACTACTACAGCCTGCAACCCATAGACGGCACCATGGCCTATTACGTAAGGGGAAGTAATGTATACGGTCCCATGGGCAAAGAACTGATTCCCCTTGGATCGGAAGAAGAGGCCAGTGAGTTCATGTTCGATCATGTGGGGAAGGAAGTGGTCCTCTTCAAGGCGGTGACTCCCGAAATGATCAAGGACCTCGATTGATGCCGTCAAGGATGTCCACCCGGTTTGTCATTTTCCTCGTGACCTGCGTGGCGCTTGTCTGGGGCATGCTGCTGCATGCGCACATGTCTCGCAGCAGCACCGGCCATGCGCTTCAGGAGCGCAGAGAGGTCATCAGGCGCTTCCAATTGTCCGATCTTTGCCTCTTCACGGATGCCCGTTATATCCGGCATCCCGTAGCGGCGGACTTGCACACGCCTTTCCAGGATTATCCCCTGTCGATGGAACACTTTCCCTCGGGATCTCTCATGCCCGTACCTCCCCATCTGCGACGCGGAGGGGGTGAATAGGTCATGAGGGTTATCGAAAAACACAGGAACATTCTGGATTTCACCCTCTCCTCCCTTGCGAGAAGGAAGGGAAAGAATCTGTCTCTCGTTTTTGTCTACACTTTCGTCGTCTTCCTCATCGCCTCGGTCACGTTTTTCACTCACTCCCTCAAAACGGAAGCGGAAGTCATACTCCGGGATGCTCCGGAGATGATGGTACAGCGGCTGGTGGCCGGAAGACACGATCTCATTCCCATGAGTTACATGGACACCATTCGCCAGATCCGAGGGGTGCAATCGGTGACATCCCGTCTGTGGGGATACTATTTCGACCCGACCAACGGCGCCAACTACACGCTGCTGGTCAAACCTGAGGAGCACAGCACCAGCGGGACAATCCTGGTGGGCCGTGGGGTTGCCCGCAGTGTCCGTTCCAAACAGACGGGGACCATTCCTTTCAAGACCTACGATGGGTCGTATCTTTTTCTCCGTATCAAGGAAGTGTTCACGGCGGAATCGGAGCTGGCCAACGCGGACCTCATCCTCATTTCGGAAGCTGATTTCAAGAGACTTTTTGCTTACCCGGACGGCTATGCAACGGATTTGGTGCTCCACGTGAGAAATGCCAACGAACTGCCGACCATCGCAACGAAAATCACTCATCTCCTGCCGGACACCCGGCCCATCCTGCGGGAGGAAATCGTGAGGACCTACGATGCAGTGTTCAGTTGGAGGGGAGGCCTCGTCATCGTGGTTCTCCTGGGTGTCGTTCTCGCATTTTTCATTCTCGCCTGGGAGAAAGCCACCGGCTTGAGTGCGGAAGAAAGAAGGGAGATCGGGATCCTCAAAGGACTCGGTTGGGAGACGACGGATGTCCTATTCATGAAATTCTGGGAGGGTGCCGTCATTTCCCTTTCCGCCTTTTTTCTCGGGATTCTCTGTGCATATGGACACGTCTTTTTCACTTCCTCCATGCTATTTGAACCGGCTTTGAAAGGGTGGTCCGTGATTTATCCCGATTTCAGACTCACTCCAGTCATCAGTGCGTACCAGATTTCCACCCTCTTTTTCCTCACGGTTCTGCCCTACACGGTGGCAACCATTGTGCCCGCGTGGCGCGCCGCGACGGTGGATCCGGACACGGTCATGCGGGCATGAGCTGTTTCAGAGAGAGTTCTGTATTGCGCCGGTTGGTGAGATGATAGAGATCAAAGACGTGAGGAAAGTGTTCAATTGGGGGAGGCCCAACGAATTTGTGGCCATCGACGGTGTGAACCTTTGCCTCCATTCTCAAAGCGTGACGGTTCTCAAGGGGCCAAGCGGGTCGGGCAAGACCACCCTGTTGACCCTCATCGCCTGCATGGCAAGACCTACATCGGGGAGGATCACCTTGATGGACAGGGAAATCACGAGCCTTCCCGAGCGCTTTCTCACGGAGATCCGGCGTCGGACCTTCGGTTTCATGTTTCAGCAGTTCAACCTCATCAAAGGGCTGACGGCTCTGGAAAACGTGATGCTTCCCGCATATCCGGCCGGAGAGAAGCATGCAGTTCTTGAAAAGCGAGCCGGTGAACTGCTCGGACTGTTCAACCTTTCGGAGAAATCGCGAGCCAAGGTGGAGTGGCTCTCAGGAGGAGAGGCGCAACGGGTGGCCATTGCCAGAGCCCTCATCAACAATCCGTCCATCATCATCGCGGACGAACCCACCGCGCACCTGGACACGAAGCTTTCCCGGGAGTTCATGGAGATCCTGCTCAGTCTGGCACGGGACGGCAAGACCATCCTCATCGCAAGTCACGATCCCATCGTTTATGAATCGGACATGGTTGAGAGAGTTGTGGAAATGAGGGACGGAAAGATCGTCGGGGAGTGAATCATGCTGCTGCACCCTGCAATCATTTCTCTGGTCACGGGTTCCCTGCTGGTGAGCGGTATGTTGCTGTATGCATCGTATTATGGCTTGAAGATCATCAGAAAGTGGAACCTCCTGAGCGGAAGTGAAGTGCAACTGGGTCTGGAGCGGCGAACTTACCTCATATCGACTCTCATGATCAATGCCATGGCCTTTCAGCTATTGTCCCTGTTCCTGTTCATCTACACGGCGGACCGGATGGCTCCCCTCTTTGTCGGTGCCATGTGTGCTGCGGGGACGCTGAAAGTCAACATCTGGGGATATCCGACGCTTCTGTTGAAAATCATTAACTGGCTTCTGGCTGGAATATGGCTGATCCTGAACTACACGGACAACCGGGGCTATGACTACCCCCTGATCCGGAAGAAATACGCGGCCCTGTTGTTCATGGCTCCCTTGATGCTCGTGGAGACCGCCGCCCAAGCCGCCTATTTCCTCCAAATGCAGCCTGCGGTCATCACATCCTGCTGTGGCACTCTCTTCACCTCCGATGCGGAAGGGGTTACTGCCGGAATCGTCGGTCTTCCCAAGACCCCCGTCGAAATTGCCTTCTATGGGGGCATGTTTCTGACCCTCGCCGTTGGCGTCATTTATTGCATCAAGGGAAAACTGGGCTATCCTTATGCGCTCCTCAGCCTCTTCGCGTCAGTCATTTCTGCCGTAGCCCTCATTTCCTTCATCTCCCTCTATTTCTACGAACTGCCCACGCATCATTGTCCTTTCTGCATTCTTCAGAAAGAGTACGGCTTCGTGGGCTACCCCCTTTACTTTGCTCTCCTGGGGGGAGCCGTCACCGGGGTGGGAGGGGCCATGATCATGCCTTTCAGGGGAAGGAAAAGCCTTGCGGAGGTCATCCCCCGCATTCAGCGGGGTCTGGCGGTCATTTCCGTTTCGTGTTTCGCCCTTTTCTCCATGATCGTCGTCGCGGGAATCGCCCTGTCCAATCTCAGGCTTCGATGAGGGCAAAAGCTCTAGAATTCTTGGCGGGAAAGACTGGAAGCGGAAGCGCGAAGGAAGTGCGGGCTCTTTCATCCGCAAGGTTACGGAGCATCGTTTCCACAAGCTTCAGAACGCGGTGAAGAGAGATCCTTGGCCGTGCACCCCGCGTCGAACCCGTTGGGGCCGCGCCGCCCGCCTTCGAGCACCTGATTAGAGTGAACCACGACACCGACGGTAATACTTACCGCTGCTTCCTTCCGGACCTGACGGGGTTCGTAGCCGCCTGTTGCGCGGTGTCCAATCGGCACAGGAATTTGGAACGGCCGGCTCAACGCAAGCCCTTCACGGGGAATTCAGCCCCGCTGAGCGGATTTCGGGCGACAGGGCACCGCTAACTCCCCGCCTAGCACGACCAAGGACGATGCTTTCTTCCGTTCACGGACCATCATCTACCATTTGGGATCAGAAAAGTAAACCATTTGTGCTCGGCGACGGCAGGGGAGAACGGGGTGAGCGACCACGGATTTCATCCATTGAGCCCCTGTTTCGAACCTCCCGCATGCATCGGTCCAAGAGTGCACATCCACAGGTGATCCCTTTCAGATAGTCCCTCAGTCGGGGTTGGTTCACCCCGTAAACAAGATGCATCCATCCCCCCACGAAAAGGGGGCGTTTCGGATCAAGAGTCTGCAAGCCGCTGAAGATCCTTTTGGCGAGATGCTGTTCACGCTCGAGAGTGAAACGGTCATGAGGCCAACGGGAGAACGGGAGGGATTCCCCGTTCGCGGCGGGACCATTATCAATGCAGGCAGCCGCCAAACGGTAGATGCGCGAGATGGGAGGAAGGTCTTGGTTTTTCAGGGTCACGAGGGTCTGTATGTTTTTCTGTGACAGCAGGTGCGGCCAATGCCGAATCCAGATTCGGCTCCACTTGGGATGGTCCACCAGCAAGACAGGAGTTCCTGTGAGATGGTGGTGCCGCCGAGCGGCCCTGTACTCAAACGGAAGAGTGATTTGTCTGCGTATGGCCGACACTTGGGGATGCTTCACAACATAGCGAAGAGGCAGCGCACATCCCCTGGAAGTCTCGCGGATCGCCTTGTTCAGGGCCTCTTGGAGAGCGCGCCCGTTTTTCCTGCGAAACTCCATCCCGTAAGGACTGCATTCCAACAGGATGCAGTCTGGATCGAATGCTCGGAGAAAAACGCAAAGCCTCCTGAAGCCGTCGGGGTCTCGGTGGACCGTGCCGAGCAAGAAAACCGGGCAGGGAGACATGGAATCCCCTCGGTGTCGCTATGATGCGCGTTCACAAACCCGATGCCCTCTCACGTGGCCTTTGGCCGTTGCCGGCACCGTTTCCTGTGTCGTTGGAGAGGATGGCATGGAGCTGGTTGAAGTGGCTGATGTGCAAATGAGCCTTAAGTTGGGGGTTTTTGTAGGCAGCGAAAAAGACCCCCGTATTCACTGCGAAAGCTTCGTCGACGGCCGAGTCGCCCACGTAGAGAATCTGTTGGGGAGCCACCCGAAACTCTTCTTGGATCCGCTCCATGATGTCCGGGTGGGGTTTTGGGCGCTTCACGTCGGCAGCCGACACCACCAGGTCAAAGTAGATGTCCAGTTGAAAATGAGCGAGGACCTCGTGGGTGGAAACGGTGCGATTGGTGGCCATGGCGGTGTGGTAGCAGGACTTGGCCAGTTGCAGTACTTCGAGGATGCCGGGTTCCTTCTGCAGGTGCTTGTTGAAAGGCCAAATGTCCATGGTCCGCACGTATCTGCACGCCTTCTGGAAGGCCTCCCCGTCACCCAGGAGAAACCTCAGGGACTCCAGCACGGGATGCATGTGAATATAGGCTCTTTGCTCCGTTTGCACCGGCAGCGGATGCCCGATCTCACGCAGAATGTGGTCGTAGAATTGGACATTGGCTTCTCTGGAGTCGAAGATGACTCCATCACAATCGAATGCGACCACAGCGAGGGTTTCCAGGAATTGATGTTGCAAGCTCGAATTGCCTCCTTCGGCCATCTTGGGTGTTCACGTCGGAAAAACCCCCTGGAAAGAAAACCCGGCCGCCATGGAGGATCTCGCCGCATGCGCCGTAAGCGGGATTCCCTTCAAGACGACGGGCCCTTTACAAGGCTCTACATATAGAATAGAGTGCCGAGAGTCAAGGTTTTGCAGGAGATCGCGCGGAAAGCCTCTCCATCCCTTGCCTTCACGACGGAAAAGGGCGGACCCAATCGTAAGGGTACCTGTTTCCGGTGCTGGCGGGTTGTCTGAGGAAAAGATGTTTATTGTCGCTGTGCGCCCGTTTCGACTGAACCGGCTCAGGTTTTCGTGGAGAGGGGAGTCCGGGAAAACCATGTTGCGAATCTTCCCCAGCTGAAAGCTTCCCAATGGAATATGTGTTCGACTACCTCGTGATTGGAAGCGGAATCGCCGGGCTCTCATTTGCCCTGGAAGGAGCCAGGAACGGCACCGTCGCCGTGGTGACCAAGAAAGACAAGCTGGAAACCAACACCAACTACGCCCAGGGAGGGATCGCTTCGGTCCTGGGACCGGATGATTCCTTCCAGCTGCATGTTCAGGACACCCTGAACGCGGGGGATGGCCTCTGCCATGAGGATGTGGTGGACTTGGTCGTTCGATCAGGACCCGACCGCATCATGGAATTGATGAATCTCGGCGCTCCTTTCAACAGGGGGGTGGACCCTGAATCTCCTTTCGATCTCGGCCGGGAGGGCGGGCACAGTAGAAACCGGATTGTTCACGCGCAGGATGCGACGGGCCGTGCGGTGGAGCGCGTGCTCATCGACGCCGCCGAATCCCATCCCAACATCCGGATCTTCGAGAATCACCTTGTCTTGGATTTGATCATCGCACACCACTCCATCAAGGCCGGCTCCCTCGCCATCCGGCATCAGGATGACTGTTTCGGGGCTTTCGTGCTCGATATCGCAGGTCAGGGAATCCATCATTTCCTGGCGAGGGCGACCCTTCTTTGCACAGGAGGAGCCGGAAAGGTCTATCTATACACGAGCAATCCCGACGTGGCTACCGGCGATGGTCTCGCCATCGCCTACCGCGCAGGGGCGCGCCTTGCCAACCTGGAATTCGTCCAGTTCCACCCCACTTGTCTTTACCATCCCCACGCGAAGAATTTCCTCATATCCGAAGCCGTGCGCGGGGAAGGTGGGCGCCTCGTGGACAAACGCGGTAGAGCGTTCATGGAAGCATACCATCCCCTTAAGGATCTCGCATTCCGGGATATTGTGGCCAGAGCGATCGACACGGAGATGAAAAAGTCGGGGGACGACTGCGTCTTTCTCGACATCTCCCACCGGGATGCCGGCTTTCTCAAAGAAAGGTTTCCCAACATTTATCAGAAATGTCTCTCCCTCGGCATTGACATCACCCGAGATCCTATTCCCGTCGTTCCCGCCGCGCATTACATGTGCGGGGGCATCGTCACGGATCTTCACGGTCAGACGAGCATCGAAGGCCTTTATGCGTTGGGTGAATGCGCCTGTACAGGTCTCCACGGCGCCAACCGGCTGGCGAGCAACTCCCTTCTCGAGGCCATGGTCTTTGCCCACCAGGCGGCGTATCACTGTGCGGCCCGACTGGAAGAACGCCGAAAGCGCCAGTTCCCCAACATACCCAGTTGCTTTGGACCCCCCGCAGGCAGTGACGCCGCCACCAGCGAAATGATACTCATATCCCACAACTGGGATATCATGAGACGTCTCATGTGGAATTACGTGGGGATTGTTCGGACGGACAAGCGCCTGAATCTGGCGCGGATGCATATCGCGCAGATTCGTCTGGAAATCAGGGAACACCTCCCACACATTCCCCTCAACAGCGACCTGGTGGAACTGCAGAACCTGGCACAAGTCGCCGAACTGATCATTTACTGTGCAATGCAGAGGAAAGAGAGCCGGGGTTTACACTACAATCTGGACCACCCTCGCAAGGACGACGCCCATTGGCGCCGGGACACCGTCGTTTCACGAGAACGTGCAGAAGATGGGCTCTGTGCGATTCCCGCAAGGGAGATGGGGATGGATTAGGAAGGAGGAAGGCCCTACTGGGATGGTTGGGGATTCACCGGCTCTGCGTCCAGCACGTTGCTGGAGGGAGCTTCCAATAAAGGGCGGGGATTGTGTTCCAGTCGCATGGTGACCATTCCCCCCATGATGCTGATTTCAAGGTTCTTGTCCGACAAATCCACATCTTGGAAACTCTTTCGCAGTTCGTTGAACTTCTTGTTGGCCTTTCTGTAAATGAAGATACAACCCCAGGCCGCCAGGCCAAATGCCAGGGCAAAGGCCCAGAGAGGCGTTACCAGGACTTGGCCGAACACGACTATGGCCACGATGATGCCAAAAAGGAAGAAGACCTGGAGGGCAATGATGACATAGAGATAATACACTCCATCATTGATGGTCGCCTCTCCACGTGCTCCGTCGCTTCCATTCTGATTGCCCTTGAAAAGGCGCTTCAACCACATGTGCCAATGCTCCTCAGGGTGTGCGCTCTGCTTTCAGTGTTCTTGTGCCTCACTCACGGGGTTGGGCAGGAGTTGAGGAGTCTCCCTCTGCAAAAGCAACTGTTGTTCAAGGCGATACTTCTCCAAGTGTAACTGGTTTTCCAGCATCTGCTTGGACAGTCTGTACCGAAGATAAATCACCCAGAGGATCAGAATCCCCAGAAAGACTGCGGTCCCGAGGAAAAACCACTGATAGTCCCTTACGGCGACCGCTGCGATCCTGGCGAAATCTCCCAGGAAGTTGGGAATCATCCACAGGGTGAGCACACCCAAAAGAATCACAAAACCCACATGGAACACGGAAAAGCCCTGAAAGGCAAAGGAGAGGGATTCAAGACGCCCCTTTTGCCTGGATGACGACCCATCGGCTTCGGGGGATGCTTCTCCCCCTTCCCCGTAAACCAAGCTCAAGTAGGCTTTCACCAGGAAAGCCATCAGCAGGATAAGCCCCACGGGAATGCCGATTGCCGCAGTCAACCATGCTCTGAAAGGAAATGGGTGTGTTTCGGTGCGCACCTGCAACTGATAGTTGCGCAAAGGCCCATTGTTCGATTCAAAAACATGCTTTTCATAGCTTGTCAGCGTGGTGCCGCTCGTTTCATAGACCTTCTTTCCAGCGGCATCCAGGATGGTCACCCGTGACTTCTCTCCAGACTGGCTGGCGGCAGCCAGATAGACAAGCAATTCCAGGAAAAGAAACGCCAGCACGCTGACAAGGAGGATGACCTTATGGTAGCGCTTCCCTTCAAACAGATCCAAGAGGCGAAGTTTTTGCGGCATGGTTCATTTCTGCAAAAAGACTTTGAGCCATGGGGCGGCGGCGTTTGCTGGCCAGGGGCCGCCGTGTTGAACCTGGTGGATGGGCCGGGATCCGATACCTTGGGATGGCACACTCCGCGCAGGGCGACTCACATCTCACTCCCGCCGAAGGTTGTACAAAGAAAACCCCCCTGAACAACGCAGGTGGAATGGGTGGTTCCAGGCCCTCCTACAAACTCGGGAAAATGTCCCTCGCTGCGGTAATGAGGGAGGCTAGCACCAGGCCACAGGGGTGTCAAACGAAAACGCTCCCCCACCTCTGCCCCCCTGTTTCCGAGAGACTTCCAAAACCAGATCGTTGAAAGCTGTGTTTCCGCAGTATGCGACGCACGTCCTCTCGCGAGGGAGTCATTTCGAAACGGCTGCCAAACTCCCCTGTAACCGAAGTTTCCATTCATCTTAACCCGACAGCCTGGGTTTTCAAAGGTCTGCCCCACAAAGAGCCGTTTCGGAGGGAACGCAAACGCCCTCGCAGCTCGGCCAGGAGCTTGGAGGGCGCAGCAGTGTCTTCTTCAGTGCCGTGCCTTCATCACCAATGAGGTAAGGGCCGTTCCACGTCCCCGCCGCACCTCTCTAATGGACCGGATTAAGCTCCTTTTCCTGGGGAAAAAGCGGCAGATAGCGGTAAGAGATGGAGATGACCAGCGCGCAGTATGCGATGAGAGCCATTCCCGGCAGCCATTCGTACATGGTCGGAACGTAAATTTCCCATCGGTCGAAGGGCATGACTGGGGTGGCGATGGCCTGAACGGTCATGACATAACGATTGGTGGTGACACCGATGATGTCGAGCACAAAGGCGGTGAACATGAGCCCGTTGCTGTTCCGTCCCTGAGGGGTCAGGAGGATGATGGCCGGGATCACTCCGCCCAGAACGATTTCCACGAAGAGCAGCCAGTAACCGTAGACCGGTCCCAGATAGAAGTCCGCCAGCTTGAAACCGAAACTCGGGGCCAAGACCAACGCCCAGTAAAGGGTGTCGATGATTTTCAAGGTGACGTAAATGGCTAGGAGCGTTCCCACGATCTTGGCCAAAAGTTCATAGACGCTGCGGTCCACGAGTCGCTTCTTGCTCACCTTCTCGATGATCCGGCACACACATGCGGTGAGGGCTGGGCCTGATGCAATGGCGGAGAGAATGAACAGGAAGAAAGTCCACGGCCAGATGAAGAAACCCGTCCGGTAGGCAAAAGGTCTGGCGAAAAGCACTCCCGCCACACCGCCCAGGGACCCTTGGTGAAAGAAACTCAGAAAAGTGCCCGTCAAGGCAAAAATGGCCATCACTTCGTGCAGGGTGTGGCCGAAAAGGCGAAGGGGCGGGACTTCCTTGAGCTTGCGGTTTTCCAGGATAATGGGGATGTACTCGATGATGAGCACGATGGCGTAGCAGGTGATGCAGAAAATCACTTCCGTGAGCATCGAGTGCACATTGGCATGCCAATAGGGAAACCAGCCGCGCAGCGGTTGCCCGATTTCCAGGAGCAGAATCAGGATGGCCCCTGTGTAACAGACAAACCCGATGATGACCGCAAGGTTGATGATCTTGTTCAATTCCTTGAGAGCAGGGAAAAAGCGCGAAAGCCCATAGTACAGAAACCCGGAGAAGAATGCGCCTGCTCCAACGGCAATGATGGCCAGATCGATGGTGATGTAAAAGCCGAAACCGAAATAATCGTTCAATCCGGTGACGTTCAAGGCCTTGAGCAAAACCACGGCTCCAGCCAAAACCCCTGCCCCGATCATGCCGAGCAGCACCACGATCCACAGGGCAAAAACGGGGAACGGGCAGCGCTTCAGTCCTTCAGGAATCAATGCATTGTCCATTCTCGACCCCTTGCATCCAAATCAATGAGGTGAAACCAAACCCATGGACCATCCATCTCAAGACGTTTCCCGCGGGCAGGAGAGTCAGGTCCTCAGAGTCCTTTGTCTGCGAGCTTGTGCACCCACTGGGAACTGCTCAGGTAGTACACTTTCGGTTCCGTGTGCAGTTTGCTGAGAATTCGGAACGCCCGGGGATCCTTGGCCAACTTGGCCACTTCGCTCGCTGGGTCCCTCAGATTTCCAAAGGTGATCGCCTTCGTGGGACAGGCTTCCACACAGGCTGGGGAATAGACGACCTCATCCGGATCGTTCCCTTCGAGGTAGGCCTTGGATCGTGCATCCAGCAGACGATGATGGCAGAAGGTGCACTTCTCCACAACCCCGCGCATGCGCGTGCTCACCTTGGGACTGAGCATCTTTTCCATGGGCTTGGGCCAGTAAGGATCCCACCAGTTGAAGTCCCGGGCATGGTATGGACAGGCCACGATGCAATACCTGCAGCCGATGCAGCGTGGGTAAATGTGAGCGACGATTCCATTGGTCTCATCTCGTATTGTGGCATTCACCGGGCACACAAAGGTGCAGGGGGAATGATGTGGCGCGTCGCAATGCATGCAGGGTCTGGGGAGATAGATGAACTGGTAATCGGGATAGTCCTTCCCGTTATGGAGCTGGTACACCTCCATCCAGGTGATGGAACGGGTCTTGAGGCTCTCGTCCGGGAGGAACGAGACATTGTTCTCTCCTTGGCAGGCAACGGTGCACGCCATGCAACCCGTACACCGATCGAGGTCGATCACCATACCGTAGCGTACTTTGCTTTCCGCATGGCCATTTCCACTCACAGGTCAGTCCCCCTTGTTCAACTGGAAAAACATCAAAGGGAAGCACGCTTGCATCTCGCCCCCAGGCGAAAGACCGGGACGGCGATCCGCCGTGCTAGACTCGCCGAAGCTGGGCGCGGGTGGCCCATACTGTTCCCAGACCCGTTACCGGGTCCACCTGCACTTCGATGAGATTGTTGGCGTTGATTCCCTTTCCTTGGATGTATTCATCGTATGCCTGGTGGCCAAGGCCGTGGACGATATATACGATCCCCGGCCGGGCGGCTCCGGACAGATGCACGGCGACCGGCTCTTCGCCCTGGGTGGTCTTGAGAACCGCGCGATCTCCCTCCGCCAGGCCCAGACTGCCCGCCGTCTGGGGGTTGATCTCCACCAGGAGCTCCTTGCCCCTGAGTATGAAATCAAAAATCCCTTTGGTCATGAAAGGCGGATTGGGATGGTATCCGGAGGTGATGAACATGGTCCGGTAGCTCACCAGCCACAGAGGGAACTCCTTCTCGTCCCCCGAAGGGCGAAGGGGGGAGTAGTGAGGGAGGTATGCGACATCGTCGCCTGCCGTGACGCCCATCTTCTGGAGCCCCTGGCAAGCGAGTTCCAGTTTTCCCGATGCCGTTTCACAGCGGCCGAGAGGGTCCTCGGGAGCATCGTACCAGGAGGCTCCTGCCATAAGCTTCTTCCAGAGATCGGCGGCATCCTTGAAATTGGCCTGAAGGGCGTCACCCGGCTGCAGCTTCCGGAGGGCGACTCCCGACCGGTCCGCCAGAGCCCCTTTGCCACTCGCCGCAAGACCCTTGACCCGTTCCTTGAGAAACTCCTCGTAGTTCTTCCAAGGGAGGGATGCAGCGACGGGGTCGCCCAGAGTCTTTCCTGTCTCCAGAAGGATGTCGCCGGTGTGCTTCGTGTCCAGTTGAGGCTTAAGAATGGGGGCTGACAAAGCAAAATACCCGTAGGGAGCCCCCGGAATGCCTTCCAGGTCGTCCAAGCGTTCCAACCTCATGTGATTGGGGAGGATGAGATCCGCCTGCACGCTGGTTTCATCCATGTAGGAGGAATAGGAGACGACAAAGTCGATCTTCTCCAGCGCCTTCTGGTACAATCGATTCTCCGGCAGGCTGTGGGCGGGGTTGCATTCGTGGACCATCAGCAACGAAATGGGGTAGGCTGCTCCCTTGGCGACGCCGTCGAGGAAGGTGAGCAGTGCGCCTTCAGGGCTGGGGGACTTCTTTCCTGTGGCCTTTTCCACGAACGCGTTTTCCAGACCGCGTTTGGCCACTGCGTCCAGTTTGACTTCGGGCAACCCTCCCAGTGGCGCGGAAGGTTCGAGGGCCACGAGTCCGCCTGATCGGAAATTCCCCTTCAGGACATTCAGTGCGTTATAGCAGAGTTCGTGATAGAGATTGCTGGGGGTGCCGGCCTGATTGTCGCCCCACACGGCCACAGCATTGTTGTGGGACGCAAAGGCCTTGGCCAGTTCCCGGATCTTGGCGGCTTCCACGCCGGTTCCCTTGGACACTTCTTCGGGAGTACAGGGAGCGGTGAGGACAAACGAGCGGAACCCCTGTCTCTTCTTACCCTGAGGGTCCGTCCAGTCTTCGAACCCGAAGACATTGGCCCTGACGAACTCAGCGTCGAAGAGGTTCTCCTTCACCATCACATGGGCGATCCCCAATGCGAGGAGTGCCTCGGTTCCCGGATTGACGGCAATCCACTGATCCGCCTTGGAAGCCGTCATGGAACACCGCGATTCCACTTGGACGATTCTGGTTGCACCATTGCCCGATGGTGACCGCCAGTGGAGAAATGCGGCCTGCATGCGTCCAGGGGCCCCCCACCCCTCAACGAGCGGCGCGGAGAAACTCAAAATGTAGTCGGCGTTTTCCACGGAGAAAGCGAACGGAGATGCCTCGCCCAGAACGAGCTTTGCGGCGATTTTGCCGCTGTCCGATGGTGAAGGCATCCGGAACAGATTGGGTGACCCGAAGGCGGTGAAAAACTGCTGCCACAACCGGTCCATGCTGCTGCGGCGCTGGCCGGTGACGCAGGCGACAGTCTCGGGCTTTCCGTCCGTACGCGCCTTAGCGAGACGGGCGGTCACCTCCTTCATGGCATCCCCCCAGGAAATGGGCTGGAACCCTTTGGGATCTCCGCGCTTCCTGGATTGCTTCATGGGTTGTGCAACCCGGGAGGGTGCGTAGAGGAACTGAAGCCCGGACGCTCCCAGGGGACAGATGCCACCCGCATTCACCGGGTGGGAAGGATTGCCCTCCAGGAGGATGGCCCTGCGCTTTTCCACGAGGTGGGCCGTGAGGCCGCAGCCGCCCTCGCAAAATGTGCAAACAGTGGGGACCTTTGTGATCTCTCCTCTTTCGGGGGATGGTCGCCATGACCAGTTCTGGCTCCATATGGCCACGTCATCGGTCAGCTTCCAAGGTATTGGGGAAAGCAAGGTGCCACCCACGGCTCCAGCAGCGAACTGTAAAAAAGCTCTCCTCCCGAAACTCATTCCTCTAACCCTCTCATCCACTACTGACGTTTTTGATTGTCTGGTCCTCCGCTCCGGCTCCCCGCGGCTCATGGAGCCTTCCTTCCGCCGAGGTGCAAAAAAAGACGGGCAACCACGGCGAAACAAGGGCGGGCCTCCCTTGCAACGGCACGAAACCGCCTACTTGTGGCAGATTCCGCAATTGTTGCTTGCCCCCATCTTGGCATGGCATTTTTCACAGGCGTCCATTTTCATGGTTTCAGAACTGTACCCGGTGATGCGGTTCTCTTTGTAGGCTGGGTTCTTCTGCTCTTTGGACACGTCTCGGTGACACTCCGTACAGGCAACGTCCTTGGCCTTGTGGGATGCGTGGGAGAAGTAGACGTTATCGGGTTGCCAGGCGTAAACCTTCCAGGGGATCTCCCTCTCTTTCTGAATGTATTCCTCCACGAGGATCCGTTCATCCTCGGAAGAGCCCATCTGGGACTCATGACACTGGACGCAATTTTCCAATCGTGGGATACCCGTATAGGTCCCGTCATCGCGGAAGGTGTGACAGTCTTCACAGGAAGAATCTTGATGAGCCGCATGGCTGAAGTTGAACGGCTGACTCTTCTCCGAAAAGAGCAGGCCGGGGAAAACCACCCAACCGAAAACCAGTGCGAGGACGAAACCCGCAAGAAAGATCATCCCCCCCAAGACGGCCTTACCGGACTCGTTCCTAGTGTCTGTGCTCATAAAATGCCTCGTGGATGAAAAATTCGGATGTTTCCGCCAAGACGTACCTCTGACGTTTGCACATATAAAAAGTGCTGGATCGTGCGGCTTCACTCATTGTCCACACATGCTATGGGGCGGTGCTTTTAAACTTCGTGGGGTGCCTCTTTTTAGCGACCGCTCAAGGGGATGTCAAGAAAAAACCGGCCCCCCTCCGGTGTGTCCCCTTGTGTGGTGCCATGCGGTGAATTCTGGCACAATGGCATTGGCAAGCAGTCTGTTCCGCAGGGGGAAGACTCGGAAAAACCCTGAGGGTGAGCGGGGGCGGATCGCGGTTCTGTGGACCTCTCGCGAGCCAAGTATGCCCTTGCCCGTCAGGCTGAGATGTGGGTACTATTGCACCTGTTTTTTTGGATGTTGGTTCCCCCTTTGCTGCCTCACGCATGATGAACTGTCGACCGACCACCCCTGGATGGGGAAAGCGATTGGGAAAAGGGACGCAAGAATGCTCTGCATGACGTTTAATCTTCGCTTCGAAAACGATCGCGACGGCGAAAACGCATGGGTCTATCGGAGAGACCTGGTTTTGAACGTCATCAACAGGTACAAACCGGCCCTTCTGGGAACCCAGGAGGGGACCCGGCGACAGCTGCTGTATCTTCAGGATCGCCTCCCGCAATATCACATGCACGTACCCTTCCGCACCTGGGATGAGACGTGTCAGTATCCGACGCTCTACTTCCTCCCTCAGTTGTTCAGCCTGAAAGAGGGCGAGGAATTCTGGCTGTCCTCCACCCCATCCATTCATCGCAGCAAGGACTGGGAAAGCGCTTTCCCCAGGATGATGAGTTGCGCCCTACTGGAAGACCTTTCCAACAGAAGATCCGTATGGGTTGCGGTCACGCACCTGGACCATATGAGTGCAAAGGCGAGGCTCGAGCAAGGCAGGATGATCGCCCGGTGGGTTCGTGGGAAGGGAGGAGCCGCGATTGTCATGGGGGATTTCAACGACGCTCCTTGCTCGTCTGTCCACTGCGCCCTGATCGGTCGCCAGACGGGGCTCAAGGACACGTGGATGGAACTGGGGCGACAGGAAAACGATAAGAGCATGACCCATCACGATTTCCACGGGATCCCGGAGAAATGCCGCATGGACTGGATACTTGTCACCAGGGACTTTGAGGTCCTGGACGCCATGATTGTGCGCGACAACGAAAAGGGGCGTTTCCCGTCCGACCATTTTCCTTATGCTGCCAGGCTGCAATGGGTTCCTGAACGGATGCTGTCTTCCGATGAATGAGGAATTCTTTATCGGTCTATCCCGGTTCCGACAGCGACACGGATCCTGTCGCACTCGGCCCGACAGAAGACCTGGACCGGGCTTTGGAAGCCCCGGAATCACAGAAGGAGTGGTCTTGAAAAATTGC
Source organism: Deltaproteobacteria bacterium (assembly GCA_012517315.1). Lineage (GTDB taxonomy): Bacteria > Desulfobacterota > Syntrophobacteria > Syntrophobacterales > Syntrophobacteraceae > JAAYUJ01. The sequence goes on from JAAYVE010000009.1 coordinate 184,010, forward strand.
AAGAGGGCAAGAGAAGGCCGGACAATCCTCGCGCGGTTCCGTTTCCCCGGCAGAGTCTGTCTCGCCTTGATGATCTGGTGGCTCGTTCAGTTGCTCCCCATCGGGGGGGTGTGCTCTGCGGAGGGCGGTCCCCCTGATTTCGACCGGGCAGTCGGGCAGGCGACATGGGTGGGGAAGCCATGGAAATACTCTGTCGAAAACTCCGTTGTACTGCCGGTTTTCAATAGCGTGGACGAGCGCAGCGGCTTCCTGTGGGGCGATCCCGTTGCCTGGATCGCTATGGCGGCGGGTGTGGGAACAGTGGTCCTGGTGGTTGTGGGAATGCTGCTCTGGAACAGATCACTGCGACGCAACGTGGAACAAAAGACGCGGGAACTGCAGGAGCAGCTCGGCGAGAGGAATAAGGCCGAGGAAGCGTTGCAGAAAGCCCGGGATGAACTGGAGGCGAAAGTTTCGGAGCGCACGGCGGATCTGGTTTATGCCAATCAGCAGCTTCAGCTGGAAGTGATCCAACACAAAGTCACTGCGGCAAAGCTTTCTGAAAGCGAGGAGAGATTTCGTCTCTTCGCGGAGTTCGCCCCCTTTTGCATCGCCTTGCGGAACCGCTACGGTGCGTTTGAGTACCTGAATCCTCGCTTTGTGGCAGAGTTCGGGTTCACATTGAAGGACATTCCCACGGAGGAAGCGTGGTTGGAACAGGCCTTTGACGATCCCGAGGAACGTGAGATCAGGCGGAAACAATGGCAGGCCCGGTCTTTCGATACGCCGGAAGCGGGGGCCGCCGGGGAGAGCACATTCCGGATCCGATGCAAGGACGGAAGTCGAAAGGCGGTTTCCTTGCGGGCGGTGGCCCTGGCAAACGGCGGTGGAATCCTTTGTCTCGAAAACGTGACGGACCGTTTGGAGAGCGAAGAAGAACGGGCGCGGCTGGCCACCGTGATGGAGCAGGCCTCGGAATTGGTCATCCTCACCGACCTGCAGGGGCGTGTTCAGTATGTGAACCGCGCTTTCGAGATGACCACGGGCTTCGGACGCGCAGAGGTGATCGGCAGAGCCCTTCCCGTGTTGGCGAAAGGCGAGGGGGGCCAGCCGGAGCAAAGGGGGCTCTTGAACATTCTGCAAGCCGGAGAAGTGTGGCGAGGACATCTTCCCTGCAAGACCAAGCAAGGAACCCATTACGATGTGCAGGCGATCTTCTTTCCCATTCGCGGACCTTCCGGGGAAATGGTCGGCTTTGCGTCGTTGCAACGGGATGTGACTCACGAGATGCTGCTGGAAAAGCAGTTGCGCCAGTCTCAAAAATTGGAGGCCATCGGAACCCTTGCTGGGGGAATCGCCCACGATTTCAATAACATCCTGGCTGCAATCATGGGTTACACAGAGATGTCCCTGGACATGATCCCTGGGGGCAGCCTCGCCCAGCACAATATCGAGCAGGTCCTCAAGGCCGCCAATCGAGCCAAGGATCTCGTGAAGCAGATTCTGCTGTTCAGCCGCCGGGGTGAGCAGGAACGGCAGCCCCTTATCTTCGCTTCCACCGTGAAGGAGGCCCTCAAACTTCTTCGAGCCTCACTGCCCGCCACCATCGACATGCGCACCGACATCCGTGTGAGGCCCGAGTCTCAGATTTTGGCCGATGCGACGCAGATCCACCAGGTCGTTATCAATCTCTGCACGAACGCCGCTCACGCCATGCGTGACAAGGGCGGGGTCCTGGAAGTGGAACTGGCCGAAGAGGTGCTTGACGCCTCTCAATTGACGTCGGAGCATCAACTGCGGCCCGGCCCTTATCTGCGCCTCACCGTGAAGGACTGTGGCCACGGAATGGAAAGGGAGATCCTGGAGCGCATTTTCGAACCGTTTTTCACCACAAAGAATTCGTTTGAGGGGACGGGAATGGGACTTGCCGTCGTCCACGGCATTGTGACCCGTCACGACGGCTTCATAAGGGTTGCGAGCGAACCTGGGGCGGGCACGGTTTTTGACGTGTACTTCCCAAAACACACCGGCCCCATCTCCATTGGAGACGCGGATCCGAAAACCATCCCCCGGGGGCAGGGGCACATCCTTTTTGTGGATGACGAGGAAGCCCTCACACGGCTCGCCCGGGAGGTGCTGGAGAGCCTTGGATACGAGGTTTCCGTCGAAGAAGACTGCACAAGGGCCCTTGAGAAATTTGCAGTGCAACTGGACCACTTCGATCTGGTGATCACGGACTACACCATGCCCGGGATGACCGGACTGGATTTGGCCCAGGAGATCCGACGCATTCGGCCGGAAACCCCGATCATTCTCTGCAGCGGCTATAGCGAGGGGCTTTCCCGGGAGAGAATGGAGGAGACGGGCATCAAGGCGTTCATGATGAAGCCCCTCAGGGTTCACGAGATCGCGGAAACCGTTTCCAGGGTGCTCAGCGGAGGATAGCCACGCCAAGGGGATAGAATGAAAGACAACATACGCGTCGCATTGGTTCAGCCCAAGCCCTATCCTTCTTTCGACGATCCGAGGAACCTGGGGCACGCATTGCTTCTGCTGGAAAAATGCCGTGGTGAGGACCTGGATCTCGTCGTGCTGCCGGAATACTTCCCATACCATGGAGAAAGGGAGGTGGCAGGGGCGGCGCGGCAGCTCAATGCATATGTGGTGGCGGGTTTGGTGGAAACAGAAGGGGGAAGGACCTTCAATACGGCGACCCTTTTCGATCGGTCCGGTCGTCTCTTGGGACGTCAAAGGAAGAACAACGTGGCAAGCCTGGAGCGCAGCGACCTGGGTATTGTTCCCGGAGACGGCAGTTATCGGGCTTTCACGGCGGACTTCGGCAGGATCGGGATGCCGGTCGCCGCAGATCTCTGGGGGCAGCCTGAAGCTGCACGGCAGTTAACGGATCTTGGGGCCGACATGCTGGTGAGCATCGGTGTCTTTCCCATCCTGCGGGGGCACTGCAGGACGGGCGCCCTCGTGAGGGCTTTCGACAATTTCATTCCCGTGGTGACCACCAACACGGCGGATTACAATGCCCTCATTCACAACCGGAGAATCCACTTGCACGGGGGCCACAGCCTCGTCATCCAGCCGCCCAAGATGCTCGACAGGCATGATTTTCGGCGGTGGCTGAGGAGCGTGGACACCGTGGATGACTGGGTGCGGGTAGAACTGGATGAACTGGAGCAGATCCACGTGGCGGAAGTGAATCTGAGCACCGCTCGAAGATTTCGGAAGGAGTTCTGGGAGCGGTTGGGCTACCAAAGGTTACCTTCTTTGTGAGGGGGCATGGCGGCATGCCGCTCTTTCAGAGCGCTTCCTGGAATCTTCCGGAGACCGGCAGGAGAGTCTTACCTCTCTCCCCGATGATACGCGAGGTGAGCCATCTAGAGGAGATCCCATGTCCGAAAAGGGCAAGAGGCACGTTTACCTTCACATGAGAAGCCTGCAGGAGGCCAGGGCGCTGTGGGAGGCTGAGACCGAGGCGCTGTACTGCAAGATCGAACACGTTTCGACCCAGGAAGCCCTACACCGAGTGACTGCCCAGGCCATTACCGCACGGAGGTCCGTCCCCCATTACCACGGAGCCGCAATGGACGGCTTTGCGGTGAGGGCTCGGGACACCTTCGGTGCGAGCGACATACGGCCTTTTCGACTGGCGCTCTACGAGACCGCCTTTCCCGTCGACACGGGGGATCCCCTCCCCCACGAGACGGATGCCGTCATCATGATCGAACACGCGGAAAGGGTGGGCGAGGGAGAAGTGGAAATCCGCGCCGCGGCTTACCCATGGCAGCATGTGCGCAAGGTCGGTGAAGACATCGTGGCCGGTGAACTGCTCCTTCCCCAAAACCATCGATTGCGTCCCCCGGACTTGGGGGCTCTTCTTGCGGCAGGGGTTCTTCAAGTGCCGGTCCATGCCCGCCCAAGGATCTGGATCCAGCCGACGGGTACGGAACTGGTTCCCCCGTCTCAGGCCCATGAAGCCCATGAGGGACAGATCGTGGAGTTCAACGGGACCGTGCTCGCCGCCATGGTGAAGGAATGCGGAGGGGAGGCCCTTCTGCAGGGGATCATTTCCGACGACTATGGGAGCATCATGGAAAGCCTGCGCCGGGCATGCGATTCCGATGCGGACGCAGTGCTCATCAACGCCGGTTCTTCGGCAGGGACGGAGGACTATACCGCCGCCGCCCTCGGGGAACTGGGACGTGTCCTTGTCCACGGGGTGACCATGATGCCCGGCAAGCCCACTATCCTGGGGATGGTGGGGCAAAAGCCGGTGGTGGGAATACCCGGTTACCCCGTTTCCGCCATTCTCTCCTTCGAACAGTTTGTGCGCCCGTTGCTCTTCAGGATGCAGAGACTGCCCACTCCGGACCCGCCGACGGTTGAGGCGGTTCTGGGCAGAAAGACTCCGTCCAAACTGGGACTGGAAGAGTTCTTAAGAGTCATCCTGGGCAGGGTTGCCGGTGAAGTGGTGGCCATGCCCCTCCAGAGGGGTGCCGGCATCATCACTTCCCTCACCCGGGCGGACGGCATCGTACAGATCCCTAGGGATCTCGAAGGATTGGACGCCGGTGAAAAGGTCTCCGTCCGGCTTCTGAGGCCCAAGGTGGAGATCGATCACACCCTCATCATGATCGGCAGCCATGACAACACCATCGATGTGCTGGCCAATGAACTGAAGAGACGGGACAGCCGGGTGCACCTGTCTTCGAGCAACGTGGGGAGCCTCGGGGGCCTGATAGCCGTTCGGCGGGGGCAGACGCACCTCGCGGGGTCACACCTCCTGGATACGGAAACGGGTGAATACAACACGCGGTACATCGAGCGTCAGTTGAAAGGAAAGCCTGTGCGCCTGGTGCAACTTGCCATGCGCCAGCAGGGACTTCTCGTCCCCCGGGGGAATCCGAAAAAAATCCAGGGGATCCAGGACCTGGCACGACCGGACGTGATCTATATCAACCGGCAGTCAGGGGCGGGCACCCGGATTCTCCTGGACTACTGTCTTTCCCGGGAGGGAATTTCTCCGGACGGGATCCGGGGATACGACCAGGAGGAATACACGCACATGGCCGTCGCCATCAATGTCCTGAGCGGGAGAGCCGATGCGGGAATGGCCATCTACGCCGCCGCCAGGGCACTGGAATTGGACTTCATTCCCATCGCCCGGGAGCGTTACGATCTGGTGATTCCCGAGGAAGTCTGGGACGATGACAAGATCCAGATGCTTCTTGAAATCATTGTCTCTAGCGATTTCAGGGAGAGAGTCACGGCAATGGGCGGGTACGATGTGGCTGGCTCTGGAACACTCATGGGCAAATGGGATGGGAAGTCCTGGGTTGAAAAGAGGGTTGGACAGCTCTCCTGAATTACGGCAAGAGTGGAGGGGGGAGACGGGAAGGAGAGGGAAAGAAGCCCCGGGATACCTGTCCCTGGCGGCGTCCGGGGAACTGGGTCGACGGGCGGAGACTCTGAGGGAAATGCTGCGGTCCTGTTCCCTGTGTCCCAGGCATTGTCGGGTGGACCGGCTCTCGGGTGAAACGGGGGCCTGCGGGGTGGATTCCAGGCTCAGGGTGGCCGCAGTGAACGTCCATCGCTGGGAGGAGCCCCCCATCTCAGGCTCCAGGGGTTCAGGAACGGTTTTCTTTACCGGCTGCACGCTTTCGTGCGTTTTCTGCCAGAACTACCCCATCAGTCAGCTGGGCGTGGGGCGGTCCATGGAGGTTGAGGAGTTGGCCCAAGGGATGCTGGACCTCCAAAGGAAAGGGGTCCACAATATCAACCTGGTGACGGCCACGCACCAGATGCACGGCGTGGTTGCGGCGCTTGTTCTCGCCGTGGAAAAGGGTTTCCGCCTTCCGCTGGTCTACAACAGCAGCGGTTACGAAGACCTGGAAACCTTGCGGATCCTGGACGGCATCGTGGACATCTACCTGCCCGACATGAAATACAGCGATGGGGCCCTGGCCCGACGTTTTTCCGGGCGATCCGACTACGTGGTCCACAACCGCCGGGCCTTGCTGGAGATGTGGCACCAGGTGGGGCCCCTTCAACTGGACGGGGAGGGTCTCGCGTATCGCGGACTCCTAGTCCGACACTTGGTCCTTCCGGGTGCAATTTCTGGCAGCAGGGAGAGCTTCGCGTTCCTTGCGTCGGAGATGGGTCCTCAGGTGTGGATCAGTCTCATGATGCAGTACTTTCCGGCGCACAAGGCCGCAGGGTTCCCTCCCCTGGATCGGAAGGTGACTCTGGAGGAGTACGAAGAGGCGTTCGGGTTGCTGGGACATTTCGGGCTGGAAAACGGGTTTGTCCAGTCCTGCTCAGAGTCCTGCTGAGTTCGCTTGGGCAGGGAGAAGGAAGTGCGGAGAAGTGGGGGCGCGCCCGAAAGGGGGGCTTTGAGCGGTTGCGGGATGAACGCAGATTGGACACTCAATCGAAGAGGAGCAGTCATGAATGAACTGGAGCGACTGATCAGCCGCATTGTGGACCGTGTCAACGTGAATCTCCGGGAACCGGCGTTCGATGTGGAGCCCTATGTGCTGGGGGCTGTCCCCACGGACCAGTTTGCCAAGTTCTACGCATTTTACGGTGTGACGGACCACCATCCATTCCATTTCCAGTTCTGCAACTCCTCCCTGGCCGGGAGCTATTTCCTGGGGAAATGCTTCGTGGATCATTCCGTTTTGTACAAAACGGACGTGCGAGGCGATGAACTGAAGAGGAAGGGGGACCTGTTCGTCTCACACGGGCTCAAGATCCCTCTCCACGACGACGAAGTGATCCGCATCAAAGACAGCTGGCTCATCAAGAATCTCGTCCACAACAATTCCCACGACCCTGAGAGTCCCGAGGAGTTCACCGTCAGGAACACGGTATCCATGCACTATGCCAACATTCACGGGGCACCCGTGGAGGGCTGCTTCATCGGTCCCTATGCAACGGTGGATCTCACGACACTGCGCAACTGCATCGTTGGAGCATACTCCTACGTGCAAACGGGAGAACTGGTTCACCGCCACGTTGTGGCCGGAAGGATCTGGATTCGAGCCGGAGATGCCTTTGAATTCAATTACCGCTACCCGCCCGAAGTCCTGAGAAAATATGTGTCCCTGGTCCCCGGACAAAAGCCCCAGGGGGAGATGATCGAATTCGTGGAGAGTCGCAAGCATGAATTCGAGAGGCTTTTCCAGGTGTTCACCAAAGAGACGGAAACGAAGGTTCCCCGGAATACGGCTCTGAGCCGCTACACCGTCGTGAAAGGAGAGACGGAAATCGGCGAGAACGTGCTCGTCGCCCACCGGGCATACCTGGAAGACGCAAAGCTAGGCAAGGGAGCCAATGCCCAGGAGAACTGCTACATCATCCGTTCTCAGCTGGAAGGGTTCAACGTCACGGCCCATGGGGGAAAGATCATCCATGCGCACATGGGGAAAAAGGTCTTCGTCGGGTTCAACTCCTTCCTTCGAGGGACTCCGGAAAACCGGCTGAAGGTTGGGGAAGGGTGTATCATCATGCCGCACACCATCATGGACCTGGAGGAACCCTTGGAGATCCCCCCCAACTACCTGGTGTGGGGATACATCCGAAACGGCCGGGACCTGGAAAGCCACGCGATCGCCATGGATGAACTCGCCCGGGTGCACGGTTTCGTCGAACTGGGATCCATGCGCTTTGAGGGAAGCGGCAAGGAGTGTGTCAAGGCGCTTCGGCACCGCATCGAGCATATTCTCGAAGAGAATGGGGCGTTCTTCGAGAGCGATGCAAAGAAAGGGCACGCCCAGAAAAACCGGAGTATTAACTACAACATTGTCCAGCCGCATCCTGAAGGGGCCCGGAAGGGGATTTACCCCTGCATGGACATCCGGCCCTGAGGGGTTGAGAAGGACTTGCCTCAGCCGCTTTGCATTTGTACTTTGGCATTTCCGGCCCGTTGACTTATCATGGAGGCACCGGCGGATGGCCTCGATCAGGCCTTAAGCCTGGCTGAGGCGTTTTTTGGGATGCAGTAAAACCCGTTTTGGAAAGCGCGTCTGGAAGTGATGAGTTCGTGTTTCTGACATGATCAGCGGGCAACGGCACAATCCTCAGGGTGATCTGCATGGGCGAAAAAGGCTACCAGAAGCTCTACTGGAAGATCGTCACCACGACCCTCTCCTTTTCCCTCATCCCTCTTTTCGTGCTTGGATACACGATCTACCATCAGTTCAAGGTGTCCTACACGGCAAAGATCATGGAGAGCCTTCAGACGCTCACGGAAAACCGCCGGACGGCCATCGACCTTTTCCTGGACGAGCGCCTGTCCCAACTGCACAGCCTCGCATACACCCATTCCTATGATCAATTGACCGACGAGGATTATCTGAACCGGGTTTTCACCCTCATTCAGATGCGCGCCAAATCGTTCGTGGATTTGGGGATCATCAGCCAAGACGGAGATCACGTGGCCTACGTGGGCCCATATCAGTTGAAAAACCTCAACTACAAGAACGAGAGCTGGTTCCCCGAGGTGATGCTGCGGGGGATCTACATCAGTGACGTTTTCACCGGTTTCCGGAAATTCCCCCACTTCATCATCGCCGTCCTTCGCCGGGAGGGGGACCGAAACTGGATTCTGAGGGCGACCATCGACACGGACATCTTCGATAACCTGGTGAAGGCGGCCCAGGTGGGCAAGAAGGGTGACGCGTTCGTGGTGAACCGGGATAAGACTCTCCAGACAACCCCCCGCTTCTCAGGGGAAGTCATGAGTAAACTGGAGCAACTGGAGCTGTCCAAGTTCTCGGGGACCCGGGTGGAAGAGGGAACCTTCGAAGGGGAGACCGTCCTTTTCGGCATGACCTGGCTCCGGAACAAAGAATGGCTGCTGGTGGTGAAGGAGGATCCGGGGGAAGAGTTCTCCCCTCTCCTGCACGCACGGTTTCTCGTATTGAGCATCCTCACGGGTGGAATTCTGGCCATCATCGTGGGAACGATCTTCCTCACCCGTCTCATGGTCGGCCAACTCATCAAGGCGGACAGGGAAAAGGCGATTCTGGACTCGAATCTCATGCAGTCGTCCAAGATGGCGGCACTGGGAAAACTTGCCGCCGGGATCGCTCACGAGGTGAACAACCCTCTGGCGGTCATCAAGGAGAAGGTTGGGTGGATCAAGGATCTTCTCGAGGAGGAGGAACTGGCCAAGAGCGAGAACTTCCAGGAGTTTGAGGAGGCCGTGGTGAAGATCGATCAACATGTGGACCGTGCGAAGCGGGTCACCCATCGGCTGCTGGGTTTTGCCAGGCGAATGGAGCCCATGCAGGAAAGCGTGAATGTGAACAAGGTCCTGGAAGACACCATCGATTTTCTCCGCAACGAAGCCCATTACCGGAACATCACCATCCGCACGGAGTACGCGGAGGATCTGCCCGTGACGACAAGTGACTCCGCCCAGTTGCAGCAGGTTTTCCTCAACATTCTCAACAACGGAATCGACGCCGTTGGGAGGAACGGGGAAATTTCGGTGGTCACCTGTCACAAGGTGAGGGAAGGGCAAATCTCGGTGAGCATTTCAGACACGGGCCCCGGGATTCCCAGCGAACAGATCAACCAGATCTTCGATCCTTTCTTCACGACCAAGGAAGTGGGCAAGGGGACTGGCCTCGGCCTCTCCATCAGCTACAGCATCATCGAAAAACTGGGAGGAAACATTTCCGTGGCCAGTGAACCGGGAAAGGGAACGACGTTCACAATCATCCTGCCCATCATGGTACCCAGCCAGACGCCGCCGATGGATCCGCGATGGGCGTTCTAGGGGCTTGTTCGATGGGTAAGAATCCATCTGCCCAGGAGCGGGGCTGATGCGTTGAGGGAACCGAGATTTCGAGGACATCCCCATTTCTCCGATGGGTTCACCCGGGAGGCCGGAGTCCCCCGGACAGACCTCGGAGAGTGGTGCCCCGGGTTGTTCCGCTCTCCTGGAGCGCTTCTTCTGCAGCCGGATCTCTCGTCCTGCGGCGGAGGGAATGTGTTCTTCAACGAGGTGGACGTATGGAGGCTTTCAGGGTTTTGGTGGTGGATGACGAACCGGACTTTCTGGAAACGATTCTCAAGCGTCTCAAGAGACGCAAGATCGACGCGACAGGGGTGGACAGCGGAAAAGCCGCACTGGAACTCCTAGAGAGAGAGCCGTTCGATGTGGTCATTCTGGACGTGAGAATGCCCGGGATGGATGGTATCGAAACCTTGAAGGAAATGAAGAAACGACGACCCCTCATGGAGGTCATCATGCTTACGGGCCATGCGTCCGTGGAGGCCGGGATGCAGGGGATGCAGCTGGGCGCGTTCGACTTCGTCATGAAGCCCGCCGAAATGGACGATCTGCTGGAGCGAATCCGGCAGGCATTCGAGAGAAAGCAGCTCCACGAAAAGAAGGTCCACGAGTTCCGGGCGATTTGAGACGTTGCCGGAACGCTGCCACCGGGTAAAGGCCTGCGGAATAAACATCCATGGCGGCGGAACGCGCCATTTCCGTGAAAGGGGGAACCCGGGTGCATACAACGACGGGATCCCGGTAAGCACATGCGGCGTTGGCGATAGAGAGTCGGGCACCCATTGGTGTGGTATTGTACTGAGCCCGCCCATCCGCGGTTTTTGTTACAAACGAGCACCCGGAAAGGAAACGACCGTTCCGGGGTGCGCAAA
>JAAYVE010000010.1 GCA_012517315.1 Deltaproteobacteria bacterium
CGGTTCCACCCTCGGCGGAATGAACGGGAAAAAAAGGGTTCACCTGAAATTTACCGGCTCCTTGATCAGTCAGCTGGGGATCCGGGAAACCGACCTCGAATGCGGAGAAAAAGCGACCTTCCAGGATCTTCGGGAGGAGCTAGAGAGGCAGATTCCCATGTTTTCTGGAAACCGGCTGTCGAAATACCTTGTGTTCATGGCGGAAGGCAAAATTATCCAGGACCCAAAGGAGGAGATCGGAGAAAAGGAGGAAATCAGTGTGTTTCTCCCGGTGTTCGGAGGTTAGCACGCAGAAAATAATGAAGGGGGCGAAAAAATGAAGAAGGGGAACGGAAACTGGTTCGAAATGCCGAAAAGTGATTTCTTTTGCCTGATTTTGATTCTTTTGTTTTGCATCGTGCCTTTTGCCCTGGTCAAAAGCCAGTCCTCCTTTCTCGGGGTTTCAAACTTTGGCTGGATCATGGGGATACTGATGTTCCTCACGCCCGTCATTTCCCTTGCAGGCATGGTCTTCGAGAAACGGGAAAATTGAACGGATAGGAGAGAGAGACAATGAAGACCCTTGAACTGGCAATTACGCTTGGCTACATCGTCATTTGCATCCTGATCGGGGTTTGGGTTTCCAGGCGGGTCAGCGAGTCCTCCGACGACTACTGGGTTGCAGGCCGGAAGATCGGAACCTTCACCAACTCGTGGGCGATCATGGCTGCTCTCGGGAGCGGCGGATCGATCCTGGGGGTCAACGGGCTGGCCTATAAACTGGGGATTCCCTACACCTTCGCCATGTACGCCGGCGCGGTGGCCGGTTTCCCCATCGCAGCCATCCTGGTCGCACGGCAGCTGCGGAACTTCAGGGTCAGGACGGTCCCGGAATTTCTCGACTTTCGCTATAACAACAAGCTGCTCAACATCATCGTTCCCCTTGTCATCCTCGTCTGCATGGAAGTGTATGTTGTGGCGCAGCTGAAGGCAGCGGGAGTGACTGCCGTTTACCTGCTCGGGGTCCCGTATAAAACCGCGGTTGTCCTCACGGCCCTGGTCTTCACCTTGTACGTCTCCATCGGGGGCATGTGGGCCGTTACCTTGACGGACGTCCTCCAGGGAATCCTGATGGTCACGATGGTCGTGATCGTCGCCATCGCGGTTTTCATGGGCTTCGGCGGCTTCGCCAGCACGATCCAGCAGGGAACCGCGGCTTTCCCGGCCCTCGGTGCGGTGGTGGACAAGCCGATTATCAGCTATGCTGGGGCATTCCTGGTCTGGTTCATCGCGGCCTGCACGGTCCCGCACTTGGTCATGCGTGTGTTTACAGCTAGGGATGCGAATTCAGCCAGGCTTTCCCTCAACTATTCGATGCTGATCTATGCCGTGATGATCTTCTTCGGCGTCATCGCGGTTGCCAGTGCAGGGCATATCCTGTTCCCCGACCTGGCCGATGCGGATACGGTCTTTTTGAAGGTCATGGAGCACTACATGCCGTCCCGGATCATGGCAGGCCTGGCGGTGGCCGCCGTCATGGCCGCCGTGATGTCCACGACCGACGCTTTGATCCTGGCGGTGTCCAGCGCGGCGGTCAACGATATCTACAAAAAGCATTTCAATCCCCAGGCGAACGAGAAGACCATCTTCAAGATGGGGCTGGTCATGACCTGGATCGCGGGGTTGCTGGCCATCTACTTTGCCCTGAACCCGCCGAAGCTTTTGACGATGCTCTACACGGCCGCAGTCGGACTGCTTGGCTCAACCCTTTTTGCCCCGATCATCCTCGGAATCTGGTGGAAAAAGGCCACCTCGCAGGGAGCTCTCTGGAGCTGCATTTCAGGTGGAGTGTCGTACCTCTACCTCCTCTGGTTCACCCAGATGCCGCCGCTGTCGCATGTCCTGGTCTCCGTGCCCTTGAGTTTCGTCGTCTTCTTCGCTGTCAGCCTGATGACTCAGTCTGCAGTGGATTCCAAGGTGCTGGAACGGGTTGCCGTCGGACATGAAAGAGAGCTTGAAGTTGCCGAGGCGCAGGCTCGATCCTAGGCGTTTTGGCAGAAAGAGGGTAAAACTCGATGAAATTCAAGCTAAATGAGGAAGCCTGTTCGGGCTGCCGGACATGTCAGGTTATCTGTTCACTGGTTCACTTTGAAAAAGTCAATCCAAAGCTGGGAGCGCTCAAGATCGACGCGCTTTTTCCCGAGCCGGGCGCTTACAAGATTCGTCATTGCACGCAGTGCGGAGCTTGCTCGGCTGCCTGCCCGGTTCAGGCAATCGAGGAACAGGGCGGAGTGTACAGGGTTGTCCAGGAAAAGTGCATCCAATGTGGAGCCTGCGTAAATGCCTGCCCGTATGGCGTGATTTTCCTTCACGCGGAAATCCCTTACGCCGTCAAATGCGACAACTGTGGGGAATGCATCCGGATTTGCCCGCGGGTCGCGCTGATGGA
>JAAYVE010000011.1 GCA_012517315.1 Deltaproteobacteria bacterium
ATTACGGGAAGCTGCAGCTTGTCGAAAAGGATGGAGGCCAACTGCTTGGGGGATTGGATATTGAACTCCTCACCCGCCAAGCGGTAGATGGCCGATGCCCTCTCCTCCAATGTCTCCTGAAACTGGAGATTCAAAGTCCGATTGTACGTTGGCAAGCCGCTGGTGAGCGACGACGCCGGGCAGTTCAAGATTTGGGGGTTGCTGCACGCCTTATGCTGGCTGCACGCGGAGCGTTCGATCCGCAAGCTGGTTCCCATGAGCCGGCGGGAACAAGAGGCGATCGACGGCGTGCGCGATGCCGTATGGAAATATTACCAGCGTCTGCGGGCTTACCGCGAGTCGCCGACGCCGCAGGGCAAAGCGGCCTTGGAGCGTGACTTTGAGCGGCTCTTCCGGCAGCGGACCGGCTTTGCGGACCTGAACGAAGCCTTGCGGCGGATTCACGAGAAACGGGACGACCTGTTGCTGGTCCTGGACCACCCGGAGATTCCCCTGCACAACAACCTCTCGGAGGGCGAGATCCGGGAGTGGGCGAAGAAGCGGAAGATCAGCGCCGGCACGCGGAGCGAGTTGGGCCGCCGCTGCCGCGACACCTTCATCAGCCTGAAGAAGACCTGCCGGAAGCTGGGCGTGTCGTTCTGGCGGTACCTCCAGGATCGCATACGCGGACTGAATGCCATTTTTCCCTTGCCCGACCTGATTCGGGAAGCGGCCCACCAGACGCAACCTATCCCAAGGGCACCGCCCCGATTCTCCTCGTAGGCCGAAATCCGTCCGTTTGGGCGTGACCATCGCCAGTTCCTGCGTGTGAAACACGCAGGCCCGAAATCACGGGGTTTATTGAGAAATTACCCTTCATTCGGCAGACCAGAAAATGATATGTAGTGAGCAGCATCCAACTCTCGCCTGCCCGATAAAGGTAGGCTGTATGCAAACCTCCAGCCACCAGAAGTGCGGCTGGGATCGACGTGCGCCTGCGACTTCCTGCCCGTCGCGGCGATGCGTGGCAAAGGGGGCGCGAGGGCTGAGGTCCAGGTGGTCGTGGACGAGGTTCCGCGCAAAGGACGATCAACAATCCAACAAGACAAGGAGCGGTCCGATGTTCTCGCGTACGCCTTGGCGAATCGACACTTGGAACGGAGACAGTGTGAGTGCGACGATTATCATCGGTCTCGGGGGCGGAACCGCCGAGATCGGGCTGGAAAACAGGCAGGCTGACGCCAGACACACGCTCTACTGCGCGGGCGTTACCGGCAGCCTGGGGGTCGGCATCGACCTGCGCGGTGTCAACCCCGGGTCGGGCGCGCTGGGCTTTCGCGCGGACGACAGGACCCAGGGCGGCACCCTCTACAAGAACGACGTCGTGGTACGTGGACCGCTGACGTTCGACCATCTGCGGGACTCGAACATCCTCGTGCAAGGTCTGGAACTGGCTATCTGCGATGAAGGGCAAGCAGGCTATCTCGTTATCTTCGCATCCACCGGAGCGACCTTGAGCACCTTCCTGGGGGGAGGCGGCCTGCTCTCGGAAGGGTTGGCAATCGCCACGTGCAGGGCCATGACCTTCCTCTCCGTGGGCCAGGCGGGCTTGCCTAACGCGGCGCTGGTGGGTTACAGGTACACGGTTATCGGCGCATCGTGAACGGGCCTGTAGCGCGCCTTCCAAGTCCTATCCCACCTTCAACTGCGACCGTAGCAGATCGGCCCAGCCGCTCCAGCGTTCGGCGTTCAATCGTGCGGGTAGGGAACTGCCTCGTCGAAGAGATGCCTGCGATGCCGAGACCAACCACGGCGACGACTACCAGCCAGAACATCGAGTCCTTCCTGGCACATCTCCAGATTGATCGCGCCCCTCCAGGTCGGTAACATCCCCCGCGTTCGCGACGCGGTTGCAGGCGCGTCACGCGACTTCTCCGCACCGCTCGGCCGCTCTCCCCGCCCTACGGTCAGGCGAGTGCTGTTGCCAAAGCCGGCGAGTGGGCCTCGATCTTGCGCTTGGCGCCGTGGTCGTAGACCTTCTCGCCGCAGGCCGGACGTTCGTAAACCTCCTGCGATGGAACCGTATTCGGCTGGCCCTGATGAATGCCGGACCAGTTGCGCCGCACCTTGTTGATCTTGCGGCTGCGGCACGAGGGACGCCCCGTAATGCGTACCGTCTCCATCTCACGCCATGGGCGTTCGCCTCCGCTACATCGGACTCTTCGTTGGACCGGAAAACCTGTTGTTGGTGGTGCGGGTCAATCGCGATGGGAGTCTCTTGTGGAATGTGATGCAGGCCAATGACAAGACGATGAACAGACGGCGCGTCTGGCTGCGTTCTTTACCGACCGGCGAAGCTGGGTGATGGGCCTGCCTTCGTACTCGATCACGTGGTCCGTCTTGGCTTGTGCGCGCATGGTCAAGAGCCGCGCCCTGAAGGCGTCACTCATGGGCACCTCGCGGTACAGATCCCGCATCCCCATCACGCGCACAACACCACGGTCGAAATCAACGTGTTCACTCCATCTCAGGGCAAACAGCTCTTTCGGGCCTGGGCGGATGCCCGTGTACCAGACCACCTCGATAGCCCATTGGAGGTGCGGGGCGGCATGCCTGTGCACGATCTATGTGCCGGCATTGCAGTGGGTGTTTCGGATGGAACCCATCATGCCGATGGAATGGCTCAGGATCGTTCTCATTTCGGTCACCGTCGTGGTGGCGGTGGAAATAGACAAACTCGTGGGGAGGGTGGCGGCGGCCAACCGGTGAAAGGGGGGAATGAGGTGCGGTGCCTCGTCCTGGCATAAAAAAGGGTGCGGCGCCTCACCCATGGTCTGCAGGGCCACGCACGGGCCCGTCGCCGGCGAACCCGGGGAGAATCCAAGCGAAGATTGGGATCTGGCTCACGCCGTTCCGCTGCTCTTCCACCCGGATCTGGGAGGGAATCTCGTCGGCCAGCCGCTTCACATGGGAGATGACACCCACGGGCTTGCCGTTGGCTCGAAGAGACTTGAGGGTTGTGATGACCTGGTAGAGCATCTCGTCGTCCAGGGCCACGAATCCCTCATCGAGGAAAAGCGATTCGATTCTGCGGTTTTTCCCGGCCATCTCCGAAAGGCCCAGGGCCATGCACAGGCTCACCACGAAAAGTCCTCCTTATCCAACTGGTGGCCTCGCGTCTGCGCGACTATCACCGTCTGACCCCCGCCTCGCGCGGCCGATACGCTCAAGGGAGTGTGGAAAAGGATTCAGAGCCGGGGCGATGTCCAACTGCCCGAACCCGTCTATGCCCCCGAAGATTCTCAGCCGGAGCGGACCGGTCACAAGAGCCTTTTATCCACCGCCGTCAGCATCCCCTTGCCGCCATAACGGCGCTTGTCGCCGTCTCGCAACTCGACCGCTTCATTCTCACCGGTTGAAGCCCCTGACGGAACGGAAGCCCACGCTTCGATCCCGTTATCCAAATAGGCAAACACCCGGATGGTAGGGTTGCCTCGAGAATCCAAAAAAGCCGTTTTTCGCGGCGATAGGAACCGATGCGCTCTTGCAGCTGTTCGACCAGGGGCCGCGAGGGCTGACCGAGGTTGCTCCCTGCCGAACCGGTGGCGTCATGGCTGGCGCCGGCCGCCGAGGGACGGGGATGAAAATAGCCGCTTCCGCTAAAAGATTGGCCAAGCAAACTGCTGGCGACAACCTCACCCCGATGATGCATCAAGGAGCCGTTGGCCTCCTCAGGATCGACCACGGGGAGGACTGAGCGGGTCTGATCGACCAGGCAGACAAGCCGGTCAACAGCGCCCTCAAGTCTTGCGGCCTTACTTTCACCGTTTATTCACCAATCTTTTGTGCTCACGGGGCAACCCTTGCAGACCCAACCGGTCCACTGCAACGCACAGTGCTGCCCAAGACCGGTGGATTGCAGCGCAAGTGGAAAGCAGCCCCCTTCCATGCCGCTCGGGCAGCGATGGCGGCGTCATGTCAAACGTGAGTCGCAGTGCCGTGGGAAGGATTTCCAATGCCTGCCCTCTCGCCCGTCTATCACCCCCGGGAGCCCACTGATTCCCCCTTGTGGAAGATCTTGCACCAGCACTATGCCGCCTTCAAGGCCGGCTATGATGAGTATTGCGAGAAGCAGTACGGCTTCTTTCGGCCGGTTGTGGACGAAGTGGTCGAGGAATACCTGAGATGCGGCGATTTGCACGAGGGATTCGCCAGGGTGCGCTGCACCAACCCCGATTGCCGGTATGAATTCCTCGTCGCCTTTTCCTGCAAGGGCAGGTGGTTCTGCCCCAGTTGCCATTCCAAGAAGACCATTCAGTTCGGGGAAGACGTCCCCAATAACATCCTCTATCCCGTCCCACATCGACAGTTCGCCTTCAGCATTCCGATCATGCTGCGCATCTATTTCAAGTACGACCGAAAGCTCCTCACCCAAGCATGCCACTGCGCCAAAGAGAGCCTGGAGATGTTCTTTCGAACCCTGCTAGGCCTCGATGATGGCATCCTCGGGATGATCATGGTCATCCATACCTTCGGGGATTACGCCAGGTTCCACCCCCATCTTCATGCCATCGTGGCCGATGGACTGTTTCGACCGAACGGGACCTTTTATTGCCTGCCCAAAAGAGACCTGAAGGAATTGGAAGAGATCTTCCGCTCCAAGGTCTTGGCCATGCTCAAGGCTGAAGGCAGAATAAGCGACGTGCTCATCGGGCTGGTGTCTTCAGACCTGGTGATGAGCCAGCGTCTCCCGAGGGCCATCTCGAGGCGACCGTGCTCGATGTGTCCGACCATCAGCCACGCCGGGTGCCGTCCAAAACATGGCGGGAGCTCATAAAGAAAATTTGGGAAGTGGACCCTCTCAGCTGTCCTCGATGCGGCTACGAAATGAAGATCATCAGCCCCATCCATGAACCGGACGTCATAGGGCGCATCCTCCGCCATCTGGGCCTGTGGAAGCAGCCGCCGGACCCTCATGAGGGAAAAATCAAAGCGCCCGCGGACGGGCCGGTTGTGATGGAGGATTTCGACGACGGCTGGCCCGGATATGAAGAGCCCGTGTGGGTCTACCACTGAAACTCCGTCGCTTGAGGGACCCCTCACCGGCTTTATGGGGGCGGCTTGTCTTCGATCCGGGAAAGATATCGCCTTTCGGGCACTCCTGGATCGACACAGCGTGCCGGAAGGCCAATTTGCAACGGACTCCCCTTCGAGGCGACCACCACGGTGCAGCACCGTGGTGGTTCCTGCCTTCATGTCTCCCGAAATCGGCACAAAATTGGCCTTGACAGAAGCCACAACACCTGCTAACCTAAAATTCTAAAAAAAGCGATTTCCTATCACCTCACCCTCACCTGAAGAGCACTCGATCGCCCCCGAAGTCGTCAACGCAGGGATTGCCGACTCCCTCCCGAAAGATGAAATCGGTACGGAGCTGCTGGATCGTTCGATCCAATTCGCTCTCGAGCGGAATGCAAAACGGGCGCAGCCAAAGGCTCAGGATAAACTGGAGACCCGGATCAGGGAACAGAGAGGGAGGCTCTTCAAAACAGGCAAGGCTATGGAGGATATTGGCCTCTTAGCACGGTCCGCCCTGAATGCCCTGTCAGCCAATATGGCCATTTTGGATGACGAGGGCTTCATCCTTTGTACGAACCAGTCGTGGAATGTTTTCGCTCAATCTAACGGCTCGATTGAAACGTCCTTTGAAGGGGCCAACTATTTGGAGGTGTGCGACTGTGCACAGGGCGATTGGTCGGAAGAAGCCTCCATTGCGGCAACAGGTATCCGGGAAGTCATCTCGGGCATAAGAGAAGGATTCGAACTGGAGTATCCATGCCACTCCCCCGACCAAGAGCGGTGGTTCAGTATGCGTGTGACCCGGTACAGGGACTATGAACGTGTGCTGGTTGTGGTGTCCCATGAAAACATCATCGAGTGGAAGCGAGTGGAAGCAGCTTTGGGGAGCCAGAACGCACGACTCCGGGCTGTTTTGGATAACATGCTGGCGGGTGTGACGTTTTTTGAAGGGGAAGTTTTCAGGCCGGTACTGGCCAATCGTATGGGTGAAGAGCTGCTGGGTCGCAGTCTGCCACCCGCAATGGCCAGCAATGAGCGTGAGTCCTACTTTCAGGCGTACCGAGCCGGCACCGACGAACCTTACCCCATCCACCGCCTGCCCTTTGTGCGAGCGATGTCCGGGGAATCCTGCTCTGCTGATGACATGGAGATTCGACTCGCGGACGGTTCCAGGGTGCGGCTCGAAGTCTTTGGCGCCCCGGTGCGTGACACTTCAGGCTGGATCACCGGTGCAGTGGCGATCTTCCATGACATCACCATGCGCAAAAGGATGGAGGAGGTGCTTCAAGAGAGTGAAGACCGCTTCCGCCGGGCGATGGAAGCCACCAACGACGGCATCTGGGATTGGAACGTGACGAATGGCAACGTTTACTACAGCCCCGGCTACTTTCGCATGCTGGGATATGAATCGGGGGAGTTTCCTGCCAAAGCCGACACCTGGCTGGAGCTGATTCATCCGGATGACCGAGAACGGGCTTGGGCTGCCAACGATGCCTGCATCCGTAACGAATCACCAGCTGTCAACGTCGAATTCCGAATGCGTTCGCGTGATGGGAGCTGGCGCTGGATTCTCGGCCGCGGTGTGGCCACCCGACGGGATAAGGACGGGCAGGCGTTGCAGATGATCGGAACCCATATGGACATCAGCAATTCCCGGAGCACCTATGAGGTGGCTTGAGTAAAGCATTCTTGGCGATGGTTTTCGTAAGAATCTGAACAATGATTTGGTTTTCTCCCCATCCTTTATGAAGAAACCAGCACGTAACATTTCACTTTTTCTG
>JAAYVE010000012.1 GCA_012517315.1 Deltaproteobacteria bacterium
ATCTCGTGCTTGATCATGGAACTTCCTCCCGAGGTGTGGTTCGGAAGGAAACATAACTTGTCGCTCATCTGCCTTACCCCCTTTTCCGGGATAGGGGGGTAATTTTTCAATTACCGTAGGGGGTCATTTTTGCATTACCGCGGGCCAAAGGGTGTGGCTTTCCCGGATCATGGGCCGATGGATCGAGGTCTTCGACCAGAAAAAGAAGCTCGTCTCACGCTTCGATGTCATCCACGGCCACGGGATCAGCCTGCCTCATCCCGAGCATGGCGCACTCTCCAAAGAGTACCTGGAGAAAAAGGCCAGAAAACGAGCCCATGGCAAGAGTCTCTTTCTGGAAGCCTTCCCGGAGCTGGGGGAATCATTCATAGAGCTTGCCGATGCGCGCTGCGGGGAGAACGCTCCGTATCATCTCAAAAAGATCGTTTCGCTCCTTTCCATCTATGAAAAGCCGGCCGTCGAGCGGGCGGTCCGGGAGAGCCTCAAGCTGGGGATTGCCGCGAGCGAGGATGTGGCTTCACTCGTGGCCGATGAGCTACGAAAGCCGGAGCCTGTCGAGGCCGTCACCTATGCCCCGGTGCAGGTGGCCAGGCGAGATCTTTCGGCCTACATGGCCCTCTACGCGAAAGGAGACGCCCCATGCACTCCCGCCTAGAGGCTCAGCTCAAGTCCCTCTCCCTTCGCAAAGTGCTCGCCCACTACCAGCAGGAGGCTCAAAGGGCAGCCCAAAACAAGCTCCCCTACGAGGACTATCTGGGCAGCCTCATCGAGATGGAGGCCATGGACAAATCCCAGAGATCCCTTCATGCCAGGCTTCAAAAGGCAAGGTTTCCGGCCATAAAGACCCTCGAAGAATTTGACTTCACCTTCCAGCCCTCGCTCAACGAAAAACAGATGATCGCGCTGAGCTCCCTCTCCTTTGTTGAAAAAAAAGGAGAATGTCCTTCTGCTGGGACCTCCCGGAGTGGGCAAGACCCACCTGGCCATCGCCCTGGGGGTGAAGGCCTGCATGGCCAAGTACCGGGTGCTCTTCATGCGGTGTCAGGACCTCCTGCAGCAACTGGGAGCGGCAAAGATCACGGGAAAACTCGGAAGCCTGCTGGTTTCCTTCTCGTATCTGCACCTGATCATCCTCGATGAGCTGGGTTATATGCCCATCGACAAGGAACAGGCCAACCTGCTCTTCCAGCTGGTTTCTTCCCGCTATGAGAAGGGCTCGATCGCGCTCACCAGCAACTACGGCTTCGAGGAGTGGGGGGAGATCTTCTCGGCAGATCAGGTGGCCGCTGCCGCCATCATCGATCGCCTGGTGCATCACTCCCACATTTTCCCCATCAACGGAAACAGCTTCCGCATGAAGGACAAGCTGAAAGGAGGTGGTCCACTGAAATGATTGATTGAGCTCATCATCCCTGAGCCAGAGGTCAAAGAGGCCATCCCCTCGCCGTCGGCCACAGCTCCTGCGAGCATGGGCAGTGCCGGTGTCAAGGCTGCGCTGCAATGGGCAGCGCACCCGAAGGGCTTGGCCTTGAGAGCGGCTCTGCCCATGCTACACTCATGAGGCCGAGGGCGTCTTTTCAATAATCCATCCGAGGGGTCAATTTTCACTGAGAAAAGGGGTCAGTTTTCGTTGACGATCTTCAATCGGTGAGATCAACAGACTCACCTGGAATGAAGTGGACCTTCTAAATCGATTTGTCACCCTGTATACCCGGAAGAAGAAAGGGGGACATTTGACCCCCCGAAAGGTTCCCATGACGGAGAAGTTACACGAAATCCTTTCCCGTTGTTATCAAACCCGCGATCAGGACAAGCCCTGGGTGTTCTGGGTGCGTTACTGGTGCCGGAAGGCAAAACAGTGGAAGGAAGGACCCTACCAGCACAGAAAGAAGATTATGGAGACTCTCTGCAGGAAGGCAGGAGTGAAGTATTTCAGGTTCCATGCCTTGAGGCATGCCGGAGCCTCGATCATGGACAACAGCAACGTTCCGATAGTAGCCATTCAGGAGATACTGGGGCACGAGAACCGCACGACCACCGAAATCTACTTGCACAGTGTGAGCGGGGCGGCAAGGCAGGCAATGGCCACCTATGAGCGAGCGCGAGGAAATTCTCACACAGATTCTCACACAAACGAAAAGGGGTCACGGACCAAAACCCGTAACCCCTTGATTTTCCTGGTGGGCCGTCAGGGACTCGAACCCCGAACCTCCTGATTAAGAGTCAGCTGCTCTACCCATTGAGCTAACGGCCCCTGCTCATGCTGGTACGCCCGGCAGGATTCGAACCTGCGGCCTGCGGATTCGAAGTCCGACGCTCTATCCGACTGAGCTACGGGCGCACGCTTTCCTCGCAGAAGGAGAGGAGCTTTCTACACTGAGATGCAAACCGATGTCAAGCACTTTCTGATCCCCGCGGTTAAAGTTCCCTCTCCACTTCAATCCCCTGATTGTCATCGGAGGAGCTTTTGACTATGATGCTCCGTGCGGCGACGGAGTGCCGACCATTTTTGCATCCACTGCCCGCCTCATAGAGATTCACTACAAAATCCCGAGGAGATTCCATGCGTTTTGCAGGGACAGACCGTTACTACCTCAATGCCGAGCTTGGGGAAATCGTCAATATCGCCATCGCCATGGAAAAACCCCTGCTGCTCACGGGGGAAGCAGGGACCGGCAAGACACAGCTCGCCTTTGAAATCGCCCGGGCCCTCGGATTAAAGATGGAGGAAGCCCGATGCAAGTCCACGTTCAAGGGTGAGGAACTTTGCTACGTCTACGACACGGTGCTCAGGCTGAACGATTCGCGCTTCGGCAGCGGGGACACAGGCAGGGATGTCAACAACATCTGGGATTACCTCCGGTTCGGCCCTATCGGGCGCGCCTTTCTCTCCGAGGACCGGAGGGTTTTACTCCTGGATGAAATCGACAAAACGGATTCCGACACCCAGGACAACCTTCTGGATGTTCTGGAGGAACGCTCCTTCGTCATTCGGGAGATCAACCACAAGGTGACCGCTCTGCACCCCCCCATCATCCTCATCACGAGCAACGCCAAGCGGGAGCTTTCCGATCCTTTTCTGAGGCGCTGTTTCTGCCACTACATCCCTTTTCCGCCTCCCGATGAAATGGTCCAAATCGTGCGCCTTCACTTCCCCGACATCCCCGAGGCGTTTCTCGAAACCTGTCTTGTCAGTTTCTACCGCTTGCGTGAACAGGGTTTCGAAAAGCCCCCGGCGACAGCGGAGCTTCTCGACTGGATCGGATCCATGCGAAAGATGGGCATCAGGGGTCCAGGAGCCGGAAGGGAGATACCTCACATCGGGACCCTCCTCAAACGGACCCAAGACATCCTCAGGCACAAAGGGATCAGGAAACCCTCCTCACTCTGAGGACGACGGCTGCCCCTCTCACCACAAGAGCGTCACTAATGGTCGGCTTTGTCTACGCACTCATGGACGCGGGAATTCCTGTGAGCGTCCGGTACCTCCTCGAGTTCACCCACGCCATTCGCAGCGGAATGGCCAGGGACCTGGACCAGCTCTTCCTGCTGGCCCGCCTCGTTTTCGTCAAACGTGTCGAGCACTGCGACACCTTCGAACAGGTCTTCGCCTCCTATTTTTTTGGGGCGGATCCAGCACAAGCCCTCATCCGCTGGGAGGATCTGCTTTCCTCAAAGCCATTCCATGAATGGCTTCGAGACCAGGTGGAACAGGGGAAGCTCTCTCCCGAGGATGTCCAGGAATTGGATACCGACGAACTCCTCGCCCGTTTCTGGGAGACTGTGCTTGCCCAGGAGGGGGCCCACCATGGAGGCAACCGGTGGGTCGGAACCCGCGGGGGCTCTCCGTACGGACACGCCGCCCGCCATCCAGGTGGCGGTATTCGCGTGCAGGGCAAAGGGATTCACGGGACGGCTCAAAAGGTGATCGGCGCCAGGCGATTTGTGAGCTACAGCGACCACTCCACCCTCAGCGCGGAAAATCTTAGGCAGGCTCTCCAATCCCTCCGGAGCTTGAGGCCTTCAGGGCCCGAAACGGAGCTCGACTTGGACGAGACCATCGCCCGCACCGCGAAGAACGGCGGGGAAATCGAGTTGGTGTTCGGGAGAGAACTGCGGAATCGCGTGAAGCTCATCGTTCTCATGGACAATGGCGGCTATTCCATGACACCTTACATTCCCCTTGTCCGCACACTTTTCAACAACATTCGCGGCCTATTTGCAGACGCGAAATTCTGCTACTTCCACAACTGCATCTATGGTGTCGTTTTCAGGGACCCTGCCAGGACCGACCCGGTTCCTTGGGAAAAGCTCATGAACGAAGGACACGCGACCCGCCTCATTATCGTCGGCGATGCCAACATGGCGCCGGCAGAACTCATGGCCTGCTACGGATCTCTGGATCTTTTCACGGCTCAGCGCAAACCGGGCGTGGAGTGGTTGCGGGAACTGCGCAATGCATTCCCGGTAAGCGTATGGCTGAATCCTATAGAGAAGGCGCGTTGGGGGCGGGAGAGCACGAGCATTCAGTTGATCCGGCGCGTTTTCCACATGGAGGACCTGACTCTTGCCGGCATCAAGAACGCCGTCACCCATCTGAACCTGCAGGGGCAGGTGTATGACCGCCTCGGAAACTGAACTCCAAGCGTGGTGGGCGGGGAACCCTCGCCCCATGGGCCAGCGCCGGGTCTTCCACCTCTCCTTCCCAGGGCATCCATGACGACTGCACGATCCAGCTGCTGCAAGGTGGGAGCCGTTTATGGCGTCGGTTGAGCGAGAGGTGCGGCACCTCCTGGGAAAGGCCATCCATCGTTACCGCCTCATTGAGGACGGAGATCGCATCGCTGTGGGTGTTTCCGGCGGGAAAGACAGCCTGCTCCTTCTATGGCTACTCCGCGAGCGTCTGGAGAGGATCCCCATCCGTTACGAACTGACGGCTGTCCACGTAGATCCAGGGTTCGATTCTGAATCCCCTGAAAAATTGGAAGTGTTCCTGAAACGGGAAGGGTTTCCCCACGTCATCGTCCGCACGGATCACGGCCTGGTGGCCCACAGTGCCGAGAACCGGGAAAACCCTTGCTTTCTTTGCGCTCGCCTGAGGAGGACCACCCTCTTTCAAAAAGCGAGGGAACTCGGTTGTCCCAAGATCGCCCTCGGCCACAACCAGGACGACCTCATCGAAACCTTCTTCATCAACATCTGCTATGGAGCCCAGGTGGCAACCATTGTACCGAGGCAACCCTTCTTCCAGGGGGCGATGCACATCATCCGGCCACTCGCTCTCCTACCCTCGCGATTGGTGAAACGGGCTTGCGAGAAGCTTGCCCTGCCGGCCATTCCCAACCCATGTCCTTCCGCGGCCAGGAACAAGAGAAGCGAGATCCGCGCGCTGCTTGCATCCCTTTACGAGAAGAATCCGAAGGTGCGGGGCAATATTTTCCATGCCATGAGCCACATCAACCTGGAGTATCTTCCTCCTCCGCTGTGACGCAGGAATGTCGATAAGGAGGGCGACTTCGTCCTTGAGCACCTGAACCGTAAACCCTCCGGTTCCCGCAGGCCGGTGAGCACCCCGGCGCGATCCATCGGAACTCTTCACTTCGAGGACACACATGGAACAAGAAAAAGATTTCTACGTCATCGACGGAAGCAGTTACATCTATCGGGCATTTTACGCTCTGGGACGCCTGACAAGCCCCAGGGGAATGCCGACCCAGGCCATTTACGGGTTCGCTCAGATGCTTCTCAAGGTGGTCCGTGAGCGGAATCCCTCCAGCCTGTGCGTGGTGTTCGACCCACCGGGTCCGACCTTTCGCCATGAACTGTACACTTCCTACAAGGCCACGCGCCAGACCATGCCCGAGGATCTCCTCCTCCAAATCCCTTTTATCAAGGATTTCGTGAAATTGTGCGGCATCCCCCAACTGGAGGCGGAGGGTTTCGAGGCAGACGACGTGATCGCCACCCTGACGAGGGCCGCAAGGGACAGCGGGTCTCGAGTGATCATCGTTTCCGGTGACAAGGACCTGCACCAGTTGGTCCAAGATCCCTCGGTCATCCAATGGGACCCGCAGAGGGACCGGGTCATGGGCGAACGGGAAATCCTGGAGCGATACGGAGTCACCGCCGGTCAGTTCATCGATTACCTCTCCCTCGTGGGGGACAGCAGCGACAACGTGCCCGGCGTCAAGGGCGTCGGAGAAAAGAGCGCCCGGCAACTGCTTCAGCAGTGGGAGAGCCTTGAGGGAATCTACGGCGCTATCGATGGAGTCACTCCCCCCTCCCTCAGAAAAAAGCTGCTGGACCGTCGTGAAGCGGCTTTCCTTTCCAAGCGGCTCGTCTCCCTGAAAAACGATGTCCCTCTGGATACATCTCTGGAAAGATTTGTGCCTGAGCCCCCGGACCGCGAGAGACTCATGCGTTTTTGCGAAGACCTGGGCTTCAGGAGCCTCCTGGAAAACCTGAAAAAGGAGTGGGGCACGCCGCTCCAGGCAGGCTCGTCCCCACCACCGGGCGGGCTTCACTTTGTGATTCAGGTGATCCGCGAACCGGAGGCTTTTGGGGAGCTGGTTCGCCACCTGGCAAGGAATATCCCCTTTTCTCTCCGTGTGGAGACGTCGTCACAGGATCCCATGCGCAGCGAAATGGAGGGAATCGCATTCTGCTATCAGGAGGACTCTGTATCCTACGTCCCCCTCTCCCGGCACGGAGAGACCGACGGGTCAACACGGTACCTGGAAGAAGCCATCGTGATGGAGTCTCTGGAACCCCTTCTTTCGGATAGAGGAATCCAGAAGGCCGGTCATGACCTGAAGCATGATGCCGTCGTTCTCTTGCGCCATGGTATCCGCCTCGAAGGGATGGTCTTTGATTCCATGGTCGGGAATTACCTCCTCGACCCTTCAAGAGGTTCCCATAAAATCGAACGCGTCACGGAAGAAGTCCTCAGGATCCCGTTCCCTGCTCCCCTCAAGGTCGACGCGCAAGAGACGCTGCCGGTGGGGGACGCTGTTTCGGGAGTGGAGGGGCTCGACGGAAACATGTGCAGATCATGTGCGCACGCAGCAGCCGCTCTGCGACTGATGCCCCCGATCCTTCGGAGTCTTGAGGAAACCCGGCAGACTCATCTTTTCCAGTCCCTGGAAATGCCCCTTATCTCCGTTCTCGCCCGAATGGAATGGAGAGGGATTCTCGTCGACCCGCAACTCCTTCGGACTTTGAATCTCCAGTTTCAGGAGACATTGGAGGAGAGGGCATCGGCCATCTACCGCTTGGCGGGTGAGGAGTTCAATATCCAATCCCCCAAGCAGTTGGCCTCCATCCTTTTCGACAAGCTGCAGCTTCCCGTAAT
>JAAYVE010000013.1 GCA_012517315.1 Deltaproteobacteria bacterium
AAAAATCTCGTATATGTCCTGCCCCCCCTGCCGAAAGCCCTCCAAGCCATAAACCATATTTGCCTCAATGACCCAGTACCGGTCTTCAACAAGGCAGATGTCCAGCCCCACTTCCTGGAAACCGCAGCTTGCGGCCACGAACTCGGCGAACTGCAGAGCTTCCGGGGGAATGCCCTCAAATGAAATCCGTCCGCCTCTGGAGACATTGTTTCGGAACTCCCCCGGCGGAGCAATGCGCCAGTACGCGTGGACAACCCTTCCTTGAATCAGGACGACTCTCAGATCCCGATCCATGGGAAGGTATTCCTGGATATAAGCAGGGTGATGTTCTTGGAGGTAGGTCCTCAGTTGGCCCTCGTTTTGAATCAACCACACCCCCGAGCCTTGAGACGAGCCGAGAGGCGTTTTTGCCACAAAAGGAAAGGAAAAGTCCCAGCGGATCCTTCGCAGGCGATGTCCACCGTAATAGAGGCGCGTCTTGGGGTGGGGAATGCCGAGCAACTGGAAGAGGCAGGTCTGCCTGATCTTGTTGCCCAAAAAAGGGTAGTAGTTGAGGGGAAAAATCCCCTTGCCAAGGGACTCGAACAGCGTCCCGTAGTGGGGGCCAGGATAACAGATGACGTCCGCATTCCGGATTGCATCCCTTGCTTGGGGTGCATAGTCCTCCCAGTTCGGCCGAACTCCCAGGCAATGCGTCAGGGGGCACCGCCGCAGGCGCCTGCCCAGCGACACGCGCATTGGTTTCTCCCCTCTGCCTTATTGGATGTCGCAGGTCTGAGCGCCCGGGACGACAGGTCATTCAGCCTGCAGGGGCCCTCCCCTCCCCCACGTGAAGGGCCGCCCTGGGGCAGCCCCTGCTATAGGCTCCATGAAAGAAAGGGAGAAGGGACTGCTCCGTTATTTCCGGGGAAGTGTCGCCACGAGGCGGGCAGTCTCACTGTCGATCACGTGAAATGCCTCCGGGGGCGGCACGCGTGCCAAGTCCACCGTGGCCGTCGCGGAAGAGGTTTCCCCAGTCCTGAAACTCTGAATGTTCACGTCAATTCGCACAACCGACGTGGCCGCAGGAGCGGCCAGGCCCAGCAACCCCCCACTGGCGGCGCCGATGGCGGCGCCGGGTCCAGGATCACCCAATGCCCCGCCGATGATCGCTCCAGCCGCAGCACCAGCCAGAGCACCTCCCAGCGCTTGCCCCGCACGCACATCGGGATTGTCACGCAAGCCGGCAGACAAAGTAATATCGATAGCGAAATCCGCATCCCTCTCCCGTCTCACCCGGTCATATCCTTTGTCATAAAGAAGCTGCTCCGTCCTGGGAAGCCTGTGTAACCCCATGGGCGTTCGGTCGACGACCTGCAATACGAATCGCTGGTCGTCGTAGCCGACCCGCAGGCTGGAGTAGGTCTCAGGCGGCGGGGGGGGGGCTGTCGCATAATAGGGACCCGGACCTGGAGGATATGCGCATGAACTCATTCCCACCAGAAGCGACAGGATCAGTAGTGTTTGACTCAATGCGGCCCTTTGTTTCATTGCTGTTCCCCCATCCAAGAGTTGGCAAGACAACGAACGTGCGCCAAAAATACTACCATGTCCCGGAATGTCGGCAAAGCCGAAAGGCGATCCGTTGCATCGCCCACGGACAGATCATCTTCAGCAACCCCCATGCCGTCGAGACGGGGATTCTCGATACGACATCCGTGCCCGATCCGTGCACAAGATGAGGCACCCGCAACATGGCTGAGAGGCAAATGATACCACAAGGGGTTGCAAACAACGAAACACCACAGAAATGACGACATGTCACATTTATTGGTTCTTTTCCACGCGGGAACGTCTTGAATCCTTGTGGAAACACACCGGTCGCCAAAAGGGACGAAAGGTTCGCCGCTTCTGCCGAGAGGATAACGGGCAAACTGTTTGATCCCTTTTTGCTTCCATCGCATTGGGTACTGTGTGCCCTGGTGGTGTTTCTTGAGACAATGCTCCCTCGTCCGCCGGTGAAAGAGGGAACGGAGTGGGGTCCCGGAATGGGAAAGGCCCGGGTGGGGCAACCCGGGCCTCGTTGGGAAGATGTTACAGAGAACCATGTGGCTCACCTGTACTATCGTCGCAAGCACGGTTTCACTTGAATAAAAAACTGCCCCCTCCCGGGACGATTTGTGGGCGCCCTCGATGAAAAGAACCTTTTTGGCAACCGATCGTAAAAGCGTGCAAATTCTGTAACCCGGTAAAGCCTCGGTCGCATGTCAGGGCTTGCCATGGTCTGCCATCCGCCTTGAGCGGTGGGCGGTAGGTGAACCGACCCCAGCCCATGGGGATGGGAACAAGCACTATGGGAAGGTCACGACCGGCTGGCACGCGGGTTGCTTTTCAACGGAGGCAAGAGCTCAAGGCCCTCCTGGCAGGGGCAATGAATTCGACAAGGAAGGAGAACCAGACATGAAAACAGCAAGCATCGCAGCAGCCATAGTGTTGGTGCCCATCTTGGTCGTGGGAACTGCCATATCCAGTGCCCAGGCATTTGATCCTTTGGCCCTTGGAGCATTGGGAACGGCAATGGGATTTGCAGTGGGCGGCAGTGCCAGGGACGCAGCCATTGGTGGTGCCGCCGGAGTCGCCGCAGGAATGCTTTTGAATGCTTCAAGATATTACGGCCCTGGATATGCTTACGGGTATTATGATCCACCCCCGCCCCGGTATCGGGCCCCCTGTGTCTGGATTCCTGGCCACTATTCTTACAGCGGGTATTGGGTGTCCGGGTATTGCAGCAGCAGAGTGTGGATACCCGGCCGTTACAACCGCTACGGGGAGTGGGTTCCCGGCCACTGGAGCTATCGTTAAACCCGTGATTCGATGCTTCGTTTACCGGTTATATTGAAGCCAACATGGCAATAAAAGAATGAATTGCCGCATGAAGGAGGTTTCAAGGGTTGCGTTGCCTGCGAGGGGGGCATTCGGGATTTGCCGCCCCCTCCTCGCGGGATCAACGTCTGTGCAGAGCATTCGAGAAGGTTCTCACCCCATGACAATGGGCTTGAAGCATCAAAATCATTTGGTTTACATCTTCAGCACCCTCGCGCAACTGAGTCTTACAGCTCCGTAGCCTTGAATATAGTGGGCGACGCTTGGGCCGGTCAAGATGCCTTCACCTCGATCCGCTTCGGTTTTGCAGACTCCGATTTTGGGAGGACAAGTTTTAACACTCCGTCCTTCATGGAGGCTTCAATTTTATCCCTGTCGATCAACTGGGATACAGTGAATTGCCTGTAATAATCCCCCGGTGCATACTCGCGAAGGAGGGTCCGACCGTTGGCCCCCTCCACAGAGGTGGAGCCGCGTATCGTGAGGATGTCCTTGTCCAGGTCGATGCTCAGGTTTTCGATGGACACACCCGGCATGTCGGCAATGAGGGTGAGAGCCTCCCTGGACTCATAAATGTCCACCGGTGGGGCGAAGACCGGAACCTTCCTCGTATTTTCGGCGGAGGACAGCACCTCCTGCTTCTCAACAACCTGCAAGTCCTTGTTTTCCATGTTTCTTAACCTCCTCGTGTTCTTTAGTGCAATATTGTCTTTTCTGCCTGTTCGGTGATGGGTTCTACACCCCGCGACAGACACTCTCAACTTTTCACCGCTTCCATACGAAGAACGGCGTAAAAATAGGTTCAAATTGCGCTGGAATCCACGGGAAGCAAAGCCCCTGTGGGGTATCAGGCGGCTTTCACCTCGATTTTCCTCGCTTTCATATGCTCCGCCTTGGGAAGTGCCAACCTGAGCACTCCATTGCCGTAATGGGCCTCAACACCGTCTGCACTCACCTCATAAGGAAGCGTGATGGCCTTGTGAAACCTTCCGGAGACCCGCTCCCGGCGATGATAGTTCACCCCCTCCAGCACCTCCGCTTTCCTTTCACCCTTCAGAATGAGGGTATTTCCTTCCACGGAGATTTCCATGTCTTCCGGCTTGATTCCCGGCAGTTCGGCAGTGACGGCCAATTTCTCGCCGTCGTCCTCGATATTCACCGGAGGAAAGACTCCCGAACCGGGCAGCATCCAGCCCGTACCGGTAAAGACCTCCAACAGGCGATCCATTTCTCTTTTCATCCTTGTGATTTCCACGAAAGGATCATTGATCAACCTCGGAAAACGTGGGAAATTGATGACAGCCATGACTTTATCCTCCTCAAGTTTCTGGTTGTGAATGTGTCAGACTCCTTTTCACCACGACCGGAATTTAAGTGCGGAAGAGGGTCAAGTCAATACACTGAATTTATTTTTTTCGTGTATTTCGTGTTTCAAATAGAAGTATTATGTTGAGAGAGAACCTGAGGCGGGAAGCGGCCTTCCCATGGTTGAACCGGATCTTCGGTTGGCCCCGGCGGCCGAAGGAGTCTTGAATGAAGACGGGCACCCCCTTGAATTCCGGTGTTTCCATCGGTTGCCTCGACAACCTTCAATTGGACAAGCTCATGGAGTCCTTCGAGGCGTGGTACCGATGCGCACCCACGCCTTTTCTTCGGAGAGTCCGGGGAAGATACTGGCTGTCTTTCCTCATGCTGCGATACACAGGTGCGCGAGTTGGGGAAATCTTGAGGGTTGACGATTCGGCGGACATCGATTTCGAGAGGCAGGAGATATACATCTCCAATCGCCCCCATGAATCCCCCAAGCGTTTGAGGCGCAGCATCCCTGTCCCTTCCCAGCTCATCACGTTGGTCCAAGAATACCTGAGTGAATTCCCGATCATGAGAGGGAGGGTCTTCGCATTGGACCAAGGGAATTTCAGGAGGGAATTTTACCGAAGAGCGGAGGAGGCGAACATTCCCCGGGAACTGTCTCACCCCCACATCTTGAGACATACTCGGGCTCTGGAGATGGTTCGAGCAGGAGT
The DNA here is from genome assembly GCA_012517315.1 of Deltaproteobacteria bacterium. Lineage (GTDB taxonomy): Bacteria > Desulfobacterota > Syntrophobacteria > Syntrophobacterales > Syntrophobacteraceae > JAAYUJ01. Next base: position 4,890 of record JAAYVE010000013.1, read on the forward strand.
CCCCTTCCGGACGATTCAGGGACTCCTGGGCCACCTTGCACCGCTCAGTACCTTTGCATATTTCCAGGTATCCGAGACTTCCGCGAGAAAAATCCTGAAAGAAAAGGGCTTGCTTTAGACAGCTTCCTCTGCATGATGGGCTGTGTGGGTTGGGATTTCATGAAGAGGCCGAAGTGGGAAGCTCACATCGGATTTCTTGAGTCGAACCCGGCCCCGCTAAGGGGCGAAAGCATTTCTTCGTTCCCCCGCAAACGGGACACCGCCAAGAATCCGGCAAATCTTCGAACTTCACCCCCTTGGGAATCTTCCCTTTTCTGTCCCCCTTGTCAGGATCATAGATATAACCGCAATTGTTTGTTTGGCACTGCCACATCTCCTCCGGTCTTGCCATTTGTGTCCCCCTTTGCCGTTGATTGCCGTCATGAAGCCACATTGCGTGAAAGCATGCCATTGTCGATCCCCAAGGCAGAACCCCGTGAGGTGCAAGCCTCCTCGGGGGATCCAAGATTCACTTGGCCGCCACGCCTACATCTCTAGAAAATAAATCTTCATTGCTTCATTTCATCCCCATCCAGATTTTTTTCGAGCCTCTCAGGCTCAAGCAGCGACATACAACGGGGCAGGGGTCATCGTCGCGATGGGCCGAGATCATCTTGACGGTCCGATTCTCTGCAGGATGGACGGAAAATAGCTGAGGTTGTTCCTGGGAGGCATTCCCGTGCCTGTGCAGCAATGTTCAGATTGAGTGAAGACTCCCGGGAGCGGACAAAGAGGGGATCATTTGCCTTTGTAGTGATCGGGGTAGAGCCTTCTTGCGCATTCGGGACAGATCCCGTGGCTGAATTCCGCCTCTGAGTGTTCTCCAATGTATGCTTCGATCTGTTGCCAGTATCCGTTGTCGTCGCGAATTCTTTTACAGGAAGCGCAAATGGGCAGCAGGCCGCTCAATGTCTTGACCTTGGCAAGGGCATCCTGAAGCTCCTCGATGAGCGCTTCCCTCTCCTTTTCCGCTTGCTTTCGTTCCGTAATGTCCCTCACTATTGTGAGGACTTCGTCCTCCCAGCTCGCGACGATCCTTGCTTCCTGGTACTCCGTGCGTTCTTCCCTCTGGATGGCGTACTCAAAGATGCTGACCCTTCCCGTATCCAGGGTGTCTTCAATGTTCGCCATCATCCGTTGAGCGATATCGACGGGCATCACTTCCTGCACTCCCTTTCCCAAAAAGCCTCCCATGGGAAGGGTCTGGACGGACCCCTTCGCCCCCCTGAAGTCCAGGAATTTTCCATCGCGGCTGATGCGCAGCATGAGATCGGGTATGGCGTTGAGCAGTGCTTGATTTCTGGCCTCGCTCCTTCTCAGTGCCTCTTCGGATCGCCTCATGGCGAGGGTATCTCGGCGGATTAACGCATAGAGCAGCCATGCGGTGAGAACGATATAGGCAATGTGGATACTTTTCTGTACGGCTCTCATGAACTCCAGGTCCCCGATGAGAAAGCCGAGAGCGTGATCCGAGAAAAGCGTCCAGCTAAGCGTCACGATTGCGTATGCGCTCACAATCCCGAAGGGGGTAAGCTTCACGTCGGAGCGCATGAGCATTTTTGACCGCTTCTTGGATGCGAACCCACTTGGCCTTGGTTTCATAATGTGGATCCTGTTGCCGTCTGTCGTTTCGACCAGTGCGCCCTTGCGAAGCATCCTTAATCCAGATCGAAGGAAATGTCCCGTTTTTTCTGCAGGCTTCCCACAAGCCAAACTTTCAAAAAAAGATTGCCCCGGTCACAGCGATCGCAGGGGCACACACGGGAAGGCGGAAGTGGAGAGAATTGCCTTTTGGGAGCCTTTGTGATCTTTTCCGTTTCCCAAGAAGGCCGTTCTTATGGCAACATTTAAAGAGACCGTGCAGGAGGGGAAATAATCCTGTACATGGTCCGCCCTGTGGGAACCGGCGCAGGATTCTTTGGCAATCCGTGGCGCAGCCTGCAGTGGAGAAGACGGGATTTGCCATCGGGGCATCTCCCAAGAAACAAAGGAAAGGAGGTGGAGTGCATGAGGATTGTCTGGAAATCATTTTTTGTCATTTTCCTGTGCGGCTTTCTCATGAGCTGCGCGGGAAAGCCCGCAACGACGGTTTCCACGGACTCGTCCGTTGGTAAGGGGGGGGTTGTCTCCCCTGGGGTGCCGGAAACGGGAATGCCTTCCATCGTCGTGCCGGAAACACATTTCAGCATCAGCGACTCTTCCAGTGAAGTGGAGATTTCGCATGACTTCAGAGTGAAGAACGTGGGGACGGGCGTGTTGCTCATCACCAAAATCACACCGGGCTGAGGTGTCAAGCTTGCCGATTACGATAAGGCAATCCCTCCTGGACAGGAGGGCAAGATCACTCTGAAGGTGAATGCGGCCAGTTGCAAAGGCAGCGCAAAGAAGTATACCCTGGTGAAGACCAATGATCCCAAAATGTCGAGCATGACGCTTGTGTTCGAAGGGGGCGGAGGCAAGATATGAGGAAGGTGCTCACTACCGTATGTAGGGGAACCTTTTAAGATTCTACGGCATCATTCGCTTGGGTTGCTCACAACAGGCTTCTGAAGGGATGGAGGTCTCTTGGAACGATGCCTGGAACAATCGGTTGCGGAATCGAGAATGAAGCGGGGCTGATGCTTTTCTCCCCCCTGGCATCGTCGCCCGCCTTAAGAGAGCTCAAAGAATGGAAGAGGGGGCGCGCTGCCCGCTGAACAAACGTTGGCATGGCGGCCGCCCCTCTCCTTCAGGGAAGAAAGGACTGAGAAGCCTGTGAAGCTGTTCGATGGGGCCCACGGGTTCCTCTGGAACTCCATGGCGGCAAACAATTGCAACTCCTACCTCCTAGAGGGTGAGGCACGGATACTCATCGATCCGGGGCATGCACATTTTTTCGGTCATGTGGAGAGCGGTTTGAGGCAGTTAGGTCTCAACGTCGTCGATGTGGACCTGGTTATCGCAACTCATGCGCACCCGGACCACGTGGAGGCGGTCAGGTTGTTCAAAGACAGTCCGACTCTGTTTGCCATGCATCAAACCGACTGGCAGCTGCTGGATCAAATGTCTAAGAGCCTGGGTTCCACGATGGATACGGATGCTTATTTGCCGTCATTTTTCTTGGATAGGGGGCAGCTCACGGTGAAAGACATCTCCCTGGAGATCTTCCACACCCCGGGCCATTCACCAGGCTCCATTTCCATCTACTGGCCGCAGAAAAGGGCCTTGTTCACAGGTGACGTCCTGTTCAAAGACGGTCTCGGTCGAACCGATCTTCCGGGGGGGGACGGCGATGCCCTGAAGCAAAGTATTCGGGAGTTGGCGTCACTGGATGTAGAGTGGTTGTGCCCCGGCCATGGTGACATCATCAGCGGCGGGGGGAGAGTGCGGAACAATTTCCAGCGGGTCGAGGAATTCTGGTTCGCCTACATCTGAGGCGGATTATCGTCTTCAGACCGGGGAAAGCTTCCGCCACTGCTTCCGAATCAATCCACCACGATCCTTTCATGGGAACGAGCGGTCGCCTCCACTCTATATTCTTGCGGGCATGTACCCCGTGGGACCTTTCTCTTTGGACGCTTCAGGCTTCACGGAAAGCAGCTTTTCCATCTTGATGAAGCCGGAACATTCCGGACACTCCCTGACGATGTTGGGGCTCTTGCTCCCGTCTTTTCTGTCGATGAACGGCCGCTCCCCATCGAGGAAAAGGATCTCCGTCGCGTTCCCCACCTGCCTCCTGGCCACCAGGACAGGATGACCGCACCTGTGATAGAGCTTCTGCACCTGCATCCATATCTCCTTTCTTTAAGCCAGCTTGCTCCTGTTTCTTTCAGCCCGTTTGCTCCTGGAACTCCATTCTCCTTGCGCACCGTCGGCTCCAGAGAACTCCGCGGGAAATCCCCGTCGGCGACACGGACCTTTGGGACGCAAACCGCGTCTAAGTCGGCCCTCGTGCCCCATGACCATGGATTTCAGGGCGTGTGAGGTGAAAAAGCTCAAACGTTGTCGCCCCCAACGGTCCGTTCACACTCATCGGCATTTTTCCATGGATCCTGAAATGCTGGCAGGGAAAACTTGACCCTTTTTCTGGTTCACCTGGATTTCAACCCCTGTCTTTTTGAGGTTGACACAATGGAGAGGATTTCATCTCATGGGCACTGAGTTAGAATGAAATCAGGTGACCGATTATAGTCGGTCAACCCGTCTTTCACACAGGCCTTGGGCCGTGACCCGGAGAAGCGCATGTTCCCCATGGAATTCGATCATCGCATTTTGGCCACTCTTCCATTGCCCGACGAGGTTCGGGTGGCGGGTGTCGTCGAGTTCCTGAGAGCCATAGTGGCTCGGCGCATCGCCCCTTATTTCCGGAACAAGCGGGGAACGGACGCCTTTCGCCTCGGGCGTCTGACTGAGAAGCTCTCCATCGTCCGCATGGAAGATGAGAACAACCGCATCCGAACCGTCAGTGTCGTTACGGGCGACGAAAGCGGCTGGTTCCTGAGAATACACGAACGGATTTTTGATTATCTCTCCTTCGTGATTCCCGCTGATCCCGAAGCCACGCTTGGCGAGGGCTCACGGGAAGAGCACAAGATGCTTGCCTTCACCGAATTCTTTCTTCGCCATGAAGCCGAGCACGTGCTCTATCCGGAACGGACCGAACGGGAGGTGATTCTGGCCGACGTGTCGTTCGCCCTTGACCGTCGCAGCGGAGACCCCACCTTTTACCGCATGCTTCGCTATGCCCTCTCCGATGAGATGAACGGGCTCAAGGGGGAACAGTTCCTGGCACTGCTGGACGAGGCGGAGAGAGGGCTTTCCCTGGAAGAGCGCATCACCTCTATCCTCAACGCTTTTGGCGGCGCTCTCGAAGAAGCCCCGGAGGAGTTTCTGCTGGAAATCTTTCCCGAAATGGATGCCGAACTCCGGAACAGGGTTTTGGGCGAAATCTATCGCAAGAGTCGAGACACTTCTCGTTCGTTGTTGAAGAGAAGCCGTTCCTTTCGCCTGGTCCTGCGACTGTTTTCGCTCCTTGTGAAAAGAAGCGAGACGGAGGCCAGGAAGGCATTCCTTGCATTTAAGGACCGTTGGGGGCTGGTCGACCTTTTCAAGGAACTGGATCTCCCCGAGGCCACTGTGGACGCCAGGGACCCCCAGGAGTTGCTGAAACGCTTCTTGACCGGTCTCTACGCTCATTTGGAAGAGGAGCCGGAGACAACGGAATTCCGTCCCCATCAACCGACTCCATCACCCCCGGCACAGCCCCGTGAAGCAGGTCAGAAGACCCTGAAGGACCGCATTGAGGAAGCCCGCGCCAACCCTGCCATTCCTCGGGACGTGGTGGATGTCATCGAGCAGAACAGGCTGAACGCCGTGGGCCACAGCGGTTCCAAGTACATCGAACTCATCGAGACGCTTCTTGCCATTCCGTGGGGCAAGATCAAGCGCATTCAAGTAACGCCCCGGGCCTTCGAGGAGGGTCTCAACCGGACGCATCACGGTCTACAAGTTCCCAAGGAAATCATCTGCGACTTCTTCACCAACCTCATCTGGCGTTACCGTCAGTTGAAGGACACAGAGACGGGATCGTGGAAGGGAACGGGAAGTGCGTTTTTGCTCGTGGGACCGCCCGGTGTGGGGAAGACCTCCTTTGCCATTTCCATCGCCCAAAACCTGGGGATCCCGTACCACAAGATTTCCCTGGGAGGCATGCGGGACGAGGCGGATATCCGGGGGCACGGATTCACCTATGAGGGATCCAAGCCCGGCGCCATTGTCCAGGGACTGATCAAGATGCAGGCCATGAACGGGCTCTTCATCCTGGACGAGGCGGACAAGACGGAGAAGTTCGCCATCGCCACGCTTCTGGAGATTCTGGATCCCGAACAGAATCACCTCTTCCACGACAAGTACACGGAAACAACCGTGGACATCGACCTCTCCAACTGCCATTTCTTTCTCACTGCCAACACCCTCGAGGCGGTTCCGCACGTGGTGGCCAATCGCTGTGAAGTGATCACCCTGGATCAGTACAGCGTGGAGGAGAAGGTCGCCATTGCCAGGGATCACCTCATCGCCCGGTTGAGGCGCAAGTATCAGATTCCGCCCGAGGAAATCCATTTCGACCCCCAGGTGGAAGCGGACCTGCTGCGTTATCTCATCCGCACGTACACCTTTGAGGCAGGGGTTCGGGAGTTGGAGCGGGTCATCCGGACCCTTTTTCTCAGAATGCAGCGGGCGAGGATCCTGGGAGAGACGACGGAGGTGGTGCGGATCACGCGGGAGAAGATCAAGCACGTTCTCAAGGAGCCGTCCCGTCCCCGCCAGATCAACCCCGAGGATGCCCTGGGGGAGATGCTGGCCCTCGGGGTGGATGTGGACAAAGGGATCGGTTCCATCATTCCCATTCAGGCCACGCGAATGGGCACCATCTCCATTGCCGGGGAAGGCCGCCGGGGTTTCTTGAGCATTGTCCACGCCACGGGAAACATCGAACGGGTCATGGACGAAAGCCGCAAAGTGGCGACGACAGGGATTTTCACCTGCGCAGAGCGGTTGGGGATCGCTTCCCGCGGGGTTGGTGAGCCCGTGCATCTGCACTTCATGGGGGGATCCACCCGGAAGGACGGACCTTCTGCAGGCGGGTCCATTGCCATCGCCCTCGTGTCACTTCTTTCCGATCACAAGGTGCGGAGGGATGTGGCCATGACGGGGGAAATCGACACCAAAGGGCGGATCACAGCCGTTGGAGCCTTGGGTCTCAAGATCGAAACCGCTTGCAGCACGGGATGCAGGACACTCATCATTCCCAAGGAGAACCTGCAGGGGGAGGGAAGCATCGAGCGTCTGCCCAGGTCTCTCCAGGAGGAACTCCAGGTACTTCCATACGAAGAGTGGACAGGGCCTCACAAGCCTTTCGACTTCACTCGCCATATCCTGGAAGTGGTGGCGGTGGAAGACATCGTCCAGGCCGCCCACATCGCTCTCCTTGACGAAAGCGAACTCGATGCTCTGGAAAACGCCTTTGAACCCCATGCAAGGGAGAAGACGGATCTGCTGGGATATGCATCCCCTCGAACAACGGCCGGCATTCAAGTCGTTCAGGTGAAAACACCGGAGGAGGTCGATCGGCCCTTTGCGGAACTGATGGCCAAAGACGCGTGCTGCCGCCTACACCTGTTCATCGTGCCCGGGATTCGCGATGCAGTGCTCCAGCGTTTGGGCGACCTGGGGGATCGCTTGCACATCGTCGACTTCGACCCGGGGAAACAACGACTCCGTGATGCCCTGGCCGACCAAGTGGGGGCATTCCGGCCCTCGGAAAACCTCCCCTTTCGCCTTTCGGTCATAGCGCCTTACTACCTGCTGCGGCGCGATGGGATCCAATCGGGGGACTTCCCCCCCAACGGTTCCTTCCTGGGCCTCACCCTTTTCGCCAACAATTTCGCGGAGCAGGGGGTCAAGATCAAGCAGTGCAAGCGGACTCTCAACCATGTGTTCTCCGTATTGACGCACCTGCCGGAAGATGATCTCCTTGCGTGCCCTTTCCTGGGGAGAGTGGACGACATTCATGTGGCGGATCTCTCTTACATTCCAGAAAAGTATCGCCTGGATATCCACCGGGCGGAGAGAATCTTGAACGGTTCCCTTGCTCGATGGCTCCGCGTGGTGGGGAGGGGCGGAGAAGGGGACTGAGACGGGTCCCCTGTTCCGGAAGGCGCCGGGTGGAAAATCACCTTCCACCCTGGCATGTCCCTATCATGGCGCAATGATCCTGTGGATGTTGGGCGTATGTTGACAGCATTCGCTGATTTCCATACAATCGCTGATCCACTGGAAGAGATCCCCTTTAGCCCCGGGTTTGGCCTCTCCGCGATCGAATTCCCGTGTGATGCCGGCTTTTTTGTCAACGCCAATCGATGAAGGTACTTTTATGAAGATGAAGGGAGCACAAATATTTTTTGAATGCCTCAAGAGGGAGGGGGTCGAGGTCATCTTCGGTTTCCCCGGGGGCTCGGTGCTGGACATCTACCACGAAATGCCCAAGCATGATATCCGGCACATCCTGGTTCGTCACGAACAGGGAGCCGCCCACATGGCAGACGGATACGCGAGGGCAACGGGACGGGTGGGAGTCTGCCTCGTCACATCGGGGCCGGGAGCGACCAACACGGTGACGGGAATCGCCACGGCAAACATGGATTCCATACCCATCGTGGTCTTCACCGGCCAGGTTCCCACAGCCATGATCGGGGACGATGCCTTCCAGGAGGTGGACATCATCGGCATCACCAGGCCGTGCACCAAGCACAGCTACCTGGTCAAAGACGTGAACGAACTGGCCCGCGTCATCAAGGAAGCCTTTTACCTGGCCCGCACGGGGCGCCCGGGACCCATCGTGGTGGATTTGCCCAAAGACGTCATCCAGGCGCAAACGGAGTTCCGATATCCCAAGAAGGTGGACCTCCCCGGGTATCATCCGACCCTGGAGGCCCACGGAGGCCAGATCAAGAGGGCCTACCAGCTCATCAAGAAATCCCGGCATCCGGTCATTTACGCCGGGGGTGGCGTGATCCATGGAGACGCGTCTGAGGAGCTGCTCCAGTTCGCGGAGATGATACGGGCGCCGGTCACCAGCACCCTGATGGGATTGGGATGTTTTCCTGCAGAAATCCGGGACAAGAAAGGGAAACGCTCCCCCCATCCCCTCTGGCTGGGCATGTTGGGCATGCATGGGACCTACGAGGCCAACATGGCTGTCTCCAACGCCGATCTCCTGCTTGCCGTGGGGGCAAGGTTCGACGACCGCGTGACGGGAAAGATCAGCGGATTCGCTCCCAAAGCAAAATACATCCACATCGACGTAGATCCCACAAGCATCGGAAAGACGGTCGAAGTGCACATCCCCATCGTGGGAGACTGCAAGAACGCCCTGCAGAAACTCATACAGACAGCCGAGGCAGAACCCGTGGAGGGACTGGAGGAAGCCAGGGCCCCGTGGCTGGAGCAGATCGGTCTGTGGCGTGAGGCCCATCCTTTGCGATATGCGTTCGACCCCCAGATCATCAAGCCGCAATACGTGGTGGAAAAGATCCACGAACTCTCGGGAGGAGACGCCATCATCACCACCGAGGTAGGACAGAATCAGATGTGGGCGGCCCAGTTCTACCGTTTCACCCGCCCGCGCACCTTCCTCAGTTCGGGGGGACTGGGAACGATGGGATATGGTCTTCCCGCGGCTATCGGAGCGCAAACTGCATTCCCCGACCGCCTCGTGGTGGATATCGCGGGGGACGGCAGCATCCAGATGAACATCCAGGAACTCATGACCGCCGTGTGCAATTGCCTCCCGGTGAAAGTAGCCATTTTGAGAAACCAGTTCCTGGGGATGGTGCGCCAATGGCAGGAGCTTTTTTACGAGAAGAACTACTGCGGCACCTGCCTGGCGGACAGCAGTCCCGACTTTGTGCGCCTTGCCGAAGCGTATGGCGCGGTGGGGCTCAGGGCCACAAAGCCCGAAGAGGTGGAACCGGTTATCCGGGAAGCCTTTGCGATCAAGCGCCCCGTCCTGATGGATTTCCTCGTCTCCCCGGCGGAAGGAGTCTACCCGATGGTTCCCGCCGGGAAGAGCATATCGGAGATGCTGCTGACTTAGGCTGCGGAGCAAACATGGAGAATTCCAGCAAACACAGGCATACCATTGGCATTCTGGTCCAGAACGTCCCCGGGGTCCTCGCCAGAATCGTGACCCTTTTCGCCGGCAGAGATTTCAACATCGAAAACATCACGGCGGCCGAAACCCATGAACCCGGCCTGACCCGTATCACCCTCGTCACAACGGGGGACGATCACATCCTGTCCCAGATCGTCAAACAGCTCAACAAGCTCATCAACGTCATCAAGGTGTTTGATTTCAGGGACACCGAATTCGTGGACCGGGAAATGGCCCTCATCAAAGTCAGGGCAGAAGCACCCACCAGGGCCGAGGTGCTCCGTATCGTGGACATCTTCAGGGCGAAGGTCGTGGACGTGAGCCCCCACTTCTACACTCTGGAAGTGACGGGAAACGAAAGCAAGATCGCGGCGATCATCGAACTGCTCGATCAGATCGGCATTGTGGAAATCGCACGCACAGGGAAAGCAGCCCTGGCCAGGAGCAAGAAACACTGAATTTCTTCAAAGGAGAGCGGCGATTCAACCCTTGAATCCCCGATGTCTCTTGCGACAAATGACTGCATCACCGCGCCATTCCTGCGACGGAACGAGCGGCGCCCCAACCACAGGAGGAGATGACCATGAGGATTTTTTATGATGCGGATGCGGACCTGAACCTGCTTCGCGGCAAGAAGATCGCAGTGATCGGCTACGGCAGCCAGGGGCATGCACAGGCTCAAAACCTTCGAGACAGCGGCCTGGACGTTGTCGTCTCCGCGCGAAAGGGTTCCGTCAATCATGAAAGGGCTGTGGAAGACGGTTTCACTCCGGTCACATCCCGCGAAGCGGCTGCAGTGGGCGACCTGATCCAGATCCTTACGCAGGACCACGTTCAGGCCCAACTTTATCGGGAGGACGTCCTTCCATCCCTGAAACCCGGCAAGGCGATCGTGTTCTCCCACGGGTTCAATATACACTACGGGCAGATCGTGCCTCCCGCAGGAGTGGACGTGATCATGGTGGCTCCGAAAGGACCGGGACATCTGGTACGCAGTGAATATGTCCGGGGCGCGGGGGTCCCTTCTCTCGTCGCCGTCCACCAGGATGCAAGCGGCCAGGCCCTGCAGCTGGCCCTGGCCTACGGGAAGGGCATCGGGGCAACCCGTGCCGGTGTCATCGAGACCACTTTCAAGGAGGAGACGGAGACAGATCTCTTCGGGGAGCAGTCGGTCCTTTGCGGGGGTGTTTCCGAATTGGTGAAGGCCGGATTCGACACATTGGTAGAGGCCGGCTACCAGCCGGAAATCGCCTACTTCGAGTGCATGCACGAACTCAAGCTCATCGTAGACCTCTTCTATCGGGGGGGGCTCTCCTTCATGCGCTACTCGGTGAGCGACACCGCTGAGTACGGAGACCTCACCAGGGGAAAGCGAGTGGTGACGGAAGAGACCAGGCAGGCCATGAAGAAAATCCTGGAAGAAATCCAAACGGGAGCTTTCGCCCGGGAGTGGATTTTGGAGAACCAAGCAGGCAGGCCGGGCTTCAGAGCCCTCCGGGAACGGGAAAAAGAACTCCTCATCGAAAAGGTGGGTGCCCGACTGCGCTCCATGATGCCCTTCTTGGACCCGGTCAAGATGGACTGAACCACTTCGATCGCTTCCGGCGCCGCTCCGTCGGAACTCCACCGGGAAAGACGTATGGGTTGCGGTAAGCGTCTATCAGCCCGCATCCCTGGAAAACTGGAGGAAATGGGGGCGACGGCGCCCGAACAAGGTTTCTTGCGTCGTCTTGCGGAAAAAAGGATCTGCCATGCAACGCCAGGATTTCCGAGACAAGGTCCGTCACATCCCTTTTGCCAGGGAGGGAATTCCCTATGTGCTCATGGCGGCCTTCGCGACACTCATCCTTGCGGTGCTGCAGCACCACGTGCTAGCGTGGGCACTGCTTCTCGTGACCCTCCTCATGGGCCATTTCTTCAGGGACCCCGAAAGGGTTGTGGATCCGGACCCCGCCACCGTGGCAGCCCCTGCGGACGGAAAGGTCATCTCCATTGAAAGGGTTCCGGAAACGGTTTTTTTCAAAAGCCCCTATGTCCGGATCAGCATCTTCATGTCCGTCTTTGACGTCCACGTGAACCGCATCCCCTTGTCTGGTATAGTCCGTGAGGTGCATTACCGGAAAGGCCGATTCCTTTCCGCCAACATCCCCAGGGCAATGCGGGAAAATGAGCAGAACTGGATCCGGATTGAGGGTGATGCCGGGGCAGAGGTTGTGGTCACCCAGGTAGCGGGACTCATCGCCCGCCGCATCGTCTGCTGGCCGGGAGCGGGCGACCAGGTGAACAAGGGAGAGCGATTCGGCATGATCCGTTTCGGGTCGAGGCTGGATCTTTATGTCCCGGAAAACTCGGAGATCCTCGCCCACGTTGGCGATCGCGTGTTTGGGGGCGAAACACTCGTATGTCGGCTGAACTGAAGAAGAAGCGCCCCAGGCGGCGCAAATGGCGGCAGAAATGGCAGCGTTTCGAAGAGGGGGAAGTGCGCATTGGAGCGTACATCGTGCCCAATCTCTTCACTACCGCCAATCTCTTCAGCGGGTTCTTCGGCATCATCAGTGCCGTCAACGGCAGATTTGACCTAGCCGCCCTGGCGGTTTTCGTCTCCTGCTTCTTCGACATCCTGGACGGAAAAATCGCGCGTCTCACGAGGGCCACCAGCCGTTTCGGGGTCGAGTACGATTCCCTGGCAGATCTGGTGGCTTTCGGGGTCTGCCCGGCGCTCCTCATATACCTGTGGGCCCTGCGTCCCTATGGGCGCATCGGCTGGTTGGCCGCATTCGTCTTTGTCGCCTGCGGTGCTCTCCGTCTCGCCCGGTTCAACGTTCAGGTGGAAACGGTGAGTAAGAATTTCTTCGTGGGCCTCCCCATTCCGGGCGCAGCAAGCATGATGGCCGCGACGTCCCTTTTCTTCCACGAATTCCGGTGGTTCTCGGGTTCGGGCTCCAACCTGCCGCTGCTGTTGGTGACTTATGCGCTCGGTTTTCTCATGGTGAGCACGGTACCGTACTACAGCTTCAAAGATTTTGAGATGCTGAAGGCAAGACCGTTCCCCGTTTTCTTCGGAATCCTCGTCCTGGTGACGGTGGTTGCCATGAAACCGGAACTGGTGCTCTTCTTCCTTCTCGTTGTCTACGTCCTCTCCGGCCCCGTGATTTACTGCGTGCGGCTCTACCGGGGAACGCACAAGGACCGCGAGGCGAAGCGGGTGGACACGCCGAGACTGGAAGAACACACAGTGGCGAATCCTTCGGGGTCCGAGGCACCCGGCGAGATCGCCCCGAAAGACGAAGGATAATCCGCTGGTCCGGGTAGCGATTGACACATTCCGTCGAAAAACTGTAAACCCGCAATGTATCTTCTGCAGGGGTTCTTTGCTGTAGACCCCATTGCGCGTTTTCCTGGAAGGTTGACCGAAATGCCCATGACCGTCAGTGAAAAGATCCTCGCAGCACATGCCGATCGCAAGGAATTGCGCCCGGACGAACTCATCGAAGCTCGGGTGGACTTCGCCCTGGGAAATGACATCACCGCACCTCTGGCCATTGAAGCATTCCGGCGGGCGGGCGCCAAAAGAGTCTTTGACCCTGAACGTATCGCTCTGGTACCGGACCACTTCACCCCCAACAAGGACATTGCCTCCGCTATCCAGGCGAAGCTCCTGCGTGAGTTTTCCAGGGAGCACGGGATCGTCCACTATTTCGAGGTGGGGCGGATGGGAATCGAGCACGCCCTGCTTCCGGAACAGGGGCTGGTCCTGCCGGGGGACATAGTCATCGGGGCGGACAGCCACACCTGCACTTACGGAGCCCTGGGGGCTTTTGCCACCGGCGTGGGAAGCACCGATCTCGCCGCCGTCATGATGACGGGGAAAATCTGGTTCAAGGTGCCCCCCTCCCTCAAGTTCATCTACCGGGGGAAGTTGCGCCCCTGGGTGGGAGGCAAGGACCTCATCCTGCACACTATCGGTCGGGTCGGTGTGGACGGGGCTCGCTACAGGGCGATGGAATTCACCGGTGAAGTGATCGACGGCTTGCCCATGGCGGACCGCTTCACCATGTCCAACATGGCCATTGAAGCGGGGGCTAAGGTGGGGATCATCGCCCCGGACGCAACCACGGAAGAGTATGTGCAGGCAAGGGCGAAGCGGCCTTACAGGGTTTACCGGAGTGATCCCGACGCTTCTTATGAAGCGGTCTATGATTGGGATGTTTCGGACCTGGAACCCGTGGTGGCTGCTCCGCACCTGCCCAGCAACGTCCACGGGGTGAGGGAACTCTCCCACGTGACCATCGACCAGGTGGTGATCGGATCATGTACCAACGGGAGGCTTGAAGATCTTCGCATCGCCGCGACCATACTCAAGGGGAAGAAAGTCTCCCCCAACGTCCGGTGTGTGGTGATCCCGGCAACTCAGCGCATCTATCGGAGTGCACTCGAGGAGGGTCTCATCGAGGTTTTCCTTGATGCAGAAGCGGCGGTGAGCACTCCCACCTGCGGTCCCTGCCTTGGCGGCCACATGGGGATTCTGGCTCCCGGCGAAAGGGCCGTCGCCACCACGAACAGAAACTTCGTGGGCCGAATGGGACACACCGAAAGTGAGGTATACCTGAGCAGTCCTGCGGTGGCCGCCGCATCAGCCGTGGCGGGGCATATCGCCCATCCCGACGCGGTTTGACCGTCGCCGAACGGGAGAGGCAGTCGAGAGGAGAGGGGATTTTCACATGAACTTGAGAGGTCGCGCGTGGAAGTTTGGGGACGATGTGGACACGGATGCCATCATACCCGCCCGCTATTTGAACACCAGTGATCCCGCCGCCCTTGCATCCCACTGCATGGAGGACGCCGATCCAGGATTCGCAGGGGCGGTCCGTGCCGGCGACGTCATCATCGGCGGCCGCAATTTTGGCTGCGGTTCCTCTCGGGAGCATGCGCCGGTGTCCATCAAGGCGGCCGGTGTCAGCTGTGTCATCGCCCAGAGCTTTGCCAGAATATTCTACCGGAACGCTTTCAACATGGGCCTTCCCATCCTGGAGTCACCGGAAGCCTCGGAATCCATCCAGACGGGCGACGACATTGAAGTGGACCTGGGCAAGGGTCTGATTGTCAACCATTCCCGCGGGCAGACGTACTCGGCCCAGCCCATCCCCCCCTTCATGCAGGAACTGCTTCGGGTGGGAGGCCTCATGCCGTACGTCCGGAAGCAGATGGCCGAGGGCGAGGGAGAAAATAACGCATAGAAAAGTGGGCAGAAATCCTTTCGGGGCCTTCCGGGAGGGAGCCCGCCCCGGAGGCCGGCATGGGAGAGGGCAGCAGTCCGGCCCTGGCGAGGATGCCTCGAAGCATCCCCATGGATCGTCTTTCCACGGAAGAAAGGTGTTGAAAACCATTCATGACTGAAAAAAAGACATACCACATCGCGGTGATACCCGGGGACGGGACGGGGCCGGAAGTTGTTCGCGAGGCGTTGAAAGCCCTCGAAGCAGTGTCCCACCGGGAGGGATTCAAACTTGAGCAGGTCCACTTCGACCTGGGGGGCGAGCGCTACCTGCGCACAGGGGAAGTTCTTCCTGCCAGTGCCCTGGAGGAGCTCCAGGGATTTGACGCCATTCTCCTCGGGGCCATCGGGCACCCCGACGTGAAACCCGGGATCCTGGAAAAGGGTCTTCTCCTGGAGCTGCGGTTTCAGCTGGACCAGTATATCAATCTCCGACCGGTCATTCTTTATCCGGGGGTGGAGACGCCTCTCAAGGAAAAGGGGCCGGAAGACATTGACTTCGTGGTGGTCCGGGAAAACACGGAAGGGCTCTATTCCGGGTCCGGAGGAATTCTGAGGAAGGGAACCCCTTACGAGGTGGCTGTTCAGGAGTCCGTCAACACGCGCATGGGTGTGGAACGCTGCATTCGATACGCCTTCGAATTCTGCCGCCGACGCAACCGAGAGAGGAAACTGACCCTTTGTGGAAAGACCAACGTCCTCACCTTTGCCTTTGATCTTTGGGAACGGGTGTTTCATGAAGTGGCAAAGGAGTATGGGGACATTCAGACGGACTACGCCCATGTGGACGCTACCTGCATGTGGATGGTCAAGAACCCCGAATGGTTCGATGTCATCGTCACCGACAACATGTTCGGGGATATCATCACGGACCTTGGCGCCATGATCCAGGGAGGAATGGGCATCGCCGCCGGCGGGAACATCAACCCCGAAGGCGTTTCCATGTTCGAGCCCATCGGTGGTTCCGCCCCCAAGTACACGGGCAGAAACGAGATCAATCCCCTGGCCGCCATTGCCGCCGCCCAGATGATGCTGGACCATCTCGGGGAAGGATCCGCCGCCCGGCGGATCGAGGACGCCATCAAGCGAGTTGTGGCTTCCGACATCAAGAGTCTTTCAGCGGGCCGAATGGGCCACACCACCAGCGAGGTGGGAGACCTGGTGGCCCGATACATCAGCATCGCATGAGCGTCGTTCCCCTGAGAAGGGCAAAAAAACACCAGTGGTGAAAGGTTGAAGGAATGGGAGACAACGGATACAACGTGGCAGTCGTCGGGGCGACGGGGGCGGTGGGCAACCTGATGATTCAGGTCCTGGAGGAGAGGGCGTTCCCCGTGAAAGAGATCAAACTCCTTGCCTCCGCCCGCTCACTGGGAAGAACACTGGTCTTCAGGGGCAAGGCTTTTCCCGTCCAGGAATTGAAGGAGGATTCCTTCGAGGGACTACACTTGGCCCTTTTTTCCGCGGGCGGTTCAGTCAGCCGGAAATTTGCCCCCCTTGCCGCGGCAAGAGGCTGCATCGTTATCGACAATTCCAGTGCTTTCCGGATGGAACCGGCCATCCCCCTCATTGTTCCGGAAGTCAACGCCGACGCCGTCACCGTGGAACCGGGAATCATCGCCAATCCCAATTGCTCCACCATTCAGATGGTGGTCGCTTTGAAACCGATCCACGATGCCGCCAGGATCAAGCGAATCGTGGTGACCACTTTCCAGGCCGTTTCCGGCACCGGGAAACGGGCCATCGAGGAGTTGCGCCAACAGGTGACGAGCACGGTACGGGGTGAAGCCATGGTACGGGAGGTCTACCCCCACCAGATCGCTTTCAACTGTTTTCCGCACATCGGGGCATTCCTGGAAAACGGCTTCAGCGAAGAAGAAATGAAAATGGTCAACGAGACGCGCAAGATTTTCGGAGCACCGGAAATGGCCGTCTGTGCCACCACCGTCAGGGTTCCTGTGTACTACGGCCACTCGGAATCCGTCAATATCGAGACGGCAAGACCCATTTCCGTGGAGGAGGTCCGGGAACTCCTCGCCCGTGCCCCCGGGGTCCAGGTCGTGGATGATCCCCCAAAAGGCCGTTATCCCATTCCCATTGAAGTGGCCGGAAAGGATGACACCTTCGTGGGAAGGATTCGTAAGGACCCCTCCGTCCGAAATGGCCTCGCCATGTGGGTCGTTGCGGACAACATCCGGAAGGGGGCCGCCACCAACGCGGTCCAGATTGCGGAATTGCTTCTTGCCCGCGGCCTCATCTGAAACCCAGCCCGGGCACGGACATGCGCATCGTGGCAGGAGAGTTCCGCGGCAGGCGGCTCGACTCCCCAAGAACCCGGAAGATCCGACCCACTCCGGACCGGGTGCGGGAGGCTTTATTCAGCATGCTGGCCCAAGAGCTTCCCGGAGCCAAGGTCCTGGACCTCTTCGCGGGGACGGGAGCACTGGGGCTGGAAGCCCTGAGCCGCGGTGCGGCGTTTTCCGTTTTTGTGGACAACGATCCCGAGGCACTGCGGTTGATTTACTCCAACATCAGGCGCTGTGGCGTAGAGGTGAGAACACGGGTCATCGCAGCTCCCGCAGAAGCCGCCCTCTCGCTGATGGCTGACGAAGGATCCGTTTTTGATCTCATTTTCATGGACCCCCCTTATGGAAAAGGACACCTGGAAACCCTTTTGCCACAGTTGCACCGGATTGCCGGGGCAGCGACTCTGGTCATTGCAGAACACCACACGAAGGATATCCTGCCACCCACCTGCGGAATCTGGCTGAGGTTCAAACAGCGATTTTACGGCGACACGGCGATCTCGATCTACAGCCCTTTATGTGACAATCCTGAAGACCTGAAAAGTGCGCGATGAAAGGAGGCGGCATGTTGAAGACTGCGGTTTACCCAGGTTCCTTTGATCCCATCACCAATGGCCACTTGGATCTGCTGGACCGAGGCCTGAAGATTTTCGACCGGATCGTCATCGCTGTTGCGGCGAACCGCGGGAAGAAACCACCCCTTTTCACGCTGGAGGAGAGGGTCGAACTCATCCGGGCGGCATTGGAAGGACACCCCTTCGCAGACAGGGTCGAGGTGGATTCCTTTCAGGGGTTGCTGGTGGATTATGTCAAACGGTTGAAGGCCCATGCCATCCTCAGAGGGCTGCGAGCCGTCAGCGACTTTGAATACGAGTTTCAGATGGCCCTCATGAACCGGAAACTGAGCAGCGAAATCGAGACCCTTTTCCTCATGACCGGAATGGAATGGATCTACATCAGCTCGAGCATCATCAAGGAAGTGGCGTTGTCGGGCGGTTGCGTCACCGGACTGGTCCCCCCACTCACGGAAAAGAGACTCTTCCAGCGGCTTCGGGAAAATCGGCAAAGAACCTGACCTCCGGTGAGAATCCCGTGCGCCTCCTTAGCCGATCTTTCCAGGGGGGAGGGGTAGGGAGTGCCCCTTGCCACTCACGTGTCCCCCCTCAACCTGGAAGCGATTTCCAGGATGGTCCTCACATAAGGACGGCTTCTGTTGTAGTTGTAGATGACCTCTTCCCTTTGCATTTCGGTGCCGGCATGATTCCAGCCGTGCTCCCGCAGGTAGTTGGCAACGCTGAAAATGGTGTCATCCGGGGCGAACAGGTCGATGCGCCCGTCCCCATCCCCGTCTGCGGCAAACTTCAGAATGCTGGTGGGCAGGAACTGCGGCCAGCCGATGGCACCCATGACCGATCCTTTGTACCACTCAGGTCTCCGTCCGTCCTTTCGGGAAACCTCCAGGAGTGCCCGGACTTCCTCGTAGGCCCACTGGGACCGCTTCAAGAGTTTCTCGTCAAAGGCGGAGCGCTGCCATCGGTTTCGATCTTTCGGGGGCAGCATGGTCCAGATCCTGTCCCGGAGCGCTTTTTGGTCCATGAGGGCAAACGTGGAGAGAACCGCAAAGGTCGGCACCTGACCCGTGTACCCCCCAAATCGGGTTTCCACTAGAAGAATGGCTGTGATCACCCCTGGTTCCACACCCAAGCGAACTTGGGCATCTCTGAGGGATCTTTCGTAAGTCTCCAGGAAAGCACGGGCTCTTTGAATATTGGCAGGAGTCAGGAACTGGTCATAATCCAGCTGGCTCTCCCGCATGCGAAGGGTCCTGGCGACGGTCCCGAACATGGGGGTTGGACCGGGAGTAAATGCTGAAGAAACCCATCTCCCGTCCATGCCGTCCTGGATCAACCTTTCCTTGAGGGGGCGAAAGACATCCGCCGAGGTGGTTCTTGCCGCAGATGCCGTGCCGGGCCCGGTTCCCCATAAGAGTGCAGCGCAAAGAACCACCGCCCAAACAAGCCTCCCCCTTTGAGGCACAGCCGCCCTCCGCAGGGAATCCCTCTTTCCTTCCTCCATGATCCCTGTTCCTTTCATTTTCCTTTGCGATTCAATGAGCGATTCATTATACGTAAACACTTGGCTCAGAGCAATGATCAGGGCCGGCCGGCC
>JAAYVE010000014.1 GCA_012517315.1 Deltaproteobacteria bacterium
ATCTTCCATGGGGACCTGAGCTTTCCCCTTTCGGGTTTCACCGACTTGTTCGAAGGAGTCTCGGACGGTTCGGATGAGCGCATCCCCACTCAGGTGCTTGCGCACCGTGATGCTGAGGGCTTTGTCCTGCTCGATCTTTTGCTTTCGGTGAAATTGTCTCGGGCTCATGGAGCCCTACCATACACGGCTCCATGCGGTTTGTCCAGCAATGAGCGAAAGCCGTGGAAAAATTTTTTCTACCAGCTGAGCCGATGGTCAACATTTCCCGTTCACGTTTACGAAAGGTCGGCACCCCGAGCCTTCAGACAAAACACTTCGGAGGCACTCCGGGAATTGCTGAGGTTCTGCCATTCTTTCAAAACGTCTTCGGTGAGCTTTTCCCGATTGTATGGATTTGCATCCATATTCACATCCTCTGGTTTTCTATAGATCATTGGATAACGGTTTCTCGAAAGGGTTGTCATCGGTCAAGTGCATCCCGAACCTTTTCGAGCAGGGTCTTTACGGAAAACGGTTTCTGTAAGAAGTCGATGCCTTCGTCAAGGATGCCGTGATGCGCGATGACTTTGGCCGTGTACCCCGACATGAAAATGCTTTTGAGGTCGGGCCTCAGTTCAGCGACTTTGTCTCTAAGGTCTTTACCGTTCATTTCAGGCATTACCACATCGGTAATGAGCAGGTGGATCGGACCGGAGTGACTCTGAATCATTCTCAGAGCTTCATTTGGGCTCTTGGCTGCGAGGACCTCATAGCCGTGCCGCTCTAGAATAGTCTTACCCAGAGCCAATATCGACTCTTCGTCCTCCACCAGAAGCACTGTTTCCTTTCCTTGAAGATCTCTCTTCTCAAGCGAGGGAGGTTTCTCTGTTTCTTGCCCCTCGGCGCGTGGGAAATAAATTTTGAATGTTGTTCCTTGGCCCGGCTCACTGTAAATGTTGATAAAACCATGATTCTGTTTGACGATGCCGTAGACCGTGGACAACCCCAGACCGGTTCCCTCACCCACGCCTTTGGTGGTGTAAAAGGGTTCGAAGATCCTATCCTGAGTCTCCTTGTCCATGCCGCACCCGTCGTCGCTTATGGCAAGCATTACGAACTCACCCGGTACAAACTCCGGATGCCGAGCGCAGTAATCTTTGTCGAAGGACGTGTTTCCCGTTTCGATGGTAACCTTGCCTACCCCGGAAATCGCGTCACGAGCATTGACGCATAGGTTGGCCAGAATCTGATCGATTTGGCTGGGGTCGACCTTGACGGGCCAAAGACCTTGGGCGGGAAGCCAGGCAAGAACGATGTCCTCGCCGATCAACCTGCGCAGCATTTTGAGCATCCCTTCCACTGTTTCGTTCAAATTGAGTATCTTTGGCGAGATGGTCTGCCTGCGGGCGAAAGCCAGCAGCTGTCGGGTCAAGTCGGCAGAGCGCTCGGCAGCCTTCTTGATTTCGGTCAGGTCCGGAAACAAGGCATGCGAGGGTTCAATCCGCGCCATGGCCAGCTCCGCATGGCCGAGAATAACGCCCAACATATTGTTGAAATCGTGCGCCACTCCGCCCGCAAGCCTTCCCACAGACTCCAGCTTTTGGGCCTGATTCAACTGCGCCCGCAGCATCTCACGCTCTTCCTCTCCTCGCTTGAGCTCTGTGATGTCCCTGAATTCAGTCGATCTAACGAGCTTCCCTTTGTAGGGGATGTTTCGAGCCTCCAGGCGAACAGGAAATTCCGTCCCGTCCTTACGCAGCCCCATCACTTCGTAGGGCTTTTCGTAGCCGGTCAGAATATTTTGCATCACGGTATTCCTTGATTGCTCGGCGATGAGCAACAAACCGTCCATCCCTATCAATTCCGCGACGGAATAACCGGATATTTCAGACAACCCCTGGCTGCATTCCAGAATGATCCCTTTGTCGTGAATCGCGATGCCGCCGAAGGATGCATTGTGAAGGGCCTTGAACCGTGCTTCGCTGTCACGCAGCTCCTGTTCGGCCTGCTTGCGCGCGGTAATGTCCCGGGCGATACCGAGGACCAGGGTCTCATCCTCAACTTCTATGGGCCCGAGGGAAATCTCGACGGGGAACGTGCTTCCGTCCTTGCGCCTTACGCGGCTCTCAAACGTGAATCGTTGCCCCTCCGCGATTGACTTCCATAGCTGGGCTTTCCCGCTGCCAATCGCTTCGAGATCGAGCTCCGACACATTCATGGCAAGGAGCTCTTCCTTCAGGTATCCCAAGCTCCTGCAATTTTGCTGATTCACGTCTAAGATCCGACCTTGAAGGTCGTGCACGATAATATCGTCTGCAGCCTGGTCCAAGATCGAGCGGAATCTCCGCTCACTCTTTATCAGACGCTCTTCAGCCCGTTTGCGCTCGGTGATGTCGCGGCACACACAGAAGATCAGTTTCTGCCCACAGCAGACCGCGCCATTGGTGCTGACCTCAACGTCAAGGACAGAGCCGTCCTTGCGTCGGTGACGGGTCTCGAAATGATCGCCTGTGGCATCCACCGATCGGGCCATGTTCAGGATTTGCTCTCGCGTATACTGCGTGTCCCAATCCCACACGTGGAGCTGGAGCATTTCTTC
Source organism: Deltaproteobacteria bacterium (assembly GCA_012517315.1). GTDB lineage: Bacteria > Desulfobacterota > Syntrophobacteria > Syntrophobacterales > Syntrophobacteraceae > JAAYUJ01. The sequence goes on from JAAYVE010000014.1 coordinate 2,579, forward strand.
GGGAGTGTAGCCGAGCATTTCCGCATACCGCAGGTTCGCCTCGTACACTTTGCCGTTCTGGTCGAGAACCACGATTCCATCTCGCGATTGCTCAACCAGGATTCTCCGTCGGACGGCTTCGTCGGCAAGCGCCTGCTCGGCCCTCTTGCGCTCAGTGATGTCAAACGCCACACCCACCGCTCGAATCGGCTGCCTCCGAGTATCGAACAGATATCGGCCGTTGGTGGTGACCCATCGCAAACTCCCGTCCGGCCAGATAACTCGGAACTCGCATTGGATTGAATTACCTGTCTTTTTTGCTTCTTCTCCTGCCTCTAACAGTCCCGGCAAGTCATCGGGGTGGACTCGTTCCAGCGCCGCCTCGGTTGTTCCGGGGAATGTTCCCGGGGTATATCCCCACATTGCTTCGTGAATCTCCGACCACGTGTGCTTGCCCGATACCAGGTCCCAGTTCCAGGTGCCCATCCGGGCCGTTTCCAACGCCAGGCGATGGAGTAGCGTGCTTTCCTCGGCATCTTCTTCCACGCGCTTCAGATGAGCTCGCTCTTCCTCCAATTCCACAACACGACGACGCAAGCTGGTTAGGTCGCTTAAGAGTTGCTCTCTGCTTTTCTCTTCATCCCGCATATTGACCCCTGAAGGCATCTATACCGATCTAGGGTTGAACGTTTCGATCCGGGGGGCTTCTCCTGCTGTAGAGCGCCATCCTGCCGCGACCGGGGCAACGTCGCGACAGACTTCAAGACACTCGGTCCAAAAAATGAGTGAAAACCGTATGGCTCAGGTTGTCGTGTGAATGTATCCACCAACCACAGAACGCGCAACCCCATGATTCTCTGAGAGCCTCCTGGGGAGGATCGGTCGACGGGCCTTATGGGAAAGCAAGTTCGGCGAATGGCGGGCGGGCATTGCGCCCACCCCTTGTATATGGAATCCCGTGAGAGTCCGCGTCACGGCCCCACCAAAGAACGCGTGATCCTCATGGTTGTGATGAAGTGCCTCGCATCAGAAATCTTTCAGATCTTCCCCATCGAAGGGGATCATTTCCTCAGGGCTCACCTGCCTCACGCTGCCTCTGAGAGAAGGATGGGGTGCTCCATTGTCGTTGCTTCGAGCCACAGCCGGCTTCGTCAAAGCACGAGGGTTCGATTCGCAGGTCTGCAACGCTTTCGTGCTCCATTTTTTCGTTGTCTCTTCTCGCATCGACGTCTTCGTCGGTCCGGTCCGGACATTCTTGCTTCCACGCACCAGTGCCGTGAGCCCCGCCACATAGACCTTCATCTGTTCGGCCTGGGCATTCATCTCTTCAGCCGCTGCGGCAGACTCTTCCGCCGTTGCCGAATTCTGCTGAACCACCTTTTCCATCTCGGCCACCGCATGACTGATTTGCTGGATTCCCTGCGCCTGCTCGGAGGAAGCCGCGGCAATTTCTCCCACGAGATCTCCCGATCTGTTCACGCTGGTAGCAATCTCGACAAACTCCCGGTTGGTCGTAATGAGGGACTCGGACCCTTCCTTCACTTTCTTAACGGTGGCCTCGATAAGACCTGCCGTATTCTTGGCCGCATCAGCCGCTCTCAAGGCCAGGTTTCTCACTTCATCGGCTACAACGGCGAAGCCGGCTCCGGCCTCCCCGGCCCTGGCAGCTTCGACGGCGGCGTTGAGGGCCAGAAGATTGGTCTGGAATGCGATTTCGTCAATGGTCTTGATGATTTTTTGAGTATCTTGACTGGCTGTGGAGATCTCCTCCATGGAGGATGTCAACTGGCCCATGGACTGGCTCGCCCGCTCAACGATCCGTTTGGCTTCCTCCATAAGGCGGTTGGCCTCGCCCGCGTTTTCGGCGTTTTGTTTGATCATGGAGGACACCTCTTCGAGGGAAGACGACGTCTCTTCAATAGCTGCCGCCTGTTCGGAAGCTCCTTCGGCCAACTGCTGGCTGGCGGAAGAAACCTGACACGATGCGGAGGCGACCTGTTCGGCTCCGTCACCGAGTCCTTCCACAACCGTTGTGATGGGCTTCGAGACGCTCCGCGCAAAGAAGATGACCGTCACGGCCGACAGAGCGAGGATGACGGCACCCATCGTAAGGATCCAGTTTCTCATGGAGTGGACAGGAGCCAGGAACTCGGCGTTGTCGAGGGTCGTGATGACATACCACCCGGCAACTGGAACAGGGGCGAAGCCGGCTGTCTTGTCCACACCGTCGAACCGATAGGACTCGACGCCCTGCTGCCCACACAGGACTCTCTCGGTGATGCTTTCCATCCCTTTGAGCTTCCGGAGGTTGGCGCTCAGGATCAGCTCCTTTTTGGGATGGGCGATGGCCGTGCCTTCCTTGTCCACCGTGAACGCGTAGCCTGTCTTTCCGACCTTGGTTCCGGCAATCGTTTCCAAGAGAGCATCAGCCTTCAAGAGAACAGTGACCACCCCGACAATTTCGCCCGAAGGGGACTTCACCGGGGAGGCGAGACAGACGATGGGGTTCCCCGTTTTCTTGGATTTGACGGCTGGGCCCACATTCACTGTTCCGCTTTTGGCAGTCTTGAAGTACTCGCGGTCGGCAAGGGAAATGTCTTTGGGACCATTGACCCCATCAGCCACGATCGTGCCGTTCAAATCGGTTAAGATGATGTTCTCATATTGGCCGCCGATCTGTTTCATGGTGTTGGCGAGCCGACGAGAGATATTTTCCACCTCTTTTAGTCCTCTGTTCCCGGATTGGCTGACCAGGGTCGCCACATCCACAACCGTGTTTCCACTAGCGATTTCCTTAACCATGGCGATTTCAGCTCTCATGGCCGCCTCAATCGTCTCGGCAGCGCCCTTTGCCGTGGCAAAGAGCTCCCGGTTCGATGCCTCTCTTAGCGCATTCGTTGCGTTGTGGATCGAGAACAAGCCGATCACGAGGGTCGGGATCAATACCAAAGCGATCCCACCGAGAAGTAGCTTGAGATTGAGAGTCATCTTTTTCATGAGCAGACCATTCCTTTCGAGTCAGCAGTGGCTGAAGAAAACGAGAGCCAGAGTCGAACGTCCGATCGACACCAAACGACTATCAGAAAACTGGCATTGCAGGAGCCTCCCCGCATGCTTCAGACTTGGGATTATCAACGAGAGCCGTTTTGAGATGATCTCGCACCTGGGAACCTGAAGAAACTACAATCGATTTCTTCATATGTTTCCTCCTTATGGCGCACGTTCTGTGCTGAAAAGTCTTCTCACACGTGTCAGGAGGTAATTCGGGCTGAAGATGGAATAGAATGACGCAGGTCGTTTACAGGGAAAATGCAGGGAGAATAACTGCATTCACTGCAAATTCTTAAGGAATGTCCGCATGTTGAAACTTTTATTCTTTATGCCAAGCTTTTGGCGGAGGTTTTCCCGGTGGTACCTTATCGTGCCGGGGGAGAGGTGGAGGAGGGCTGCTATTTCCTTGGTGCTGTGACCGTCTCTTACCAATTCTCCGACCCGGATCTCCATTGGCGTCAAATCGAGAAACCTGTCGGACAGGGTCTTAACGAATGTTGAGACAATTTCCTCTATTTTCGTGTCAACTATTTTCAGATAGCCGCTTGCCTCATGTGACATTTTGCAGCTCCTGAGCTTATTGAGGTAAGGTTTTATCGAATGCCGTATGTTGGCCAGCACTGCTTCCTGGGATTCCTTCCTGTCCCGTTCGCGCTGTTTCAAAAGAAATTGCAGGGCGGCATTGGCCTCCTCGAGAGCCTTGGTGCGTTCTCTGACCCTGTGTTCCAGTTCATTTCTGGATTTCCCTAATTCATCCTCCAACTGTTTGCGCTCCGTGATGTCGGTTGCTATCCCGACCCTCAATACAAGGTGGCCCCAGCAATTCCCGGAGCGCCCGTTATCGAGCAGTAAATTGGCATTCATCGGAGTGGAAGGCAAGGTTGAGTGAATGCGGGGCGATGCTTGAGCGTTTTTTTGGAGGGTCCGAGGCCATTTCTGGGAACAGCTATCCCCCAC
>JAAYVE010000015.1 GCA_012517315.1 Deltaproteobacteria bacterium
ATATGAAAGTTTTCCGGGGCGTGAACGCCCCGGCCTCATTGAAGCCCCTTTATTACAATTTTATCTAATTCGCCAACCCTGATGTTTTCCGGGGCGTGAACGCCCCGGCCTCATTGAAGCACATCGGTAATATTGTTGTAAGATCCCGCGTCACAACACGTTTTCCGGGGCGTGAACGCCCCGGCCTCATTGAAGCTTGACCGGTCTCTAACGGAATACGAGCTGCTTTCAAGTTTTCCGGGGCGTGAACGCCCCGGCCTCATTGAAGCTTGTTGTAATATTAACAGCGCCACTCGGGTTAAAATTGTTTTCCGGGGCGTGAACGCCCCGGCCTCATTGAAGCCATGGCGTATGTCTACGTGATGCGGTCATGTGTGCCATGTTTTCCGGGGCGTGAACGCCCCGGCCTCATTGAAGCTTCCGCGCCCGAGCTCCTCGTGCCATTCGGACGGCCCAAGTTTTCCGGGGCGTGAACGCCCCGGCCTCATTGAAGCCTGCTCATGAAGAGGAGCGGATCCTCGAATGGGCAGCAAGTTTTCCGGGGCGTGAACGCCCCGGCCTCATTGAGGATTGAACGAGAAGGGCGGGGGACGAAAGCTTACAGGCGAAAGGAACGGTATGAGGCGTGCGCACGGCGTGTGCCTCATTGCGAGTTGCTTTTCAAGCCTGTCTTGATATATTGCCCCATTGAGGGGTCGGGGCATGGTTTTTCGCATGTGGTGATCCGCCCATGCGCGTCACCGGCACGTTTTGCGGAGCCTCCGTCAATCAGTTTTCTGTCACCATTTCTCCATGAGACCTGAATTCCGACGCATTCATTCTTGGGTTTTTCATGCTTTCGGACGCATTGAAAGAGACGCTGAGAGGGAAGATCGCCCAGGGCGAGCACCCCCGGGAACACGCGGTGGATGTCATGCTGGAGATCCAGAAGCGCTGCGGCTACATGAGCGACGAAGCCATGGAAGAGGCCGCGACGCTCCTGGGAATGAGCCCCCTGGAACTAGAGGAACTGGCCACCTTCTATGACCATATCTACCGGGAACCGGTGGGCAAGTACGTGATCCGTGTGTGTGACAGCGCTGTCTGCTGGATGCACGGTCACCTTTCCGTCGTGGATCACCTCACGTCCCTTCTGGGCATCGGCATGGGAGAGACCACGCCCGACGGGCTTTTCACCGTGCTGCCCGTGTGCTGTCTCGGCTACTGCGACCGCGCGCCGGCCATGATGATCAACCAGAGGATCTTCGGACAGCTCACCCCTGAGAAGATCGACCGGGTCATCCGGAGGCTCAGGGAAGAAGCGTCCTTTGACGAGGCGGAATGACGCGCGTGAAGCTCGTGGAGACACCCCAGGTTCTGTTCAGGAACCGCAGGCCCAATCGCATCGCCACGCTGGAAGAGTATCGTCAGAGCGGCGGCTACGAAGCCCTGGTCAAGGTGGTGGGCCGCTGGTCTCCCGCCGAGATCTGCCGGTGCATCGATGAGTCCGGGCTCAAGGGGAGGGGAGGAGCCGGCTTTCCCGCATCGAAGAAATGGATGTCCGTTCCCGCCGACGGCGCCTATCCCCGGTATATCGCCGCCAACGCCGATGAAATGGAACCGGGCACTTTCAAGGACCGGATGCTCATCCACGTGGACCCTCACGCCGTCATCGAGGGGATGATCCTTGCCGGGTACACCATTTCCGCATCCAAGGGGTACATCTTCGTCCGACCCTCCTACGAAAGCAGTGCCGCCATCCTGGAGCAAGAACTGGAGAACGCCCGCCGGGCGGGGTATCTTGGAGAGAACATTCTGGGGACGGACTTTTCCTTCGACATCGTGGTGCACCGCAGCGGGGGGCGCTACATCTGCGGGGAAGCCACCGCTTTGCTCAACGCCCTCATGGGCAAGCGTCCCAATCCCATCAAACCCCCGCCCTTCCCCACGGTGAAGGGCCTCTGGGACCGCCCTACGGTGGTGAACAACGTGGAAACCCTCGCCAATGTGCCCCCCATTCTCCGCAATGGTCCCCAGTGGTACAGGAATTTGGCCGAAACGGAGGGAAGCGCGGGGACCAAGCTTTATTGCGTCAGCGGCAGAGTGAACAATCCCGGTTGTTTCGAACTCCCCATGGGGACGCGGTTCAGTGAGATCCTGGAACGATACGCCGGAGGAATGGCCCCGGGTTATGCATTCAAGGCGTTTCTCCCCGGGGGGGCTTCCACGTGCTTCCTCACGAAGGCGCACTACCACGTGGCGATGGACTTCGACGCCGTTGCAGCGGCGGGGAGCCGTCTGGGCACGGGGGCCGTCATCGTTTTCGATGACAGGACCTGCCTGGTGGCGGCCGTCCTCAACCTGACGGAGTTTTTCGCGCGGGAATCGTGCGGCTGGTGCACGCCCTGCCGGGAGGGACTTCCCTATTTGCGGGACCTCCTGTGGCGCATCGAGCACGGCGAGGGGAAGGAGGCATTCATCCCCATGTTGCGGAGCATGTGCAAACACCTCTGGAACGCCTACTGCGCCTTGGCACCCGGGGCCGCCACCCCCGTGGAAGGACTCCTGAAGCACTTCGAGGATGAAGTCCGGGAGCACATTATTCAGAAACGCTGTCCGTTCAAGGTTTGAGAGCAAACGAAGCTCTGGTTTGTTGCTCTTCCGGCCTGCTTTCATGGGGGATGTTTTTGCCCCTGCGTTCTCCCCGTCAAAGGGAACGGGTATCGGCGGCGTTGCCGCCGTCGGAGTGGAAAAGGGGTGCCGTCATGATCAGACGCCTCATCATCAAGGACTACATGGCCCACGAAAATACCGTCCTGGAGCTCGCTCCCGGGGTGACGGTCCTCACAGGACCCAACAACACGGGAAAGAGCGCCGTGGTGGAGGCGATTCGGTCCCTTGCCCAGAACCCCGTTCCCCATCACGTCATCCGGCATGGCGCCGGCCAGGCGATGGTGCGGGCGGAGCTGGACTCCGGCGAAATCGTCGAATGGGTGAGGAGCCGGGGGAGCACGGTCTACCACCTCTACCGCAACGGGAGCGACCTGCGCGGTTCCGAGGGGGAAGGGGAGATCTTTGCCAAGTTCGGGCGGACGCCTCCCCAGGAAGTCCGGGAGGTCCTGCGCCTGGACCCGGTGGAAACGGAAACGGGATGTATCGATATTCACATCGGAAACCAGCGGTATCCGGTTTTTCTCATCGATCAGACGGGTTCCCAGGCGGCCGGTTTCTTCGCCGCATCCACCGAAGCGGAGTATCTCCTGCGCATGCAGCAGGCGCTGAAGATAAGGACCGATCGGGCCAAAGGGCGTCGTAAGGAATTGGTTCAGGAATGCGAGGAACTGGAGGGGGCGCTCAGGGCACTTGTTCCCCTCGATGCCCTGGAGGAGGAGGTGAGCCGGGCCGAACAGGCGTTCGACACCGTTCAGGCGTTGCAGCGGTCCATTCCCGTACTGGACGAATGGATCCGGGTTGCGGAGGAACTGGAGGGGAGCCGTGTGCGGAAGGCTCTCACCTGTGTACTTCTCCGCGGGCTGGAGCACCCCCCCGATCCGCTGGAGACGGAGACACTGGAGCGCCTTCTGCAGGACGCCGCCACGACCGCCGCTCAACTGGCCTTATTCCTCGAACTCGAACGCACCACTGGAACCCTCCTTCCTCCCCCCTCCACGGCGGAAACCGAGCAACTGGATCTGCTCACCGGCGCCATGGAAAAATCGGTTGCGTCTCTTCGGCACTATTCCCTGCAGGAGGAAACCCTGGGGGTTTTGACGTCGCCTCCCCAACTCCTCGAGGTGGCGGACCTGGAGCGGGTGCAAGATGAAATGAAGAGGGGAGAGGGGCTCCTGAGTGCGGCGAAGGAGGAAGGTGCCGCCCTGGAGGCGCTGATCGAACCGCCTGGGACGATGGACACGCATGTACTGGGCGCCCTGGTTTTCCGAATGGAATCGATCCTGAAGGACTGGGAACGTTGTCGCCTGGAAAGAGAGCGGCTGGACGCCCTTCAGGCCCCGGGGGATCTCCACGGGCTTCATGCCCTCGACCTGCTGGTTCTCGCCATGGAAGAGACGACGGCGCAACTGGAACGGGTGGGAAGGGAAGGACGGCTCTTGGGGGGGCTGCGTTCCGCTCCGGAACCCCTGGCCAACACCCCCCTGGAAGATCTCATCGGTCAGTTGGAGCGCACCCGACAGGCACGGGACAGTGTGGAAGATGCGTCTCGCAAGGTTTCACGAATGCTTGCACTCAAGCGGGACGAAGTGGCAACGACTCTGAAAACGGCGGGATTGTGCCCCCTGTGCGGTCATGCCCTTGACATGCAGCATTTCCTGGAGGCGGGCCATGGCCGGTAGCCGGAATTCCATGTCGCCAAGGGCCACCCGGTATGCCGGCATCCTTTTCATCGGAGACCCTCACGTGTGTGCCTCGCCCCCGGGTTTTCGGCTGGACGACTATGGCCGGGCGGTCATGGAAAAGCTGCGCTTTTGCCTGGAGACCGCCAGGCAGAGGGAGTGCCTTCCGATCATCCTGGGCGATCTTTTCCACGTGCCCAGAGACAACCCCAACGGTCTTCTGGTCTCCCTCATGGAACTGTTTCGAGACGAGGTGCCCTGGGTCCTTGTGGGCAATCATGACAAACACGAGGCCCGCCTGACGCGGGATGTCTCCCTTGCGGTGCTCGCCGCCGCAGGTGTTGTTCGCCTGCTGGAGGATGCGGGCCCTGTGGAAGTGGTCTGCGTCGCACAGAGGAGGGTGCTCATCGGAGCCGCACCAGACTGGACGAGGCTCCCGGATCGAGTGGAACGCAACGGCGTTGACTGCGTCATCTGGGTGACCCACCTGGATCTGCGATTTCCCGGTTATGAGGCTGGAAAGACCGACCTCAGGGAAATCCCGGGGATCGACCTCGTCGTCAATGGACACATCCACACCCCCAAGCCTCTTCAGGTGCGGGGCGGGACTATGTGGGCCAATCCCGGGAGCATCGTGCGCATCAGCAGGAGCGTCCAGGCCAGGGACACCCGGCCGGCGGTGGTCATCTGGAGACCTGGGGCCGAAGGGCTTGAAACCGTGCCGGTCCCTCACGCGCCGTTCCACGAGGTCTTCCCGCCCCTGGACGAGGGCTATGAGGAGTCGCGGGAAACGGTCGACGAATCCATGTTCATCCGGGGCCTGGAAAACCTGGCCATACGTAAGACCAGCGAAGGGGTCGGTCTCCGGTCTTTTCTCGAAATGAACCTGAATCGGGAAGACCCCGTTGACCGCCTTGTCTATGAGCTATACGAGGAGATCATGACCGATGGCTAAGAAAGAGGTGGCAGCCCGGGAAGGATCGGCCAAGGGGTCTGTTGAGGACCAGAAGCTGCAGGAGCGATTGGCGGAGCTCCGGGAGGAGTACAACAGGCTGCACGAGAAGAAGATTGCCACGGAACGGGACCGGCAGAACCTGGAAGAGCGTCTCAAGGAGTTGCGTGAGCAGGCGGAGCGGGAATACGGGACGAGTGACCTGGAGGAGCTGCGCCGGCTTCTGGACGAGCGCCGACGTGAAAACGAACGCATGGTGGCGGAATATCAGCAGCACGTGGAAAGCATCCGCGCAAGGCTTCGGGAAATCGAGAAGACCGGTTCCGAGGAGTCGTCCTGAGGGCGACGTGTTGAGAAGGGTGAATCATGGATGAAATGAGTGGGGGCCGGTTGGAGGTCGCGTCTCCCATTCCCCTTCGCAGGGGCGTGGACCGGCTTCGCTGGCGACGGGGGATGCTGGAGGAGAACCTTGGGAAAAAGAGGGCCGCCCTGGCGGAAATCGACGCTTTCCTGGAGATGCAGCCCAAGGTTGCCGAAAGGCTCGACGAACTGTCCAGGAATCTCTTCGGGGACATTCTGCGGGAGATCGAGCTCAATCTCACCTACGCCTTGAGGGAAATCCTGGGACAGGATCTCCGGGTGGTCTCCCACCGGGAGATGAAAAACCGGAAGATGCACGTGACCTTCAGCATTGAAAGGGACGGCAGACCGGAGGATATCCTCACGGGCCAGGGGGGGTCGGTGTGCAATGTCATTTCCGTGGGGTTGCGCCTCATTGCCCTCTCCCAGTTGGACGAGCGCCAACACAGGCGCTTCCTCGTGCTGGATGAGCAGGACTGCTGGCTTCGCCCCGACTTGGTTCCCCGGCTCATGTCCATCATCCACACCATCGCGAGAAAGCTTCAGTTCCAGGTGCTTGTCATCAGCCATCACAGCGTGGACCTTTTCAGAGATCACGCGGACCGGGTTTACCGCATCCAGCCGCCCGTCAAGCGAGGGGACGGGGTGAGGGTGGAATGCATGGAGGGTTGAACGGTCCGCCTTTTCGCTCCGTTACGGAAGAACGGCGGAACCGGCGGCAGGAAATGGAAAGGCGGGCGGAAAAGCGCGGAAAAGCGGGCGCGGACGGCCCACCGGGGACGGCTATCAGGAGTGTCGCGGTCTCATGCCCAGACTGATCATCGATGAAAGGGAAATCGAGGTCCCCCCGGGCACCAAGGTAATCGACGCGGCGGAGCGTCTGGGGATCCTGATTCCGCGCTTTTGTTACCACGAAGGGCTGGGGGCCGTGGGAGCCTGCCGCATGTGTGCGGTGCAGTTCGTGGAAGGACCGGTGAAAGGCCTCCAGATGAGCTGCATGGTGGATGCTCAGGACGGCATGGTGGTCTCCACCTCCCATGAAGAGGCGGTGGAATTCCGGCGTTTCATCATCGAATGCCTTATGCTCAACCATCCCCATGATTGCCCCGTGTGTGACGAGGGGGGGCAGTGCCTGCTCCAGGACGAGACGGTCTCCGGAGGCCACGGATTGCGGCGCTACCAGGGAAAGAAAAGGACATACCGCGATCAGTATCTCGGCGAACTCATCGCCCACGAAATGAACCGTTGCATTCACTGTTACCGCTGTTCCCGCTTCTACCAGGAGTTTTCGGGGTATCGGGACCTGGGTCCCCTGCAGATTGCCAACCGCGTCTTCTATGGCCGCTTCAAGGACGGTCCCCTGGAGAGCCCTTTTTCGGGAAACCTGGTGGACATCTGCCCCACCGGTGTGTACACGGACAAACCGTCCCGCTACAAGGCCAGGCGATGGGATCTTCAGCGGACGCCGTCCGTCTGCATCCATTGTTCCCTGGGTTGCAACACCGTCGCCAACGCCCGATACCGGGAAGTGGTCCGCGTGGAAGCCCGATTCAGCGGGGAGGTGAACGGCCATTTCATCTGCGACCGGGGGCGATTCGGGTTTCCGTACACGAACCTCCCTGGTCGGCCGAGAACGGCCCGGACTGCGGGGGGGGAGTGCTCACAGGGGGAGGCCGTGGCCGCCGCAGCGGAAAAACTACGGGAAATCAGCTCGACTTTCGGCCCTCAAGCCGTGGCGTGCTTCGGTTCATCCCGCAACAGCCTGGAAACCCAGTGCATGCTGAAGAGAATCTGCCGACTCCAGGGCTGGCAAGTGCCCGGTTTCTTCGTGGATCCGGCGCTTGAAAGGAGAGTGCGTGCGGCGGTCTCTCTCCTGGATGCTTCAGCGGGGGTTTCCATGAGAGAGGTGGAAAGGGCGGACTGTGTGGTGGCCGCAGGCGTGGACCCGGTGAACGAAGCCCCAATGCTCGCCCTTGCCATGCGCCAGGCTTTCAGGAGGGGAGCCGAAATCCTGGTGGCGGATCCTCGGCCGATTTTTCTGCCTTTCCCTTTCATCCATGTCCCCGTCTCCATGGAGCGGATGGATTCGTTCCTTGAGGGGCTGGCGCGCCTTGCGGGAGAGAGTTCCGACGGGACGGGGGTGAGAGAAGCCGACCTGCTTTCACAAATCGTTCAAAATGGAGGCCTGGCCTCCTCTGATCTCCCACTCCCGGTCTCCTTTTGCCGGGCCCTCTTTGGGAGTCAGAATCCTGTTGTCCTGTGCGGGACGGAATGTGTGAGGGAGTCGACCCTTCCCGCTGCGGCCGCGTTGGCCCGAGACCTGCGGAAAGGGAGGGATCGGGCGGGGCTGCTGTATGTGCTCCCGGGCGCCAATGCTTTCGGAGCGGGGCTTTTGAACTCGCAGGGCCATCCAGGGTTTTCCCGGCTGTTGGAATCTGTGGAAAGTGGCTCCGTTCGGGCTCTGATCGTCACCGAGAGTGATCCGTTGAACGATTTCTGCCATAGGGATCGCCTCCTTGGGACATTGGGGAAACTGGATCTTCTTGTCGTCATGGATTTCCTGGACTCGGAGACGGCCCGCATGGCCCACGTGTTCCTGCCCACCACCACGCATTTCGAGTCGGGTTCCTGCTTCGTCAACCACGAGGGGAGACTGCAGTACGCGGAAGCCGTGCATCACGGTGGAATTCCCATCGAGCAGGCGGGTGGCGGAAGTCATCCCCCCAGGGTCTATCGCGGTGACATTCCTGGGGAGGGGCCCAAGGCGGCCTGGGTCATCCTGGCTGAGTTGGGGCGCACTCTGGGAATTCCCGATCGGGATCTCCTGGGTCTTGGCCCCTGGTCCCTCATCGGGGAGGAGATTCCGTCCCTCAAACGACTGGAGGGGACGGTATTCCCACCGGAGGGGATCCGCATTCTTTCCGACGGGGATCCGGTGCAGTGGGTTCAGGGCCCTGAGGCCAGGGACGGCGAAGACGATCGCGGTGCGGTTCCCCCGGGGGATTTTTTCGAGATCCTTCTGACCCATTGGACCTTCGGGACCGAAGAGCTTTCATCTCGTTCGGGGCCGCTCCAGAAGGTGGAAAAGGAGCCCTATGGTATGATGCATTCGGACGATGCCCGGGTGTTGGGGTTCAGTGAAGGGGACCGGATCGTCTTGTCCCTCGAGGGCGGTCAAATCCGGTTCAGGCTCTCCGTGGCGGACCGGATGGGTCGTGGCGTCCTCGTCTTGCCACGGCACCGGAAGCTGGCCTGGAGGAATATCCCGGAAATGCCCTGCTTCGTGCCCCGGGATCGGATCCGGAGAGAAGATTCCTGAGGGGGAGGTTTCATGGAACCTGTTGTGTCCGCCGGAGCGCTGTCACCCTGGGAACCCGGCGTTTTCGCCCTTTTCGTCTACGGGTTGTTGATTTGTGTCTTTGTGGGGTCCCAGCTTTTCATTGCAGGCTGGCTCGGTGAAAAGAAACCCAGTGCGGAGAAATCCAGACCTTACGAATGCGGGGTCATCCCCACGGGTTCTGCACGACTGCGCTATCCCGTTCCGTTTTACCTTGTGGCGGTTTTCTTTCTCATTTTCGACGTGGAAGGAGCGTATATCCTGACGTGGGCGGTTTCCTACGAGGAACTGGGATGGATCGGATGGGCGCAGATGTCGTTTTTCATCGCCGTCCTGCTTTTGGGGTTGGCGTATCTCTGGGTGAAGGGAGGACTCGATTGGATGCCGCTTCCAAGGAAAGAATGAGAAGCCAGTTTCTCACCGGGGCGGACATGATCATCAACTGGTCCAGGAAGTACAGCCTCTGGCCCCTTTTCTTCGGGCTTTCCTGCTGTTTTGTCGAAGAGGCCACGGCGTTCACTCCCCGCTATGATATGGCCCGTTTTGGCGCCGAGGTGCTGAGACCGTCACCGCGCCAGGCGGACCTGCTCATCGTTTCCGGAACGGTGTTCAAGAAGATCGCCCCCGTTGTCCTGCGCCTCTACGAGCAGATGGCGGAACCCAAGTGGGTCATTTCCATGGGGTCTTGTTCCAATTGCGGCGGCATGTACGACGTGTACAGCGTGGTTCAGGGCATTGACCAGATCCTTCCCGTGGACGTGTACATCCCGGGGTGTCCCCCCAGACCGGAAGCGGTGCTCCAGGGATTGACGATTCTCCAGGAAAAAATCGTCGCCGAAGAGAAACCGGCGCGCTCCGTTTTTCATCTCCCCGGGGGAAACCAGGGGACGCAAACGCCGGTGCGGGTGGACGGCGTGAGCAAATCCCGTGACCCCCGGGGGCCCGGCATGGAGGGGACCGCCATCCGTGGGGATTCAGCCACCCCTAGCCGATTCCGGGACAATCGGGCCGATCTCATCTGGACTCCCCCTCCGCGGAAGATTCAACATGGAGAGAAGGAAACGGCACTGCTCAGGAGTCTCCGGGCGCGTTTCGGGGAGTCTGTGGAAGCAGTCCCCCGGTCTTCCGACATGCTCACCGTCCAGGTCCCCGACGATCGTCTCGTGGAAGTGCTCAAGTACCTGAAGTATGAGGCGGCTCCCAGATTTCAGCGGCTGGACGACCTCACGGCCGTGGATGAATCCGCCCGGAGGGAAGCGGCGGCCTATCCCGACTTCACCATGGTCTACCACCTCCTTTCGTTCGATACGGCAACGAAAATCCGGGTCAAGGTCCCACTCTACGGCGAAACGCCGGCTGTCCCGTCCATTACGCAGATCTGGCCCTCGGCCGACTGGTACGAGCGGGAAGTCTTCGACCTTTTCGGAATACACTTCCAGGGACATCCCAACCTGCGACGGATCATCATGCCCCACGACTGGGAGGGGCACCCGCTGCGCAAAAGCCATCCCGGGCGGGCAACGGAAATGCCGGCGTATACCCTGGAAGATGCCAGAAAGCATCAGCCGGTGGATGGCGGACTTTACGTCAGGCGTGCCCCCGGGGACGGGGAAATGCTTCTCAATATCGGGCCCAGCCACGTGAGCACTCATGGTCTCCTGCGTTTCATAGCCACACTTCGGGGAGAGGAGATCACGGGGCTCGACCTGGAGATCGGCTATCACCACCGGGGCGTGGAAAAGATCGGGGAGCGGCAGACGTGGCATCAGTTCATCCCGTACTGCGCCCGGGTGGATTACCTGGCGGGCGCGGCCAATGACCTGCCCTACGTGCTGGCCGTGGAGAACCTCGCCGACGTCCGTGTCCCCGAGAAGGCTCAGGTCATCCGGGTGCTCTTGAGTGAACTCTTCCGCCTGAGCAACCATCTCGTGTGGCTGGGGACTTACGCCCACGACGTGGGGGCCATGGCTCCCAATTTCTACGTGTTCGTGGAGCGGGAAATGATCCTGGACATCGTGGAACTCATTACGGGAGGCCGGCTTCACCCGTCCTGGTTCCGCATCGGAGGCGTGGCCGCAGACCTTCCCAGCGGGTGGAAGAAAGCGGTGGACGATTTCTTGAAAATCTTTCCCCGGCGTCTCCAGGAATACGAGAGACTCATCCGGAACAATCCCATTTTCAAAGCCAGGACTCAGGGAATCGGGCGCATTGCCCTTGAGGACGCCATGGACTGGGGCGTGTCCGGGCCCAACCTGAGGGCGTGCGGACTGGAGTGGGACCTGCGCAAGAAGATTCCCTATTCCGGGTATGAAAATTTCGCGTTCGAAGTTCCCACGGCCACTGGGGGGGACTGCTACGCGCGGTATCTGGTGAGAATGGAGGAGATGCGTCAAAGTCTGGAAATCATTCGGCAGGCTGCGGAGAACATGCCTTCCGGAAGATACGTCACGGACGACTACCGCTATGCCATCCCCATGAGGGAAGACATGCTCCAGGACATCGAGAGCCTCATCCATCACTTTGTCAACGTGACGGGAGGACCGAAGATCCCTCGGGGGGAGTCCTACGTTTCGTGCGAGATTCCGAGGGGTGAACAGGGCTATTTCGTGGTGAGCGACGGGCTGGGGTATGCCTACCGCATGCGCGTGAGGGGGCCGGGATTCGCAAACGTCCAAGTGCTGCCTCTCATGGTTATAGGGGAGAGCATCGCCGACCTCATCGCCGTCATTGGGTCGGTGGATTACATTCTCCCAGACATCGATAGGTGAAGGAAGTTTTTGAGAGAGTGAGGGGTTTCCCTTTCACAGGCCCCTTTCCCGAGTTGAGGAGAGTGGGGCGAAGCGAAGCGGGCAGGGTGGATTGGGGACCTGTACCGGGTCTATCCGGGGAAAACATTCCAAAATGATCATGTGGTTTGCAGGACTGATTCTTTTGATCGTGAAGCTGGCCGTAGTGCTGGGCTTTCTGCTCTTCTTGGCGGCCTACCTGGTATGGGTGGAGCGCAAGTTCCTCGCGAGGCTCCAGATCCGCTACGGTCCCAACCGGGCCGGCCGTTACGGCCTCCTGCAACCCATTGCCGACACCGTGAAGATGCTCACCAAGGAAGACACCATCCCCGACGGGGCCGATAAAGGCCTCTTTTGTCTGGCGCCCGCGGTGGTGGCCATGACCGCGATGCTCATGTTCGCCGTGGTGCCGTTCGGCCCTGAGCTGTCCGTTTTCGGCAGGAAGGTCCCCCTGGTCATCACGGATCTCAATATCGGCCTGCTCTTTGTTTTCGCCCTGTCTTCCCTCGGGGTCTACGGCGTTGCCCTCGGGGGGTGGGCGTCCAATTCCAAGTACAGCCTGCTGGGAGGCATCCGGGGAGCAGCGCAGATGATCAGCTACGAATTGGCACTGGGGCTTTCCCTTGTGCCCATCGTCATGCTGGCGCGTTCATTCAGCGTCGTGGACATCGTTCAGGCACAGGAGCGTTACCCGTTCATCCTGGTCCAGCCTGTCGCCTTCGTGATTTTCATGATCAGTGCCATGGCAGAGAGCAAACGCATCCCCTTCGATCTGCCGGAGGCGGAAAACGAACTGGTGGCCGGTTTTCACACGGAGTACAGCGGCATCCGGTTCGGTTTGTTTTTTTTGGGGGAATACGTCCACATGCAGGTACTGGGGGCACTGGTGGCCGTCCTTTTCCTGGGGGGATGGCGGGGACCATTCCTGCCGCCTCCCGTGTGGCTTTTCATCAAGATCATCCTGGTTGTGCTCTTCATGATCTGGACTCGGGGGACGCTGCCCCGATTGCGCTACGACCAGCTCATGACCCTGGGATGGAAGATGCTCATTCCCCTTGCTCTCCTGAACATCGTGGTCACCGGTGCGGTGGTGCTTTTCTGATGCGGTGATGGAAGATAGCCTCGGCGAGGAGGTTGGGTTTGCTGAGGGTTGTCCCTTGAAGAAAGGGGTGCTTTGGTGAAATCTTTGGTGGAAGCGGCGAAAGCCTTGGCGGAGGGCTTTGCCACGACGTTCAACCATCTTTTCCGCAGGCCTGTCACGGAGGAATACCCGGAGGTGCACAGGGTCCTGCCGGCCCGCACCCGGGCGCGGATCGTCCTCACCCTGGACCCGGATGGAGAGGAGCGCTGCGTGGCGTGCTACCTGTGCTCGGCGGTTTGCCCCGTGAGCTGCATTTCCATGCAATCGGCCGAAAAGGAGGACGGACGCCGTTACGCCTCCTGGTTTCGCATCAATTTTGCCCGGTGCATCTACTGCGGTCTGTGCGAGGAAGCCTGCCCCACGTCTGCAATTCAGTTGACACCCTATTTCGAAACGTGCGAGAGGGACATCTTGAGGCTGGTTTACGAAAAGGAGGACCTCCTGGTGCAACACCAGGGAAAGGACAAGGAGTATAATTTCTACAAGGTGGCGGGTGTGGTCACCCGTCTCGCGGGGAAAGGGGAGCACGCCCGTGAGGAGAAGCCGGTCAACGTGAAAACGAACCTCCCATAAGTTCCTTTCCCTGAGGCCGTTCATCCGGTTGGCGGGAGATCTGCCGTGACGCTTTATACCGCGCTTTTTTACCTTCTTGGCGCCCTCATCGTCGCATCCACGGGGGTTGCCGTCACGCGCCGCAACCTGGTGCACGCCGTGGTCTACCTGATTCTGTCCTTTTTCGGGACATCCCTGCTCTTTTACCTCCTGGGTGCCCCCCTCCTGGCGGCCCTCTGGGTGATCATCTACGCTGGGGCCATCATGGTCCTCTTCCTTTTCATCATCATGATGACCCGGGCGGACGCCCAGGCGGGTCCCCTTTTTCCCCCCGGCCAATGGATACCCGCCGCTGTGTTGGGGCTCCTCTATCTCGTTGTCGGCTCCCTCATGGTGCTGGCGGTTCCCGAGACCGGCGCTGAACTGAGGCCTGCGGTGGCCGCTCCCCGGAACTTCGCCCTGCACCTGTTCGAGACCCACTGGCTTTCCGTGGAAATCGTCTCTGTGCTCCTCCTTGTAGCCCTCATGGGGGCCCTTTACCTAGGAAGGCGCAGGGAGACGGACGTGAGCGGGGAGGAACCATGATCGTGCCCTTCGGTCACCTGCTGATCCTGGCCGGAATCCTCTTTGTGATCGGACTGTTCTGTGCCCTGGCCCGACGGAGCCTCATCATGATCCTGCTGGGGGTTGAAATCATGCTCAACGCCGCAGCCATCGCTTTCGTCGGAGGTTCTCTCCATTGGCATGACATGGAGGGACAAACCATCGTCCTGTTCATCGCGGCGGTCGCCGCCACGGAGGTCTCCGTGGGGCTGGCCATGATCGTCCATGTGTTCCGAAAAACGGGCTCGTTTGACCCGGTGCTGTTCGACCTGCTGAAGTGAAGGTCACCCCCAGGCGGGAAACCGCCCCGGGGCGTTTCTTTTAAGGGTTGAGTGGGACCGGGGATGCCCCTGTCTTGCTTCATGGTTGTCAAGAGGAGCAGCATGGCTCATTCCCCCTGTGACATCTGGACGCTTCCGGCTCTCGTGACAGGTACGGGAGCGCCTTTTGTCTCCTTCTTATGCACCATGATCTTCACGCGGCGGCGACCTCGCCTTTCCTGCGGCTTGTCCATTGGGGCGGTGAGCATTTCCTTCGCTGCATCCCTCTTTCTCCTGGTCTGCCATTGGGGCATGGAGGCCCCCATCCACCACGTGGGCAGGTGGCTGGTGTCCAGCGACGTGAACGTTCCCTTTGGGTTTCTCGTGGACCCTTTGAGCCTGCTCATGCTCGCGGTCGTCTCCGCCATCTGTCTCCTGGTGCAGATTTACTCCCTGGGGTACATGGCGGAAGACCCCGGCTTTTCCAGGTACTATGCGTTCATGTCCCTCTTTGCCTGGGCCATGATGAGCCTCGCCGTCTCCCCCAACCTGCTGCAGCTTTACATCTTTTGGGAACTGGTGGGTCTCTCTTCCTACCTCCTCATCGGTTTCTGGTATGAAAAATTCAGTGCAACCCAGGCGGGGAAGAAGGCCTTTGTCATGACCCGGGCCGGGGACGTCCTGTTTTTCATGGGCGTGCTGCTGGTGCTCGTCCATGCGGGGAACCTGAACATAGTGGAAATCAACGGGATCCGCGGTGCAGAGGGGTACTCCCAGACGATCGCGGCCCTTTCCGCCATCCTGATCTTCGGCGGAATCGTGGGAAAGAGCGCCCAGTTTCCGTTGCTCACATGGCTTCCCGACGCCATGGAAGGGCCTACTCCCGTGAGTGCTCTACTCCACTCGGCGACCATGGTGGCGGCGGGAGTGTATCTTTTCGCAAGGCTTTTCCCGTTTTTCAGCCTGTCTCCAGCAGCCATGTCCCTCTTCCTTGCCATCGGAACCCTGAGCATGCTTCTTGCCTCCACCATGGCCATGGTGAGCAGGGATATCAAACGGGTGTGGGCTTACTCCACCATCAGCCAGTTGGGTTTCATGATCATGGGACTGGCGGCCGGCGGATACTTCGCCGGCGTCTTCCACCTCACCACCCATGCGGCTTTCAAGGCGCTCCTGTTTCTCTGCTCGGGGGTCTTCATCCATCATTTCGGAACCAATGACATTTTCAAACTGGGTGCGGAAGGTTCCACGCGTTTCAAAACGCCCTTCCTCTGTCTTGTGACGGCGGCGGGAGCCCTCGCGGGCGTTCCCCCCCTGGCGGGGTTTTTCAGTAAGGAAGCGGTCATGGGCGCCCTACTGGAAGGTTCCAGCCCACTTTGGCTCGTGCCGGCCCTCGTGGGGGTTTTCCTGACGGCCTATTACGCCTTCCGGGTCATCTTCGTCATTGGGTTTCCAGGGAGGAGTGCACAGACGCCGACGGCACAGTCCCGTCTGTTTCCATCGGAAGAAGTGCATGGAATCCAGGCCGCTCACTACCGGGTGATGGTCGGGCCCCTGGTGGTCTTGGCGTTCGTCACCCTTTTCCTGGGCTTCGCCCAAGGTTCCCTGGAATCTTTCCTGCTCGGTGGAGAGGGCCGTTCGCAGGGGCACTCGGGGGCTGTTCACGGACTGGTCGCCGCCTTGGCTCTGTCACTGGCCGGGGCCGGTGCGGGGATGGCGTGGTGGGAGTTCGGGCGCAAAGGGGCCACGCGGAAGGGTCTTGTTGAGAGGATTCCCGCCCTGTACAGGCTTTTTTCCGAAAGGTGGTACCTGGATCACATCTACCGTTTTCTCATGGACCGGCTTGTCGACAGAGGGATCTCAGTCCTTTTCCTCCAAAATGACAACCGGGTGATCGACGGTACGATCGATGGATTGGGAAAGGGGACGGCGGAAGGGGGGCGTCTGTTGGCTCTCCTCCAGCAGGCGATGATCCAATACCGCCTCATGGCAGCCTTTGCCGTGGTGGCATTGCTGACGGCATCCTTGTTTTTCTGAGCCTTCACGTCACGTCCGATCAGACAGGGTGTTTCTCCCATGCAGATGCAATATGCCGGTTTTCCGTATCTTTCCGCCATCCTGGTCAGTTGCGTCGGAGGGCTCCTGGCCATCTTGTGCATTCCAGGGGAGCGAACGAGAACCATCCGGATGGTGAGTGCCGTGTCCTCTGGGTCCACGCTGGTCTTGGCGGCGTACCTCTTCGTCTCCTACGACAGAGCATTGGGGGGACTTCAGTTCGTGGAGCGCCTCGTTTGGATTCCCCAGTTGGGCATCCACTATTTCAACGGTGCCGACGGCTTCAACCTGCCCAACCTCCTCTTGACGGGAATCGTTTTCTTCACCGGTGTCCTCACCATGTGGGAGCTGCAATACCGTGTGAAGGAATTTTTCGCCCTCTATTTTCTCATGGTGGCCGGTGTCTTCGGTCTTTTCATGAGCATGGACCTCTTCTTCATCTTCGTGTGGTACGACGTGTCCCTTTTTCCCATGTACCTGCTCATCGCGGTATGGGGGACCACCCGGAAGGAGTACGGGGCCATGAAGCTGACACTCTACCTGCTGGCGGGAAGCGCCCTGATCCTTCCGGCCATCGTCTATCTTTTCGTGCAGTCGGGGCTGAACACCTTCGATATCGTCGCCCTGATGGAGCCGGGGGTTTTCAATGCATCGGACCAGAGGCTGGCATTCCTTCTGCTCTATCTGGGGTTCGGTATTCTGGCCGGTGTGTGGCCGTTTCACACCTGGTCCCCCGTTGGGCACGTGGCCGCGCCTCATGCGGTGAGCATGGTCCACGCGGGGGTGCTCATGAAAATCGGTGCGTTCGGTGTCCTTCGAGTGGCCATTTTCCTGTGCCCGGAAGGCTGGAAATACTGGGCCCAGCTGATGGCGCTCCTGGCCTCCGTGGGGATCATCTACGGGGCCCTGGTGGGGTTGCGGCAGACGGACCTCAAGTATGTCATCGGCTATTCCAGCGTGTCCCACATGGGCATCGTGGGCCTGGGGCTTTCCACTCTCACGGTAGACGGCCTCAACGGGGCCGTGTTCCAGATGTTTGCCCACGGTGTCATGACCGCCTTGCTCTTTTCTTCGGTGGGCTACATTTACGACCGGACCCACACCAAGATGATCGGGGAATTGGGCGGTTTGAGCCGGGTCATGCCCGTTGCGTCGGGGTATTTCATCGTGGCCGCATTGGCGAGCATGGGTGTCCCCGGGTTGGCGAGCTTCTGGGGGGAACTGGTGGTGTTCATAGCCGCTTTCAGGATTTATCCTGTTCGCGGTGTGGTGGCCGTGCTGGCGTTGGTGGTGAGTGCCGTGTTCATGTTGCGCGTCGTGCAGCGCACCTTTTACGGTCCCAATCGTGAGGAACATGCCCGGCTCCCCGATGTCCCCTTTTTCCTGGGGGTTCCAAGGATGATCCTGGCAGCGGTTCTTCTCTCCTTCGGTCTTTATCCCACCCTTCTCTTCGACATGATCGAGACGGCGTCGGTGCCTTTCATGGCGGGATTGCCCAAATGAGATGGATGTTGCTTGGTCCTGAAGTGTATACTTTCCTGGCTGCGCTGGGTTTCCTGGGCATTTCCCTGGCGGGGCGACCCAACTCTGGAAGAGATCACCTGGCGGCCCTGTGTCTTTCGGGCGTCGGGGTCCTCTTGGCCGCTTCGGCCTTGTCGGAGGACGCGATTCTCTTTTCCGAGGTGTACCGGGTGGACCTTTTTTCCCAGGTCTTCAAATTGCTCCTCTCTGTCGGCCTCTTTCTCATCGTCTGCATCTGCGGCGAAGTCCGGGAAATCCGGGAAGAGAACCGCAGCGACTTTTTCGCGCTGATCTTCTTCTGCACGCTGGCCATGATGCTCCTGGTGAGCGGCAACCATCTCCTCACCCTGTATCTCTCCCTGGAGCTGTCCAGTTATTCCCTCTACGTGCTCGTCTCCCTCAGGAGGGCGCGGGACATGGGTGTGGAGGCGGGGATCAAGTTTTTCCTCGTGGGCATTTTTGCCTCTGCCCTCATGCTTTTCGGTATGGCCGTCCTGTACGCCATGACCCGCACCATGAACCTGAACGCCCTCAACGGAGCCCTTCACGGAATGATGGGACAACCCCTTGTGCTATTGGGGGTGGTCCTGACTCTCAGCGGATTCTTGTTCAAACTGGCTTGCTTTCCTTTCCACCTATGGGTTCCCGATGTCTATCAGGGAGCGGCGAATGAGGTCACCGCATACCTCGCCGCCGTTTCCAAGTTGGCGGGCATGGCCGCAATCCTGCGTTTCGTCGCGTCGGTGGGGCAGGGCGGAGCCGATCTCGTCCAGGTTCTTCTGGTGTTCTCCGTTGCTTCCATGACTCTGGGAAACCTGGCGGCCATCACCCAGCAGGACCTGAAGCGGCTCCTGGGTTACTCCACCGTGGCCCATGCGGGCTACGTCCTCATCGGGGTCTTGACTCTGAGCGCATCCGGATACGCCAGTGTCGTATTCTACGCTTTGGCCCTGCTGGTCATGAAGTTCACGGCTTTTCTTGTCGTGGTCAAAGTGGCGGGGAACGGAACAAACTTGCACATCAACCAGTTGGCCGGTCTGCACCGGCGCTCGCCTGTTCTCGCAATGGCCCTCATGGTGTCTCTTTTCAGCCTCGCCGGCATTCCTCCCACGGTGGGATTTACAGGGAAATTTCTCATCTTCGTCGCCGCCATGGAAAAGGGGCACTTCGCCTTGGTACTCATCGCCATGGCGAATGTCCTCATCTCACTCTATTATTATCTGCTGGTGATCAAAGCGGCGTACCTGCTTGAGCCTGAAGGGGAGACCGGCCCAATCGCCGTCTCCGCACCCACGAAAGTGCTCGCAACGGCTTTGGTGGGGGCCATGGTGCTGGCCGGTTTTTATCCCTACCCGTTTATGGAGATCGCCCAGGCCGCCGTGGGCGTACTGCCATGATCCAGGCCGGTTTTCCGGCCATGGCGGCATGAACCCTCCATGAAATAAAGGTTTTTTCGCCGTCCCGTTCTTTCCCATGGTTTAGACAAACCATGGCGCTTCCGCAGCCGGGGGGCTTCCAGACACCTCCACGCGGCAACCCTTTCGCAGCAGTCGAAGGGTTCCACCTGCGCTCGGATGATCACTCCCCGCCTTCAGCCTCGACTTGGTCCAATCCCGGGCTGGTCACTCAAGACCGCCGACTGTCCGACATTTCCGGAACGGTTGGGAGTGAATTCCAGATGTTCAGGCTGGCTGGCCGGTTCCCTGTGCGAGGGGCCGACGATTTCGATGGAAAGCTGCAATTGGGGAACTCCCCCTCAGATGCTCAAACGTGCTTGTGTATTGCCCCCCCGCGATTGGACACGGCTCCCCCTTGGGGCTTGAAGCGGGAAACAGGGTGAGGTGGGGAGAGCGGACGGTAGGGTGGGTACTGGAAGATGGGAAATGGATTTGGGGATCGCCGACCTTGAAAACGTGAATGAACACTTGTGCTTCAAGGCGGCGATGCCCTTGGGGATGGAAATCCCGTGAATGTCTGTTTGGTGGCGGTGCAGGGCTTCGAACCCCGGACACTACGGATATGAGCCGTATGCTCTGACCGACTGAGCTACACCGCCCTGAGAAGCACAGAGGAAATTAGTTGAAAAACCGGGCTCAGTCAATATCAAATTCGGGGGGGCCTGCGCCTCGATGCCTTCAGGCAACAGGCGGCACGGGCACCGACGTCACAGGGATAGGAATTGACAAAGGGCTTCCAGTTGAGATAAATGTGGGTAACTCATTGATGCAGGGGCATTTTTGGGAATCTGACGGGGTGGCCGGCTGAAGGTGCGAAGCACCTACCCGCACATCGCACCCCCGGCGGTGGCGGAAGGGATCGACGCTTCGGTCAATGTGCTGATTTTCTCTGGTGACTGTTGCATTCGGGCATTGGCAGGGTCGGGTCTGCCAGGAGGTTCACACTTGGATCGGGCCGTTTACGAGGTGAAGATCATCAGCGACTTTGCAGCCGCTCACAACCTGCGGAACTTTCGTGGCAAATGTGAAAGCCTTCATGGCCATAATTGGAAGGTGGAGGTGGTCCTGCGCGGAACGGATCTCGATGACAGCGGGGTCCTGGTGGACTTTGGCGAGGTCAAGAAAGTGACCCGTGAGCTGCTGGAAGAACTGGATCATCACTACCTCAACGACATCCCCTTCTTCCAGTCCAACAATCCCTCCTCCGAGAACATTGCCCGCTATCTTTTTCACCGTCTGGCGGCGCGTTTCAATGGCAATGGATTCTGGTTGCAGAGCGTATCTGCCTGGGAATCCGACAACGCCTGTGCAACTTACATCAACGTGGATCCTCGAGCCTAAGCCGAATATGAAAAGGAGCTCAAAATGGGAGTTCTCTGGAAGTTCGCAGCACGGTGCACCGGTGCATGTCTCAGGAGGCGTGGAAAGGTTTTGGGAAATGTTATTGTGATCATTGCTTGCGTGATTTTCTGTATGCCCCTTGGGGCGGGGGCAATGCAGCGTCACGATCTGCCGCCCGGGGAGTCCGCCCAGCCGGGGGCCCCCGGGGGAGGACACCCTGCCGGTGAGCAAGGTGGCGGCGCATCAAGCCATTCCGCGCCTTCCGCGAGTGCCGCAGTGCCCGCCCCGGGTGCCGCCCATGGTCAGGCACCGGGCTCTTCTCAGGCTGCCACTGCCGCCCCCTCCCCACCGGCCGGTGGAACGGGGCATGCTCCGGCCGCCGCCTCAGGCCATTCATCGCCGCCCGGCGCAGGGCAGGAACACGGGCCCCCTGGTGCCCCGGAAGTCCATGGTGACGCCCATGGCGCCCATGGACCGCCTCTGCCGGAAATATCGCCCATTCCCGGCGTGACCTTCGTGGAAACCATGATCAAGATCATGGAGCACGAACTCCAGGATCGCTTCTTCGGCTGGAGGCCTAACGACATCCTCATCGGCCGGTTCACGGACAACGTGAACAACTACCAGCTGGGCGTCCTGGAAGCCATTCGATTCACTACTCTGCGCCTCAAGGACAGTCTCACCCGAATGGGGGATGCGGACACCTATGACCCCGACCTGGAGGCAGCCCTCAACCTCTTCATGATCAAGGCGGATCAGTTCTGGTTTCCGTCTGCGGAGAGTTCATACCAGGATGCGGTGGATCACCTGAAGAAGTTTGTGGAAAAACTGAGAACCGGAAAGCGCAGTTTCTATTACCGGAAAGACAACCTGGTTCTTCTCATTTCCTACTACAAAGACCTCCTGGGAAATGTCAACAGGTCGCTCATCATGCCCACCGACTGGCTCAAGTCGGACGACGCCTTCTACTACGCAAAGGGTGTGGCGCATGTGTATTATGAAATTCTCCGGGTGGTCCGGGTGGGATTCGAACCGCAGCTGGGAACCACGCTCTATGCCAAGGAGATCCTGGACGAAGCCATCCATGAACTGCACAGGGCTGAGGAGATCGAGCCCTGGATCATTTTCGACGCGGATCTGGGCGGCTTTCTGGCGAACCATCGGGCCAACCTGAACGCGCCCCTGAGCGAGGTCAACCACCTGCTGGTGATCCTGAGCCAGTTCTAAGCGGAGTCTGCCGGGAGAAGGCCTCTGGAGGGTCTCTTCCCGGTCTTCTCCCCTTCCTGCTTATGCCCCTCCGACTCCTTTCCGTGGAGGGCCTCTTCGATCTTCCGTTTCCTCGACAGGAACTCACCCCGATCCTTCGTCTCCTTCTTCAGTGCCTCTTCAATGGCTTTGAGGGCCTCTTCATACCGTGAATTGACGAAATAGGCCTCGGCAAGGGTATCCAGGATGTGGGGAAGGGGATCGAGTTCCACGGCGCGAACGGCCAGTTCCAGGGAGCGCTCCGGCTGGAAATCGGGGGGAGGCGAGGTGGCGTAGAGCCAGGCAAGGTTGTTGAGGATGTGAGGGTTGTCCGGGGCCTGTTCCATGGCGCTTTCCAGGATGGCTCTCGCTTCCCCGATGCGCCCGAGCTGGAAGAGGATCCCGCCGTATTCGGCGAGAAGGAGCGGGTTGTGAGGCGTGCGCTTCAGTTCAAGCTCGGCGATGGCAGCGCGTGACTCCATCTCCTGACGCTTGTAGAAATCGGTCTTGCCCAGGTGGACGCCGACGAGGCAGAGAGCCGTCATGACGGTGAAGAAGGCAATGGCCGCAACATGGAGCTTCCGGTCGTGCCTTGCCATGAGGGCGGGTTCCCTGTGGCACCGCTTGAGGAAATCGATCCGCTCCCGAATGCTGAAATGATGCCAGCTGGGTGTGTCCTCGGCCCTGCCGCTGATGAGTGCGATCTTCTGCAACGAGGAAACGAGCCCGTTTGGGTGCCCCACGACGCGGAGCGCAAAGATGTCGGCCTGCCGTTCGCTGTTTCTCATGAAGAAGCCGAAAACATAGCGGAAATAGAAGAGCAGCAGGAGCACAAAGGGGAAGTTGAAAAGAAGGGAAACAACGGATGCACTGAGGGAGTCGGGGCTGAAAAGCCACTGAATGGCCCCTGTTTGGGCGAGGAGGATGATGAAGACGCTGTCGTCGAAGGAAAAAGTCACAGCCATGAAGGCGCCGAAGAGAAAGAGATAGAAGACCATGTGATAGAGCCGCACATGCCCCATTTCATGGGCCATGACGGAGTGGAGCTCGTCTTTGTTGAGAATGGAGAGGAGTCCTCTTGTGATGAGGATGTAGCGGAGCCGGGGAAGAATGCCGAAGACGCCTGCCGTGAGCGTTTCTCCCCCGAAAAGAGGCCACAGCTTGAAGTCGGCCACTCGGAAACGATGTCTGGCGCAGAAAGCCTCCAGTTCGTCGCGTATGGGCCCGGGTTCGATGGAGGTACAGCCCCAAAGGGTGACGACAATGGGAGGGGCAAGGAAGACGAAGGAGATGAGAAGGAGATAAGATAGGAGGATTTGTCCTCCTTCCGAGTGGAGGAACGTCTTGGAGCCGAACACCTGAACGGCATCGGAAGCCAGGGAGATGATGAGCCACGGCACAAGAATGGCCATACTGAAGGAGAGGTTGCCCCTCACGTATGCCGTGCGTGAGAGCTCGGATCGGTGGATCTTCTGGTAGACGGGATAGCCGAAAAACCATACTGCAAGGAGGTGAAGAAAGAAGAGCCCGAGACCGAGCAGGTCCATGAGGGTGACAAGGCGGTCCGTCAAGGGGAGCAGGCCCAGAAAGCTCTTGATGTGATAAACGTAGACCTGGACGGCCAGGAAAGCGAGCGCCAGGAGGCACAGTCCGTCGTGGGTGCGATGAAAGCGACGTGAGAGAACGGAAAAGGAGACCTGGTCTTCAGGTACGCGATGGAGTCTCGTGAAAGCCGCCCGGCAAGCAAAGACGAAAAGGAGAAACGTGCCACCGGAAGCGACAAGCATCCACTGGACCGACAGAGACTCCATGGGTTGAGGCTGCTGGATGGAGAAGATCAGCAAGGCGGCGATGAAATAGAGCAGTTGACCGTACATTCACGCGTCTGACGTGCAAGGGTTGATCGATGGCGCTCCTAGAGGGTGAACTTGATTTTTCCCTTTCCCAGGAGGTCGTGGAGGTGCAGGATGCCAACCAGGAGGACTTTGTCACCCACCACGGGCAAAACCGTGATGAGATGTCGCTCCATGATTTCCAAGGCGTCGGCGACGGAGTGTTGAATGGGCACGGACCGGGGATGGGGCGTCATGACTTCCCGGATCGGCCTCGACCAGAGATCCCGGTATCGATGGCACGCTCTCCGCAGGTCGCCGTCGGTGAATATTCCCAGCAGTTGGCCCGATTCCCCCACAACGAGTGTTGCCCCCAGACCCTTACGGGTCATTTCGTCCAAAGCTTCGGTCACTGGAACGTCGGGGCCGACGGTGGGAATCTGATCGTCGGTGCGCATCACCTGGGACAAGGGGACCTTGAGCCGTTCCCCCAAATGTCCGCCGGGGTGATAGCGGTGGAAATCCCTGGCTTGGAAATCCCTCAACTTGATGAGTGCGACGGCCAGGGCATCTCCCATGGCCAACTGGGCCGTAGTGCTTGCCGTAGGAGCCAGTCCGAAGGGACAGGCTTCACGGGGCACGCCGGTGTAGATGGCGAGATCACTGAGACGGGCTAGGGGCGAATCCAGGTTCCCGGTGAAACCGATGACCCTGGCGCCCAGGGCTTTGAGGCTGGGGATGATCACGTTCAACTCGTCGGTTTCCCCGCTGTTGGAGAGGGCGAGAACGATGTCCTCGCCCCGCACCATCCCCAGGTCCCCGTGCATGGCCTCCACGGGGTGGATGAACAGGGCGGGCGTGCCCGTACTGCTCAGCGTCGCCACGATCTTCCGGCCCACGATTCCTGACTTGCCGATCCCCGTCACGATGACCCTTCCCGCTGCGGCGAAGATCCACTCCACTGCAGTGGCAAAGGACTCGTCCAAGCGCTCCACCAGCTGGAGGATCCCTTCCGCCTCGATTCTCAGCACCTCCCGGGCGATTTCCGCAATCTCGTTGGGGGTGGTGGGCATGGCCAGGGATTCCAAGCAGACCCGCTGCGACTCCCTCGCTTTTCGCAGAGCGGCCGTGGAAGCGGCGGGAATGTCTTGAACGTCCTCCGGAAGCGGTCGCTTGCCGGGATTGGGGATGTCCGGGTGGCTCAATGCCTTTTCCTTCCCTGCAGGGTCATGAACGGGCCCGTCCTTGCGGCGGCCCACAAGGCCGCCAAGGTTGCAAACCTTTGATTCAGAAGGCTTCGAAGCAGTCCTTTCGCATCTGTCCTTCCTGAGGGACCGAATACTCCCCGTTGAAACAGGCAAGGCAGTAAGGATGGTCCCCACCCGAGCAGCGGGCTCCCTCCAACAGGCCGTCCAGGCTGAGGTAATTCAGGGAGTCGAGGCCGATGAACTTGCGGATCTCTTCCACAGAGTGGGATGCAGCAATGAGTTCCCCCTTGGTAGAAAAATCGATGCCGTAAGGGCAGGGAAAGCGGTGAGGGGGACAGCTCACCAGCATGTGAAGTTCTTTCGCTCCCGACTGCCGCAGGGCGTTGATCCGTGTCCGCGTCGTGGTGCCGCGGATGATGGAATCCTCCACAAGGGCGATGCGTTTCCCTTGCAGGAGCTCCCGGACGGGGTTGAGCTTCACGCGGACCCCGAAGTCCCTCATGGCCTGGCTGGGTTGGATGAAAGTCCGTCCCACGTAATGATTGCGGATGACCCCCATCTCCATGGGGATCTGGGAAGCCTCGGCAAATCCCAGGGCTGCGTAATTCCCCGAATCGGGAAAGGGCATGACGAGGTCCGCCTTGATGGAAGCGTGTTCCCTTGCCAGAAGATGCCCCAGGCGTTTTCGAAACAGGTAAACGTTCTGACCGAAAATGTTGCTGTCCGGTCTCGCAAAGTAAATGAACTCAAAAATGCAGTATGCCGGCTTGGCGGGGGGGAACGGATGAAGAGAGCGCAGGCCGTGTTCGTCGATGATGAGGATTTCCCCCGGTTCCACATCCCGGATGTAGTCGGCTTCGATGAGGTCGAAGGCGCATGTCTCCGACGAGAGCACGTAACCGCCGTTGAGTTGGCCCAGACAAAGAGGCCGGAAGCCTCGAGGATCCCGAATGCCGATGAGCTTGTCCTTGGTGCACATGACGAGGGAATAGGCTCCCTTGATGCGCCCGAGGGACCGCACCAGCGCCTCTTCAATCCCGCAGCCCGCGTTGCGGGCTAAGAGGTGCATGATCACTTCCGTGTCCATGGTGGATTGGAAGATGGCACCCTGGGCCTCCAGTTCATACCTCAGGGGAACCGCGTTCACCAGGTTTCCGTTGTGGGCGATGCCGTAATAGTCCCCTCCGTGGCTGACCACGAAGGGCTGGGCATTGCACAGGAGCGAGGATCCGGTGGTGGAATAACGGACGTGTCCGATGGAGAGATCCCCCCGGAGGGCCTGGAGGGTTTCCTCCTTGAAGATGTCCGGGACGAGCCCCATGTGCTTGTAATGTCTCAGTTGGCTCCTGTCGGAGACGGCAATGCCGGCGCTCTCCTGGCCCCGGTGCTGCAGCGCGTACAGTCCGAAATACGTCAGTTTGGCAGCGTCCGGATGACCAAAGACACCAAATATGCCGCATTCCTCGCCCTTGCGGGGGCGATACGGCGCCAGTGCTTCCAGCTTGCTTTCCTGCAACATGCCACCTGTCCAAACGAGAAGGGCGGCAGGAACTCCAACCGGGAAAACCCGGCGGACTTCTCATGGCCCCCGGCTCGAAAACCCAGACTCAGAGGGTCTTCTGTTCGGCGTTTTGACTGTGATACTCCTGGATGGTCTTCACGTCCCAATCCCCCTTCTGAAGCTCCCCGACTGCTTCAGCCATGGCCTTGGCACCCGCGATCGTGGTGGTGTAGGGGATATTGTACACCAATGTGGTGCGCCTGATTTCATATGAATCGGAATACGTCTTCTTCCCCAGGCTGGTATTGATGACCAGTTGGATATCCCCGTTCTTTATGCGGTCCAAAACGTGGGGACGTCCTTCCTTGAGTTTGAAAACCCGCTCGGCGGGTACTCCATGATTCCTCAGGAACGCCGCCGTCCCGGAGGTGGCCACGATGCCAAAACCGAGATCACTGAATCTCCGGGCCACGGGCAGCAGCTTTTCCTTGTCGGCGTCGTGAACGCTTACGAAGACGTTGCCGTTTCTGGGGAGGTCGAAGCCGGCCGCCGCCTGGCTTTTGGCGAAGGCAATGCCGAAATTGGAGCCGATGCCCATTACTTCCCCCGTGGACTTCATCTCCGGTCCCAAAAGAATGTCCACGTCAGGAAACCTCGAGAAGGGGAAAACCGATTCCTTCACCGAAAGGTGAGTGGGCGCCGGTTCCTTCTCGAATCCCAGTTCCTTCAATGATTTCCCAAGCATAACCTTGGTTGCCAGCTTTGCCAATGGCACCCCGATGGCTTTGCTCACAAAAGGGATCGTCCGGGAAGCCCTCGGGTTCACCTCCAGAAGATAGATTTCGTTTTGCTGGATGGCGTACTGGATGTTCATGAGTCCAACGACCCTGAGTTCCCGCGCGATTTCCCTGGTCTGGCGGCGGATTTCCTCCTGGATATGGGAAGAAACAGTGATGGGTGGAAGCACGCAGGCGCTATCTCCCGAGTGGATCCCCGCCTGCTCAATGTGTTCCATGATTCCCCCGACCACCGTTGTGTGCCCGTCGCTCAACGCATCCACATCCAGTTCCACGGCGTCTTCCAGGAACTGATCAATGAGAATGGGGTGCCCTGGGGAGACATGCACCGCCGTTTTCATGAATTCCCTGAGCATGTTCTCGTCGTAGACGATTTCCATGGCACGCCCTCCCAGGACATAGGAGGGGCGCACCACCACCGGAAACCCGATGGATCGGGCTGCCTCAACGGCTTCGTCCACGTGGAAGGCGGTAGCGTTTCGTGGCTGCTTCAGGCCCAGTTTGTGGACCAGTTGCTGGAATCGCTTCCGGTCTTCAGCCCGGTCGATGGCGTCGGGCGGGGTGCCCAGGATGGTCGCCCCCGCCCTTGCCAGCGGCACTGCCAGGTTCAAGGGGGTCTGCCCGCCGAACTGGACGATGAGGCCCGTGGGTTTTTCCGTCTCCAGGATATGCAACACGTCCTCGCGGGTGAGCGGTTCGAAGTAGAGTTTGTCGGAGGTGTCGTAATCCGTGGAGACCGTCTCCGGGTTGGAGTTCACCATGACGGATTCCACGCCTTCCTCCTTCAGGGAGAAAGACGCGTGCACGCAGCAGTAGTCGAATTCGATGCCTTGGCCGATGCGGTTGGGTCCACCCCCCAGGATGACCACCTTGGGGCGCTGAGATACCCGCGCCTCCTCTTCCGTCTCGTAAGTGGAATAGTAATAAGGGGTGTAAGCCTCGAACTCGGCGGCGCAGGTGTCCACAAGCTTGTACACAGGCGACAGTCCCAGTTCCACTCTTCTGCGACGAACGGTTTCCTCATCCGTTCCAGTGAGTTCCGCAAGTCTCACGTCGGAGAAACCCCAGGACTTGGTGAAACGGAGAAGCTCCGGATCCTGGAACACTCTCTCCCGCAGGGGGCCCTTGAGCTCCGTTTCCAATTGAATGATCTGGCGGATGTGGTGGAGAAACCAGGGGTCGATGGACGTGAGCCGGTGAGCCTCATCCACGGTCATGCCCAGCTTGAAGGCCTCTCCCAGCTCCATCAAGCGCCTGGAACTGGGACGGCGCAGTCTGCGACTCAGTTCTTCCAGGTAGTCTGGGCCAGCGTCTTCCGGTGGGTCCACAAAACCCCACCGACCCGTTTCCAGAGAACGGACGGCCTTGTGGAGCGCTTCCTTGAAGGTGCGCCCGATGGCCATGGTTTCCCCCACCGATTTCATGGACGTGGTGAGGAGGTCTTCCGTCTTAGGGAATTTCTCGAAGGTGAAACGGGGAATCTTCACCACGCAGTAGTCGATGGTGGGTTCAAAGGAGGCACGGGTCTCCCGGGTGATGTCGTTTGCGATTTCATCGAGGGAATAACCCACAGCCAATTTGGCGGCGATTTTGGCGATGGGGAACCCCGTGGCCTTGGAGGCGAGGGCGGAGGACCGGGAAACCCTCGGGTTCATTTCGATCACCACCATTTCCCCGTTTTCCGGGTTGACGGCGAACTGCACGTTGGAGCCTCCCGTCTCCACGCCCACTTCCCGCAGGATGGCGATGGAAGCGTCCCGCATCCGCTGGTATTCACGATCGCTGAGGGTCTGGGCCGGTGCGACGGTGATGGAGTCCCCCGTGTGCACGCCCATGGGATCCATGTTCTCGATGGAGCAGATGATCACCACGTTGTCCATGGTGTCCCTCATGACCTCCAGCTCGAACTCCTTCCATCCCAGGACCGATTCCTCCAACATCACCGTATGGATGAAACTGGCGTCGAGGCCTTGGCCGGCGAGATCGAGCAGTTCCTCCCTGTTGTACGCCACCCCTCCTCCTGTGCCTCCCAGGGTGAAAGAGGGTCGGACGATGATGGGAAAGCCGATCTCTGAAGCGATCTCCTCCACCTGCGCAAGAGATCGGGCGATCCCGCTGGCAGGCACCTTGAGGCCGATTCGTTTCATGGCGTCCCGAAAGAGTTCCCGGTCTTCCGCTTTCTTGATGACGTCGGCGCGGGCCCCGATCATCTCCACATTGTAACGGTCGAGCACTCCCATTTCGGCGACCCTCACGGCCACATTGAGGGCGGTCTGGCCTCCGAGGGTGGGCAAGAGGGCGTCAGGCCGCTCCCGGGCGATGACCTTGGCCACCGCTTCCGGGGTGATGGGCTCGATGTAGGTCCGGTCCGCCGTCTCGGGATCCGTCATGATCGTTGCCGGATTGCTGTTGATCAGGACGATCCGGTACCCCTCCTCCCTCAGGGCCTTGCAGGCCTGCGTCCCTGAGTAGTCGAACTCACAGGCCTGGCTGATGATGATGGGGCCGGAGCCGATGATGAGGATCTTCTCGATGTCTGTGCGTTTTGGCATGTGTCCCTGTTCCTCGCGCCCCCTCCAGAGGGCCCGCGTGACCTTTCGGGGGCGTTCCACCGCCCCCGTTCCCCTGGGCGTGTCGGGCGCCTCCTCAGGCCCTTTCCATGAGGCGGACGAAACGCTCGAACAAGTAGGCCGCGTCATGGGGCCCGGGGGAGGCCTCGGGATGGTACTGGACGCTGAAGGCTTGAAGGTCCGGGTGTTCCATTCCTTCCAGGGTGTTGTCGTTCAGGTTCACGTGAGTCAGCCGCACTCCCGCGTTGGAAAGTGATTGTGGGTCCACGCAGTAGCCGTGATTCTGGGACGTGATCTCCACCTTGCCGGTGGTCATGTCCTTCACAGGCTGGTTCACTCCCCGGTGGCCGAACTTCAGTTTGAAGGTCCTTCCTCCAAGCGCGAGTCCCATGATTTGATGTCCAAGACAGATGCCGAACATGGGACGCCGGCCCAGCAGTTCCCGGACCGTATGGATCACATGATGGACCGCCGCCGGATCTCCCGGACCGTTGGAGAGAAAAATGCCGTCGGGTTGGGTGGCCAAGACCTCTTCCGCCGTAGACCCCGCAGGCAACACGAGCACCTGGCAGCCGGCACGCTCCAGGTTGCGAAGAATGTTGTACTTGATGCCGCAGTCGATGGCGGTCACTCGAAAGCCTGAGTCACCCGCGTCCCATGTGGCGGGGATATCGGTTCTTTTCACCCCGTCTTTCCAGCGGTAAGGGCGCTCACATGTCACTCTCTCGACCATGTCCACGCCGTTGAGCCCGGGGAAAGCCAAGACTTCGTCCAGTAAAGTCCGGACATCCTCCGTGTCCGTCGCCACGACGCCCCGCATGGCTCCCAAGCGGCGGATGTGCCGGGTGAGCGCCCTTGTGTCGATTCCCTCGACACCCATGACTCCATGTGCATTGAGGAACTCCGAGAGACTCCGCCTGCTTCTCCAGTTGCTGCAGAATTCCTGATACTCCCGCACCAGAAAAGCCTCCACCTGCACCGATGCCGATTCCATGTCCTCATCGTTGATCCCGTACGTGCCGGTGAGGGGATAAGTCATGGCCACGATCTGGCCCTTGTAGGATGGGTCGGTCAGCACTTCCTGGTAGCCCGTCATGCCCGTGTTGAAAACCACCTCACCCAGGGCGCGGCCATGCCCGGCGAAGGAATACCCTTTGAAAACGGTCCCGTCCTCCAGCACGACGAGTGCCGGTGTTCTCTCCCACGGAGAAGACATGTGCATCTCCTCGAACTGTCCAATGATTCCAAGCGACTTCCGCCCGGGACATTCCCCAGGACGAGTCGCCCAATATTAACGATAAATGTCGAATTGGCAACTGATTTTAGAGCAATTTTGTTGCAGTTGACCAATCCACGGTCACGGCAACCGGTTTGAACCACAGATGGCAAGGAGAGGCGGGAAGAGCAAGGGGAGCGTGGAGGTGCCGCGATGGGAGTGACCTTGGGAGAACCGCCCGTCGTGGGGGAGAGCGGCCTGTGCTTCTCCCACTCTGAGCGAATTCGCTGCAGGCACAAGGCTCAAAAAATGGAATTGCCGTCAAGGATTCGGGCCACCTTCGCCAAGTCGTCAGGAGTGTCCACGCCGAAGGTCTCCCAGGGGGAGATCGCCACCTGGATGGGGTATCCATGTTCCAGTGCTCTCAGCTGTTCGAGCATTTCAGCCGTCTCAAGCGGCGTGGGCGGAAGGCGGGTGAAGGTTTCGAGAAAAGATTGGCGATAGGCGTAGTATCCCAGATGCTTGAGAAAGAGGGATCCCTCGGTGAGGGAGGAGGAGGCTGTGGGCGTCTCCCGGAAAAAAGGAATGGGCGATCTCGAAAAGTAAAGGGCCCTTTTTTTGCGGTCCAGGACCAGTTTCACCACGTTGGGATTGTGAAAATCCTCGTCACTGTTGCTGGGATGGGCAAGGGTCGCCATCGGACAGTCCTGGGCCAGCGCAAGCGCTGCTACGAGGGCGTCCACCATTTCAGGGCGCACCAGGGGTTCGTCGCCCTGGATGTTTGCTACGATGTCCTCAGGAGCCAGCCCAAGCTTTGTTCCGGCCTCCGCCAGTCGGTCGGTCCCGCTGGCATGGTGTTCCCCCGTCATGATCACTTCTCCTCCGAAATCCCGGACGGCGCGAAAAATGCGGTGGTCGTCCGTGGCGACAACCAACTTCTGAAGGGAGGCGCTTCCGGCAGCCCTCTCGAAGACGTGCTGGATCATGGGCTTTCCGAGGATGAGGGCCAGAGGCTTCCCTGGAAAGCGGGTGGAATGGTATCTGGCAGGTATGATGCCGACGATGTTCATCTGGAGTTGCGCTCACATGAAGAAACTGTCACGTGAAGACCAAGTGACGACCTTTGGCGACCGGGCATGCCTTTACTCCGGCAGTTCCGGGCCCCGCAGCTGCTTCCATGAAGTTTGCCGTGGATTTTGGATGAGCTGCATCACTTCCGTAATCCTCTCCCCATTCTCCGGAAAGACTGCCATTTTGGGGTGATGAATATACACCATGGGGGAGCTTCCCACGCAAACGGAAATGTCGAGGGCGGGGAACCTTCTTTCCATCCCTTTTCCCCGTGTGCTATTTTGAGTCCCTTCGGCCCGACCGTTCCGTAAAAGGGGCGTTCGGTTCAACTTGCTGTGAGGATGCAGACCCATGGGGGACCAGGACCGGATTCAAGAAGCTTCTCAGTATTTCGCCATCCTTCTTCGGCGCCGTCCCGACTTTGCACGGTGGCTGCTGGAAGAGCGCCAGGTCCGGCGGCGCTATCCGCTGCCGGAGCTCTATACGGAGTTGAAGACCGTCGCTCGGGAGGCCGGGTCTCTTTCCCGCCTTTTTGTGATGTTCAGGGAGTTCAAGCAGCGCCATTTCCTGAGAATCGGCACCCGTGACCTCTTTGGGTTGGCGGATCTGGCGGAAACGACTGCCCAGTTGAGCGATCTTGCCGGGGTTGCACTCCAGGTGGGATTGGAGCTGCTCGGAGATCACCCCGACTGGTGGCTGGGGGAAGAAGGCCGGGCGTCTTGGGATTCATGGAGGAGGGGATCGCGTCTGATCGTCATGGGCCTTGGAAAACTGGGCGGACAGGAGCTCAACTATGTCTCCGACGTGGATCTCCTTTTCCTGGAAGCCTCCAGGGAAGAGAGTCTTTTGGAAGAGCCCGCCGATCGCATTGTGGTGAGCCGCCTCTGCCAGACGCTTTCCAGGCTTCTTTCAGAGAACGTGGAAGGAGACCGGGTTTTTCAGGTGGACCTCCGTCTCAGACCCCAGGGAAAGGATGGACCTCTCGTCCCGAGCCTTTCCTCCGCAACGGATTACTACCTCAACTGCGGGAGACCGTGGGAACGACAGGTGCTGCTGAAGGCGCGCCCGGTGGCCGGAGACCGTTCACTGGGCATGTCCTTCGTGCACGAGGTCAGGCCGTTTGTCTTTCGGCGCTTCCTGGATTTTCAGGCCCTGGACGAACTCCGTGAAATGAGGGACAAGATCCTGGCGGAAGGAGTGCGGCCGACTCCGGGGTGGGAAAGATTTGACGTGAAATTGGGTGTGGGCGGCATCAGGGAAGTGGAGTTCCTCGTCCAGTCCCTGCAGCTCATCTACGGCGGTCGCCATCCGGAACTGGATGAGCCCAACACGCTGCGTTGCCTGGACAGGCTTCAGGATTTCCGTCTGCTCCCCGGAGAGGTCGCCCGGGAACTGAAGGTGTCCTATGCCTTTCTCAGGAAGGTGGAACATTGGGTGCAGCTGGACCAGAACCGCCAGACCCAGAAACTGCCCCAGTCCCAGGAAGCGCAGGAACGCCTGGCTCGGGCCCTGGGTTTCCAGGACTACGCGGGGGATTTCCTTCGGCGCCTGGAGGAAACGTGCCGGTACGTGCATGAACGCTTCAGGGACCTTTTCCACTCGGAGGGAACGCGTGGGGGTTTCGCCTCTCTGCAGGAAGAGGCCCCCGCCGAAGCCGAAAGGACCGCTTCCGTGGAATCCGCTTACCCTCGGGAACTGCTCTCGCAACTCCTCAAGAGGACGGAATTTTTCCCCGGCGCGGTAAAGCAAGCTGCAATGAAGACATTGTCGGCTTTCAGCAGTACTCCGCACGGAGATGTGCAGGAGAAGGTGCTTGTTCGGCTGGATCGATATCTGCAGCAGGCGGCCAGGCGCCCAGGTCTGACCCGGCTGCTGGGGAATGCCGCCTCCTGGCTGGAAGATTGCTTTCTGGGGATTGCCCGCAGCGAGATGCTGAGCGATCTGCTGTCCCACCATCCCAGCCTGGTTGAAGGGATGGCCTCTGCATCAGGGAGCTGTCCGGACCCGGAATCATGGGAGGAAGGAGCCTTACACCTGCTCCATCGGGTGGAGAATTACGAGGAAGCCCTGGAATGGATCCGCCGCCTCAAGAACGAGCGCATCCTGCAATTGGCCCTGGCCGACCTGAAGGGGGGCCTCACCTGCGTCGAACTGGAACGGAACCTTTCGGCGATTGCCGATTTCGCAGTCCGGTCCACATTTGAGCAGGTGAGACGGCACCTGGCCCTTCCCGAGGAACTCCCATTGTGCGTCCTCGCCATGGGGCGGCTGGGCAGCAGGGAAATGAGCTACCTCTCAGATCTGGATCTCGTTTTCGTGTACGGTTTTGGTGACTTGGAGTCACGGGAGGAGATCCCCCCTGACGTCATTCGCCTGATCCAGCGGTTCATGCGGATGTTGAGCACGCCCCTTCAGGAGGGTCCCGGTTATCCCGTGGATGCCCGCCTCAGGCCGACCGGCAACTACGGTCCCCTCGTGGTGACCGGCAAGTCCTGGTGGAACTATTACGCGGAAGATGCGGATCTTTGGGAGATCCAGGCGTTGCTGCGCATCCGGTGCGTGGCGGGTGACGAACGGCTGGGGGAGTGGATCGAGAAGAGGACAGAAGAAATCTGCTACAGGCAAAGAAGCCCCGCCACGGTGTGGAGCCGGCTCTGCCATCTGCGGCAACGCATGGAAAAGGAAAGGACTGACGAAAAGGGGGAGATCCTGGACATCAAGCTCGGGAGCGGTGGGTTGGTGGACCTCGAGTTTTTGGCCCAGGGGCACCAGTTGACGGAAGGCTGGAGGGATCCACGCCTGAGGAGTCGGTCCATTCACGGGATGCTGCCCGCTGCAATGGAAGCCGTGGGAAAGACGGATGGAGAGAGAAAAGCGGCGGGGAAGGCTCTGCTTCAATTGCGCTCACTTCAGCATCGGCTGCGGCTGCATACCAATTTCCCCACCTCCAGGATCACCCCGGAGCAGTTCGACGCCCTGGGGAGATTCGGTTTGTGGCCGCCCCGGGAGACGGGAGCGGACCTCGAGTGCTGGGAGGACCTCCTGCGCGTGCGAAAGGCGGTACGCTCCCTCCTGAGGGAAGTCTGCCCGGATCTGTGAAAGGAAATGATGGGGATGAAATAATGCCCGCCGCAGGGTTTGGGTCGCCCATGACGGGGGGAAATGACCTTTCCAGGAAAGTCTCCAATGATTAACTCTTGAGTGACATGAAAACAGCCGTAGCGCAATCCACGGTGCCGCCATTAAGTATTGAGCCGCTTCACAGTCGCTCTCCAGTTTTGTCACAAGAGCGTCAGAAGTTTCGTATTGCTCGAAATTGCTGAAAAAATGATATCGAAGATCACAGAAGATATGCTAAACGTGCTGCGATGTGTCCATGTGAACGTGCCTTGGAAGTTCATGCCGCAATACCTTCCCATGGTCCTGCAGTTGAAGATGAACGTGGAAATCGGTTTTGAGGCGAAGGAACTGGACACGGTGAGGAGGAGTGAATTCAGGGAGGTTGCGGCGGAACTGCAGCGATGCGGCTGCAGGATCACCTTCCACAGCCCTTTTTGGGATCTCTGCACGGGAAGCGTTGACCGATTCGTGCGACACATCAGCCGGTTGAGGCTTCAACAGGCCCTGGACTTGGCAGAGATCTTCCAACCCATGCACATCGTCTGCCACACGGGCTATGATCCGAGACACCACGGCCATTCGTGGATGTCGTGGGTGGAGCGGAGCCTGGAGGTGTGGGAGCCCCTGGTGCGGCAGGTGGAAAAGCTCCAAACGTACCTCTTGCTGGAAAACGTCTGGGAGAAAGGTCCCCAATTGCACCGGGAGCTTTTCTCACGTGTGAATTCGCCCCAGTTTGGCTTCTGCCTGGACGTGGGGCATCAGAACGCCTTTTCCGAAACCTCGCTTCCTGTGTGGGTGCGAGACTTGGGAGAGGTGCTCAAAGAGATCCACATACACGACAACGACGGTTCCGGCGACGCCCATTTGCCCGTGGGTGCGGGAAACATCGATTTCGCAGCCCTCCGTTCCCAGTTGGAGAACAACGGCTGGAAACCCGTTCTCACGGTGGAGCCTCATCGAGAGGAGCATCTGCTGGAGACCCTTAAGGGGCTCCAGCGCGTTTGGAAGGTTTTCTGAAGGGAGGTCTTGCATGGCGGTTGTGGAGATCAGTGTGGTTCCCCTTGGGGTGCAGAGTGTCAGCCTGAGCGCTTTTGTGGCCGAAGCCCTGAAAGTGCTCCAAAAGAGCGGTCTCAGTTACGAACTGACGGGGATGGGAACCATCATATCCGGTGATTTGGACGCCATCTGGCGGGTTCTCCGGGAAATGCACGAAAGCTGCTTTGCGCAAGGGGTCACCCGCGTGCTCACGACCATCCGCGTAGATGACCGCCGGGACAGGGTGAGTTCCTCTCGACAGAAGGTTGAATCGGTCATGAAAAGGCTCGAACAGGAAGGCGGGGAAGCGTAGAAATCTGGAGGTTCATGGTGAAGGAATTGGTGGAATACCTTGTCAAATCCCTGGTGGACCAGCCCGATGAGGTCTTTTTGGCGGAACACGAGGAAGACGACACGGTGGTGCTGGAACTGAAAATCGCCCCGGATGATCTGGGGAAAGTCATAGGGAAGAGCGGAAATACGATCAATGCCATTCGTACTGTGCTGCAGGCTGCTGCTTCCAGTCAGAGGAAGCGGGTGAGACTGGAAGTTTTGGGCCAGGAATGACGCATGCGGTGAATGAGGGAGTACGCCGAGCGCCGCTTCCGGCACCGTCACCCGGGCAGGATGAATCGGCTCCTGAGGAAAAAGGAGGTATAGAATTCATGTCAAGAGTCCCTGAATTATCGGCCAGTGCATTGAGAGCCAGGATCGAGCCTGAAACCCTGCCGTTTGAGACGACGGCGTCTTTGGAGGGCGCAGCGGAAAAGGTGGTGGGGCAGGAGCGGGCCATTGACGCCATCAAGTTCGGCATGGGCATGAAGGTCAGAGGGTACAATATTTTCATTGCCGGCTCCAACAAGGCCGGTCTCACCTTCACAGCCAGGACCTATATCGAGGAACAGGCCAAAGAGGAAGCCACGCCCCCCGACTGGTGTTACGTTTATAATTTCAAGGAAACGGACAAGCCCAAGAGCATTAGGGTCTCTCCCGGCCGGGGAAAACAGCTCAAGAAGGACATGAGCGAATTCATCGAAACGCTTCAGGCCAAGATTCCCGAGGTTTTCGACAGCGACGACTACCGGGCCAAGGAGAGCGAAGTCCACCAGGCATTCGAAAGGCATCGGAGAGAGATCATTGACGAACTCTCCCAGCAGGCGAAGGAACAGGGTTTCGTCCTCCAGTTCTCCCAGGTGGGCATGGTGATCATCCCCGCCAACAAGGAGGGGGAACCCATGACTCAGGAGGACCTGCGGCACCTGAGCGAGGAAGAGAGAGCCCAATTGCGGCAGAAGAGCGATGAACTCCACGAAAAGATGAAAGACGCCATCAAGCGCATTCGGGAAGCGGAAGCGGAGTTCAAGGAGAAGCACACCAAGCTGGACAACGAGATCGCCCTGTTCGTGGTGGGGCAGCTCATGGCCCGTTACGAGGAAAAGTACCAGGACGAGGAACAGGTCCTTGAGTTTTTCAAAATGGCCCAGGAAGACATCCTGGAGAACATCGACGATTTTAAGAAAAAGCCCGAAGCACAGCAGCAGCAGCCCGGCCCGTTTCCCGTCCCGCAGCGGGAGGCGACTTTGCGCAAATATGAAGTGAACGTGCTCATCGACAACTCCGAAACCAAAGGGGCGCCGGTGGTCATCGAGTCCAATCCGGCCTATCCCAATCTCTTCGGGTCCATCGAACGGCAAGCTTGGTTCGGAGCCCTTTTCACGGACCACACCATGATCAAGCCGGGTGCCCTCCACAAAGCCAATGGGGGATACCTCGTGATGAAAGCCTTGGACCTGCTCAAATGGTTCATTTCCTATGAAGCCCTCAAGAGGGCCCTGCGGGACCAGGAGATCAAAATCGAGGACCTGGGGGAACTCTACGGCATTTTCAGCACGCGCACCATTCGGCCTGAGCCCATCCCCCTCAATGTGAAAATCGTTCTCACAGGGGACCCGTACATCTACCAGTTGCTCTACACCTATGACGATCGCTTCCAGAAGCTCTTCAAGGTAAAGGCGCACATGGATGATCAAATGGACCGGAAGGACGAGACGATCATCGAATGCGCCCGCATGATGAGCCGCTACTGTAAGGACCACAAGATCCGTCACCTGGACCGGTCGGGGGTGGCCCGGGCCATTGAATACAGCATGGAACTCACGGAAGACACGGACAAGCTCACCCTGGAACTGGGAAATATCAACGATCTGCTCAAGGAGGCCAACTACTTCGCGGAACTGGACAAAGCGGATGTCATCCAGGACAAGCACGTGGAGGAAGCGATCAAGAAACGGATCTACCGGTCGAACCTCATTGAGGAGCGCATCAAGGAACTCATCGAAAAGGACGTGTTCTGGGTGGAGACCGACGGATACAAGGTCGGGCAGGTCAACGGCCTCTCCGTCCTCATGACCGGCGATCACATGTTCGGGAAACCCAACCGCATCACCGCGACCGTTTCCGTCGGGCGGGACGGCATGGTGTCCATCGACCGGGAGTCCCGCATGAGCGGGAACATTCATACCAAGGGCCTGATCATCCTCAGCAACTTCCTCAAGGAGCGTTTTGCGCACAACAAACCCATCGCTCTTTCCGCATCCCTTTGCTTCGAACAAAGTTACGGGATGGTGGACGGTGACAGCGCGTCCAGCACGGAACTCTACGTGCTCCTGAGCGCCATTTCGGGTGTGCCCATCTACCAGGGGATCGCCGTCACCGGGTCCGTGAGCCAGAAAGGAGAAGTGCAGCCCATCGGGGGAGTCAACCACAAGATCAAGTCCTTTTTCGACATTTGCAAGCACAAGGGACTGAACGGAAAACAGGGAGTGATGATTCCCTCCAAGAATGTCCGCAACCTCATGCTCGACCAGGAAGTGGTGGATGCGGTCCGTGAGGGGAAATTCCATATCTGGCCGGTGTCCACCATCGAAGAAGGCATCGAGATCCTTACGGGCATGGAGGCGGGAGTGCTCCAGGAAGATGGCACATACCCCGAGGGAACCCTCTTCAAAAAGGTGGACGACCGCCTCAAGCAGATCCTTGAGATCGTCAAGGAATATGGAAAGGACGCAGACAAGGAGAACGGGAAAAAGAAAGACGAGAACGAAGGCGGAGGATGCCCCCACTGCGGAGGGTAAAACATCTCCGTCCGGCAAGTCGCACTTTCCCCTCACCTGATCTTGCAACGATCCTCCGGAGACCCTGCCCCGATGGCGGGGTTTCTTTTTTTGTGGACCCATCCTGTGGGGACATGAGTCCCATTGTCCGGCACACGCCATGGGTACCCCCCCGGCGATGCATGAAAGTCGGTGGCCCTTCCGCACAAAACTTGGGCAGGCGTCAGTCTCTGATTTCTATTAACAAGCTGTGATTCCTTAAAAAAATTGCTTGGACTTACCAAAACCCCTCATGATTCTCAGCCGGAGATCCGATAACGGGGTGAGTCGAGGAGCGCAGGGACGGGTGCAGGGACAATTTCCTGTGAAGACGGACTCCATCTGGAATGAGGATTTTGGGAACGGGATTCTGGAAAAACGACGACGAAGAGGTTTGGAATGAAGGAACGAAAACAAAGGAAGGTGGCTGCAAAGCTCCTGGGATGGAGTCTGCCGTTTGTTGCTCTCTTTTTCGCTCTGGTGTGCTGTGCCATCTATTACACGGAGTCAAGGTCTCAGCAATCGGCCGTGAGGACGACCGGTCAGAAGACGGTGGAAGAGATTTCTATCGCCCTTGAGAACTGGATTGGGGATCAGGTTCGCATGGCGCAGATGATCGCGGGGGACGCCAGGGTGGTGGAAGCCCTCAAAAACCCCAGAGATCCGGTGGCTGTGAGCGCAGCCCAGAGCTATTTGCAGTCGGTTCACGGCAGGTTCCCTTATTATGAGAATCTGCCTCTTGCCGTGAAGATGCCGCAGGGGGAGAGCCTTGAAGTGGAAGTGGGAGGGACAAAAAAAACGATTACCGACGGGAACTTCATCACGGACACGGTGGGAGGCAAGACCATCGGCAAATGCGGGCCGCAGTTCAGCTACATTAAGGCCATTTATGAAGGCAAGGATTATTTCATCAGTGAAGTGTACCCGAGCATTCTACGGGGGAACCCGATTTTTGTCGTTGCAGCCCCTGTGAAGGACGCGTCGGGGAAGCTCTTGGGGACAGCGGTGGTCGCCCCTCAGATGAATTATTTCACGGAACTCTTCGTGGACAAGATCCGCATCGGGAAAACGGGATACCTTTTCTTCATGGACGATCGGGGCATGCTCATCGCTCATCCCGATAAGGAACTGATCCTCAAGAAGGAGGCTACGGAGAGGATCCGGAATGTATGCACCAGGCTTTTGGCGGGAAAGGGGGAATTCACGGAGTTCCAGGAAAAACAGGAGGGGGAAGAGAGGCTTTATATCGGCAGGAAAGTCAGGATTTCGGAGGGGAACCTCCTACACGGCTGGCACATGGTCTTCACGCAAACGCTTGAAGAGATCCAGGCATCTTCCAGAGAATTCCTTGCCATCCTCGGTATTCTGGGGATCGCTTTCATGCTGGTCTTTGG
The DNA here is from genome assembly GCA_012517315.1 of Deltaproteobacteria bacterium. Lineage (GTDB taxonomy): Bacteria > Desulfobacterota > Syntrophobacteria > Syntrophobacterales > Syntrophobacteraceae > JAAYUJ01. The sequence goes on from JAAYVE010000015.1 coordinate 40,838, forward strand.
CATAGGCATGAGCTTCATTGTCCGATTCATCATGGAAAGGCCGGTAATGCGTATTGCCGAAAATCTTCAAGAGGGCGCGGAAAAGACTCGCCAGTCGTCGCGGCAGGTGGCGGACACAAGCCAGACGCTTGCGGGAGGAGCTTCCCAACAGGCGGCCTCTCTTGAGGAGACATCCTCATCCATGGAAGAAATGGCGTCCATGACCAAGCAGAACGCTGAGAATGCGTCACAGGCCAATCGGCTCATCAACGAAGCTCATGAAGCCGTCATGGCGGCCAATCTGTCCATGTCTCAGCTTACCGGTTCCATGCGGGAAATCGCACTGGCGAGCGAGGAAACACAAAAGATCGTCAAGACGATTGACGAGATCGCATTCCAGACCAACCTGCTTGCTCTCAACGCTGCGGTGGAAGCGGCTCGGGCGGGTGAAGCGGGAGCAGGTTTCGCCGTGGTGGCCGACGAAGTGCGAAACCTTGCCATGCGGGCTGCCGAGGCTGCGAAAAACACTGCAAACCTCATCGAGAATACCGTGAAAAAGGTACAAGACGGGGGAAAACTGGTGAGTCAGACCAATGAGGCGTTCAAGGTCGTGGCGGAAGGCACCGCCAAGAGCCGCGGACTCATCGGGGAGATCGCCCAGGCTTCCAGGGAGCAGTCGCAGGGAATCGAGCAGGTGAGCACGGCCATCTCGGAAATCGATAAAGTCACTCAACAGGTGGCTTCCCATGCGGAAGATTCCGCTTCCGTTGCGAAAGAGATGCACTCCCAGGCGGTGACGATGAGTGCCGAGGTGGTTGCCCTCATCCGGCTGGTGACGGGAAAGAAAGATGGATTGGAGGGATATCCATCCCCGCAGATCTCTCCCGCGAAGCCGTCGGATTTGAACGGGGTGATCCCTCACAAACAGGGAAGAGACGGCGGGGTTCCCCTCCGGAGACTCCCGCCCATGATCCCTTCGACTTCGGTGTCCGCCACGAAGGACACGTCTTTCGGGGATTTCTGAGAGCGAGTCCCTTTTCAAACAGATTGAAGGACCCCCTTTAGCGGAGAGGTGGGAGTTGGATTCCACTCCCTTCTCCCGGAAGGGGGAATGCATTTCGCGAGCACTCTTCCAGGTCCCTCCAGGATTGCTTGCCACAGCTCCAGTTTACAGGAAAGCCCCGCTTCCCCACCGGGTACCGACATAGTCACAATTCCCCCCCAATAAAAGATTGGAGGATCCCCACAAGGGCCGGATCTGGTTAGACAAGCTCTCAGTGCTGCTCCCCCTCGTTTCGGTACATCACTGACGATTCTTTTTGAGAGGGCGTAAAATGATGGAGTAATGAGGAATCCCCCCTGGAGAATCGCCACCCAAATGCCGTCTTTTTGTTTGCTGTCTCCTTGAAAGCTCTTGACTTGCCTCCCCGATTTCCTACAATGGCCCGGTTTGAGAGAGGTCAGGACATTTCCTGCCTGATCCTGCCCACGGATTTCCTTTCCGGAACAGCAATGCGAGGCCTCCATGAGATATTGGCGTGTTCCGTTCGATCTGGACCAGATCCATGTCACGAGGGGGTTGGTGACCATCGTGGAGGAGCGATGCAAGGGGTGCGGCTACTGCATCGCCTACTGTCCACGGGACGTGCTGGAGTTGTCCGACCGTTATAATGCCAAAGGCTATCGGCCTCCTGCCGTGAAGAAGCCGGAGGCGTGTGTCAACTGCCACTATTGTGAAATCATCTGTCCTGATTTTGCCATCTTTTCCGAGGAGATTCCCCCAGACGCTGTGGGATGAAAAGCAAATGTCCCAGGGATGCCTGATCGGGGTGTTCGCCCAAGGGGGGAATGGATTGTCATGAAACCAGCAGTGCTGACGGGAGAGCATTTCATCACCGGGGACATCGCCTGCGCGGAGGGAGCCCTCGCTGCGGGATGCCTTTTCTTTGCGGGATATCCCATCACCCCGGCGACTGAGATCGCGGAGCACATGTCTTCCCGGCTTCCGGACGTGGGAGGCACGTTCATCCAAATGGAGGATGAAATTGCGGCCATGGCTGCAGTGCTGGGGGCATCCTGCGCCGGTGTGAAAAGCATGACGGCCACTTCCGGCCCCGGCTTCAGTCTCATGATGGAGAACCTGGGACTGGGAATCTGTACGGAGACGCCTTGTGTGGTGGTGAATGTGCAGCGGGCCGGACCTTCCACGGGCCTTCCCACCCTCGGGGCCCAGGGGGACATGATGCAGGCCCGATGGGGATCCCACGGGCACTACGAAATCATCGCCCTCGCCCCCGATTCCCCTCAGGAGCTTTTCCACCAGACCATCACGGCGTTCAATCTGAGTGAAATCTATAGGGTTCCAGTCTTGGTCATGACGGACGAGGTGACGGGGCATCTGAGCGAGCGGGTGGTGATTCCGGAAGCTTCGAAAATTCCCTTGCGCAGCCGTCCCCGGCCCACAGGCAGGAAGGACCGCTACAAACCTTTTCAGCCCGGCCCTGACGGGGTTCCCCCAATGGCCATCGCCGGGGAAGGCTATGGCATACACGTGACGGGTCTCACCCATGACGAGCGGGGTTATCCCGTCATGACGGCCGAGGCCCAGGCGGACATGTTGCGGCGGCTCACCGAGAAGATACGCCGGAATGTGAGGGATATTGTCCTCACGGAAAGCTACAGGCTGGAAGATGCCGATGTCGCCGTTGTTTCGTACGGTGTTTCGGCGCGAAGCAGTCTTGCGGCAGTGGACGAGGCGCGGGAGATGGGGATCAGGGCGGGGTTGCTGCGCCTCATCACGGTATGGCCCTTTCCTGAAGAGGAAATCAGGGCGTTGGCCCGGAAGGTCCGAGCCCTGGTGACGGTTGAGATCAATCTGGGGCAGGTCCACCTGGAGGTGGAGCGCTGCTGCGGAGGAAGGGTTCCCGCCTTTCTCGTCGGCAACGCAGGGGGGACGGTGATCCCACCTGAGAGCATCCTGGAGGTGTTCAAAAGCATTTGAACTGCCTGGCGGTCACGGGGAACGTCCAGACGACGGTGCTCACTCGATCGGAACGGAAGCAATGGAAAAGAGCAAGAAGAAGCGAAATCATCCTCTGGACGGCCTGCTGCGCACCGACCGCATCCCGCACATCTGGTGTGCGGGGTGCGGAATCGGCACCGTGTTTTCTTCCTGCCTCGTGGCCATGCAGGGAAGTGGAATCGACCTTCAGAAGACGGTCATGGTATCCGGCATCGGTTGTTCGGGCCGGGCCGCCGGTTATGTGAAACTGGACTCGTATCACACCACTCACGGCAGGGCGATTCCGTTTGCTACGGGTATGAAGCTGGCCAACCCGAACCTCAATGTGGTCGTGTTCAGCGGCGACGGGGATCTCTTCGCCATCGGCGGGAACCATTTCATCCATGCGGCCCGTCGCAATGTGGACCTCACGGTGATCTGCGTGAACAACCTCAACTATGGCATGACCGGGGGACAGGCTGCCGCCACGACGCCGAGCCTGGCCAAGACCACGACGACCCCCATGGGGAATCCCGAGCAACCCTTCAATCTGCCTCTCCTCGCCTTCGCGTCGGGTGCGTCTTACGTGGCCCGGTGGACCATTCTGCACACCCGTGACCTCACCAAGTCCATTGAGGAGGCGCTTCTCAGAAAAGGGTTCTCCTTCATCGAGGTTCTGGCCCCCTGCCCGACAGGGTATGGGAGGCGCAACCGGGAAGCCCCCCTGGAGACACTGAAACTCTACCAGGAGCGGACAATCACCAAGAATGGTGCCCATCCCGTGGATGTGCACCTGGACATCCACAGGGGGATCACCGTGGGCAAGTTTCACGAAGAGGATCGACCGACGTGCGTGGAGATGTATGACCGCACCTGCAGGCCTTCCTTTTCGGTGGAGACGGCATGAATCCGTCGGGAAAGGGTGAGGTGAGGGTGAAGGCGGGTGAGAAAGGGGCGCCACCCAGGGAAATTCTCATCACGGGTTTCGGCGGGCAGGGGATTGTCCTGGCGGGCCTGATCCTCGGGAAGGCTGCGAGTCTCGGGGATCGGAAGGAGGCGACGCTCACCCAGTCCTATGGCCCGGAGGCCAGGGGCGGGGCATGCAGCGCCCAGGTCATCATTTCCGACCGGAAAATCCATTACCCGTATGTGCGCAACCCAGACGTCCTGGTGTGCATGTCACAGGGTGGGTTTGAAAAATACGCCCACCTGCTGAAGCCGGGCGGTGTTCTCATCATTGACCAGGACTTGGTCCGCCTTTCGGGGACCTGGGAATCGGAGTGCTTTGGCGTTCCCGCGACCCGGATGGCCGAGGAACTGGGGCGGAAGATGATGGCGAACATCGTCATGCTTGGTTTTTTCACGGCGTTGACGGGAGCCGTTTCCGTCGAATCCATACGAAGCGCTGTAAGCGCCTCGGTCCCCAAAGGCACGGAAGACAAGAACCTGAATGCATTCAACCGGGGGCTTGATTTCGGCCTTGCGACCCTAAAGGGCAGGCAGAAGAAAGCGGAAGGCAGGAAAGGGGCAAACTGATGGGTGGCCGCAAAGATCGATTGCAGAGAGTGCTTGTCGTTGGTGCCACCCCGGCTGGAATCGCCGCCACCAACAAACTGGGGGAAATGGGGATTCCCGTGACACTGGTGGACCGGGACCCAGACCTGAACCGCAAGCTTTCCAGGGAGGAATGGCGACTGGATTCCGGACTCACCTTCAATTACGCACTGCGCCCCGGACTCCTCCGCATTTTGAGAAATCCCCGAATCCGCTGTGTCATTCCAGGGGAGGTCGCTGCCGTGAAACACACCCGGCAGGGTTTCAGCGCTCACCTCGTCAATACGGAGACTTTCGTGGACGGGGACCGGTGCATCCTTTGCGGACGCTGTGTCCAAATCTGTCCCGTATCCAGGCCGGACGGAAGCAAGCCGGTTTATTTTCCGGGGCGGGAGGGGCTGCCGGGCAGACCGGTGATCGACAAGCGGCGCCAGCCCCTTTGCCAGGAAAACTGCCCCCTGGGGGTCAACGCCCAGGGGTACGTCGCCCTTACTGCAGCAGGGCGCTACCGGGAAGCCCTGGAGTTGGTGCGAAGGGACAACGTGCTGCCCGGCATCTGCGGCCGCGTGTGCACGCACCCCTGCGAAGCCGCCTGCCGCAGAGGCGAACTGGATGAACCCGTGGCCATTCGCGATATCAAGCGGTTTCTCGCAGACCAGGATTGGAACCGCGGGGAAGCCGAAGACGGGACCTCCGGGGGCATCCGCGAAGACGCCCGGAGAGCGTGGGATGTGTCCCTCTCCGTGGAGCGACGGAAGCCGGGAGACGGAACCTATCGCGTCGCCTGTGTCGGTTCGGGGCCGGCGGGGCTTGCTGCGGCGGCGGATCTGGCCCGGGCCGGCTGCCGGGTGGTTGTTTTCGAGCGGGAGGCGGAACCGGGGGGACTCCTCCGCTATGGAATCGGTCCTTACCGGTTGCCGAGGGAGATCCTGGAGCGAGAACTGAGCTATATCCGGAGTCTGGGCGTCGAGTTCAGGACGTCAGCCCCGGTGGAACTCTCCAGGGACCTGGAACGACTCAGAAAGGATTTTTCTGCGGTCATCCTGAGTGTAGGAAGCTGGAACGATCGTATGCTGGGAGTTCCCGGGGAAGAACTGGAGGGGGTGGAAGGCTGCATCGACTTTCTCTGGAGGGTTTACCGGGGGGAGATCACGGAACTCCCTGAGCGGGTGGCGGTGATCGGCGACGGAAATGCCGCCTACGATGCAGCCCGATCTCTGGTGCGCCTGGGTGCGGAAGCGACCATCATCTCGTGGTTTCCTCGGCGCCTCATCCCTGCCGATGCGGAGGAACAGTCGGCCGCGGAGGAGGAAGGAGTCCTCCTTGTCCCTTCCACGCAGGTCATCGGCTTTTCGGGGGTCAACGGAAAACTCTCCAGCCTCCTGTGTGCCAAGACGGAACCGGGCAAACCGGATGCGAAGGGCATTCCCTGGCCCGTCATTGTCCAGGGAGAGGTCCCCTTCACCCTTCACTTCGACCGGGCCATCGTCGCCATCGGACAGACAGGCCACGGAGACAGGCTCCGCACCGCACACGGGGTGGAACCCACCCCCCAGGGATTCATCCGGGTGGATGACGGATACCGAACCAGCGTTGCTGGCGTCTATGCTGCCGGGGATGTGGTCCGCGGCCCCTCGTCGGTGGTGATGGCCATGGCCTCCGGCCGGGAGGCGGCCCGAAGAGTGCTTGCCGATTTCGGCGAGCACGAGGTCCCCAAGAATCCCTTGAGGAGACCTTCTCAAAAGGATTTCCCGGCCATCACCGCCGATGTGCCCTCGCTGGCCCGCTCCCACATGCCGGAGAGGCAGCCGGCTGCCAGGAGAAACAGCTTTCAGGAGGTATCCCTCGGTTTCGACGAAAGCCAGGCGTGTGCGGAGGCGGCCCGCTGTCTCCAGTGCGGTGTCTGTTCCGAGTGCATGGAGTGCCTGAAGGCCTGCGGCGCCGACGGGGCCATTCGCCACGACGCACTTCCGGGGATGTTCACCGAGCAGGCCGGGGTTCTCATCATCGCGGACGCCTCCATGGCGCCTCCCATCAAGGGGGAAGACGTCATTCGTGCCTACAGCACCAAGACCCGGTCCTCCGACGTTCACGCCATGATGCTCCGCGGATTTGCAGCCGCAGCGGAGGCCATGGTCTTTCTCGGGGGAAGTTCTCAGGGCATGAAAGGCCACGGCCTCTCCTTTTCCCCCCCCGATCCCGAGCTTTCCCCCGACCTGAGGGTGGGAGTCTTTGTGTGCCGATGCGATGACATCTTCGGGTGGCCTGAGCATTGGGACGCCTATGTGCAAAGTCTGAACCGCCTCCCCCATGTGTGCCATGGCGAATCCCTCTCTTCCGCCTGCCGTTCCGAAGGGACGGGACACATTCTCAGGACCATCCGGGAAAAGGGGCTCACCCGGGTGGTGCTTGCTTCATGCGTCTGTTGCCCTCTTGATTTTATCTGCAGTTCCTGCACCGATCAGCGCACCCGCCTCAAAGACGCCCTTTTCAAGGGGACCGGCATCAGCCGCGCCATGGTGGAAACGTGCAATTTGCGGGGTGAAGTCTTGCGTCTCATCCCCCAGGATCCGGACGCGGCCGACCGGCATTTCACGGGACTCATCGAGCGCTCCGTCGGGCGAGCCAGGAAACTGAAGTCCATGCCTTCTCCCGCCAGACCTTACAATTTCACGACAGCCGTTGTGGGGAATTCGGAGGCTGTGGTGAAAAGCGCTTTGACCTTGGCTCAATTGGGCCTGGAAGTCTTTCACCTGGGGACACCCAATGAGCCTCTCCCGGAGCCCCTTGCCCATCCCAACGTGCACAGTTTCGTGGGATCCTCTGTGAGGAGCCTGAGGGGCACCTTGGGCAACTTCCAGGTGGCCGTGGAACTGGACGGCCACGAACAGGTGCTTCAGGTGGGGGCTGTCATTTTGGGGGAACGGGCGCGAAAGCGCATTCCCTACATCCCTCTGGAGGATTTGCCCCCCCACCGGGTGGAGGTTTCCATGCAAAAGCGCGGTGTGGTGGGAATTCCTTTTCATGTGGCTGGTTCCACATCCGTGCCTGGGCTTTTTCTTGCAAACCCCTCAGGGATTCCCGTTTCAGAGAGGGTGAAAGGGACCGCTGCGGCCATTTCCGCTGCTTCGGTGATGCCAAGGAGCCCCCGGAAAAACAAGGGGTACACGGTGGTGGTGGATGAGAGCCTGTGCCGCGGATGCGGCCGTTGCATGCAGGTTTGTCCCTACCAGGCCGTGAGTTTCCGGAGCAACGGCATCGGAGGCTGGTTTGCCGTGGTGGACGAGGCCCTCTGCAAGGGGTGCGGCAACTGCATCACCCATTGCCCCTCCAGCGCGGCCGACAGCCCCTATCGCAACCGCCAGGTCCTGGAACAAATGATCCAGGAGATCCTCCTGTAGAGTGGACCCGAACCATGTCAGGCTTGAAAATCGTTTTGTTCCTCTGTAACTGGGCACCCCATGCCGCCTTCCAGAAGCTCCAGGAATACGGCTCTCTCATCCCTCCCGAGGTGCGGATGGTCCGGGTCCCCTGCACGGGAAGAGTCACCAAGTCCCTCCTCTTCAAGGCCTTTGAAATGGGAGCCGACGGAGTGGCCCTGGTGGGCTGTGAGTCCGGTGCGTGTCGTTACGGGAGCGGCACGGCCATTGCCTCTCGAAATGCGGAAGACGCTCGGGAAATCCTTGAACTGCTTGCACTGGGCAAGGAAAGGCTTCGTATCGCCACTTTCCTTCCGGAGGAGTCCGAGGGGCTGCGCCGCTTTCTCACGGGTTTTGCCGAGGATTTGAGAGGCATGGGAGCAAGCCCCGTCGAAGTGGTGGGGCGTTCGATCGATTCCGAAAGAAGGCCTATTTCCCTGCAACTGAGTGACGCAGACCCGGGAGTGGGCACTAAGGAGCGGAGGAACGTCACGGCGGAAATTGTGGCGGCTTACGACATGTATGCATGCCAGGATTGCGGAAAGTGCTCTTCCGCCTGTCCCCTCACCCTGTCGGGAAAGGCCTTTTCTCCAAGGGCCCTCGCCAATGCGGTCATCGGCGGACACATGGACTCTCCGGTGGTGGCGAGGGATGTCTGGTCCTGCCTCACCTGCGGGTTGTGTTACGACCGTTGTCCCTCAGCCGTGGAGTTCCACGAGTTTGTGCGGAGGATGCGCGAAGTCCTCCGGGATCAGGGAAAGGCCGGCCACGAAGCCCACGACGGCTTCTTCCAGTCCCTCATGCGAACCATGACCTCCCCCGCCCTGAAAATCGATAAGTGGAAATGGCTTCCCGAAGGGATACGCACCGATCCGGGCAGCAAGACTCTCTTTTTCGGGGGGTGTGCTCCCTACTTCGACATCTTCTTCGGGCATCATCTGGGAGTGAGAACCCGCGAAATCCTTGTGGACAGTCTGCGCCTCCTGAATTTCTTCGACATTCACCCCGCCCTGATTCCCGGGGAAAGGTGTTGTGGGCACGATCTGTTGTGGACCGGAGATCGGGAAGGGTTTCTCGCTTTGGCCCGACTGAATGTGGAGGCCTTCAGGAGTGCTGGAATCGAGGAGATCATCACGGCCTGTCCCGAGTGTTTTCGGACCCTGAATCACGACTATCCGAAGCAGGGAATCCAGATGCCCTGCAAAGTGACGCATCTCTATGAGTTTCTGGAACAGCAGATTGAGAAGGGAGCGGTGGGCTTCGCCCCCCTCCATCGCCGGATCACTTTTCAGGACCCTTGCCGCCTGAGCCGCATGGAAAACCGGCCGGAACTGCCCCGCAAGCTCCTCGGTCGGCTCCGTCCACTGCATTTCAAGGAGATGCAGGATCACGGCAATTCGGCCCTGTGTTGTGGAAACTGCGCGTGGACCGGCTGCGACAGCTATACCAAGGCTCTGCAGGTGAAACGCCTGCAACAGGCAAAGAGCACGGGCAGCGACCTGCTGGTGACGGCATGCCCCAAGTGCCAGATTCATCTCCGGTGCGCTATGGAGGATCCTTTCCGCGGAAAGGAGATCGAAATGGAACTGATGGACCTGACAACGCTTCTGGCCAAGACCATCCATTGGGAATGACGGGCTGAGAGAATGTCCGTGTGAACATCTGAATTCTCTGAATACGAGAGAAAGAAATGAACAAGATGGAAACTTCTACAGGGGCGAAGATCGGAGTCTACGTCTGCCACTGCGGACTCAACATTGCCCGGACCGTCGACTGCGCCGCAGTGGCCCGATCGGCGTCGGAGTTGCCGGACGTCGTCCTGGCCAAGGACGTTGCCTACGCCTGTTCCGAACCCGGTCAGCAGGCCATCAGGGAAGACATCCTGGAGCGGGGTCTGGACCGGGTGGTCATCGCCTCCTGTTCTCCCAGGCTCCACGAACCCACCTTTCGCCAGATGCTCCAGTCGGCGGGTTTGAACCCTTACCTCCTGGAAATGGCCAACATCCGGGAACACTGCAGCTGGGTACACATGAACGAGTCGGATGCCGCTACCCGGAAGGCCATGGACCTGACGCGGATGGCGGTGGCCCGCGTGAGACAGCTGAAGCCTTTGCAGCCGGAGAGGCTTCCTTTGACCCGGCGGACCCTGGTCATCGGGGGAGGGGTGGCGGGTATCCAGGCGGCCTTGGATTTGGCCGACAACGGATACGATGTGGTGATGGTGGAAAAACGGCCCTCCATAGGGGGCACCATGGCTCAGTTGGACAAGACCTTTCCCACCATGGACTGTTCCATTTGAATTCTGGGACCCAAAATGACGGATGTCGGTCGGCATCCTCGCATCAAGCTCTACACCCTGAGTGAGGTGGTGGACGTGAAGGGCTATGTTGGGAACTTCCAGGTGAAGATTCTCAAGAAGGCCCGGTACGTCAGCGAAAAGGAATGCACCGCCTGCGGAGAGTGTTCCAAGGTTTGCCCCGTGGTGCGCCCCGACGAGTTCAATCTCGGGCTTTCGTCCCGCAAGGCCATCTATTCGCCCTTTCCCCAAGCGGTTCCGTCCGCCTATGTCATCAACGCCAACGAATGCCTGGGCCACAATCCCGTTGTGTGTGCCAAATGCGTGGAAGTGTGCGACAAGGGCTGCATCAACTTTCACATGTCCGACGAAGAAGCAGTGGAACATGTGGGATCCATCGTGGTGGCCACGGGCATGGAACCCTATGACCCCACGGAAATGGACGAGTATGGTTACACCCGTTTTGAAAACGTCCTCACGAGCCTTGAACTCGAACGCCTCGTCAACGCGGGAGGGCCGACTCGGGGTGAGCTGATCCGCCCGACGGACAGAAAGCGTCCCCGCTCCATCGGCTTCGTCCAGTGCGTGGGCTCCAGGTCCGCGCGCAAAGGAAGCGAGTACTGCTCCAACGTCTGCTGTATGAACACCGTCAAGAGTACGCTGGTCCTCAAGGAACACTATCCGGACATGGACGTGAAGGTCTTCTATATCGACATCCGGGCGTTCGGGAAAGGGTTCGAGGACCTCTACAAGCGCAGCAGGCGCCTTGGAGTGCATTACGTCCGCGGCCTGCCGGGAACCGTGGAGGAGAACCCGGATCGGAGTCTGCGGGTCGCCGTGGAAAATGGGGCCACGGGCACCATCGAGTATTATGTGCTGGACATGATGGTGCTCGCCATCGGGGTGCAGCCTTCAACCCACACCCAGAAACTCCAGGAGATGCTGGGATTGCAGCTCAACCCCGACGGTTTTTTCCTGGAAGCCCATCCCAAGCTCCAGCCGGTGGATGCGGCCACCCGGGGGATTTTCTTCGCCGGCTGCGCCGAAGGCCCGAAGGACATCAAGGAGAGCGTGACTCAGGCGTCGGCTGCGGCGGCCAGGGCCATCCGCCTGATGCACCGGGGAGAGATCCTCACGGAACCCATCACCAGCGAAGTCATGGTGGAACACTGCAAGTCTTGCGGCAAGTGTGCCGATGTCTGCCCCTACCATGCCATCACGGTGGATGTGAAAAAGAAGAAACCGGCGATGGTGAACACCGCCGCCTGTGCCGGTTGCGGAACCTGCGCGGCGGAATGTCCCTTCGGGGCCATCACCATGAACCACTTCACCGATGTCCAGATCCTGCACCAGGTGGACGCCCTCCTGGAAGAGGACCCCCAGGAGAAAATTCTCACCTTCGCCTGCAATTGGTGCTCATACGCCGGGGCGGACTATGCGGGAGTCTCCAGGCTTCAATACTCTCCCAACGTGCGCCTCATCCGCACCATGTGTTCCGGAAGGGTGGATGAGGAGTTCATCTGGCACGGTTTCGCCAAGGGGGCTCCCGTCATCCTGGTGAGCGGCTGCCACATCGGGGATTGCCATTACATCAACGCCAACCACTGGACCGTGAAAAGAGTGGAAAAGGTCCACCGGAAAATGAAAAAGCTCGGCATCCGTCCGGAAAGGCTCCAGTTGGAATGGATCAGCGCAGCGGAAGGGATCCGGTTCGCACGCACCATGGAACGCATGGAGCGGCTGCGACGGGGGGTCACGGCCGAGGAAATCGAGAAGACGAAGGCAATTCTCTCCCAGGGGAAGTGATGGGAACCCTGGAGAAAAGGGGCGCTGGAGCGGGTGCCTCCTTTTCTCCGGCGCAAGGTGGATCAGAACTGGTTCCAATGGGTGAATTCGGAGATTTCCCTGCGTTTGGGGGCTCCGCTGCCCTTTGCGGGGTAACCCATGGGAATGAGGGTCACCAGTTCGTACCCTTCGGGCACTTTCAAGATTTCCATGGCCTTGGCGTGATCGAAGAGGCCGACGATGACCGTGCCCAGGCCGAGGTCGTGAGCGGCGAGACAAAGGCTCTGGGCGGCGATGCCCAGGTCGAAGAGGAGCCAGTCCCCGAACTTGGTGGTGACCTGTCCCTTGTAGTATCCCGAGCTGTCTTTCTTTCCGCACAGGGCCAAAACGAGTGGCGCTTCCACGATGGACCTGGTGGCGGGGTTTCCTTTCCCCATGGTTTCCTGAAGTCTTTGTTTCTGCTCCCCGTCCTTGACGACGATCACCTCCCAGCACTGAGTGTTCGCCCAGGACGGTGACCAGCGCACCGCCTCCAGTACCTGGTCCAGGACTTCCCCCGGGACTTCCTTGTCCAGAAAGTTTCGAATGCTGCGCCTCTCCTTGATGGCTGCCATGAGATCACCCATAAAGTCTCTCCTTTTCAAAAGTTCTTTTCCATTCACTGCAGGGTCCGCCTGCACGTGGGCATGCGAGGCGATTCTTTCACAATCCAGGGCCCGGAACAAGGACTTGATCTCCCTCTCCCCTGCGTGCCATTGCATGGAAGGTCTCAACCTCGCATCCCGCCGGTCGAACCCGGGATTTCAGGCGAAAGGAGCCGGCGGAGTTCCGACCAGTTCCAGGGGGCGGATGCCTCTGGCGAAGGATCGAGGGACCAGGGCCATCCGAGGGGTATGGGTGATCGGAAATCCAGTTCCTCCCCGCGGGTGGGATGGGCGACGTTGAGTCGGCTGGCCAGGAGGGCGATCTGCTTGTCCGGCAGGGGGGAAGAGGCTCCGTAGCGCAGGTCCCCCAGGACGGGACAGCCCATGTGAGACATCTGAACGCGGATTTGATGGTGTCGTCCCGTTTCTAGGTCGATTTCCACAAGGGACTTTCCCTCTGCGTGTTCCAATACACGGTAGGAAAGTCTCGCGTCCCGGCTTTGCCCTGTCGGGCCGGAAACGATGCTGCTCGATCGCCCCCTTCTTCGCTCCAAGTGGTGTAGCAGGTGGCCCGAATCCTTTTCCAAGGTTCCTTCCACCACCGCGAGGTAGGTCTTCCTCACGGCATGGGTGCGGAACTGGAGGCTGAGGCGCTCCGCGGCCTTGGACGTCCTGCAGAAGAGAAGGACCCCGGCCACCGGCCGGTCCAGTCGGTGGACCATGCCCAGGAAGACTTTGCCCGGCTTGTTGTATCTCTGTTTCAGCCATCCCTTCCCTAGTTCGAGGAGGGAAGTCTCCCCCGTTTCGTCTCCTTGAACCAGGAGGCCCGCTGGTTTATATAGGACGAGCAGATGGTTGTCTTCGTACAGCAGCGGCCATGAAGGATGCAAGAAGAAGCCGTGCTCCATGGGGCCTTCCTCCCTGAAGGGGCTGGTACAGGCAAGGTTCCTCTCAACCCATTTTCGGATTCGACTCATTGAACGACAAAAACGGGAACCAGGCGGAGAGCCGCAGGGAACCGTCTTCCCGGGATCTCGACGGCATCCTCAGACGGTGCAGGATTCGGCTCTCACCGCAGCAGATCCGGCAACTCTGGATCTATCATCAACTCCTGCGCGAACACAACACCCGCTTGAACCTCACCCGGATCCACAGCTTTGCCGCCATGGCGGTCAAGCTTTATGCCGACTCCATCCTTCCGGGCACGCTCATGACCATTCCATCCCCGCTGCTGGACCTGGGCACGGGTGCCGGCATGCCCGGCATCCCTCTCAAGATCGCCTTTCCCAAGCTGGAAATTCTCCTGGCGGAGGGTCGAGGCAAGCGCGTGGAATTCCTGGAGGAAGCGGTGGAGAAACTGAAGCTCTCCGGGGTCCAGGTGATCGGCCACGGGATCAACGCCCGTTTCCAGCAGCCGGTCCAGGCGGTTATCACCCGGGCTGTGGGGAGCATGGTGGAGACCATGGAGCGAGTTCGAGGCTGCCTGGCAGAGGGTGGGCTGCTCATCTTCATGAAGGGCCCCCGCTGCCATGAGGAAATCCTGCATGCGCGCAGAACCATGCCGGGGGAATACGCTCTGCACAAAGATTTGCACTACCGCCTTGGCGACACGGAACACAGGCGGAGGCTGGTGGTGTTCACCCGGACGGGCGTTCCCCCATGGACGGAGAGGGCGAGGGCCATGAAGCGTCATGCGGTGCGCGTCATCGAAAGTGATCACAATGAAGTCTTCAAGAACCTCAGAAGGACCCTCACTCCCAAGGGGATCAAAAGGCTGAAGGAAGCACTGGTTGCCGGGTCCAAGCAGGTGAGGGAGGTCATAAAGGATTTTCCTGATGCGGTGACAGGCTGGATCAGTTGTGGCGACTCCGATGCCCCACCCCCCGATGCCCCGGCCCATATGGTTTGGTACCAGCTCGAGAGGTCCCTCTTTCGGGAATTGGACCTTTTTGGCACCAAGCACCCTATGCTTTTGATTCGCGCCGCCCCATTGGAGCCATGGGACGTGCAGAAGGGGCTGCCGAATGGTTGTTCCGTGCTCGTTCCCTTTCAGGACCCGGAAAATGTCGGAGCGGTGATCCGTTCCGCCGTTGCTTTCGGCGCTGACCGGATCATTCTGCTGGAGGAAAGCGCCAATCCCTATCATCCCAAGGCCCTGAGGGCTTCCGGTGGGGCCGTCCTTCGAGGGAATCTCATGAGGGGCCCATCCATTCAGGACCTTCCGAGGGACATGCCCATCCTTGCCCTTTCGGCCCGAGGGGAGGACATCGGCTCCTTCCGTTTTCCAGAAACTTTCGGCCTCTTGCCCGGGTTGGAGGGCCCCGGGCTGCCCGCGCAATGGAAAGGGGATGCCCTCTCCATCCCCATTTGCGAGGAAGTGGAATCGCTCAATGCCGCTGCGGCGACGGCGATCGTACTTTATGTCTGGTCTTGCCGGACGAGAGGGCAAGGCCTCTCCCACCGTTGACGCGGTGAGAAAGGATGGGATCCTCTGGGGAAAAGAAGAATCTTCATACGCCGGAGGGCGAAGGTGATGAGGCGAATCCCGGTTTTCACTGAACTCGCGTTCTCTCAGTGGATACCCGAGGGCGCCGAATGGCGCCTGGAAAATGAAAAGGACGGCAGTCCGCTTTTGCTTGTGCCGGGAGGAATCTTCCTTGCAGGAGGGAGCGGGGTGGAAGAGGGTGGCGATGAGCCCTTTCCGGTGGATCTGGGCCCGTATTACCTGGGACTGCATCCTGTCACCAACAACCAGTACCTGCGTTTCGTGGAAGCGACGGGTCACCGGCCGCCGGAACCCGGTTGGGGAACGCCTGTGTGGAAGGAGAGGAGCTTCCCCGCGGAATTCTCCGACCACCCGGTCGTGTATGTGAGCTGGGAAGATGCAGCGGCCTACTGCACCTGGGCGGGTTTGCGGCTGCCTTCCGAGTTGGAGTGGGAAAAGGGGGCGCGAGGAGTCGACGGGCGGCGGTATCCCTGGGGGAACGAGTGGAATGAGGCTAAGTGCCGAAACGGGGGAAACCGAGGAAGTGAAACGACTTCTTCCGTGCGGGAGTACCCGGAAGGCCGCAGCGTATGGGGCCACTACCAGATGTCGGGTAACGTGTGGGAGTGGTGCGGGGAGCTCTACGACCCTGAGGCGTATGAACGTTACCGGGCAGGCGACCTGACCCCGCCCTCTACCGGCAAGTTCCACGTGGCTCGTGGAGGTTCGTGGGTCCTCAAGGACAGGCATTATTTCCAGTGTGCGTTCCGCAATCGCAGGCCGGATCTCCGCAGCGTCAGCTACGGCTTTCGTGTCGCAAGGAGCCTTGTCTATTGAAAGCTCTGCCCTCATTTTCCAGGCCGTTCAGGCTGGAGCCCCCATTTCCCCTTGGAGGATCAGGTGGACCTTGGAATGATGAACAGAGTGATCCGGCGGTTTTTCTGCCTTCCCGCCTCAGTGGCATTGGAGGCAACCGGTCCGCTCTCACCGAAGCCGCGGGTCGATATACGTCCCGCATCCACACCTTTTGCCTGGAGAACTTTCGCCACCGCCTCGGCCCGCTGCTGGGAAAGCTGAAGATTGTGAGACTCCGACCCGGTGCTGTCCGTATACCCACCTATCTCGATGGCGGTTTGCGGGTACTTGCACAACAAGGCGGCGATATAGTCCAGTTCAACGACCCCATCTTCCTTGATCTCGAAGGATTCGGCGTCAAAGAAAAGGTCGGATTCAAAAGTCACAGCCAGATTGTTCTCGACTCTTTGCACGCTTGTTCCCTCGACCAGCGCGAGTCTCTGATGGAACTCCTTTTCCTGCCGATCCATGTACTGGCTGACCGATCCGCTCGTCGGACCACTGGGTGAAGACGCATGACTTTTCTCAGCGGCCCCACCGCGAATCCCAGCCAGCGCCCGAACGAATCCTCTTTCCGCGGTCCCGGTTTCCCCATTTCCTGACTCCATATTGGCACAGCCCGCCGCCAACAATCCGAATATGAG
The DNA here is from genome assembly GCA_012517315.1 of Deltaproteobacteria bacterium. GTDB lineage: Bacteria > Desulfobacterota > Syntrophobacteria > Syntrophobacterales > Syntrophobacteraceae > JAAYUJ01. The sequence continues at coordinate 57,500 of JAAYVE010000015.1, forward strand.
TCCGATAAGGCTTAGACATCTCACCATGGCTGGTCTCCCGTGGATCAAGAAAAGCCCCTTTTCCGAACCCTCATGTGCTCTCTTCACCACAGTTGGAACACATAGCAGATCGGTGACTTCAAGGCAACAAACCGAGACAGGGAGACAGGAGGACGGTGCGAGAGCATTGGGTGTCCGTGCCCGAAAACTCCTCGCTGTGGCGAGGCCGGGACGATTCTGCGAGCGAGGGAGCGCTCCTCGGGTATTTATGGGCAGCCCGTAGCAACCGCGCGGGGGTGAAACCGGACTGCCTCTCGCCTTGTGGCGTTCAAACACCGGTGAATCCGCGAATCTGTTGGGTTACCTCCGAAGTCAATCCCAGCCCGGCTTCCAGTTGATTCAAGTATTCCTTCTCGGCGGGGGTGTCCACTTCGATGGCGAGCAGCGAAGCCGCATAGATCTCCGCCGCAACCTCCCGGCGACCCCGGGCGGCGGCAATCAGTCGCTCAGTCTGCATCGGCTTTTGCATCTCCATGATGATGAATTGCTGTTCGTTCTGATCGATGCCGTCTTCCTGCAGTTTGCCGATGATCCGCTGGACTTCTCCCTGGTCAATCTGTCCATCCGCTTTGGCCGCGTTGATCATGGCCTTCAGGATCAATTCGGCGTGCTCTTCCAGTCTTCGGCGGTCGGCGTCCGTCTTGGGCTCCATCAAACCAATGGGCACATCGGCCGTTTCAGCTCCAGCGGCTCTCAGGGCTCTAAAGGCCATTGCCCCAAGGAGTGCCAACAACCCCCCTCCTATGGCGCCACCCATGGACTTGCCCCCGCCACCCAAGAGCGCCCCCGCAAGAGCTCCAAGACCCCCGAGTGCGAGGTTGTCTCTTCCGCCGACCGCCTGCTCGGCTTCCCCCAGAACACTTCCCAGCAATCCACCCAGACCGCCGCCGGAAGCCCCGCCGAGCATGGAAGACAGATTATCCAGCAGACCTCCACTCCCACTCCCTGCTCCCCCGAGCATGGAAGCGAGATTCTCAAGCAACCCGCCGCTGTCCGCGCTACCTCCTGCCAGGGAATTCCTCAATCGGTCGCTGGTCGACGCCGTCATTCCCGCCTGAATTACTGAGCCCAATAACTCACTCAGACTCATGGTTTTCTCCCCTTCTGATGGTATGGCAATGTTCTTCTCTCTGGAATCCAGAAAGAGAAAAGGCAGAAACCCGATTCTTGCCTCTGCAACTCACTTCAGGGGAATCCGGATTTTCTGGCCGATAAAGATGAGGTCTGGATTCCGAATGACTTCCCGGTTGGCTTCGAAGATTTTGGGGTAGTCGTTGGCGTTCCCGAGGAACTGTTTCGCGATGCCCGAGAGAGTGTCTCCCTTCTTGATGATGTAATATTCCACCTTCTCCTGGATCGGCGGCGCCTGAAGTCCATCGGCCTTGACTTCTGATACTCCGGCCACATTGCCGGCCATCAGGACGGCCTTTTCAAATGCTTCGGGCGAGACCGCCTGCCCGGAGAGGGAGAGACCACGCCGTTTTCGAACGAGACATCCAGTCCCGTGATCCCAGGGTCTGCTTCCTGAATGTGTTTCTTGATCTTCTCTGCGGCGTCTTCCTCGCGGCTGAAAAGCTTGTTCCCAATCTCTTTCACGAAATCGAAAAGTCCCATGACAATCCTCACTGATTCAGGGTTCATTCGTGGGAGAAGGCCGACCGATCGAGTCGTCCCCACCAAACCATTCCCCCTTGCTCCCTTGTGACCTGGCCGGTCCCAAACACCTGTTGACCTGTCCCTCCTTTCCGAGACTGTGAAGAGTATGACAAAACGGTCCTCGGAGTCCTCGCGGAACTCCTTCCGAATCACGCGTGCTCTTTTTCCTTTATCCTGAAAGGATCTGGCGAACGTTTCGGTCTCATTCTTGCCTGAAGGACGAGGAAATCGCGACGTGTACAAGGAGCAAACGGCCTTCCGCCCAAAAGGCGGCCCCATGTTTCGGTGGCGACAATCAGCTTGTGAACAGAGGACGACGCGAGTATGTTGTGATCACTATCGTTGGAAACATTCTACTCCAATCTGTGCCGATTCGGAGAGATTTTTAAGGAGAGACCCGCAAATTTCTTGACCTGAAGAGGCAACAGGCCTTGTGGGGATTTTGGCCCCAAACGAGCGATCCACTGAGACTCAGGCAAAAAGAGTGGTGTGTGATCGACGGGTACCCATTCACCCGACCTTTTTTCCATGGGCAAAAGCCTCCGCAGGGTCCCTCCGTCCGCCGGGCAGTGCAAGAGAGGAGCACCGACATCACTCAAGTTCCGTTTGTCGCTTTCCTGATTCGGAATGAATGAGCACTCTGTTCCTCCAGGCATTTTTCAGTTGATTCCCGGCACTTATTTCGATAGAAGACGTTCTTCCATAAGAGCCGGATATTTTTCCCACGGCTTGGTCCGGGTGATTTCCCACAGACGGTTCCAGGTGCTTCTTGGGGCGTCTTCAGGAACAAGGGGACGTCCCCATGGAAGGGGATTCAGCCGTGACTGGGATTCCCCTTGGGGTGATTGGAAAATGAGACGAGAGATTTTCAGGTACCTTTGGCCTTACCGCATTCCTTTCACCATCGCGCTCCTTCAGGTTCTCGTGATCAGTGCGTGTGAAGTCCTGAAGCCTTGGCCTCTCAAGATTGTCATCGACAACGTCCTCAGCGGGAAACCGATCCCGTGGGTTTTTGCGGCGTCATACAGTAAAGAGGCACTCTTGATTCTTTCATGCGCCGGCTTGGTGCTGATCTATCTCCTGCTGGGCGGGCTGACCGTGGTCAACAATTACACGACCATCAGAATCGGCCAGCGCATGGTGAACGATTTCAGAAGCGACCTGTACAGTCACCTCCAGCGACTGTCCCTGGCTTTCCACAGCAGAAGGCAGGTGGGTGACCTCCTCTATCGCATCACGGCGGACACCTACGCCATCCAAGCCATCACCATGAACGGCGTCTTTCCAGTGGTGACGGCTGTCGCTTTTCTCGCGATGATGTTCCTGGTCATGGTTCGCATGGACTGGAAACTGACGATGCTCGCCCTCAGCATCTGTCCCGTCCTCGTCGGCATCATCTCTCTCATGAGCAGGCACATTACCGAAGCGGCCACCTATTTCAGGGAGCGGGAAAGTGAAGTCTATTCGGTGGTGCAGCGGGCCATCTCTGCCATACGGATCATCCAGGCCTTCACCAAGGAGGAAGAGGAGCACAGGAAGTTCATGAGGGCCAGCGTGCAAAGCCTGGACGCAAGTCTCCGCCTGTTTACCCTTCAGACCTTTTATTCCGGCGTGGTGAACGGGGTCATGGCCATCGGAACGGCCCTTGTCATTTACATCGGTGCCAAGCATGTCCTATCCGGTGCCCTCACCGTGGGAGATATCGTCGTCTTTACCGCATATTTGGCTTCCCTGTACGCCCCAATCAACACCCTCAGCCAGACGTGGGGAGTCATCCAGTCGGCGAAGGTGGGAGTCCAGCGGGTTTTCGAAATCCTGGATGTGGAAAGGGACATGAAGGACGGCAGCGCTCTTTTCTCAGAGCGAGGGGCCAGGGGAGAGATTCTGCTGGACAATGTGTCCTTTCAATACGCGGAAGACCAACCCGTTCTGAAAAAGGTTTCCGTACACATCCAATCCGGCCAGAAGGTCGCCATCGTTGGTCCGACGGGGGTCGGGAAATCGACGCTGGTGAGCCTGATTCCCCGCTTCTATGACCCCAAAGAGGGTCGGGTTCTCATCGATGGGGTCGACGTCCGAGAGTACCAGATCAAGTCTCTCCGCAGCCAGATCTCCATGGTGCTTCAGCCGCCCCTGGTCTTTCCCATCACCGTCAGGGAAAACATCGCTTATGGCCGTCCTCGGGCAAGCGACGAAGAGGTCATTGCAGCTGCCCGTCTCGCAAGGATTCACGATTCCGTCATGAAGTTGCCCAAGGGTTACGAGACCCTGGTGGGGGAGCAGGGCGCCACCCTGTCCGAAGGGGAAAGACAACGGATCACCATCGCTCGTGCCATCCTGCGGGACGCGCCCATCCTCATTCTCGATGAACCCACGTCATCGGTGGATGCCGAAACTGAAGCCGCCATCATGGAAGGGTTGAATGGGCTCATGGTGGGGCGCACCACTTTCATCATCGCCCATCGACTGTCCACTGTGAGAGAGGCGGACAAGATCCTCGTACTGCGCGCCGGTGAAATCGTCGAGCAGGGAACCTTCCAGGAACTGGTGCATGCGGGCGGTTTCTTCGCCTCCCTGTATCGCACCCAGTTCGGCCTCGTCGAGTGAGGTCGATCGGAATCTCCAATCAACTCATCCTCTCCCGTAGAAATCTCTCTTTGCCCGGCAGCCGCAGGAGGAAGTGAGCATGTCTCAGTGCGGGAACCCTCCGCTCCTCCGCCGCCTGCGACAAACTGCAGGGGGCTATCGCCCCCATCATTTCTCGGCATGGAACGGTTCCCATTATGGCTTAAAGAGACCAGGGCGTTGTATACTGAAAAACAGTGGCGACCGGCATCGTCCACATTTGAAAGGCTGGGCTCAACCTGCTTTCAACCCGGTTTTTGGCCTGTTCCGGCACGGTGTGGGGGGGCGGCCAAAGTCATTGCCGGGGTCCGGAAAATGAAGGAGCCAGGATGGAACGGGCGCCGATCCGAAAAGGCCCATTCCCGGGAAACATTGAACCGAATCTCCAAGACTATGCCAAAGTCCGGGCGGAGTTTTCGTGGGAAGCCATCCGCGGGGAATTGGACGGCCTGCCGGACAACATGGGCCTCAACATGGCTCACGAGGCCGTCGACCGCCATGCTACCGGCCCACGTGCCCAAAAGGCGGCAATGCGCTGGTTGGGTAAAGACGGGACAGTCCTGAGCCTCAGCTATTGCCAACTGATGGAGATGAGCAACCGGTTTGCCAATGCGCTCCGAGAATTGGGAGTGGCCAAGGGGAAACGGGTTTTCGTCCTCACAGGACGGATTCCCCCTTTGTATATCACCGCACTCGGTACGCTGAAGCATTTGAGTGTTTTTTGTCCCCTGTTCTCCGCGTTCGGTCCTGAACCCATATACCAGCGACTGGCGAGGGGCGACGCCAAAGTCCTGGTGACAACCGAACCGCTTTACGGGCAGAAAGTGGCCGGCCTGAGGACCCGTTTGCCGGGATTGAAGCATATTCTGCTTACAGACGCGGGAGACCACACGGGCTCCGGTGTTTGGTCACTTGAGAAGCTCATGTGTGCGGTATCCCCGCAATATACAATCCCGCCGACCGACCCTGAGGACATGGCCATCCTGCATTTCACCAGCGGCACCACAGGGATGCCCAAGGGTGCGGTCCATGTGCATGACGCTGTCTGTACCCATTACATGACCGGAAAGTATGTTCTCGATCTTCACCCGGACGATGTCTTCTGGTGCACGGCGGATCCCGGCTGGGTCACCGGCACTTCCTATGGAATCATCGCTCCCCTCGTGTGCGGAGTCACCAGTGTTGTCGACGAGAGCGACTTCGAACCGGAACGATGGTATCGGATATTGGAAGCAGAGAAAGTGAGCGTTCTGTACACGGCTCCCACGGCAATCCGCAGACTGATGCGAATGGACATGGAGCCGCGCCGAAAGGTCGGACTCGATCAGCTGCGTCTCATTCACAGTGTCGGCGAACCTCTCAACCCGGAAGCCGTCCTCTGGGGGCAGAGAGTGCTCGGTCTCCCCATCCACGACAACTGGTGGCAGACGGAGACGGGCGGGATTATGATCGCCAACTTCCCCTCCGTCGATATTCGACCAGGTTCCATGGGCCTTCCCGTGCCCGGGATCGAGGCGGCCGTCGCACACCGGCCGGACGCAGACACCCTTGTCTTGATAGAAGCACCCAATGTGCAGGGGGAACTGGTTCTCAAGGTCGGTTGGCCTTCCATGTTTCGGGGATACCTTCATGAAAAGGAGCGATACCGAAAGTGCTTCGCCGGGGGTTGGTATGTGACGGGGGATCTGGTCCGCCGGGATGAAGACGGCTACTTTTGGTTCGTGGGACGGGCCGATGATGTCATCAAGACATCAGGACAGCTGGTCGGTCCTTTCGAAGTGGAACGCGTTCTCATGGAGCACCCCGCTGTCGTCGAAGCCGCCGTCATCGGCAAGCCCCATCCCATGTTCGGGGAAGTGGTCAAAGGGTTCATTTGCCTCAAGACCGGTATTGAACCAAGCGATGCCCTGCGCTTGGAGATCCTTGGCTTTGCCCGCAAAAGACTGGGTGCGGTGGTGGCGCCCAAAGAACTCCAATTCCACCACAACCTTCCCAAGAACAAGGCGGGGAAGATCATGCGGCGGCTCCTGAAGGCCCGGGAAATGGGCCTGCCGGAAGGGGACACATCGACACTGGAAGGCAGGGAATGAGAGCCGCTGTCGGCACATGAAACTCCGCCGCTCCCTCTTGAAAAGCTTCCACGAAAACGCACAAAAGCGAGGAGCCGGTACCACTGGCTGCACGAACAAGATTTACCTCACTGGATGCCGCAGATGAGTCTCATACCGGAGAAGCACGTTTCAATGCACGGGAAGGAGCTTGATCATGTCCATTCGTAATCTCGAGCTCATGATGCGTCCTGCTTCGGTGGCCCTGGTTTTGGGGGGGCAAGAGCCGTCCCCGGTCGCGGCCGTCATCGCCCGGAACCTGTCGCAATCCGGCTTTCGGGGGAGTGTTTGGGTGGTCGGCCCCGATCAGGAGACGGTCGAGGGCATTCGAAGTTACAGCGACATCGAAGGGCTGCCCCGAATTCCGGATCTCGCCGTGATCGTCGCACCCCCTGATACGGTACCACAGTGGATTTCACGGCTTGGTGCCCGGGGAACCAAAGCTGCCTTGGTGGTCCCCGGCGGATTCGACATCGGTGGGAGGGAAAAGGGCGATGCGTTGCGCCGGGCCATGCTGAATGCGGCCCGCCCCCATCTTCTTCGCGTCCTGGGTCCTGACACCATGGGTCTCGTCGTTCCCGGCCTGGGTCTCAATGCAAGCCTCGCTCATTTGCAGCCCCTGGAAGGCAAGATAGCCTTTATCGCCCAGTCCAACGCCATCATGGCGACGGTGCTGGATTGGGCCGCAGCCAGAAACATCGGCTTTTCCCACCTGGTGAGCCTGGGTGAAATGGCCGATGTGGATATGGGGGACCTGCTCGATTATCTGGCGAGGGAGTTCCGCACCCGCGCCATCCTCCTTTACCTGGAGGGAGTGACACACGCCAGGAAATTCATGTCGGCGGCCCGTGCAGCAGCTCGGGCCAAAACGGTCGTTGTCCTCAAGGGGGGGCGTCACCCTCCCGGAATCACGGCCGCCACGGCCCATACCGGCAGGCTTGTCGGGCCTGACGCCGCCTATGATGCAGCCTTCCGACGCGCCGGGATGCTTCGGGTACAGGACATCCAGGAGCTCTTCGCTGTAGTGGAGACTCTGGCCATGGCGCCACCGGCACTTGGAGACAGGCTGGCCATCGTGACCAACGGGGGCGGGGTCGGCGTGCTGGCCACGGACTCGCTGACGGGAGAGGGAGGACGTCTCGCCGAGTTCACACCGGAAACCCTGGGCCGGCTGCAGTCGGGGCTTCCTGCCGACTGGGTGCCCGGAAACCCGGTGGACGTGGGGGGTGATGCCCCCGCCGATCGCTACGTAACCGCGCTGGAAACGATTCTGAAAGGCAGGGAGTCGGACGCCGTTTTGGTCATGCATTGTCCCAGTGCCCTCACATCCGGAGTGGAGACAGCCCGGAGCGTCGCCGAAACCCTCAAAAAGAATGCTTTGGGCGGCGGGGGAAGGCCCGTCCTCACCAACTGGCTGGGTGACGGCACGGCAGGAGAAGGTCGACGACTGCTTGTGGAAAACCGCATACCCACCTATGAAACACCCCACGATGCCGTGCGGGCGTTCATGCAGATGGTTCGGTATCGGCGAAACCAGGAGATGCTGATGGAGACGCCGCCCAGCATTCCTGAAGAGTTCGCGCCGAACAGGGAGAAGGCTGGAAGCGTGATCGATCAGGCGCTCAGGGAGGGCCGTTCCTGGCTCAGGGAAAACGAAGCACAGGGCGTATGTGCCGCATACGGGATTCCCATGGTGTTCTCCGAATTTGCGGCATCCCCGGAAGATGCGGCCGCAGCGGCGGAACGGATCGGCGTACCCGTAGCCTTGAAAATTTGCTCGCCGGATATCCACCATAAGTCCCGCGTCGGCGGCGTGGTCCTCAATCTCGGAAGCCCGGAATCGGTGAAAAGCAGTGCCTCCGCCATGATGGCTCATATCAGAAAAACCCTGCCCAGTGCCCGCCTTGAAGGCTTCTCGCTCCAACCCATGACTGACGTCACGCATGCGCATGAACTGATCGTTGGGATGACGATCGATGCGGATTTCGGACCCGTCATCCTCTTTGGCCGTGGAGGCATCCACGTGGAGGCTGTCCAGGATACGGCCCTGTGCCTGCCGCCACTAAACCTGCACCTTGCCCGGGAAGTCATGGGGCGCACGCGCATAGGGCGTTTCCTCCTCACCCGGGAGGGAAACTCGTTGCCGAGGGGGGACGACGCTGCACTCGTTCTGGTGAAGGTTTCTCAACTCATCTGTGATATGCCGGAAATCGTCGAACTGGACATCAATCCGCTCATGAGCGACGGCTTCGGTTGCACGGCGCTCGATGTCCGTATCAGGGTAGCGAGGGCTGAGCCTTCCGCCGCAAACCGTCTCGCCATTCGCCCGTATCCCAAGGAACTGGAAGAGACGGTCACCCTGCCCGACGGGCAAGCCCTTTCCATACGCCCCATCAGACCTGAAGACGAACCCGGCTTCTACAGGCTTTTTTCAAGCCTCTCACCCGATGAAATCAGGCTGCGCTTCTTGCAGCCTATGCAAACGCTTCCACACAGCCTTGCAGCGCGTTTGACTCAGATCGATTACGACCGCGAAATGGCTTTAGTGCTGGTTGGGGAGCCTTCGGGCGGTGAGCCTGCACTGTATGGGGTCGTGCACGTCATGGCCGATCCCGACAATGAGACTGCCGAATTTGCGATTCTCGTACACCACTGCATGACGGGCATGGGTTTAGGGCCCCTTCTCCTCGGCCGTATCATCGATCATGCGAAGAACCGGGGGATCGGTGAAATCTTTGGTGAGGTATCCACTGAGAACAAACCCATGTTGAAACTATGCAAGATTTTCGGATTCACGGAGAGGCGTGACCCTGACGATCCTGGAGTCGTCAGGGTCACGCTGAAACCGTGATCTGCGGGGTCACGTGTCTCCCGGAGCGCTCTTGGACCGAAGATATGCTATGCAACCGTCGATCGTGGCCAATCGGTAAAGATCCGCCTCCGGGATCTTGATTCCCAGCGCTTCCTGCAGTGCCATGGCGAAGTTCAGATAGTCCACGGAGTCGAAATCCATCTGGTCCCGGATCCTTGCATCGGTGCGGAGCTTCTCGAGGTCAGCCTCGGGGGCGATCTCCCCAAGAATCCGCAGCGCCAGTTCCTTGATTTGTGTTTCCGTCATTCTTTTCCCAGAGCAGGGGGAAGTTTCGCAAGGTGTTTCAGCTCGTTTCGCAATACACCCTTCTTTCATGCCCCCAAGCACGTGTTTCCGCAAGGCTGGGCCCGGCGCACGCCGGGGGGGAAAAGCGGAGTTCCTTCACTGGGCATCGTCTTCCCCCACGGCGCCCCGTTGCCCCACCGCATCGTCAAGACAACGCGGCTAAGATGGTAATCCAATTGGGTGAATGGGGCAAGCCCGTTGCATGATGGGGATCGGCTGCGAATCAAAAGGCGTTTCGCGTTCCTGTCCGAACCACACCCTCCGGGATCGGGCTTGGAAATCAGGAGTTTTCATTCCAGTGAATCCTGGAGTTGGCCGATAACCATTCGCAGAAGGTGGTCGTTATGCCGTATTTCCAGCTCCAGCCGTTTTCTGAGGTATTGCCAAGAACAATACCCAACGGACACCGAGGACAGTTGGAGAAAAGCGGTGGACAATCAGCAGACGTGGAGTCGGCTTGTCGGTCGTGAGGCATGTTACAGGGACGGTCGCCGGGTGGTTTTCGGCGGCAACAATTTGGAACTGTGGAGGAAAGTGGAAATGAAGTGGTTCAGACAACTCAAGGTTGGAGCCAAACTGGCTCTGGGGTTCGGACTGATGCTCGCCCTGACCGTTATCGTGGGTGCAGTGGGCTATCACGCCAGTGGCAAGATCCAGGCGGGTCTCGAAGAGATTTTCACCGTGCGTATGCCCAGCATCGATTACATCGTCGAGGCGGACAGAGACCTGCAACAGTTGCTGGTTGCCGAGCGATCCATGATTCTTGTTGAGGACACGACATCGGATGTATTCCGAAAGCTCCTCAAGGATTACGAAACGAACCTGGCGCAGGTGGGCGAACGCTGGGAGAAATACAAGAAACTGGCCGCCACGGCCGAGGAAAAGGCGCTGATTCCCAAGTTCGAAGCGGCTCGAGCTGCGTGGGAGCCTCTTTCACGACAGGTTGTGGATCAACGTAAGCTTCAAACGGCTGAAAGCCGGCGTCAGGCCGTGGACAACACGCTTGGCGCTGTGAATGCCAAATTTGAAGCCATGCGAGACGTGCTCGATCAGCTCACGGATATCATCATGGAAGCAGCCCATAAAGCACACGGGACGGCAAAAGAGGCCTACGCCTGGAACCGCAACTTGCAGGGGGGATTGATCGGGTTTGCCCTGATCAGCGGCTTGCTGCTCTTGTGGGCCATCGGGCGCAGCATCACCGGCCCGCTCAAGGCAGTGATTCAAGGACTGACAATGGCTGCAGAAGAGGTGACCTGTGGTTCGGAACAGGTGGCCTCGGCCGGGCAGGGTCTCGCACAAGGGGCCAGCGAGCAGGCCGCGGCCATCGAGGAGACTTCCTCCTCCCTGGAGGAAATGGCCTCCATGACGCGCCAAAACGCCGACAACGCCAGTCAGGCGGACAAGCTGATGCGGACTGCAAATCAGGTTGTGGGTCAAGCCTCCTCTGCAATGACGCAACTCACCGCTTCCATGGCTGAAATTTCAAAAGCAAGCGAGGAGACGAGCAAGATCATCAAGACCATCGACGAAATCGCATTTCAAACCAATCTATTGGCTTTGAACGCCGCTGTGGAGGCCGCCAGGGCGGGTGAGGCGGGAGCCGGGTTTGCCGTCGTGGCGGATGAGGTGCGCAATTTGGCCATGCGTGCAGCCGAAGCGGCGAAAAACACGTCCACCCTCATCGAGGGAACGGTGAACAAAATCAAGGCGGGTTCCTCGCTGGTCCGGGAAACCGACAGCGCCTTTGCCAAGGTGTTTGAGAGTTCCACCAAGGTGGGTGAACTGGTGTCCGAGATCGCTGCGGCAAGCCGGGAGCAGGCTCAGGGGATCGATCAGATCAACAGAGCGGTGTCCGAAATGGACAAAGTCACTCAGTCCAACGCAGCCAGTGCAGAAGAATCGGCCAGTGCCGCCGAGGCGATGCGCTCGCAGGCAGAAGGCCTGCTGAAGTATGTGGGTGAGCTGGAAGGTCTGGTTTGTGTTCGTCACCGCGAGATAAGCATGCCGGAAGAAAAGGGAGCTCGCCATGCCGTTCTGGTGCCGCAACGCTCTCCAGAGGCAAGCAGATCCAGGGATGCAGTCCGGCAGGAAATATCGGCCACGAAACTCATTCCCATGGACGAGGTGGAATTCAGAGATTTCTGATCGTCGCGGGGAGGGGTGGAAGCCGGCACCGCTGATGTTGGAAAAGGCGCACGTTTGCTACCGGGGGATGTCCCTTCTCTTGTGAGGAGGATCGCATCCCCCGGAGGCGGCGTCCCTTTGGCTGCCCAATCATGGATCCGCGCTTCCTTGTGAGTGAGGTCGGTTTCCTCGCACAGGCTTTTTCGCCTCGCGCTCGGTGAGACGAGAGGCTAAAACCACGTCATTGGGCCTTAGGCGGCGCGGGAGTCCCTGCGGGAGCCGGGGCCGGAACAGGCCCGGGAGCAGGAACTGTCCCCGGAGCCGACGGTGCTGCGGGGGGTATAGTCTGTGTTGCAGCAGGTGCCGGTGGGGCAGCAGGCGTCGGTGCCGGAGCCGCGGGAGGAGACCCGGGAGGCGGTGCGGGTACAGGAGCAGGTTGAATTGCCTCTTGCTTGGGGGCACTTGCTTTCAACCACCGGCTCACATAGCCCTTCTGCCAGAGGAACAGGGCTCCTGCGACAACCAACAGAAGGAAGATGTAAAGCTTCCAAGGCCGCTTTTTCTCAGCAAAGGGATCCGCCAGGGAAGACTGGGCCCCTTCGGGAAGCCTTGCCAGAGCGGTTAGGGTCTTGCCGAAGGGAATGTTGATTGTGGCCCGCGTGTTGACGGCCCACCCGTTGGCGTCAAGAATCGGTGCCAGGTTGCGTTTGCGCAGCTTGAAGTAAGCCATGACCATGGACGGGCCGGAAATGAGGAGCATCAACCCGGCGATTGCCAAGGGCATTTGCCACCAGCTTAGGTTGAGGAACCCCGTGAGAACGGACGCGATGGCCGTGCCGATGGCCCCGATGGCAAGACCGATCGCCGCGAAGATCCCGGCAAACTTGCCCACGTCAAACGGTGCCTCGGCTGGCGCTTTTCCCGCCTCCGCCGAAGTGGCGGCACCAGAAACACCGGCTGCGGCCGATTCCTGCAGCTTCTTTTCCTTGGAAGCCGCCAGTTTTTCGATCTGATCGGTGATGAATTTGGCGATTTGCTTGTACGGACTCCAGAACGCCTGCCGAATGCTGATGGGGTGCTCGATCAACTTCACCACAGTGGCATCCCAGTCGTTTCCTTTCCGGTCGTAAAACACTCCGTTGCGCCCAACCATCAGGTTGTCCGCATCGCCATCGGTGATGGCCGCAGCAATGTTCATTTTCTCCGAGTCTCCGTTTCGCCTGCACTCGCAGTAGGCGATGAATGTCTGACTCTGGTTCGCCATGGCACTGTGTTTTGCGATGTCATCCACCTTGATGCACAGGTCGCAACTACGACCGTCGATGTATAGGCTCCCCGCCTGGAAGATGGCTTTGCTCCCTGGAGAATAGAAGTCCTGAAACGATGCGAAGTTGTTGAGGAGTGTACACAGATCTCGATGATAGCGAACCAGCTTGTCAACAGATGCAATGGAATTAGCCTCCTTTTCCAGGGCTTTGTCCCGATCGATGAGGGCGCTAAGGGAATCCTTCACATTGAGAGCCAGGATCTCGCGAACCCGATTCAAACCCAGAGGCTCGACAGCCGTTCCCTTCTTTTTGTCCAGCCAACCCTCGAAGGCCGCAAACCGCGTGCTTATATTCTCCCATTCGCCGACGTCCAGGACCGCCTTATCGCCAAAAATCGGCTCCACCACCGCAGTGCGAAGTTTTGAAATCCAATCGATCCAGGCGGGATTGAGTCCTCCCTCCAGAGGGAGGGGCTTGCCCGGTTCAATGGTGGCCAGGGGAAGCACTGCCAGTTCTTCGGCAGCCCCGGACAAGTCCTTACGGGACATGGCCTGGTATTCCTCCCGGGATGGATTGAGCGGCCCCACCGCCGCCGGATCGAATTCCGCGAGCCGGCACCTGGTGAAGTAGTCGTCCACCTTTGTCTTGACGGTATGAAAGACCTCCACCGCCTCACTGGTCGAATCGCCGAAGACGAGGATGTTGGCCGCGTCGTTTTCAGCCTCGCCCCACCAGTCGGAATAATCCTGCAATTCGGCAAAGAAACGGTCCACCATCTCCTGGGTAATGCCCGGTTCACCACTGCGGTCGAGTTCTGAACCAAGGCATTGCAGGATATCCCTCATGACACTCCTCAGTTGGTCGTCATCGGTCGAACTAACAGGGACAATCCCGTCTCCGTTGAATTTGGTCTGAGCGAAAATCCGCACCGTGTCCGCCGTGTCGTCCGCAGTGATGAACGTGGCGTCGGGCTTTCCCAGGTTGAGAAGAATCTGTTTTGCGGAAGCCAGGAGCTGCGCCCCCTCCGGGGACTGGTCATCGATGGCGGACAAGGGCAGGGCGTCGGCACGCTTCGTCAAGTCGTCGGGATTTTTCAGCAGAGATCCGACCCAATTGACAGCGGCAAGGATTTCCGGGACCCTGATACGCCCATCCCCGTCACTGTCGATCAGTTCCAGGGTCTTCTGATCCACTTCCAGTCCATGGGTGGGACAGCTGAGACTGGCCCACAGTTTCTGGTCCAGCTGGTGGAGGGCCAGCAGGTCGGCACCCTTTTCCAGGCGAACTTGATCGAACCCTCCAACCCGTGCAAAACGCCATTGATGAGGGCGCGATGATCTCTGTTCTGCGTCCATGCTGGATTCTCCTTTAGACGAGGGATGGCGAAGGGACAAAGACTCTTGAGTTGATCAGAATTCCTGAAGAATAAGATAAAATGGTTTTTTAATGAACAAGAATCTCACAAACGTGGAAACATAAGCTGCATCCCGGTCCCTTCTGATACCGTGAATCCTGCCCCCAGAGGGCGAATGGTCCCAACTCCCTCTTTTCCCATTTCTCCATTTCAAAGTCGTTTATTTCAAACACCCTTTGGATTAAGAATCATGGAGTAGCACTTCAAACTGAAGGCTGCCCGTTTTCATCTCGTCGTTCCGGCGAAGTCTCTGCCGTTACGTTGCGAGCCGGAAAATGGCGTCCCTCTATTGCTTCGGTTTCCGGGTGAACCCCGGAATGGTGACCCCGGTATTGGTTGACTGCTCGCGCAGGACCGTACCGCTCGTTGTGGTGAGTCCAATTCGCAGGGAAAGGAAAACGATGAAAACCGGAAAGGACAAGACAGGGGCCAAGGGAACCCGACCCGAGCCTGTGAAGGGTACGGAGGGATTGGGGTACTGGGACTTCAGAAAGGAGTTTTGCGCCAGGGAGGGTTGGGAGCTGCGGCGCACGGAGCCACAGACCTATGAGGTTCTCAACAGCAACCGGGAGAAAATCGGGGTTTTCAAGAGCGGAGAAGGTTATTTCCCCGGCTTGTGACATTTCGATGGCGTCAAGACATCTTAAGAAGACGTTGACTCCCACTCCTGCTGAGTGCGTGAACTCGGGAGGACCGGAGTCCGTCATGAAAGTCTGTTGGGGATCACGACGAAGAGGAGGGGGACCATGAGCGATGCGGACCTTATACCCATGCCTTTGAAATATTTGGACAAGGCGATGAACAAACTCCGTGATCTGGGGTTGATGCCTGAGAAGCCGGACGAGACCCCGGTGGTGGCGATGATCCAGAAGATCAGCGACCTGGATCAAGAAAAGGCCGTTGCCATTGCACGGACCCTCAACCAGACGACGGTATTCAACGAAGTGGTGCGGGAACAGGTATCGGCCATGGATGTGGGAGAGCGTTACAAGGAAATCACCGAAGCCTTCAACAGCATCCGCGACGACGCCCAGAACATGGTGAGACAATTGGAGGACGGCAAGATCGACACGATGGAGCGGATGGGCAACTTTTGGATGAAGGTCACCCGTGGGGACATTCCCAGCCGTTTCGCGAAGATCAAGAAGACTTACAACGAGGTCACCCGCGACACGAGGGAACAGATCGATCGGGAGGTGGCGATCCTGGAGGGGTACCGTGACTTTCGCGGCGCCCTGAAGGAGGCCCAGGTGATGGCTTACCAGATGCTGAAAAAGGCCGAGGCCCGGCTGGAGGAGGCCAAGGCGAAGCTGGAGGAAGCTTCAAAGACGCTGGAAACCAACACCGATAAGGACCAGGTGGCGATTGCCAAACTGGAACTGGCCCGCGATGAACGGCTTCGTGAGCTCCAGGAGGAAGACAAGCGCTTCCAGGTGGCCAAGGACCTGGCCGAAAACCTCTCCATCAACTACAACACATCGGAAGTGATCATGGCCCGCCTGCTTCAGTCCAACGAGATGAAGGAACGCGTCTATTCCCAGGCGGTGACCTTTTTCGGCACAAACGAGACGGTTTTCACTGCGCTGAACGCGTCTTTCACGAGCCTCCAGGGGCTCCATGAGAGTACGCGGACCCTGGAGGCCATGAAGGAAGGAATCGATCAGAGCCTGGAGACCCTTGCCGAAGTGGGTGGCAAGGTCCAGGAAGATGCGCTCCGAGCCGGCTATGGTCCAACGCTGAAAGCTCAGAGTGTGAAGAAGCTCCTGGATTCGGTCATCAATTTTCAGGAGAAGTCCCGGATGCTGATTGCCGAGATGAGAGAGGTCAGTGCCCGGAACGAAGAGGAAATCCGACAGGCCGTTGAGGCCGGCAAACGCCGCATTGTGGAACTGACTAGGGCCGGAGAGTCTTTGACGCATGACGGATAAGGAAAAAACAGAGAAGATCGAGCTCGATGAAGTGATGCTCGCCATGGACGTGGTGGACACGCTGCGTCATGAGCACCAGTGGGTGGAACGGGAGCTCGCCTCTGAAGAGCGGGACCGGGCTCTTTTCGAGAAGGTGAAGCGGATGTATGCTTCACAAGGGCTTGATGTCACGGACAAGATCATTGCCGAGGGGGTGGCGGCGCTGCGGGAGGAGAGGTTTGTCTACCAGCCGCCTCCTCCCGGGGGAACGCTCTGGCTTGCCAGAATCTATGTGAATCGAAGGAAGTGGGCCAAGGCGGCGGGCCTTTGTGCCGTATGCCTCATCGCCGCGTTTCTCATTTACCGCTTTGCCGTCGTTGGGCCCCAAGCGAGTCGGCAGGTTGAAACGGTCCGAAACCTCAAGGGGGAAATCAGTCGGCAGCAGGACCGGATCACTGCGGCCGGGCAGCGCTTCTCCGATCTTATGGAAAACCTGAAGACAGCAGATGGGAAGCACTTCCTAGGTTCCAAAGTCGCCGGAAAAGGCCTTCTCTCACAGGCGGAGCTGCAGTTGAAAGGCGCTGCAACCCGATTGCAAGTTCTGAACAAGCTGGCCCTTCCGCCAAACCTGGACGTCGAGACCCTCGCCAAGGAGAGCGATGCACTCAAGCGTCGGATCGGGGATCGTGAGACGATTCTCTTAGAGCTGAACAGCCAACTGGACGAGGCGGAATCTGCGCTGGCGGATTTGAACGAGTTGGGGATGCTGCGGGGGAAGCTGTCGAGCCAGCTTCAGAGCCTGGTTGCAGAAAGCCGGGAGGCCGCGGCAAAGGAGAGAGCCGAGAAATACTACGCAGACGCCCTCGCAGCCCTCGACAGCGGCGACATCAACGGCGCCCGCAGTAGTTCGGCGGCTCTGCAGGACTTATATGCACGCCTGGTCCAGGAATACGATCTGCGCATCGTGTCGAGGCCGGGAACACCCAGCGGCGTGTGGCGATATCCCCAGGGCAGGGGAGGAATCCGCAATTATTACGTGATAGTGGAGGCAGTCAACCCTATGGGTGAGCGATTGACCCTGCCCGTAACGAGCGAGGAGGACGGCTCTACACGCAACGTTCAGCAGTGGGGTCTCCGGATTGATGGCGCCCAGTTTGACAAGATCCGGAGGGACAAAATGGACGACGGCATCATCCAGAACAGCCGCATCGGTGTCAAGGAGCGCGGCTACCTGATGCCCCGTTATCTCGTGTCCACGACGGGTGGTGCCATCACCCAGTGGTGAGAGAGTGCTGCCATGATGAGGGGAAGAGACAACCTGGAGCTGATCAACCAGCACATCCGCCAGGTGCAGGAAGCGCAGCAGGAGGCTGGTTTGCGTCTTGGGGAGCTGCACCGGGAACTTAACGCACTGCGTCTGGAGACGCATGATCGCTACCGCAAGCTGGCCAGACTTCGCCTGGACAACCTTCAGGCCGGTCAGTTGGTATCGCGGCTTGAGGAGACCGATCAGACCATCGTTCAGTTGGGGGAGAAGCTCAAGCAGGCTCGGCAGGAGATGCAGGACCGGATCAAGGCGAGTATTGCGCGGCAAGCGGAACTGGAGGCTGAAAGACGGGACCTGGAGCGCCAACGGGACGAGACCGGCGAAGCCATGGAGAGGGAGCTGGAACGGAGCCGAAAGAGGCTCGCAGAGACGGAACAATATCGCCTGCAGGAGGAACGGGTGCGACAGGCGGCGGCAGTTGCGGGCAACGCCGATGAGAAAGCATCCCGTGCAGAGAGGGAAAAGTTTGAAAAGGTCAAGCCGTACGAAGCGGACAGCTTGTTCATGTACCTTTGGAACAGGCGCTATCTGACGCCGGACTACCGAGCCGGCTGGCTGATTCGCCGGCTGGATGAATGGGTGGCGGGACTCATCGATTTTCGGCGCAACCGTGTCAACTATCACATGCTCCAAGAACTGCCCCGCCGCCTGCGGGAGCATGCCCTCCAGGCGAGGGAGCGGGCGCAGTTGGAGACTCAGGCCTTGGAGACCATGGAAAGACAGGCAGCAGAAGCTGACGGCATCCCCGAGCTCCATGCGAGGGTCCAGGCCGTGGAAGAGCAGATCCAACAGCATGATGCGGCGATAGAAGCTGAAGAGGACCGTCATCGGCAGTTGCTGCTGGAGCAGTCCGGTTTCAACGAGGCGAAGGACCCATTGTCATTGGAAATCCTGGATGTGCAGGTCACCGCCATGCAACGCCAGGAACTCACCGACTTGCTGCGGCAGGCGCGGGCTACTCCGCGACCGGAGGACGACATCATCGTGACTCGACTCCAGGAGATCCAACAGCGGCAGGTCCAGCTGGAAAGGGAAATCGAGTCCCTCAACCGCTTTCTCCAGGAGCAGCAAAGGAATCTGGCGGAATTGGAGGAGGTGCGCCGCCGCTATCGGCGGAGCGGGTACGACGCCTATAACGTTTCCTTCCCAGGGGATTTCGCCCTGGGAGCCCTCCTGGGCCAAATGCTCCAGGGACTGATGAATTCGGACATGGTGTGGAGAGAAGTGGGCCGGCAACATCGCGGCAGGCACCATGGGGATGGGTGGGGGAGACATGGAGACTCTTCAGGGGATGTCGGGGACGATACCGGTGGATTCGGAGGAGGAGGTTTTCGAACCGGGGACGGTTTTTGAGCGTCTTGCCCATCAGTTGTGGGGGAGCCAAGCCTTGCTGCCCCGACGGTGCTGGGTACCTCCACCTTTTGCCGGCCTTCGACCGACTCGTGCCGGACGTGCCGGATTTCCGCCGGCTTCATGCCCAGGGGCAGTGGCCTGAGCCGTCTAGTCCATTTGGGATTCTATTTCGTCGAACACGTCTTCCATGGCGTACAAGATTCGGTCGGCGGCGGAGAGATTCCAGTCGGCCATTTTTTCCTGGATGCTCTTGTGCATTTTCACAAGAGCATCTCTGTGGCGAAGCAGCACTCCTCTCAATTGGGTTCCCTCAAGGCGATAAAGGAGCTGATCCAATTGCCCGGCCAGGGCGAAGAGTGACGGTTGACCGCGGACCAAGTCCGGTGCCAGCTGTTCCAGGCGACGGGCGAGTCTTGGGTAGGTTTCCTCAAACCCCGTCTTATAATAAGGGCGCACGGTCACCGTGATCTGCATGTGTTTGCTCATGGTCAAGGATCCTTTCTAGGCTTCCTTCTCCGTCTGGACTGTCGATTCCCCATTTCCTCACCCGATGCCTGGCCGCGGATCCCCTCCGGAAACCCCGCAGGCGGCCGGCATAGGGACTGGAGCCACCCAAGAGGGTGGCAGGTCACTCCGAAAACAACAAAGCCGGAGCGATGGACGCCCCGGCCTGTTTTTCCGGAAACGATCTGCTGCTATGCTTTGACTACAGCTTGGTCACCTTGGCCGCCTGGGGACCCTTCTTGCCCTGCTCCTCCACGAAGCTCACCCGGTCACCTTCCGCCAGGGACTTGAAGCCGCTGCCTTCGATGGCGCTGTAATGTACGAACACATCGCGGCCATTTTCCGTCTCGATAAAGCCATAGCCTTTGCTTTCATTAAACCATTTCACTCGACCTTCCGCCATTTCTTGCTCCTTCTCAATGCTTTCTCAATCTGTTTTTCTTCAGGACTTGCTGATTGCGGTGCGGTACTTGGAGCTACTCTGAAACCGCACCTTTTGCCTTGGCGAAAGATCGATTTCTCAAATAACCCACCATATCGAACCTCATCACACGTGCCCCCATTATAACGCCGAAGGATGGAAATACAAGCTTTTTTCCTGCTCAATGAACCGATTGGGAAAAAAAGCCTCAGCTGTCGCGGCCGGGCGATTGCCTTCCACGCTTCACAGGGGCAGGGATACGTGAATCCACAGCCTCCGGTTCTCGCAAAGCCGCACATCGACGACGCCTCCGTGCTTGTCCACGAGGATCTTGCACATTGGGAGGTCCACAATGCTATCCGCCGTCTGGAAGGTTGTGAAAGGGTAAAAAAAGTGCTCCACATCGTCTGGGGACATGTGCACAACAGGATAGCGGAAGTCCAGGTCAATGGACGCACCTCGGGATGAGGATTCAATGAGAAGAACACCTTCCGGCGGCATCTGACTGAGCGCGTGCCTGGTGAGGCTTTCCAGGACCCGCCCCATTTGACGCGCGTCGATGTCTATCTTAGGAAGACCTTCATCGCAACGGAGGCGAACGCGGGAAACATCCCCATGCCCGGCCACCTCAATGGCATGGAGCACCCTTCGCATCAGAGTGTTCAGATTGGTGGGTGCTTTCTCCAGTTCCACCGGCCGGATGTAGTTGAGGATCATGCGCAGGATCAGTTCCAGGCGGCCCACCTCTTTCAGGATGATTTCCACCTTCGGCCTGTTGGGGTCAGCGGGGTCCATGGTGGAGAGGAGCCGCCGGGCAAAACCTCCGGCCGATACGAGGGGATTGCGGATTTCATGAGCCAGCCGAGCGGAAACCTCGCCGATGGTCTTGAGACCCTCGGTTCTGATGAGTTCTTCCTGCAACTTCACCCGCCCCGTCACGTCCATGAGGATCCCGTCCATGCTGGCGGTTACCCCATGGGCATCGGGTGACGGAATGGCATGATCGATGACATACACGATGTGACCGTTCCTGTGGACCACGCGGTACTCGGCTATGAAGTCACTGCCGTCCTCGCAACTCCTCCGCCTCAGTTCCCCTATTCTGTCGCGATCCTCGTCGTAAAGACTCCCCTCCCAGAGAGGCGGGTTAGAGAGCAGCTCCTCGGGAGCGTATCCAAAAACCTCCTCCACGAAATGATTCACGAAAAGGATCTCTCCGTCGGGCTTCATGCGATAGACCACCAGGGGCACATTCTCCACCAAGCTGCGGTATTTTTCCTCCGATTCGATGAGATCTGCAGTGCGCTCCTTGACGAGGATCTCGGCCCTTTTGTAGTCGGAGATATCGCTCAGAATCCCCACGGATCCCACCAGTTTTCCCGAATCATCCACCCAGGGGAAGGAATGGTCCCTCAGCCACTTGAGTTCTCCTCCACGGGTTCGAACCAGGTAGTCCGCACGATACTCCCCGGTCTTGCCCTCGCGCCGCTCCCTGACCAGTTGTGAGGGAGGGACACCCTCCTGCCCGGGGAGATCAATTCTCATCACAAGGTCGGAAAACCTCAGGCTCGTGAAGTCTGCTGCGGAATAACCGATCAACTTCTCAATTCCGGGGCTAAGATAATCGTAAGTCATGGAATCGTATCGCAGCCTGTAGATGACATCTCCGGTGGTTTCCGCCATGAACCGGAAGCGTTCCTCGCTCTCCCGTAGGGCGTCCTCGGACTTTTTGCGCATCACTTCCACCGCGGCGAGGTTTGCGATGAGGAGAAGAGTATCCAGATCGGACTTTGAATACGCGGTCTTCGTGCGATTGAAGATGTACAGGACACCCAGCGTCTGTGCCCGCATCTGTATGGGGACAGCCATACCCGATACAATCCCCTCCTGGGAGATGATCCCTCGCATGGGGGTGATCAGTCTCTCATCGGAAAAATAGTCTTCCACGATGGTGCCCGCGCGCGTTCGGGCCACGAGCCCCCCGAGCCCGCTGTCCCAGGGAATGCGCATCTTTTGATAGGCTTCCGTCCTGATACCCGAGGAACGATGCTTGTAAAATTCTTTCCGTTCCCTGTCGTAGAGGGAGATGTGCGAGATGTCCGACCTAAGAATCTCCCTGCTTTTCTCCACGATGAGCTGCAGGTTGTCGTCCATGGATTGCTCGGATGTCATGGCAAGGGCGAGGTCGTATAGGCTCCGGAATTTCCCCAGCTCGGCTTCCAGTTCCTCTCCCTGGCGTTTTCTGGCAAGAAGTTCCGCTTCCAGTTGTTCGATCCGCTTTCCCATCTGCTCATGATCAATCCGGCGAGCCATGGGATCCTCCAATTGCCTCGGCTTGACCGCATTTTAGACACGATGTCATGGATCTTGGCCCATGGGAGTGAAGGAGGGAAGTGGAAGTGTCCATGACCTGACCGGCATCCTCGTGAACCCTGAGTCCCATGTTACAGGAAGGGGTCTTTCGGATCAACATTCCTGGATAATCGAACGGTCCCCAAAATTCCTTTTCCCACGGTCGATCCCCGGGGGGAGCGACGCTGCAGGGGGGAGGTGAGGACGGCAAGCCTGATCATCGGCCAAGAGGGATGTGTTCCCTTGTTTCGATAAGCAAAGGGTCACCCCGGCTGCTGTTTGCCGTCCGCTTTCCTTGCTGCAGGATGACTCCAATCGGCACAGGGGTTGAGAGCAGTTTTTTGCCCTCGCATGCCGGCTGTTTCCAAAAGGGGAGTTTCAAACCTGTGCGAAACAATTTCTTGCGTTTGTTCACTCAATTCCGTTAACTGGATTTGGAACGCGCGCTGCTGGGAAGCCGTGCTGAGTCGCGGGAGAAAACTCCGCCGAGTCCATGGCTTCCCATGGTGCCTCGGTCCCGGCTTTTTTCGCGGGCGATTCCGTTGCCGTTGTGACGAAAAAGTGGAAATTCCATCAACGGAGATGAAGAAAGGAGAAAAGGCGATGAAAAGAGCAGCGGTCTTCGTGGCTTCCATGGCATTCCTATGTGCTTCCGCTTTCGCAGCGGGTCCCAAGCAGTACCAGGTGACGGGACCTGTACTGGAAGTGAAAGACGATGTGGTCGTCATTCAAAAAGGGAAGGAAAAGTGGGAGATCGCCTTGGACAAGGCGACGAAGGTGACCGGAGGGGATCTCAAAGTGGGATCCAAGGTCACGGTTTACTATCACATGAAGGCTTCCTCCATCGAGGTAAAGGGTGAGAAGGAGAAGCCGGAGTCGAAAAAGGGCGAAGGGAAGAATCCATAGCATATGCCGTCGCTGTGGCGGTGCGGGTCCTGCCTCGGCGTCAAAAGGCCCCACACCGGGGGGGAACCACCCCACGTGCCCTGCGTGAAAAGCAGTCGGCTGTGACCATGATCCTTGCTCGACTGGAAAGAATCGGAGTGCAAGCCGTTTTTATTGCTGAACACCTGGCATTCCGTTCGAGCGATTCCGCCCGGAGAGGAGGGAGCCGGTGCGATGGGAAGATGAGGAAAGAAGCGAGAATGTGGAAGATCGCCGAGGGATGCCTGCCTCGCGCGGTCTCATTGGGGGTGGGATCGGGACCCTCTTCATCGTGCTCTTAGCACTCTATTTTGGGGTTGATCCGGGAACGCTCCTGCAAACGGTGCCCGATCCGGGTCCGTCACAGACGAACTGGCAGCAGCCACAGCAACTCGACCCCAACGATGAAATGGCCCAGTTCGTCTCCGTCGTGCTTGCAGACACCGAGAAGACATGGCACAGGATCTTCGATTACTATGGAAAGACGTACGAAGAGCCGAAACTCGTGCTGTTCAGCGGGGCAGTGCAATCCGCATGCGGTTTCGCCGAGGCGGCGATGGGTCCTTTCTATTGCCCAGGCGACCAAAAGGTTTATATCGATCTCAGCTTTTACGAGGATCTAAAGAACCGTTTCCACGCGCCGGGGGATTTTGCCCAGGCCTATGTGATCGCTCATGAAGTCGGGCACCACGTCCAAAACCTCCTGGGCATCATGGAAAAGGCGCAGTCCGCGATGCAGCGGGCAAGAAGGGAAGAGGCCAACCGCATATCGGTCAAGCTGGAACTGCAGGCTGATTGCTTTGCCGGAGTCTGGGGTCATTACGCGGACCGGGTGCGTCATCTCTTGGAGGTGGGCGACCTGGAGGAAGCACTGGGGGCGGCCAGCGCCATCGGCGATGACCGTGTCATGCGTCAGAAGACAGGCACGGTTGTCCCCGATGCCTTCACCCACGGGAGTTCCGCCCAGAGGGTCAAGTGGTTCAGAAGGGGTTTTGAGTCCGGTGACATCAATCGATGCAACACCTTCGAGGATGCAACCTTGTAAAGACGCGACAGGTTCGGCCGCTCGCCCATCCAGGTAAGCGCTTCGCGGGCATGATAAAGGTCTCTGCCCAGAACCGGTCCGTCTCCCCTGCTCCGCTGGGAGGCCGACGGGAACGGGATGTGGATAGTGAAAAGCGGCTATTCAAACGATTTCGTCGGACCTTCTGGATGAAATGGGGGAAGTATTCGGTCGTCGGTCTTCACGACGGGAGAGGCTGAGTGGGGGGATGGCAAGCGGCTTTCTCGTCCGTTAACTGGACACAAGGAACGCCAAACCATAAAGGTGGGGATTGATCATGAATATCGACCGAATGGTGATGCGCCTGGCCGGGGTCTTTGTCGTCACAAGCCTCCTGCTGTCGCAGATCCACACCCTCAAATGGCTGTGGTTCGCTGCTTTTGTGGGCGCCAACCTCTTGCAGGCATCCTTTACGGGTTATTGCCCCTTGGTCTTGATCCTGAAAAGGCTGGGTTTCAAATCGGGGGCAGCATTCCAGTGATCGCTCGACTTTCCCGGGGAAAAGTTGACCCATGGCGGAAAAGGTTGGTGCTTCATGAGGCAACTTCCGGAGTGACCGGCTGAAACAAATCCGCTGTGGTGGCCGGAAAAAGCCTCCCTTGACGGTATCCTCCAATTCCATATTTTCCCATTGAAAAAGTCTTCTTTTTTGATAATAATTAAATGTAATAAAGAACTGTAGACGCGTTGAAGGTCCGATGTATTCTTCCCAGTGAGGCCAATCTGCTGCTGCTCTGAAGGTGGAAGCATCGATCGTCAATGGGTGTATTGCGCCTCAAAGAGTCAGGGAAGGGGTCACGTGCTGCGCACGGAACGGATACTCCAGAAGCTCAGGGAAACGGGACACCGGATCACACCCCAGCGCATCGCCATACTCAGGATACTGGCTGAAAGCCGAGGGCATCCCAGTGTCGAAGACATCTACGAAAAGGTCAAGGTCAACTTCCCCACCACCAGTCTTGCCACCGTATACAAGACCATTTCGGTCATCAAGGAACTGGGAGAAGTACTGGAACTCGAATTCAGCAAGGAGCAAAACCGGTACGACGGAAAAAACCCGTCTCCCCATCCCCATCTCATTTGTGTGAAATGCAGGGAGATCATCGACCCGAAATTGAGCAGCCTTGAACCTCTTACTCAAGAGTTGACCGCCAACACGGGCTATCGAATTCTAAGCCATCGCCTGGATTTCTACGGGCTTTGTCCAAAGTGCCAACAGAATCCATGAGGTTACTTCTTTTTTTTGGTGTCTAATGGAGAGAAATTCTTTACAAAAGCCATGAGTTGCTAAATACGCTTTTCCCCAATGAACAATCCCTGAATCCCGACGCCTCCCCGTAGCATCTCCATCGGATCGATCGGCATGAAAAACAAAGGGTTGTCTGTGGGATAACTCTCGGGTCGAGAATATTTTGATGTGCTTGTAGGCGGCTGGATGGGCGGAGACACCCTCTAGCCCTCAGTATGGATCAACGGGTCACACAACGAAAGGAGTGAACACCATGAATGAAAGTAGCAAGCGTCCGGTCATGGGATCCACCGCCCGCGGGGGCAGGTCGAACCGGGACTGGTGGCCGAACCAGTTGAACCTCAAGATCCTTCACCAGCACTCCAACAAGAGCAATCCAATGGGTGAGGATTTCAACTACGCTGAGGAATTCAATAAGCTCGATCTGGAGGCTGTGAAGAAGGACCTCTATGCGCTGATGACCGATTCGCAAGACTGGTGGCCTGCCGATTGGGGTCATTACGGTGGGCTCATCATACGGATGGCCTGGCACAGCGCCGGCACCTATCGCATGGGCGATGGCCGCGGCGGTGCGGGATCCGGCTCTCAACGCCTGGCTCCCCTCAACAGCTGGCCCGACAATGTGAACCTCGACAAGGCGCGTCGTCTGCTGTGGCCGATCAAGCAGAAATACGGCAGGAAGATCTCCTGGGCCGACCTCATGATTCTTGCCGGCAACTGTGCCCTTGAGTCCATGGGATTCAAGACCTTCGGCTTCGGCGGCGGGCGCGAGGACGTCTGGGAGCCGGAAGAGGACATCTATTGGGGAGCCGAAGAGGAGTGGCTGGCTACGAGCGACAAGCCCAAGAGCCGTTACAGCGGGGAACGGGATCTGGAAAACCCCTTGGCGGCGGTGCAGATGGGCCTGATCTACGTGAACCCGGAAGGCCCGGACGGCAACCCCGATCCGGTCGCCTCCGGCCGCGACGTTCGAGAGACCTTCGCACGCATGGCCATGAACGATGAGGAGACTGTCGCGCTCGTTGCGGGCGGCCACACCTTCGGCAAATGTCATGGTGCCGGCCCTGCCACCCATGTGGGACCCGAGCCCGAGGCCGCCCCTATCGAGGAGCAGGGACTCGGGTGGAAGAGCAGCTTCCGCAGCGGCAAGGGCGCCGACACGATCAGCAGCGGCATCGAGGGGGCCTGGAAGCCGCATCCCACCAGATGGGACATGGGCTATCTGAAAGTGCTGTTCAAGTACGACTGGGAGCTGGTCAAGAGCCCGGCCGGCGCATACCAGTGGCTGGCCAAGGACGTGGACGAAGAGGACATGATCATTGACGCCCACGACCCGTCCAAGAAGCATCGGCCGATGATGACCACGGCGGACCTCTCGCTGAAGTTCGACCCTATTTACGAGCCCATCGCGCGGCGCTACCTGGCAAACCCCGAGGAATTCGCGGACGCTTTTGCCCGGGCATGGTTCAAGCTGACCCACCGCGACATGGGCCCCCGCTCGCGCTATCTCGGACCCGAAGTCCCCGCGGAAGAGCTCATTTGGCAAGACCCGGTGCCCGCAGTCGACCATGAACTGATCGACGCGGGGGATATCGCCGCCCTCAAACGCACGATCCTCGCTTCGGGACTGTCTGTTTCCCAATTGGTCTCGACGGCGTGGGCGTCGGCCTCCACGTTCCGGGGCTCGGACAAGCGCGGCGGGGCAAACGGGGCGCGTATCCGTCTCGCACCACAGAAGGATTGGGAAGTCAACCAGCCGGCCCAGTTGAAGACCGTGCTCGAGACCCTTGAGGGAATCCAAAAACAGTTCAACAGCGCACAGTCCGGAAGGAAGAGGGTTTCGCTCGCCGACTTGATTGTCCTCGGTGGGTGCGCCGCTGTGGAGCAGGCAGCGAGGAACGCCGGTCACACTCTGACCGTTCCCTTTGCGCCGGGACGTACGGATGCGTCGCAGGAGCAAACCGACGTGGAGTCCTTCGGTGTGCTCGAACCGTATGCGGACGGGTTCCGCAACTACCTCAAGAGCAGGTTCTCCGTACCGGCGGAGCATCTGCTGGTGGATCGGGCGCAGTTACTGACGCTGACCGCTCCCGAAATGACGGTTCTCGTGGGCGGCATGCGGGTCTTGAACGCCAACTTCGGCCAGTCACGGCACGGCGTTTTCACCAAGCGGCCCGAAGTCCTCACCAACGATTTCTTCGTGAATCTGCTCGATATGAGAACGGTTTGGCAGGAGGCTCCTGAAGGCGACGACGTCTACGAGGGGCGTGATCGCGCAACGGGCGAGCTCAAGTGGACCGGCACCCGGGTAGACCTCATCTTCGGTTCGAACTCCCAGCTTCGGGCCATCGCCGAAGTCTATGCTTGTGAGGACTCCCAGGAGAAATTCGTGAGCGATTTCGTGGCGGCGTGGAACAAAGTGATGAACCTCGACCGTTTCGACCTCGCCCGACCGTAACGCAATACATTTCCCCTGCGTCTGACAGGGCGACGACAGAAGTGTCGCGCAGCGCGAACGGTTCCGGCGGAAGGCACTCCTCTTCCGCTGGAACCGAAACGTTTTGCGATACTCACCGACGCCCGTCCGTCAACAGTCTTGAGATCCCCTGCAATACCTGCCCCCGGCAGAGGGATAGGGGGCCATTGGGTCCCTGCCTTGACGAAATACCCAAACAGCCTCAACCAAGACCCTGCAAACAGCGTTCCTCCGAACGTTTCTGATGCGGCTCGAGGATCTCCCTCACGGGTTATGGGGCTGGGGAACGGGCGGTGTGATGGGCTGGTATTCCTTAAACCAGCTGCCCTCCACCAGAAACCAAATCTCCTCCACCCGTCCCGCCACTTTGCCGCCCGCAGGAGGGTAGAGAAAACTGAAGGCGAGCTTCACCCTTGCCCGCGTATGGGTTTCGCGTTCGATTTCCTGTATTTCATGGGACAATATGTCAAAGCGAGTGCGAATAAGGTTTTCCTGGAGAAACCGGTTCTTGTCGGTGCGAGCCCGATAGGCGGGGTCATAGAGCCTGTACATGGCGTCGTGGTCGCGTGTCTGGCGCGCCGCCCACCACTGGGTCACCCGTTGGCGGAGGGCCTGCTTCTCCTCCTCGGACGTCGGTGTGCGGCTGCACGCTGTGAGAAGAACCGCCATGGAAACGGCACAAAATGCCGGAAGAAGCCTGTTCATGGGTTCCTTGCGCTGAAGAGAAGCAGGCGATCCCGGACGCGGTATCCTGCGTCTGTCCCATGTGCCGTACAAGGACGGTGTGGAGTGCATGGGGCGTCCCCGCCGCCGCGAGACGACGCGGGACACAACCCCACTCGTCCGGCCGTGTGAAAAGCGGATGCGGGGTGTGTCCCCCCCTCCCGCGTTCGTGGCGGTGGAACCTCAAGTTCCAAAGGTGGACCAGGTCATGCGCGAGGTGAAGGCGGAATCGAAAGCCATGCCCGTTATGGGACTCATGGTGGTCGCATTGGCGGCGATGGCCCCGGGACCTCCACTGTGGGCAATCTGCGCCGAACCATAGTTTCCGGATGCCACCCCCAGGGAACTGACCGCCACGTAACTGCAGCCATTGGGGCTGATGCTCAACGATGTGGAGCCCGCCCCTGCCCCGCCGGCGGTGTAGGCGGTCACCACGGCCGTTAAAGTCGAGGTCGTGTTGTTGCGCATCCGGATGTAGGTATCGTAACCGTAGTCGGCGTTGACGTAATACCAGGGAAGGAACAGGGTGGTCTCGACCGCCATGACGTATACGGTCTGTGCTCCGAGGGAATTGTTCTCCACTCGAATGCGGTAACAGTCATTCTGCGTGGGAATGATCCTCCTCTGTTCGGCGTTGTTGCCCCCGGCAGCCTCCACTTTGGGTTCAATATCTGATACATAGACAGTAGCGGCTGCCGTGGTGCCGTCGGCTTGATAGAGATCGAGGTCCAATGACAACTCGGAAACAGAGGGATCGGCCCAGGGGCCCCAGGTATACACGGCGTAGGATCGGCCCGCCACCAGGTTCACCTTGAACCAGTAATCCGTGGTTGCCGACATGCTTTGATAGTGTGCCTGACCCAGGAACAATTCGTAGGCGTTGGCGGCACTGTCATTGAGCGACCATGCCGGCGCCGTCATCCCCGCAACCAGGACCAGTGAAAGGCCAACAACGCTGATGGGTCGTTTCATGGCTTCCCTCCCTTTCTTGATGAGTGGATGAATACTGAGGGTGGGTCCAACATGAGGTTTACGAATAATTATAGTTTATCAGAGGCATGCGCCTGTTTCAAACACTTTGTCCGGGTGTTCGCCACCACGGGGTTTCCCCTGAACCCCCAAAAACCGGCGCAGGAATGCAGGGTGAGACTCTCTTAAGAAGGACTTCAGGCCGGGGGTGGATGAGGAACTCCTCCCGCTGGTGGATGGTACTCCCGCCTCCGGGCCGGGCGGCTGCACCAGCCAGTCGATCGGCGAATTGCGGCGGCGGAGAGAGGAGCAGGGTCACCCATTGGGCGAGCGACCGTCCACGAAGCTCATGAAGCCTGTGAAGACCGGGGCGCTTCCGTTCCATGCCCTGAATGGTGGCGCGCAGAACCACTCGCACGCCATCCTGTCAGGTGCCCTGGTCCGTGCACAGGTGGGGCTGTCGGGTATCCCGTAACTACACCCTTTTCGCCACGGGGCCCGCTCGCATCTCCTGGCCGAAACCGGCGAGGAGCCCCCCTGCAAGGAATGGATGGTCAGGCACCTGGAGGGCCGCCCCCGCATTCATCCCTGGAGCTGTGGATCCTCAACGCAGGCCTTTGCCTGTCAGAGCGCCCCAAAAAGGATACCTGCATGGAGCCTGTCCCTGCTCTCCTGACTCGCCATGGGCCCCACCGCCCGGGCCACGGGCCTTATGCCCCTTGCCTTCCTCCCGCAGGAAGGGCATCGGCCGATGGAGTGGATAAGGGCGAAGACCTTGATGATACTGGATGAAATCCAGAAGGAACAAGGCAAAGAGCGCCACTTTCAGGGGCTGCTCCCCTGCGCTGCCTGGGGTGAGGGCCTCTTCACAGCTTTGGCGCACAAGAAGGAACTCTTTCCGTTCAAATGCCGGCGAGGAAGTGATTGTGTCGGGTGAGTGAACGCAGTGAGTGCAGATCCACCTTCTCGTTCTGTTCATCCGCGACGGTTGCAAGTGCTTGGAATACGCGGCCTCCTCCTGTCCTCTGGAAACGGACTACCGCTTGAATGAGTGTTCAAAAACGTTCACAGGTGCTTTGACGGTTTCATCGGACACATGGCTGTAGCGTTCTGTCATGCTCAGACTTCGATGTCCCATTAGCTCTTTCACCATAAAGAGGTGCGTCCCGGCCTCCACAAGCCACGAAGCGAAACTGTGCCTCAAGGTATGAAAGACAACGAGCTGACGGCGGTCCTCGATTCCCTCATTCAGTCCCACGGCGGAAACGGCCTTGTCGAAAATTCCTGAGACTTCCTGGATTCTTTCGCCGGTCAGGGTCTTAAAGACATGTCCGGTCGATTCATTCCTGCTCTCGAGCATTCGACGGACTTCCTCGGTCATGTGAGCCGTGCGGATGCCGTTGTTCTCCGAGTCCAGGATGAAAAGTCGTCCACGGGTGAAGTCCACGTCTGGCCATTCCAGGTTGAAGATTTCACCGGCGCGAAGGCCGCAATGCAGGGACACCAGTGAGATGTCGTGAAGTTGAAGGCTGCGCCGCTTGAGTTCGGCCATGAGCCGGTCGGCCTCTTCATGCGTGAGGAAGTGCATTCGGCTGTTGTCCACGGAAGCCTGCCTCACGTCCGAAACCGGGTTTGTTCCACGGAACACGCGACGGATTCTTGCCAGGTTGAAAACCTGTCGCAAGACGCCCAGGGCATGTTGGACAGTGCGCGCACTCATCCCGGCTGCCGTCATGTTGCGCTTGATTTGTTCCAAGTGGCTCGGTGCGATTTTCAAGAATGTCTTGTCGCCAATCACAGGTGCGAGCCAAAGCCGGAAGAATTGTTCCTTGCTTAGCGCTGTCTTCCGCTTCTTGTCGGCGTGGACTTGCGGAAAAGAGGCCTTGTGCCAGAATTCGGAAAAGGTTATGGCTTCCAGCCGAGTGCGCTCGGCCTCGGCCTTTGCGTGCCGACGTGCCGCACGTGCCTCCTCGCGCTCTTCCTGAAGGGTCTTGCCGGTCGGTTTGAGTTCCGCCAGCTTCTCGCAGGCCTTCTGTGCCGTCCACCCTTCGGAGAGCCAGCCAAGGCCTTCCTCGCGCCTCTCACCGTCCTTCTGGTAACGCACGGCAAAATACTGGTCTCGCCGGATGCCGTGCTTACGGGTTTCGTGTTCCCGATACCTCACGCCTGGGAACTTGGTGCTGTGGCATTCGACCATGTTCAGCTCCACAGCTTTTCAGCAGGTTATAATTGGCCCCGATTTTCAGACCACGCCCTTAGGTGGATGTGAGGTACCATTCACCTGACCGTGGAGGCCAAGCCGATGGCGACAAAACGAAGGAGCTTTACCGCCCAGTTCAAGTTCAAAGTTGCTCTGGAAGCCGTG
>JAAYVE010000016.1 GCA_012517315.1 Deltaproteobacteria bacterium
AAGGGACTTCAACGCCCGGGCCGGCTTCACCGCCCAACACGACCGCCTCCCCAGGTTCTTCAAAACCGAGGCCCTCGCACCCCACAACGTCACCTTCACCGTCAAAGACGAAGAACTCGACCAGGTCTTCAACTGGTAAGATAATCGCGCTCGAGAGATGGAGAGGAGAGGACTCAGGTCCTCTCCTTTTTTTGCAGCGCTGTATGTTCGTGTTGGAGCCTGATAATATGGAAAAGTGTGAAAGATTCCCCCAACCTCCTTCAGGAACGGTTTTTTCCATGGACGTGAGAAAATTCTCCATTCCCGAAATCATCTTCGGCCGTGGCAGCTTGCAGTATGTGGGGCTGTGCGCTCGCAGGCTCGGGGCCGAGAAGGTGCTGGTGGTCAGTGACCGGGGCCTTGAGGAGGCGGGTTGGGTGGACCGCGTGGTGGAGATTCTCGACCAGGAGAAGCTCCATTGGATTTACTTCGGGGATATCGTCTCAAACCCCCGGGATTTCCAGATCGAAAAGGGAGTGAATTTTTACCACAAGCACAAGGCCGACGTGATCATCGGCCTGGGGGGCGGCAGTCCCATGGACGCGGCCAAGGGCATCGCCCTTGTGGCAAGCAACGGGGGAAGAATCCAGGATTACGAGGGGGCGAATCGAATCCACCAGCCGCTGCCTCCCATGATTCTCATCCCTTCCACCGCGGGAAGCGGCTCCGACATCTCCCAGTTCGCCATCGTGACCGACGTGGAACGGCGGGTGAAGATGTCCATCATCAGCAGAACGCTGGTTCCCAATATCTCCATCATCGATCCGACACTGCTCCAGACCAAGGGCCGCAAACTCATCGTGGCTGCTGCCATCGACGCTCTCTGCCACGCCGTGGAATCCTATGTCTCACGCATCGCTTCCCCGTTCACGGAACTGCAGTCTCTCCAGGCCATCCGGCTGATCATTCGGAATCTGAAGCGAGCCGTCGAATCCCGCGACATGAGGAGTCTCGAGCAACTGAGTGCAGCAAGCACCGCCGCAGGAATGGCATTCAGCAATGCTGGGCTGGGTGCCGAGCATGCCATCGCCCACTCCCTTGGCGGGATGTTCGACACCCTCCATGGCTTGGTCCACCCCGTGTTGCTGCCCCCCATCATGCGATTCAACCTCCCCGCCTGTACAACGAAAATGGCACAGGTTGGGGAGATTCTCCTCGGAAAGCGACGGCGGGGAAACGAAGCGACAGCCTTGGCCGGAATTGAAAAACTCGAGGAATTCTGTGCATCCATGGGCGTGCAGACGAGACTGCGAGAACTCGTCAACGATTCCTCCAGGCTGCCGGAAATGTGCCGCATGGCCGTTAACGACGCCTGCCTTGTCACCAACCCCCGGCAGGCCTCCTGGGAAGACCTGCTCCAAATTTGCGAGGAGGCATGGTGATGAAGCCGATCCCCACTCTGGAAGACCTCATCGGAATCGAGTATGCCAAGCTGGGTTTTTTTCGGGAGGTTCAGGAGAAGATTGCGGAACTGAACGCCACCAATATTGAGCTTTCCCGCAAACAGCGACACATCCAGGCCATCCTGGACAGCATCACCGATGTCATGGCGGTCCTTTCACCTCGGCTTCGCATCTCATCGGTCAACCGTGCCTTCCATGAGGTTTTCAGCGAGTCACAGCCTGAAGGACAGACCTGCTACCAGGTGTTTCGAAATGCCGACAGACCTTGCTTCCCCTGTCCCGCTCTGAAAGCGTTCGAAAAGAATCAGGTGTTCCGGGAGACCGTCATCTACCCGGTGGATGGCAAAAACCGGCATTTTGAGATCACCGCATCTCCTCTCCGGAGCGAAGGAGGAAGGCCCTGCCACATCCTGCTACTCAAGAGAGACGTCACCCTGGAACAGGAATACCGGGCCAAGTACCACCAGGCGGAACGCATGGCCACCGTGGGGGTTCTGGCGGCGGGGGTCGCCCATGAAATCAACAATCCCCTCACAGCCATCATCGGATTCGCAGAAGGTCTCAAGCGAAGGATTCACAGGCTGCCTGGGAATACGGAGCCGGCAATCGTGGAGGACTTCAACGAATACATCGCCATCATCATGAAGGAATGCGACCGGTGCCGGGAGATCGTTCGAGGGCTTCTCACCTTCAGCCGCGAGGGTTCCTCCGAGTTCTCCCAGGTGTGTCTCAACAAGCTCATCTCAGACACCCTCAAGCTTCTCAAGAACCACCTGAGACATTGCGCCAGGGACATCATCCGTCTCGACCTTGACGACACCCTTCCCCAGGTTCGGGGAGATGAGTCGCAGCTGAAACAGGTCATTTTGAACCTGCTTTTCAACGCCCTGGATGCGACCCAGGAAAAAGGGACCATCACCCTGAGGACCTTCGTCAATGAGGAGGACCGAGTCTGCCTGAGTTTGGAGGATTCGGGTTGCGGAATACCCCCCGCCAACCTGGACAAGCTCTTCGAACCCTTTTTCACAACGAAGCCCGTGGGGAAAGGGGTGGGAATCGGTCTCTCCACCTGTTACAACATCGTGCGCAAACACGGTGGGGAAATCATTGTCCAGAGCCGTGAGGGATTCGGTTCCACGTTCCAGGTGATCCTTCCCCGAGAGGACCTTCCATGAGCGTATTTGGCACGATCCGCGTCCTGGTCGTTGACGACGAGGAGTCCATCCGCCGACTGGCGGAAAAGGAACTGGCCAGTCCCAGGAGGATTGTGAAAACAGCCGACTGCGCAACGCGGGCATCCC
The DNA here is from genome assembly GCA_012517315.1 of Deltaproteobacteria bacterium. Lineage (GTDB taxonomy): Bacteria > Desulfobacterota > Syntrophobacteria > Syntrophobacterales > Syntrophobacteraceae > JAAYUJ01. The sequence continues at coordinate 2,744 of JAAYVE010000016.1, forward strand.
AGCTCATTCGCCAGGAATCCTTCGACGTCGTGGTCCTCGATATCCGACTGCCCGACGGCTGCGGCATCGACCTGTTCGAGCAGTTTCGCGAGATCATCCCGGGAGTGGAGATCATCCTCATCACTGGTCACGGCAATGTGGAAAACGCCGTGGAGGCGATGAAGATGGGAGCCTACGACTACATCACGAAGCCTTTCAGCCTGGACCGTCTGGAACTGGTCATCGAGAAGGCCTATCAGCGCGTCTGCCTGACCCGGGAAAACCGCCTCCTGCGGCACAACCAGAGCTGTCAGCCCCTCTCGCGGTTTGTGGGCCTCTCCTCCGCCATGCAGGAAATCCAGTATCTCATCCAGAAAGTCGCTCCCACTAACGCCCCCGTTCTCATCACAGGGGAGAGCGGGGTGGGAAAGGACGTGGTGGCTCGGGCGATCCACTCTCAAAGCAAGAGAGCCCAACAGCCTCTCATCATCAAGAACTGCGGAACCCTTCAAAAGGATCTCATGCGGAGCGAACTCTTCGGCCATGCCAAGGGTTCCTTCACCGGCGCCACGGAATCGAAGGAGGGGCTTATCGATCTGGCACACCAGGGGTCTTTGTTCCTGGACGAAATCGGAGAACTGCCCCTGGAGGTCCAGGCATCCCTTCTCAGGCTTCTCGAAAACAGCACGTACCGCCGCGTGGGCGAGAAATACGAACGCAAGGTGGACATTCGTTTTCTCTTCGCGACCAACCGGAACCTCCCGCAGGAGATCAAGGCTGGCAATTTTCACGAAGCCCTCTACCACCGCCTGAACATCTTCCCGGTGCACATTCCTCCGCTGCGGGAGAGAAAGGAGGACATCCCGGTACTCGTGGAATACTTCCTGGGGCTCCTCGGTGGAGGCAGATCTCCCTGCCGCATGTCCAAAAGCGCCATGGAATACCTCATTTCCTATGACTGGCCCGGAAACGTGCGTGAACTGCGCAACGTGGTGGAACGAGGCATCATCCTCTGTGAAAATGGGATGATCACCCCCAAAGACCTTCCCAGAGAAATGCTCATGCAGCAAACCGAGGGGACAACCGGCTCCGACAGCCTCCTTACCCTCGAGGAATTGCAAAAATCCCACATCCGCCGGGTCCTGGACCATGCCGCCGGCAATCGCTCCCGGGCGGCGGATCTGCTGGGAATCGGCCGCAAGACCCTCTACCGGAAAATGAAAGAGTACGGGTTCCTGTGAAGGCCTGTTTGCCCTGGATGGATTGAAACCGGTTCCATTTGACTCAAAAGGCCCCATGAATGAGTCAATTTGACTCACCTTCTCAACCTCCCATTTTGACTGCATTAAAGGGACGATCCCCTCGAATTCCTTTTTTTCTCTGACCGCTGTCGCCCCCGGCGGAACCACCAAGTGGGAACCGAAATCCCCCTTGGTTCCCCAAATGCCTGTATTTCCATAGAAAATATTATGGCACGATCATTGCTTATATTTTTGAGCAAGATCGGCTCACACCACGGGCAGAATGGCCAGGGCGGTGACTCGCATCCCTCTTGATGTTCCAGGAAGCATTGATCCCGACTCACGCGAGTATTCGTTTTCGAACCGCCGATTCCTGCTGTGGCTCCATGTTCTCGCCACGCCGATCCTTCACGGTCTCTGGAGTGGGTTTTCAAACAAGGGAGGCCATGGGATTCCTTCGTTGGCGGCGTGTCGCCGGTTGGTCCGTCCATGGTCGGTATCAAAGGTCTTTTCCAGCAGAAGAAGGAGAACCAAGATGGCAGCTGCAGAACAAGTCTTTGGCTTCTACATTCCCACCGTCACACTCATGGGCATTGGGGCACACAAGAAGGTGGGAGAACAGGTGAAGGTCCTGGGTGGCAAGAAACCGCTCATTGTGACCGACAAAGGGATCACCAAGGCGGGCATCACACAAACCATCGCTGACTTGGTGAAGAAGGACGCCAAGGTGGAGCCGGTGATCTTCGACGAGACCATCCCCAACCCCACTGACAAGAACGTTCACGACGGCCTGAAGGTTTTTAAGGACAACAAGTGCGACATGATCATCTCCCTGGGGGGCGGCAGTTCCCACGACTGCGGAAAGGGAATCGGGATCGTGGCCACCAACGGGGGCAAGATTCATGACTACGAAGGTGTCGACAAATCCAAGAAAGCCATGCCCCCGTTCATCGCCATCAACACAACAGCGGGGACGGCGAGTGAAATGACCCGCTTTTGCATCATCACCGACCTCTCCCGAAAGGTGAAGATGGCCATTGTTGACTGGCGAGTCACGCCGAATCTGGCCATTGACGATCCCCTCCTCATGGTGGGTATGCCGCCGTCACTGACTGCGGCAACGGGCATGGACGCACTGACCCATGCGGTGGAAGCCTATGTGTCCACCATTGCAACGCCCATCACCGATGCGTGCGCACTCAAGGCCATCAGTCTCATCGCCACAAATCTCCGGGCGGCAGTGGCCAACGGCTCTGATATGACGGCGCGTGACAACATGTGCTATGCCGAATACCTGGCCGGAATGGCCTTCAACAATGCGAGCCTAGGACACGTCCATGCAATGGCTCATCAACTGGGCGGTTTCTACGATCTGCCCCACGGCGTCTGCAACGCCATCCTCCTCCCCCACGTGCAGCGGTTCAACATGATTGCAAAAATGGATCGTTTCGTCGACATCGCTCGAGCCATGGGGGAACCTGTGGATGGGCTTTCCCTCCGGGCCGGGGCTGAGAGGGCCCTTGAGGCCATCAAGACCCTTTCCGAGGATGTGGGGATCCCCAAGGGCCTGAAAGAACTGGGAGTGAAAGAGGAAGACCTCAAGATCATGGCGGAGAATGCCCAGAAGGACGCGTGCGGTTTCACCAACCCCCGATGCCCCACGTTGAACGACGTTGTGGAGATGTACAAGTGGGCATTGTGAGAGGGAGGCCTCTCCACGTGAAATAGACGGAGGCAGACACCGGGTGCAGGACAATCGATGCCCTGTGAGCATCCCCTCGTTCGGGGAACGGCCGGCGTCTCCCTCACCCAAGACCAACAGGCCGGAATGTCGAACGTGCCGCTGCCAAGGACGATGCATTCCGGCCTTTGTGTTGTGACGGTTCTCCTTTGTTTTCACGTCACGGAATGGGAACATTCACCATCATGGGAGGAGAAAAGCTGATGGACAAGATATTGCGGATCGATATGGGGGCGGCTGGGGGTCCGGTGGTGAAGGTGGAGTCTTTGGGGGGTTATGCCGGGCTTGGTGGCAGGGGGTTGACGTCGGCTGTGGTGTCCCGGGAGGTGCCTCCCCTTTGCCAT
>JAAYVE010000017.1 GCA_012517315.1 Deltaproteobacteria bacterium
CCTGCCTGGAAAAGGAGGTGTTCTCTCGCCCCCGAAACGAGTCAGCTGCCTGCTTGCAGGATGAAGACGGCCATTGAATGCCGGCGCATTCCTGTCAGGAGAATTTGCCCCTTTGCCCGTGTTCGAGGAGTTCCGCAGCATGTTCCAGGGTTTTGGGGGAGATGCTGATACCCCCCAGCATTCGAGCCAGTTCATGGACGCGCTCCTCCGCCGGCAGCTCATGGATGCTGGTGGTGGTGTCGTCCTTACGGGAGACCTTTGAGACCTTGAAATGAGTCTCCCCGTAGCAGGCGATTTGCGGCAGGTGCGTGATGCAAATCACCTGGTGTTTGGATGCGAGCCGCTTTAACTGCAAACCGACCAGCTCCGCGGTCCGGCCTCCGATTCCCGAATCCACCTCGTCGAAAATGAGCGTCTCCGCCTCACCTTGGCGGCTGAGAAGACTCTTGAGGGCAAGCAGGATTCGGGAGAGTTCGCCACCGGAGGCGATGCGCGCAAGGGGTTTGAAAGCCTCGCCGGGATTGGCGGTGAGGAGGAATTCAACACGGTCGAGGCCAGTCGGGGCGAAAAGGACTTCCGGGGCTTCGGATGCATCCCCCGCCCCAATGAAGTCCACCTTGAAGCGGGCATGAGGCATGTCCAGAAGCGCCAGTGTCCTCTCCACCTCATCCTGGAGTCGGCGGGCCGCTTCCTTCCTCACCCCGGACAAGACCGTCGCCTTCTTGACATATTCTTGCACCCTTTTTTCGAGCGTCTTCGCGAGTTCGGCCTCTCTCTGGTCCACTGATTCCCCCGTGGCGACGGATTCCTTGAGTTCAGACAGGCGGTGCAGCATTTTTTCGACGTTTTCCCCGTACTTCTTGCTCAGTCGATGGATCAGCCCGAGTCTCTCCTCGACCCTTGAAAGCCTCTGAGGATCGAATGAAACACGACCGGCGTACTGCTGCAGGGAGTGGGAAAGCTCCTCCAGATGAATGCGGGCCTGCTCGTAGTGCTGGACCAGGTGCTCCTGGCCCGGATCGATTCTGCGGAGGGTTTCCAGGCGTTTTTCCACTTCGACCAGTTGTTCGAGGATCGATCCCTTTCCGGCGTAAAGACTCTGATGTGCGGACTGGGCGGCATCCAGGAGTGTTTCCGCGTGCCTGAGGAGATTCCTTTCCTGCTCCAGTTCCAGGTCTTCACCGGCGACCAGGTTGGCAGATTCCAGTTCATTGAGCTGGAAACGGATCCATTCCAGTCTGGCCGCCTCTTCCCCCCTGAACCGGCGGAGCTTGTGGAGAGCTTCTCTGCATCGGGACCATTCGTCGTGGGCGACCTTTACCTCCCTGCACAGGCCCTCCGTTTTTCCAAAGGCATCCAGCATGCCCAAATGACCATCGGGGTCAAGGAGAAGTTGATGTTCGTGCTGGCCGGAAATGGAAATGAGACCCCTTGTGACCTGATGCAGTTGCTGGAGGCTGACGGATTGGTCATTGAGGTAGACCCGGTTCCGACCGCTCCGGTTGATTGCACGGCGGATGACCAGGGTGTCGGAGGTCTCCAGCCCCAGATCCTCAATGGCGAACTTCAGGAGGTCCGACGAAGGAATGGAAAATACACCCTCCACGATGGCTTCCTGGACGCCCGTGCGGATCATCTCCTGTGCGGCCCGACCGCCCAGGATGAGGTTGACCGCCCCCACCAGGATGGACTTGCCGGCCCCCGTTTCTCCGGTCAATACGTTGAGCCCGGGTTGAAAAGAGACTTCCAGATGTTGGATGATGGCAAAATTCTCGATGACCAGTTCCTTCAACACGCGTGTAATCTCCCTGCAGGAAAGGCGGTTCTTGAGACAAATGTTCACCGGTCACTCGGGGTTGGGCCGGTATCCGTCAGCATGTGCAGACAGCATATTCTATCCCGACTGGGAGATCCTCACAAATAGAGATGGGGCGGTGGCGATGGTCGGGCGGCTCTGCTCCCCGGGGCTAATAAAACGTTTGGTTTCTTCAATGAATTTTGCTAATAAAACGATCCTTGCTCAGCATGCTCATTTTCGGAGCATTACCCGGAGGATGGGGCCAAATGAAATCGTGGTTGAAGTCGAGAGGTGAAGGGGACCTCACCGTTCAGAAGGACCGTTACGGGTATGCTATTCAAGATAAGCCAAGAATTCCCCTCCAAAGGTGGTTTGAGAGGCTCATCGCCAAGGCCTCCATCCCCGAGGACCAGCAGCGGGTGCTGGAAGATCTCGCCCAACGAGGCCATGTGGTCTATGCCGTGCGCTATCGCTCCCAATTGGACCTGGTGTACCTCACGTCGCGTCTGCACCAGTTAGGGCTCCATCAGCCCTCGTTTGTCTTCGACCTCCGTCCCTACCTGTGGCAGCCTCGTTGGTATGCGCTGAAAATCGTCTTGTATCACCTGGGGCACCTCCTTAGACAAGGATGCCTTCCGAACCCTTACGATGATGGTTACTACCGCCAAAAGGTGAAAGATGGCCATGCCGGTCTTTTGTTCCTGGTGGGAAAAAAGGGATATTATCGGCGCACCATCCTTGTAGGCAACGATCCTCTCGAACATCTCATCGAAATCCAGCGAGAGGCGGACAAGCCCATCTTCGTTGTCCCCTTTTTCTTGCTTTATAGTCGTGCCCCTGGACGGGAAAAGCGCAGGTTTTTCGACCTCTTTTTCGGTTCCAAGGAAGAACCCGGCTTCATCCGCAAGTTCCTCTCTTTTCTGCGGGGTTACCCCGACGCAGTGCTGGAAGCCGGTGAACCCCTGAACCTCCAGGACATTCTCCCAGAACTCTCGGACATCCTCTCGGAGAGGCGCAAGCAGGTCTTTCAGTTGCGGCGGGAACTCATCGAATCCATCGACAAGATCAAAAGGGCCGTGGTGGGTCCTACACTCAAGAGCACCATCGAACTCAAGGAGATCATCCTGCATCACCCGCGGCTGGAAGCATACATGCAGCGGCGTGCCCGGTCCACGAAACAGGAGATCTGGAAGGTTCGCATGGAAGCGGACAAATATCTGGACGAAATCGCGGCCACCTATAGCTACACCATGGTGCAGATCGGCGAAAGACTCCTCAGCTGGATATGGAACAACCTCTTTGACGGCATCGAAGTGGACGGTGAAAGCCTTCAGCGTCTGAAAAAGGCAGCTCGAAGCAATACCCTTGTCTATGTCCCTTGTCACAAGAGCCACACCGACTACCTGATTCTTTCCTACATCCTCTACAGGAATAATCTCTTCACCCCTTTCGTGGCGGCGGGGAAGAACCTGGCCTTCTGGCCCCTCGGTCCGATTTTTCGCAGAGGGGGAGCGTTTTTCATCCGCAGGAGCTTCAAGGGGATGAAGTTCTACGCAGAGGTGTTCTCCCTCTATGTGAAGACTCTGGTGCAATTGGGCCACAACATCGAGTTCTTCATCGAAGGAGGCCGAAGTAGGACGGGGAAGATGGTCCTCCCGAAACTTGGATTGTTGGCCATCCTTGTCCAAGCGGTGGAGGAGGGGTTCTGCGACGATCTGGTCTTTGTGCCGACAGCCATCTGCTACGACCGGATTCCTGAGGAGGAAGCCTACTTAAAGGAGGTGTCGGGCGGTGCGAAGGTGGACGAGAGTATCGGACAGCTGGTTCGTGCCAGAAGATTCCTCAAAATGCGGTACGGGCGGGTCTATGTGCGTTTTGCCGAACCGGTTTCGCTCCAGCGTTACCTCGAGAAATACCGCAATGGGGCGGAGAACATGCGGCCCAAAGAACGGCATGCCATGTACAGGGATTTCTCGTACCGCGTCATCAACAGCATCAACAAGGTTTCCCTGGTGACCCCCCATTCCCTCGCCGCTGCGGCCCTTCTCACCACCTCCAGGCACGGGATCTCGCTCATCGAGTTCCGCGAGATCTACAGGACCTTTTACGACTACCTCATGAATCGGGGAGTCGAGCTTTCAAAGACGTTCCGGAATTATGACGCATCCCTCGAAGAGACCCTCTATGATTTTGAAAAAAGCAAGCTTGTGGGAAAACTGAAAGACGAGGACGACGACCTGGAGGAAGAGGTGTTCACCATGGAGGACAGCAAGAGGCTGGCCCTCGAGTACTACAAGAACAACCTCATCCATTTCCTTCTGCCTGCAGCATACGTGTCCACATCCATCCTGGCCCAGCAGACGTTCCGGTTCGGTCTCGCCCAGATCGTGGAAGACATCGCCTTCATGAAGAACTTCTTCAAGTATGAGTTCGTATACGACAACGAGGTGAGAGACGAGGAACTCATGGAAGGCGTTCTTCAGGCTTTCACAGACCTAGAGTTGCTGCATAGAGTGGGGCAGGGGGATCAGCCATACATCCTGGCACACCGGGGCCTCAGGGCGGCCTACTGCTTCCACGGGCTCCTCCGCAATTATTTCGAGGGGTACTGGCTGGTATTGAGAGCCTTCAGGTATTTTCAAAAAAAGCCCTACTCGGAACGGGACTTCATGAAAAAGGTAATGAATCTCAGCCAGAAGGCCCTTAAGCTCCAGTTGATCGAGCGCCCCGAATCCATGTCTCGTATCATGTATGCCAATGCCCTGAAGTTTTATCTGGAAAAGGGTGTCATCGAGAAAAGAATGGGAGATGACAAGAGCAAGGACAAGGAACAGGAGTGGTATGCCGATGCTGGCAATCGTCATCTGGTCCAATATTACAGCCGCGAAATCGGTCGACTCATGCGATCACCGCACCTTGCCCTTCAGTGATATTTCTTTTTGACTCAGACTTGGCGGTACCCTGCAGTCGCCCGGCTGCCGGACTGCCGGTCCAGACAACCGGAACCAGCTGGTCTTGATGGAGGCGCCTTTATGGATATCAGAATTGAACCCGTGGACCCTAGGCACAGACGACCTAAACCGGAAGACGAAACCAAGCTCATTTTTGGAAGAACGTTCAGCGACCACATGTTTCTCATGGACTACCAGTCCCCCGACGGATGGAAGAATGCCAGGGTGGTTCCATACGGGCCCCTGAACCTGGATCCCGCCGCAATGGTACTCCATTACGGGCAGGGCATCTTCGAAGGGCTCAAGGGATATCGCTGGAAGGACGGAGGCATCCACCTCTTTAGGGCTGAAAAGAACTGGGAGAGGTTCAACCGGTCCGCCCGCCGCATGTGCATGCCAGAAATCGATGCGAATCTGCAGTTCAGGGCAGTGGAGGAGTTGCTCAAGTTGGACCGGGAATGGGTTCCCCACCACGTAGGTTCCTCCTTGTACATCCGTCCCACCATGATAGCCAGCGAGGCACACCTCGGGGTCCGGCCCGCCACCCAGTACCTCTACTTCATCATTACGGGTCCCGTCGCAGCTTACTACGCCGAAGGGTTCAACCCCGTCCGGATTTACGTGTCCGACCAGTATGTCCGTGCCGTCCGGGGTGGCGTGGGGGAGGCTAAGACCATGGCCAACTACGCTTCCAGCCTTTACGCCGCTGAGTATGCCAAAAAGAAGGGATTCACTCAGGTGCTGTGGCTGGACGCGGTTGAGAGGCGTTTTGTGGAAGAAGTGGGCACCATGAACATCTTTTTCAGAATCAAGGACGAACTGGTCACCCCGCCTCTCAGCGGCTCCATTCTGCCTGGAGTCACTCGGGATTCGGTCATCCAGTTGGCCCTTCACTGGGGGATCCAGGTGAGCGAACGCCCCATCGCCATTGAAGAGGTCATCGACGCCGTGGGTTCAGGAGACATGAGGGAAATCTTCGGCACTGGTACAGCGGCCGTTGTGTCTCCCGTGGGTGAAATCTCTTACAAAGACAAGTCCTACCGTGTCCGGGATGGGGCGGTTGGGGACTGGGCGAAACGCTTCTACGATGAGATCGTCGGCATACAGTACGGAGAAAGGGAGGACCGGTTCGGTTGGATCCGGCAGGTGAAGGTCTGATGGCACAGGGGTTGGATGGAATTTACAGTGTGAAACCTTGCATTGGAGGCCACATATAATTACTATATTGCCAAGGTCGACAATAAAGTGACCTTCTCCAAACCCCTCCTAGTCCCGCTCGGCTAACCCCTCCGGCCAAGCGGGACTTTTTTTGAGAAGCCGTCTTGGAAAGGGTGTGTCGTGCGTAAAAAAAGGATCTTCCGGACTGCTCCAACGTTGCCCGGTCACCGCTGCTTCCCCCTCATACGTCCTGGCTCTGTCCCCGTTCTGCATTGCCTCCCAATCTTCTGAGGGTGATGAGAAGGATCTCACCCTTGGTGCGGAATCGGACGGGAACCCCGGAAACGCCTACACCGCAACTCGTGAATCCAAGCATGCCGTCATGGTGCCATTGGCCATGGCACAGTCTTCGGGGTGCTCGACTGTGAGTGAATACGGGTCCGATGGATGGAACGCAGATCTGGCCGCCGTGGGTGTGTCCGCAAAGATAAAGCCTGGGATTGTATCGGGCGGCTTCCCGATAGACTTCATTGGAGTGCGACAGGAAGACGCTGAAGGCACCCTGTGGCACATCCTGGAACGCGACACCCAGATTGTGGCACCGGAAATGGTGGGGATCGTCGATGCCTACGAACCAGATCTTTTCGCCATTGCGCTCGATGGCCCGTGCGTCGTTGATGAGAAAGCGAATTCCCAGTCTTTCCATGGGCCTCACCATTTCCAGGCAGTCATGGTTGCCGAGGACACTCAGGATTCCGTCCTCTGAGTGGAGATGGGGGACAAGATCCCGGATCTGCGAGAGCACACTGTCGTAGGGACCATAAGTCTCCATCCTGAAATCACCGCCGAGTATGCACAGATCCACGTACACTCTGTCCACCAGGGAACGGATCCTGTCGGTGAGGCCCGGCAGCCCGTCAAGATGTAGATCCGACATGTAGAGGATGCTGTACCCCTCGAAAGAGACGGGGAGGTCCGGAAAGCGGAAGGTGACCTGCCGCGTGGCCAGCTCTAAGGCGTTTTCTCTTCCCTGTTCGTAGATGCCCATGGCCTTGAACGTGGTCTTCATAAGAAAATGGTAATAAAAAGCGTCTTCGAAGTTCAGAAGATAACGGAGAGGGGAATCCAGCAGTTGGCAGCGTCTCAGCTCCCGCAGTCGGACGCGAGGCTTGATGGGTCTGGGATAATCCGCAAAGGGTTCTTTCAAAAGAACATGCCTGAGGAACCAAGAACCGGCGAATGCACCTGTGCAGAAGAAGATGACGAGACAGTAGACCTGGCCGGCGCTCAAAGAGAAATGGGGTTGCAGCACGAGAAAAGGCAGAAAGCCTTCAACGACCTGATCGAATCCGGCGACTCCGCTGCCGCTCGGGAGGGAAAGCCTTCTTTTGACGAAACTCGAGGTGATGTCCCCGGCCATGCTGAGAGTCCCTGCGGCGAGCCCGACCCACCAGGGCATCCCCATCATCATGCCCAGGATTGCTCCCACCGCGATTGCCCCGGTCGTTCCACGCAGCGTCTTGTGTGGTCCCAGCAAGGGCTTCCCATCGACAAAAGAACTCCCGAAGTCGAGGGGCTGGTTCCACCGGTCACCCAGAAAGAATGCGAGTAGGGGCGGCACGAAATTGATGCACCAGAGAAGGGAAAGGATGGCAAGATAATGAAAGATTTCGCTCATGGATCAAGTTGGAAAAGCACCTGGAAGAGCTGTCCGCAGACGGAAAAAGGAATGACTGCTGATGTCCTTTGACGGAACGAAAATTCCCTCACCACGTGAGCATTTCATACATGGTGAGGGAAACCCGACGACCAGACTCGATGCAATCAACAACTGCCGCTTTCCGGGCCTTGTAGCAGATCCGTCACTCCATGAACGTCTTGAGACATGATTGACGGTTGGGATTTCTGAGCTTCCGGAGAGCTTTTTTTTCGATCTGCCTGATTCGCTCCTTGGATACCTTGAAGGTCCTGCCGATTTTTTCAAGAGTCTCGGCCGGTTGTCCATCCAGCCCGAAGCGGAGCCGAAGTATCTTTTCTTCTCGCGGTTGTAAGCTCGACAAGAGGCTTCGGGTCACTTCGGCCAGTTCCCTGTCGGAGCATTCCTCCATGGGCGAAACCGCCCTTTCGTCCTCTATGAAGTCCCCGAGACGCTGTTCATCCTCACCGATGGGGGTTTCCAGGGAAATGGGCTGAGCTGCAAGGGTCAGGACCATCTGTACTTTTTCCAAGGGCAGGTTGGCACGGTCCGCGATCTCCTGAGGACTGGGCTCTCTACCGTATTCTTTCAAAAGCTCGTAAAACACCTTGAAAAACAAGTTCTTCAGTTCAATGAAATGCACGGGAAGACGAATGGTTCGTGTCTTATCGTAAATACCTCGAATGATGCTCTGCCTCACCCACCATGTGGCATAAGTGCTGAAGCGGTTTCCCTTTGTGTGATCAAAGCGGCCCACAGCCTTGAGCAAACCGAGGTTGCCCTCCTGGATCAGGTCGTCAAAACTCATTCCCCTTCCACGGTAACGCTTGGCGATACTCAGGACGAGCCGCAAATTGGCCTTGACCATCTCCTGCTTGGCGCTGTCGATAGATTCCATTATGGATTTTACGCTACCAAGCATCTGGCTGAAAAGTTCGTTGCCCGGGCATTCGCCGACACCTCTTTCCAGCCCGCGAACGATGACCTTGAGGATCTTGTCCCTTACTCCAGGGAAACTTTTCTCATGGACCAAAAGCTTGTGCACTTTGTGATGCAGTTCCAGAATGAGGCGGTCTCGAGACGAATTTCTCTTCACCAGTTCCACCAGTTCGTCCTGACCCTCGCGGATCTTTTGGGCCAGTTCCATTTCCCTTTCCTGGGAGAGCAGCGGGTAATTGGAGACCTCACGCAGGTAACAAGTGACGTGATCCTCCTCGAAATCTTCAATGGCTACTGACCCGCCGATGGGCAATTCATCCTCGTCGATGTATTTCATGGACCTCAAAACATCTTCTGCCTGTTCCTCATCCTGTTCTTCCATGGGCATAGATTCATCCAGCTTCAGTTCAGAGCGATCCTCCTCTCCACTCCCCAGGCCATCTCCAAAGAGACCTGTGAATTCGTCATTGTCTTCCTTGCCTTGGAAAAGACAATCCATGGCAAGACATTTTCCCTCACCGTACTCTCTCATTCGTATCTCCTCCGCAGGAAATTTTGGTTCACCCACTCCTGCGGCTTCAACAAGAATCACCCCACTGGGCTGATTGCTCACCTCTAGAGAGGTAATCCCACCCGGCCGGGACCCAATTAAATATTATAATAAATTACACCAATAACTTAAGGCCAACGCTTCTGACAGTCAATTCCTCATAAAACGAACGGACTTCACATTTTCTCCCACGCTGGATCTCCCTGCCTCAAACGGGGAACGAGAAAGAACGGCTGTCGCTCACCCTGAGGCTTCGGTCAAACGAGAAAAACGCACGTGTCGATCCGGGAACCCTGCGCAAAAATATTGTAAGCAATAGTAATGCCAAGTAGTCGGCTTCGTTGCCCTCCGGAAAGCTTTTTTGTCCAAATGGGCCCTTTTCCCGCCGGTTGCACGTCATCGCCACCTGATCGGCCGGATTCAAAGGTTCAACTTGGCCCCCACGCCCCCCTTGAAAAAAGGAGGAACGCCCCCTCGACGCTCCTCCTCTGCCGATACGGCTGCGGTCAACTGTTGCAACCTCCCGAAGACTTCCTCTCGAGCCTCATTGCTCCCTCCAAGGAGGAGTCAGATATGGATTTCCACTACATCCCCGTCTCGAAGCACGTGGTCCTTTTGAACCATTTGGCCGCCAAAGACGGCGGTTCCCCAAATCTTTGCAAATTTCATCCTGCTAACGAAATCTTTATGTATCCTCCCGGCCAGTTCTTCCAGGGTGCTCCCCACCGGGAGCACGAACGGCGCCTGAAGATTCGGTTCCTTACCCGGGGCTTTTGTGTACACCCTTATGATCCCCGACAGTTCATAGACGGTCCTCAGAATCTCCATCAGGCCACGATGCGTTGCGACCGAGACGGGTAAGGAGGGGAGCTTCACTTCAGCCAGTTCCAGGAAGGCCGTAAAGTCTTCGTCGCCCCTCTTATCGTCTACTTTGTTGACCACGATGAAGGTCTTTTTGATGAATGGCGGTTTCCTCAGATCGTCTGGAATGGGCCATCCCTGCGGGTAAATCCTGAGGCCTCGCAAAATGGACACGGTGTCTTCCAATTGGCTGATGGGGTCCCCCTGCAGGTCCAGAACCAGTGCCAAGATATCGGCGCGACGAAGCAGGTCTGCCATGCCCGGGTCGATCCGCTCCCTCGTCACGGGAGGCGTATCCACCAATTGAAACTGGACGTTTTCGTACAACGCCATTCCCGGCGTGGGTTTCCAGGTGGAATGCGGGAAGTGGGCCACCTCGGGACTTGCATTGGTGAGGGTGGCCACGAGGGACGACTTTCCCGTGTTCGGCGGACCGACAAGGACCACTTGGGCGGCCCCCTCCCTTTCGACGGCGAACGCCGTGTCGCGCCGTACTCCGCCTTTCTTCAGCTGGGATTGTTCCTTCACCTTGGCGATACGTCTGCGCAGGTCGGCCCGCAGCTTGTCCGTGCCCTTGTGTTTGGGCATGATGGTCAGCATCTCTTCGAGAGCCTCCAGCTTCTCTTCCGAGGTTCTGGCCTCTCGATAACGCTTTTCCGCCTCGAAATAAGGAGGTGGCAGGTTTGCTGGCATTCTTCCCACTCCCCTTGTTGGATGAAACGAAAAAGTTGTGTGGGAGAAGTTTTCCGGAATTCCCCTTTGCTGTCAATTCGATTTCCTGGCGCTTTTACCCTTGCACGGGACGGGGCATGTTCCGTCACAGGACGGCCGGCTTCCCTGTGGAGGGAGCTAAAACCATGCATGAGCGGATTCAGATAGGATTTGCCAAATGCCTCAGGATCACTATCATGAAGATCCCTTATCAATGGTTTCGGAGAAACTGAAACGTTTGCCTGAGTCAGGAGAGTCCCCGTGGAATGCCCTCAATGCAGAAATGAACTCGTCCTCGTTCGATCGTGACGTCGCGTTTTCCTGCGCTGCCGGGACTGCGGCGCATCCTATTCCGTTTCAGAGCTCAGTGGAGTGCTTTCGGAGGAGGTGGAAGAGCAACTCCTCTCCTGCCGGGTGGATCGGCTGTAGTGCGTGACCGACCTAACGGCAGTGAACAAAAAAGGCGGGGTGAACCCCCGCCCTCTTGTCTCACTGGGGACCTACACCTTTCATTTCAGCCGTTCCTCGAGCAGACGCTCTGCCAGCTCCAGGGCATCGGGCAGTCTCTCAGGCTGGTTCCCCCCGGCCTGAGCCATGTCCGGGCGCCCACCTCCGCTGCCGCCGATCTCCTTCACGATCTCCTTGATGAGCTGACCCGCATGAACACGTCCTGCCAGATCGGATGTGACTCCCACGAGGAGGAACGCCTTTCCTGCTTTGGCGGACCCTAACACCATGATCCCGTTGGTCATCCGTTCCTTGAACCGGTCGTACATTTCCCGCAGCGCCTTCGGATCGTCGGCCTCCACGCGGCTCACCAGCACCCTTGTCCCGTTGATCTCCCTTGCTCTCTCCAGGAGATCGTCTGATCTCTTGGTGGCCATGGAAGCCTTGAGGGATTCCAGCTCTTTTTCCAGTTGCCTGTTTTCTGCCAGAAGCTTCTCCACCCGATCCGGCACTTCCATGGGGGGTGCCTTGAGGAGCGATGCAGCCCGCTGCAGGTGGCCCTGCTGCTGCCGGAGGTGATTCAGAGCATGGCGGCCCACGAGGGCTTCGATTCTCCGGACTCCCGCAGCCACACTCGTTTCCTGCAAAATGACAAACAATCCGGCGTCCCCGGTTCGATGGGCATGGGTGCCGCCGCACAGTTCCCTGCTGAAACCCGGGATTTCCACCATGCGCACTTGATCGCCGTACTTCTCCTCGAAAAGGGCCATGGCCCCAGTCTTGAGAGCCTCTTCGATATGCATTACCCTGACGCTCAGATCCTGATTTCTGCGGATTTCATCGTTCACCAGGGTTTCGATTTCCACCACTTCTTCAGGCGTGAGGGCTGAAAAGTGGGTGAAGTCGAATCGCAGCCGGTCAGGGGCCACGAGGGATCCGGCCTGCTTCACGTGATCCCCCAGCACCTTGCGCAGGACTGCGTGGAGGATGTGCGTGACGGTGTGATGCTGTTCCGTGTCATGCCGCAACGTCGAGTCCACGATCAGTTCCACCCGGTCACCTGTGCTCACGGTTCCCTCATAGACGCGTCCCACGTGGACGAATAAATCCCCCGGGAGTTTCTGCGTATCCAGGACGGTGACCCTGCCGGACGGACCGATGATTTCCCCCCGGTCTCCCATCTGGCCACCGGATTCTCCGTAGAAGGGCGTTTCCTCGGTGACGATTTCCACTTCCATGCCGGGGGTTGCTTCAGCGACGGTTTCACCACCGTGCACAATAGCGACGATGGTGGAGGCAGTCTTCAGGGAATCGTAGCCCACGAACCGTGTGTGGATACCCTTTGCGGCGAGTTGGCGGTAGGCGTCGGAAACCTCCCTCTCACCGCTCCCCTTCCAACTCATGCGAGACTGCTCTCTCTGGCGCTCCATCCGCTCCTGGAACCCGGGTTCGTCCACCTGAAGGTCCAATCCCCTTGCCGTGTCGGTCACAATGTCGATGGGAAAGCCGTAGGTGTCGTAAAGCTTGAAAATGAGGGCTCCAGGGACGATGCGGCTTCCTTCGTCCCGGATGCGCTTGATTTCGTTTTGGAGAAGCCGCAGCCCGAAGTCCAGGGTTTCGTTGAAACGCTCCTCCTCGTTCAGGATGACCCGCGTGATGAAATTCCGGCTTTCCAGGAGTTCGGGGTAGGCGTCTTCCATGGATTCCATGACGGAAACGGCCACCTGGTGCAAGAAGGGGCGGTCCAGCCCCAGGAATCGACCGTGTCGCAGGGCGCGTCGCAATACACGGCGAAGGACGTAGCCGCGCCCCTCGTTGCTGGGGAGCGCCCCGTCGCCGATAAGAAAAGCGGCCGCCCGGCTGTGATCGGCGATGACCTTGACGGACACGTCCTTCTCGGGGTCGGACCCATATCGGTAACCGCTCAATTCCTCGATTTTGGCCATCATGGGCGTGAAGAGGTCCGTGTCGTAATTGGAGGGGACCTTTTGAATGACTGCAGCAACGCGTTCGAGTCCCATTCCTGTGTCGATGCTCGGTTTGGGGAGGGGTTCCATCACCCCGTCTTCCCGTCGGTTGAACTGCATGAAGACGAGATTCCACAGTTCCAGGTAGCGGTCGCAGTCACAGCCCGGCTTGCAGTCGGACCGCCCGCAACCGATTTCCGGGCCCTGGTCGATGAGGATTTCGGAACAAGGGCCGCACGGCCCCGTGTCTCCCATCGCCCAGAAGTTGTCCTTGGTGGAAAAGGCGAGGATGCGGTCGGACGGCAGATAGCGGGCCCAGAATCGGCGCGCCTCTTCGTCCGGCCCGAGCTTCATGGCGTCGTCACCCTCGTGGATCGTTGCGTACAGCTTGTCCTTCGGCAATCCCATCTCCCCGGTGAGAAACTCCCATGCGTACTCCACGGCTTCTTTCTTGAAGTAGTCCCCGAAGGAAAAGTTTCCGAGCATTTCGAAGAAGGTGTGATGCCTCGCCGTGCGGCCCACGTTTTCTAGGTCATTATGTTTTCCACCGGCACGCATGCATTTCTGACTGGTTGCTGCCCGCACGTAAGGCCGCCTTTCCTCTCCCAGAAAAGTGCGCTTGAACTGGACCATGCCGGCATTGGTGAAGAGCAGGCTGGGATCGTCGTGGGGAATGACGGAGGAACTCTTGACGATGACATGTCCTCTTTGTTGAAAAAAATCCAGAAAAGCCTTTCGAATCTGGCTTGCTTTCATCAGGAAGATCTCCTTGGTGAAAGTTGGGGGGTAAGGGATTCCATCGGCCGGCGCCGGTTCAGTCGCCAACGGCTGATTCCACGGGAAAGACTGGGGACTTTAACTGGTGCAGTTCCCTGAGTTTCTTTTCCACCTCGGCCAGGACATCCGGATGCTCCCGGAGGAAGTTCTTGGCGTTTTCCCGCCCCTGACCGAGCCTTTCGCCATCGTATGAGTACCATGTGCCTGATTTTTCGACAACCTTCGCCTCCACGCCCAGGTCCAGAATGTCTCCTTCCCTGGAAATTCCCCGGCCGTAGATGATGTCGAACTCCACTTCTCGGAAGGGAGGTGCGATCTTGTTCTTGACCACTTTGACCCGGGTCCGGTTGCCGATGACATCCTGGCCTTCCTTGATGGGGCTGATGCGGCGAATGTCCATGCGCATGGTGGCGTAGAACTTGAGAGCATTCCCACCCGTCGTGGTTTCCGGCGAACCGTACATGACCCCGATCTTCATACGGATTTGGTTGATGAAAATGACACACGTCTTGGACTTGCTGATGGCGGAAACGAGCTTGCGGAGCGCCTGGCTCATGAGTCGTGCCTGGAGTCCCACATGGGGATCCCCCATTTCCCCCTCGATTTCGGCCTTGGGAACCAGTGCGGCCACCGAGTCGATGACGATCACGTCCACCGCATTGCTGCGCACCAGGATCTCCGCGATCTCCAGGGCCTGTTCTCCGTAGTCGGGCTGGCTGATCAGAAGGTCTTCCACCAACACCCCCAGTTTCTTGGCATAGTGGACGTCCAAGGCGTGCTCGGCGTCGATGAATGCGGCGAGACCTCCTTGTTTCTGTGCTTCGGCGATGACGTGCAGCGCGAGGGTAGTCTTTCCCGAGGACTCGGGCCCGAAGATCTCGATGATGCGGCCCCGCGCCACGCCGCCGATACCCAGGGCAAGGTCCAGGGAGAGGCAGCCAGTGGAAATGGACTGGACTTCCACCTGCTGGGCCCCTTCCCCCAGGCGCATGATGGCTCCCTTGCCACAGGAGCGCTCTATCTGAGAAACGGCCATGTCGATGGCCTTTTGCCTTTCGTCACCCGATGCCATGGAAGGTCTCCTCTGCGCCTTGTTTTTGCGGATGTGTACCGCGGGAATGCATCACCACGAAGTGCCCCGATGGAGCGTCCCCTTCACGGAGTGTGAACCGGCGTCTATTCCCCGGATCCTGTCCCCCGGAAGGTCTGTATTCCTTTTCCTGGAGATGGTGTGCAACTGGGGATCACCGAGGGCTGAACTGGGCTCGAAAAAGAGGGGTGTAGCGGGCTCCTTCAGGTCTCAAATCACTTTTATACAACACCACTTCCATCACGTCAAAAGCTTCCAGCTGGAATCCCTGTTCTTCCAGAAGAGCTTCCTGCAGAGCGTGAAGGTTCTTTTTCCCTTTGACGCGTCCGAGTGTCAGGTGCGGTTTGAATGGGCGGTTCTCCGGGTCGAACCCCAAGGGGGCGATGGCGGCCTCGACCCTTTCCTGCAAAAACCTGAGAGCGTCCAAATCTCCCTCGAGTCCCACCCAGACGACGCGAATCTGTTTCATAGTGGGGAATGCACCACAGCCTGAGGGTCTCAACCGGAAGGCCGCGGTTGCAGAAGCGACTGACTGCAGGGCGGTGCGGATGGCGTCAATTTTTTCAGGAGGGATATTTCCCAAAAATTTGAGGGTGAGGTGAATGCGGTCGGGTTTCACCCAGGAAACGGCGGCACCCGTCCGCTGCAGACGGCTGCTGAGTTGTCCCAGTTGGACGTGAAGGGAGTGGGGAAGATCCACGGCGACGAAGGTTCGAATCATGGGTTCATCGTCTTCCATAGGAGCACCAGAGCGGCATGGGCGGAATGTTCCTGGATGTCCCCCCGGTCCCCGCGGAAGCGGTGCTTTTCCACCCTCGTTGCCTGTCGGTCGGAACATGCGATGAAAACAGTCCCAACGGGCTTTTCAGGAGACCCGCCCGTTGGCCCCGCAATCCCGGTCACGGCAAGGGCCACGTCCACGTCGCACTGAGCGCGCATGCCCTCCGCCATGGCGGCGGCAACCGGTTCACTCACGGCCCCGTGTTCCTCGAGAAGGGATGGAGGCACTTTAAGGAGTTGCATCTTTGCCGCATTGCTGTACACCACGCACCCTCTGTCAAAATAGTCCGAGGCTCCGGCGACGGCCGTGATCCTACGGGCAATGAGTCCTCCCGTGCAGGATTCGGCCACCGCAAGTTTGAAACCCCGAGCAAGCAGATCCCGCCCAATCACGGCCTCGATGGGGTCGTCGCTCCGGCCGCTGATGTGATGACGGTCGAAGCGCGGACGAAGCGCCCGTTCCGCCTCCGCGATCTTCTCCATGGCCGCTTCTGCGGATACCCCGGCGGCCAGAAGGGTCAGCCACACCTCGGGCCATTGAGGCAGATAGCCCATTTCCACCTCCAGGCGTGAAGGGTCGAAGCCTTCGAGCCGCCGGCTGATTTCCGACTCGTATAAACCCTGTATGCGCAGGAATTCCTTCACGTACCGCAGCCGCCTCGGAAAGCGCTCTTCCAGGTCGGGGAGAACGACATGGGCCATGAGCCACCGCATCTCCTTGGGCACTCCCGGAAGAAAGTAACAGGGAATGCCCTGGTGCACCAGGCTGAAGCCGGCCATGCCGACGCCGATCTTAGCGGCATTCTCGGGCAGATACGCCATCTTCCCCACGGCGTCGGACCAAGGGCGACCCGCCGCTTTCAGGCGCTGCCGCAGCCACTCCATGTATTCTTCGTTAGGCAGAAGAGGCCTGTCCAGAGCCTTGGATACGGCCCCCGGCGTCCGGTCGTCCTCCGTCGGTCCCAAACCGCCGGTGACAATGAGAAAGCGGCCCCGTTGCAAACAATCCAGGAGAACCTCCACAATGGCATCCTCCTGGTCGCCCACTGTCACCATCCTGCTGAGGAGAAATCCCCTGGAACGCAGTTCCATCGCAATGTGACGGGAATTTCCGTTGGCGATGTCTCCCAGAAGAAGCTCATCCCCGATGGTGACAAGGCAGCCCGTGACTCGATCCGTCGCCATGTTCATGGTGCGCAGACTCCGTATTGACCTTTTGCCCAATGCCCTGGGGGCGTTGGATCCTGCAGGCGTGCAGCGGGCCTCCCTGCAGATCAATTCCCTCCCTTGAAGGCGAAGAGCACTTCCTCGAAAATCTTGCGGATGGGCACCCCATGTTCCCTGGCGAGGCGCTTGCAATCTTCGTATTCGGGAGTCACCCGGCTCTCTCCCCCGGCATCCGTGAAGCGCTTGATGCGGCAGTCTCCATAAACGGTCCGGATGGTCTCCATCTGGCGAGGCACCTCCACCCGCTCCACCTCGTGGATGCGGATTCCCAGGGTTGTGGTTTCCCGAAAGAGGAGGTCCTGGATCGGCTGCTGTATGGCCGGATCCAGAAGCACGCGAAGGAGCACTCCCGGCCGGTTCTTTTTCATCTGCACCGGGATGAGGCTCACGTCCAGGGCCCCGGCCATGAGGAGCTCTTCCATCACGTAACCGTATATCTCCCCGCTCATGTCGTCGATATTGGTCTCCATGACGAGGAGGCGGCGCGAGCGTTGGGGCCGGGCTGTCTCTCCCACCATGACCCGAAGGAGGTTGGGAGGGTCCGTAGCGGGATCTGATCCTGCGCCGTAACCCGTTGATCGGAGAACCATGGGCGGGACCGCACCGAAAGAATCGGCCAGGGTGCTGATGATGGCCGCCCCCGTGGGGGTGACCAGTTCCCGCTCCACCCCGCTGTCGTAGACCGGCTTCCCCGTGAGGAGGAGCACGGTGGCGGGGGCGGGAATGGGCAACAAACCGTGCTGGGTGGAGATGAAGCCGTGTCCCAGGGGCAGAGGGGAACATTGGATGGACTCGATTCCCAGGTGTTCCAGGGCGATGACGCTCCCCACGATGTCCACGATGGAATCCACAGCCCCCACTTCGTGGAAATGCACCCGGGAGACGGGGACTTGATGAACCCTGGCCTCCGCCTGGGCCAGCTTTTCAAAAACAGCGAGGCTCTTTTCCTTAACGGAGCCGTCCAGGGTGCTGGAGAGCAAAATGTGTCGAACGTCCTCCAGATGGCGGTGGTGGGGGGACGTGGCGCAATGCACACGCACACGGGTCCCGGCGACGGCGCCCCGCATTTCCTGATTCGCTTCCAGGGAGAAGCTTTCGATCGGAAGGGCGGACAGCTGCTCCCGAAGGAGTTCCACGGGAACTCCCACGTCCACAAGGGCCCCGAGGATCATGTCCCCGCTGATGCCCGAAAAGCAATCGAAGTAGGCGATCTTCATGAAAGAGGTGGTCCGCTAGCAATCCAAGAACCGAAGGGAGCCTCAGGTGGAAATTGACATCTCCCCCTTCCTATGCTAACCAAAATACAAAAATATCACACAGACGGCTCAAAAGCAAAAACAGGGCGACTAGCTCAGTGGATAGAGCGTTGGTCTCCGGAACCAAAGGTCCCGGGTTCGATCCCCGGGTCGCCCACCAAGGAAAATCAAGGGCTCAGATGGAAGCGTCTGGGCCTCTCTGTTCTTATCCCCAACACTGTCCCCAACATACCCGGCCAATACCGATCCATTTCCGCGTCGATGCCGAGTTGGCGGTGGGGCTTTGCGCTGACACCGGAGGTGTCCGGGATGTGCCTGACCGTCGGCCGACTTCTTCGTAAACGGTATGGAGACGGGCGCGGTCGGTGGCGGATCGCTACCCATTAGGGGGGATCCCTCTCATTCTTTTACCGGTGCCTTCTCTCTCGCAGCGGAAACAGCCTTGACTTCCGGAGGAAATACTTGCTATGCAATATACCACAGTGTGGTTATTGTGATACTATTCTGGTGGGCGTCGTGCTGCCGCGCGGTCCATTGAATGATCCCCTGGCTTCACACAACCGGCGAAAATGTTGCAAGACTCTCTCATGGCGAGAATCCATCGAGCTGAGAAGCGTGAAAGGGGAAAGGCAAAAAAGACGGGTCCAACCGCATGGTGATGAGTCCTGGCATAGGAAGGGGCGCCCAGAGGGCCCATGAGGCGCCCGGTGAGGGGAGGAGAGAACGTTGACGGGCAAAGAGTTCTCTGAAATCAGGCGCCAGTTGGGGAAAACGCAGAGCGCAATGGCGGATTTGCTCGGCGTCTCCCACAAAGCGATACAGAGTTTCGAACAGGGGTGGAGAAGGATACCGGCACATGTGGAACGACAGGCTCTGTGGCTTCTTGCTCATCAGCGAATGGAAAACACAAGAGCCAAAACCTGCTGGACGGTTCGGAAGTGTTCCCTTCTGACCAGGCGGCATTGCCCTGCCTGGGAATTCCAGACCGGGCGGTTTTGCTGGTTTGTCAACGGAACGGTCTGTCACGGAAAAAGGCAGGGAAGCTGGGAGGAGAAGATGGCCATGTGCAGGCGATGCGACGCTTTCCGGGCCGTGATGCCTGACTTTTGCCGCGATCCCGCCGCCTCCGACCAACCCCTTCCGAACCATGGGGAGGAGTCATGAAAGCAGCATCCGATGCATTGCAGCACCAAAGCGTCAGCGGCCCCGGCGGGTCAGTTGGGTTGACCGGGGAAGGCCCGCCATTGCCTGATGATTTGCGCGCCTGCATCGAACCCGTTTCTCCCTTCAGGGGGGAATCGGATTCCCTCGACGCATCTCAGCTGAAGCTTTGCTTTACCTGCTGGTCGTGTGCCGTGGAGTGTCCCGTCAACCGGTTCACGAGTCGTTTGAACCCGGTGAAGCTCCTGAGGATGGCTCACCTGGGCCTCATGGACGAATTGCTGGAATGCCCCGACATCTGGTACTGCCTCTCGTGTGGGCGATGCTCCCGCATTTGCCCCATGAAGGTGAAACCCTCGGCCCTCATTGCCCATCTTCGATACCAAGCGGTGGAAATGGGGGTTCGCCCTCCAAACCTTCCAAGTCTCC
Source organism: Deltaproteobacteria bacterium (assembly GCA_012517315.1). GTDB lineage: Bacteria > Desulfobacterota > Syntrophobacteria > Syntrophobacterales > Syntrophobacteraceae > JAAYUJ01. Next base: position 19,799 of record JAAYVE010000017.1, read on the forward strand.
TGGCCGACCACAACAGGAAGTTCCAGCGTCGGCGCCGACGGGCGATGTCCGCCTGTGTGGAAGGAAGCCGTTTGCAGGAGTCCCCCGGCGATTGGGAAACGCCCGGTGAGGCTTCCTCTGGAGGCGAGGCCCATGTTGATATCGTGCTTCCCGAGTTTTCTCAACGAGGGGCTTTCCGGAAGGAAGCGGGCCGGCATCTCGGCTTTTCCACCGGTTCAAGCCTCTGCTACACCTGCTGTCAATGCCGCAATGCATGCCCGGTGTGCTTCGAGCGGGAGGTCTTCGATCCATTGTTCTTCATTCGTGTCACAAACCTCGGCCTGCGTCGGCTCGCCCTCAATTCCCCATCCCTCTGGCTGTGCATCCAGTGCGAGAGCTGCACTCATGCATGTCCCATGGGAGTGAAGGGGCATCTCGTCATCCGTCAACTCCAGAGCATGGCTTGCCGGGAGCGGGTTTTTCCGGGTCGGGTCCTTTCCCAATGGCACGATGTGCAAAAGGACCTCTATTGCGCTCACCTGGACAGAATCGACGGGCTTCTCACTTGACCTTGCAGGATCCGTGGATGGCGTTGCACGCTTCGATGAAGAGCCGGCCTAGCCAGTCTTCGCGCCTTGGGAGAGGGGTTCGTCCTTCCAGCTGAATGGCTCGCGTGACGAAGCGCTGAGTGGTGGTGACAAACGTTGCGTGGCTCCAAGTGAGAGGGGACACGGAAAGGGGCGCCCCTGTGTGGGGATGGATCTGTTCGGCCATGACCCCTGAGGGGAGGGCATGGTCGCAGGCCCAGTGGAGGAGTTCCTCCGCCTCACGAAGCTTTTCCCGGCTTTCGGCGGTGCTGATGAGGTGGTCTGCGAGCCATAGAGTGGAGATGAACCAGGGGTTCCCCGTCACACGAGGATCGACGCGATAATATGGGTCGTTTTCGTAGCGGGCCATTCCGCCGGTCTTGTGGCCCACCCAGAGCTTCTCCCGCAATGCGTTCATGGTGGCCATCACCCGGGGATCGTCCGCGTTGTAGACCCCGAAGTTGAAGAGTCCCCACAAGCTGGAATCACACGTTGCGTCCACTTCCAGGGCCCCGTCTTTCCCTCTCGAAATCATGCGACAGAAGCGACCCAGGTCTTCCCGCCACAAATGATTGGATGCTCCGTCCCGAATCTGGGAAGCGGCCTTCCGGTAGGTGCGGGCCTGTTTCCCGTCGCCGAAGACTTCGCAGAAAAGAGACGCCGCCGTGAGACCGCCGAAGACGGCTGCCACGGTGAAGCTCAAGATGCCCCTCCGTTCCTCCCACAGGTCGTAGGACGGCGCGGGAAGCCCTGTCTCCGCGTCCCGGTAGGAAACCATGAAATCGGCTGCACGCTTGATGAGAGGCCGATAAAGAGGCTTGATGAAATCCATGTCCCGGTAGAGCACAAAATGCTGCCACAGAGCCCACAACACCAGTGCTGTCTCGTCCTCCTGGATGGGGAGCTGTGTTTCGGGTCCGTCCACCCAGGGGTGCCAGGAAGACGCGAGGCTCCCGTCGGGGTTGTACTTGTGCAGGAAGTAGCCATCGTCGCCCACGACGGAAGCGGCATAGGCGTAGAAATTCTGGGCGTGGGACGGATAGCCGGCCAGGTCCAGGGCATTGGCCGCCAGCGCCCCGTCCCGCGGCCAGACGTAGGAATAAGTGTCCCGATTGTACTGGATCACGTCCGAATCGTTGCCGGCAAGAATCCCTCCCTGCGAGTCCATTTGGGTGCTGAGGATGAGGAGGCTTCGGCGGTACTGCTCTTGGATCCTTTCCGAAAGATGCCCTTGGGGCAGGGGTTCTTTGCGGACCCAAAGGGTCCAAAAGTCCTTTGACCGCTGGATGAGAGAGGCGGGGTGCTTGCGCCGAACCAGACCGTCCAGGTGCCGGACCTCTTGCCAACTCTCACCTGCGCAGATCCAGTAATAGGCAGATCCCTCAGAGTCTCCCTCCAAGGTGATGTGTAGTCCGATGACCGAGTCCACGGATCCCTGGGCGATGGGGTTTCCCGACAGGACTCCGTCCTCCGCATCCCGGAAGGTCCCCTCCCTGCCGCCCACGCCCTTGATCCCCACCGCGTACTGGGAGATGGCGTCCGACCGCTCCGTCATGCCGTTTATCAGGAAGTACCGCTTGCCCTTGTAATGCAGCACACCCCGGGTGAAGGGGTCGAAGACCGCCGTATCCCCGATGCGGTTGCCTGAAATGTCCAGGTCGTGGCTGAAAAAGAACCTCACTTCCCGCCGTATGGGACGGAGATTCTCCACGACGATTTCCCTCACGTAAACGTTTTCGTGGAAGTCCACCACCCCCCGGCAGGTGATGAGAATGCCCATCCGCTCGTGATAGAGATCCGTACGGGATACGAGGGTGTCTTCCTCGTAGAGGGATTCCTTCCTCCAGGACCCGTCGATCCAGGAAAAAATCCCTTCCACGAACACACCCATGCGGCAGACGTTTCCGTTCAGATGGTTTTCCTGTCCCACGTGGGGGAAGTACAGGTCGCGGATGGCGCAATCCCCGTCAAAACAAAGGAGCAGCTTGCCATTTCCAAGAGGCACATCGCGAGGCATGATGACAGACCTTACCTTCCTCTGGATTTCTTGACGACCCTGTGGACGCAGTCGCGGAGGTTTAAGGTTTTCCAGTCCGCTTCCATATCGGTCGGCCCTGCAGGTTGCCGTTCACAAGAGTCGGTACTGGAGAGTCCGAAGGGTCCATTCGCTTCCGGGAAACTTGGACCGGAGCTGCTCGTGAGCCTCTTTCAGGTGGATGGGGGAATGGGTGTGACGGTAGAGGCAGCGGCCGCGCAGGAAGACGGCCTCGGCCACGGAGAGGCTTTGGGGATTTTTGTTCAGCAGTTCTTCCAGCCTTTCCAGAGCTGGTTGCCACTGACCCTGCCGGTAGAGCAGCTTGGCTGTGCCCAACTGAACGAAGGAGGAAAATTCATCCGGGGACAGAACACCCACGGTGCGATGCACCTCAGTCCCTTGCGGATCCAGGAAAATGAGACAGGGGGTCCGCACTATGTCAAACTGTTCAGCCAGGGGATCGTGATCATGGGGCAGGCGCACCGGGACCAGCCTCTCCGGCAGCCAGAGCGCCGCCTCCCGCGAGGGATACGTGACCGCATCCATCTGACGGCATCCGCCTCAGCCCGGATTATAGAAATCCAGCAACACCGGTCTCCCTTGGGCCGAGGCTTGCTTCAATGCGGCACTTAGATCACCTTCCCATTCCCATTGGGCTGAACTGTTCATCTTATCAGACTCCTTCGCCCCGTTATAACGCAAAGCTCTGCCGTTTACAAAACCCGACCGGCATTCCCAGACCTTGGAATGGCTTTTGTTCACCCCACCGGGGTGGGTGGCCGCGATTCCTCTCCAGGAGTTTTTTTCTTGCTTCCGTACCGGGCCAGAGCCCGTTTCACCGCGATGGGGAAAAGCCCGAGGACGGCAAATGACACGAGCAGGCTGGGAGAGACGATGCCGCTCAGGGAGTCGATCCTTCCCAGTTCCCTGCCGGCATTCACATATACCACCGTACCTGGAAGCATGCCAAGCTGGGACACCCAATAGTACCTGAACAGAGGCATTCGGGTGAGTCCCATCACGAGGTTGATGACGAAAAACGGAAAAATGGGAATCAGGCGCAGGGTGAACAGATAGAAGGCCCCTTCTTTCTGGATCCCCTGGTTGACAGCCGCAAGCTTGTCCTCAAACCGTTTGTGAACCCAGTCCCGCAAGAGAAGCCGTGAGAAAAGACAGGCAAGGGTGGCGCCGATGGTGCTGGCAAACGAAACCACGACGGTTCCCACCGAAAGCCCAAGGAGTGCCCCGCCGGCAAGGGTCATGACGCTGGCCCCCGGCAGACAGAGGGCGGTCAGCAGCGTGTAGGTCAGAAAATATGCCCCGATGACTGTGAAGCGATGACCGGCGTAAAGTTGCGCCAGAGAATCCTTCGATTCCTTGAGGTAGGACAAGGTGAGATATGGGTTGAGATCCAGGAGGAAAAAGAGCCCCGCCAGGATACCGATCCCCAGGACGATTGCAGGCTTTTGAGGGTGGAAGTGTCTACTCATTGAGCCTCCCGCCTCCATCCCAGGATACTCCGCCATGGTACTCGGCGAGCAGTGCCGTGAGCAGGCCGTGACTCACCATAAAGAAGAGGGTCAGAATGAGATGGGTGGCTGAACTGGATCTCACGAGGGAGTTTCCTCAGGGTTCCGCAGTTCGCAGGCCCGTCCTTTCAGGTTGAAGAAAAACTGGATCTTCCTGCGGACGGTCTCGGAAAAGAGCTTCGAGGCGAGAAGGCTTCCCGCCACCCGTTTGTTGATTTCACCCAGGGTGGGGTATGGGTGTACGGAGCCGGCCAGTGTGGAAACCTTGATTTTCCCGTTCATGACCGCGACCCACTCGCTCATGATCTCCCCAGCCCGAGGCCCGAGGATCTGGACTCCCACGGGTTTCTCACGCCTGTCCACGATCATCTTGATGAAGCCCGTGTCGTATCCCTCGGCCAGGGAACGGTCGTTGTTGCGAAACTCCTCCTTCCACACGCTGTATTCCAATCCCGCTTTCTGTGTCTGCTTTTCGTTCATGCCGATGGAAGCCAATTCGGGGTCTGTGTAGGTGCAATGGGGAAACCAGGTGTAGTCCGCCTTGCGGGGAAGATGCAAAACGGCGTTTGCCACGACGATCCCCCCTTCGTAACCTGCGGCGTGGGTGAACTGGTGATGCCCGATCACGTCGCCGGCAGCGTAGATGTGCTTTTGTGAGGTACGGAGCCTTGCGTCCACCTCGATTCCTTTGGGACTGTAGTCCACGCCGGCACTCATGAGGCCCATTCCGTCAACGTTCACGGAGCGCCCCAAAGCCACGAGGATGGCCTCTGCCTCCAGGGTGTGCCTGAACCCTTCTCCGTCCTCGAACATGACCCGACGCAACCAGCCCGCATTGCTCACTTCCCTGACAACCGAGTCGAGATGGAAAGTGAGCCCCTCCTTCATCAGGTGATCCAGCAGGAGGCCCGCCATGTCGGAATCTTCCCGGGAGAGAATCTGGCCGCCACGCTGAATGACTGTCACCTTAGTCCCCAGCCGGTTGAAGGCCTGAGCCAATTCCACTGCGACGGGTCCGGCTCCGAAGATGACGAGGGATTTGGGGAGGGAGGCCAAGAAGAAGATTTCCTTGTTGGTCATAAAGGGGGTGGCCTGTAGTCCGGGAATCTCGGGGACAAAGGGGGAGGATCCCGTTGCGATGACCCAGCGTGCCGCCGTCCAACGCCGCCCGTGGACTTCGACGGTGTGTTCGTCGGCAAATGTTGCGCCCCCGAATTCGACCTGCACACCCAGACTGCAGAAGCGCTCCACGGAATCATGGTGCTGGATCCGGTCGATGACGCCTCGAATCCTCGAGGCCACCTTGTCGAAGTCCACCGGAGGCGTTTCCACCTGAGGAAGGCCGAAACGGGCGGCGTTTTTCATGAGATGGTATACATGGGCCGACTGAATGAGGGTCTTGCTGGGAACGCACCCGTAGTGAAGGCAGTCGCCCCCCAGGTGGGGTTCCTTTTCGATGAGGAGCGTTCTGGCACCCAGCTGGCTCACACCCGCTGCAACGGTCAAGCCTGCGGCTCCGCCTCCGATCACTCCGATGTCATAGTCATACTTGGGCATGGGACGGTTCCCATCTTGGGACGCTCAAATCATGACCCCCCGGTCACCGTATCCGATGAAGGATCTTCGGCGCTCACCAGAAGAAAGCGACACGATCCTGCGGATTGCGGGAGGGGATCCCTCCGCCGAGAAGCCGATTGCCTTCACTCCCTGGAAAAGAGATGCAGGTACTGACCATATCCTTCCTTTTCCAAATTCTCCACAGGGATGAAACGAAGAGCGGCCGAGTTGATGCAGTAGCGCATGCCTGTAGGCTTGGGGCCGTCTGGAAAAACATGGCCGAGATGGGAGTCCCCGTGCCTGCTCCTTACTTCCGTCCGGGTCACGAATAGGCTCCGATCCTGCCTTTCCACGATGTTCCCCGGTTCAACGGGTTTTGTGAAACTGGGCCATCCGGTACCGGAATCGTACTTGTCCAAAGAAGTAAACAGGGGTTCGCCGGAGACCACGTCGACGTAAAGGCCTACCCGCTTATTGTCCCAAAATTCATTTTGAAAAGGAGGTTCCGTCCCTTCGTGCTGGGTCACTTTGTACTGGATCGGTGTGAGGCGACGCTTCAGTTCGTCGTCGGAGGGTTTGGCGTATTTGTCTTCCTGGGCTGATCCCGCCGATGGTCGCCTTGTGTTCCCCCAGGTCCTCTCCAGGAACTGATCGCGGCCACTGCCGCGGCGATACAGATTGTAGCGTCCGGGTTCCTTCTTGTGATAATCCTGGTGGTATTCCTCCGCCCTGTAAAACCGGGTGTAAGGGAGGATTGGGGTGACAACGGGTCGGTGGAATCTTCCGGACTTTTCCAGTTCCTCCCTGGATTCTTCGGCGACCTGTTTTTGCTCGTCATCGTGGTAGAAAACGGCAGTTCGATACTGAGGACCACGGTCCACGAATTGGCCGCCGGGATCCGTCGGGTCGATGTGCCTCCAGAAGTGCTCCAGGAGCTGGCGGTAAGTGACCCTGGACGGGTCGTAGGTGACCTGGATCGCTTCCATGTGGCCGGTAGTCCCCGATGAAACCTGCTTGTAGGTTGGGTTCTCCTCCGGTCCACCCGTATATCCGGACACCACTTCCACAACGCCGTCGAGTTTTTCGAAGTCGGACGCGATGCACCAGAAACATCCCCCTGCAAAAGTTGCTCTGAGAAGGCCCCTATCCGTTGATTCCATTGTCTGGTTCCTCCCGTTCACGGTCTCCGCCGGCACAAGAAAGCCAGCCGAAAGGACCGCCACCGTTAAGCATATAGCCAACTGGCTCATGATGGTCTTCATGACAACTCCTCGTTCCTCGCATCGTCACCGTGCAAGGATGCACTCGGGTTCACCGGAGAAGATAATCAGTCCTGGGGGTTTTGCGTGGTGCAGGGGTGCAAGTGAAAGCAGGGTCTCAAAATCATCCGTTTGATGGCCTGGGAGAGGGCAGGCCCGGCACTGGGGGACGCGGAGAAGATTTCGGGACGGAAAGATGCAGGGGAGATGTTTCGTCTTGAATGTTCCACGTTGCGATGCATCAGCGCAGGTGCTGCAGAGTGCCTGAAGGCCGGGCTCAAATGAAAAAGACTGAAAGGGGGAGAGGACGGGTCATGTCACCAGGGTCTCAGGAAAACCCGGTTTCCCCGCTTTTCGCCCCTCGCCTTTTCCATGTGCCTGAGGGCGGAGAATTCCCTCTCCAATTCCTTGTGGGTGATCCTTCCCCCCAAGCGATCCACCAGGTCTGCAGGCTCTATACCGCCCGTGTCCTGCAGGATCCGGAGAATCTCCTCCTGGATGGGGGTGAGAACGGTGCCTCCTGTGGAATGCATTTCAAGATGTTTTGCACTGTGCACCGCCCAGGGATCGCAGGTTCTCAACGGGGAGAGGGCATCCATGTAACAATCTTCGCACAGCGTCTGGCCACGGTATTCCCGCTCGTCACCGTCTTCGATAGGGGCACCGCACTGGTCACACCTCATACACGCCTCCTTCAGTTGAACGGGTCGCTTTGCCGTTAAGAACTCGCCGGAGGCAGATGGAAACAGCATCCCATGTCTCACTCCACCTCGATCATCCCTTGGCTCTTGCCCGTCACCACGCCGATGACCGCTGCGCTGTCGATCCCGCTTGCTTTAAGGCGGGAGGCCAGAGCGTGGGCTTGTTCCTCGGGGAGGGAAATGAGCAGTCCGCCGGACGTCTGGGCATCGGCCAGGATGTCCAGCAGGAGGGCGTCCACGGGACGGACCTGCACGATACGATGGGCACAGTAGTTGCGGTTGGCGAAACTTCCGCCCGGCAGGAGACCCATTCCCACGGAATCGACCACCTCAGGGAGGAGCGGGACCTGTTTTGCGAAGAGCCGTATTGTGCAGCCGCTTGCCATGGCCATTTCCAAAGTATGGCCTAGAAGGCCGAAGCCCGTGATGTCGGTGCAAGCATTCACAGGGTACTGGAGCATGATTTCAGCGGCATAACGGTTGAGGGCCGCCATGGTCTCCGTTGCCGCCTTCTCTGCCGACTGTGAAACCAGGTTGGCCTTGATGGCGGTGGCCAGAATTCCTGTGCCGATGGGTTTGGTGAGGACGAGGGCGTCTCCTTCGCGAACACCGGCGTTGGTGAGAATGCTTCCGGGATGGACGATCCCTGTCACCGAGAGGCCGTATTTGATTTCGGGGTCCTCCACGCTGTGCCCTCCTACGAGCACCGTCCCCGCTTCGTGCACCTTCTCCAGGCCGCCCCGGAGGATTTCTCTCAGGATTTCACGGTCCATGGTCCGGGTTGGAAAGCACACCACGTTCATGGCGGTGAGAGGTCGCCCCCCCATGGCGTAGACGTCGCTCAGAGCGTTGGCCGCCGCGATCCGGCCAAAATCGTACGGGTCATTGACCAAAGGAGTGATGAAATCCACCGTCTGGACGAGGGCGATGTCGTCCGTCATGCGATACACTCCGGCATCGTCGGAAGTTTCTCTTCCCACCAGCAGGTTCGGGTCCTCTTCCAAAGGCAGGGATGAGAGAATTTCGGCAAGGTCCCCCGGACCGATCTTGGCCGCTCATCCAGCGGCGCGAACTGTTTTCGCCAGTTCGACTCTGGTTTCGCTCATGTGAGTTCCTCGTGCCCTGTCCGCGGAAGGGACAGAGTCGTCTCAAAAACAATCGCGCACAGGATCCGCAGGATTGGAAACGTCACGGCGGCAGCCACCCTTCGTCCTTTTTTCCGATGTCTGAAGCATTTCCCGAACCAAGGGCGCATCGACCCTGAGGCTCCGTGAGCCCCGCCGAAGGACTCAAGACAGACTGATCAACTTGTCGGCCAGCTGCAAGGCCGTGACGACGTCGAGCATGTTGGTGGTCTCCCCCACCTGTTTTTTTTCCAGGAGGTCGAAATGGTTCAGGCAGGTGCCGCACACGAGGATGTGAACTCCTTCCCGGTCCAGTTCCATGAGAGCGGGTAGACTCTCCGATCCCTCCACCGCAAGCTTCACGCCGGCGTTTACCAGGATGAGCCGCCACAGCTCACTTCCCATCTCCTTCAGGGTTGCAATGAAATTGAACATCAGCTTTTTGCCGAGAACATCGTCTCCCGTTCCCATACGGTCTGTGGCCACCAGCACGGCGATTCGCGTCTCTCCATTTGTTTTGGACACCTGAGGGGAAATCGCGGGGATCGCCGTTTTCCCCTCGCGTACTCCCACTACCTGGTACACGCCGTCCACCTCGGCATCCTCCACAAGGTAACCACTGCGTGCGAGAAAACGGCTCACGTTTTCCTTTGCTGCCGGGTTGTCCACCAGGACCGTGATGCGGCGGACGTCGCCTGCTTCAATCCGCGACTTGGTCTGCAGCACAGGATTGGGGCAGGCCAGTCCCCTGCAGTCAAGCGTATCGTTTCCCATGAAGATTCCTTCTATTCAAAGCGTCCATGTCCTGCGAAGCAGTCCCCCGGCACCATGGGCCGCCATGAGGAGGGGGAAGCCCAACGGAAATAAGCCGACCGGCCGCGTATCCCGATACCACACCTTGCGGGAGTCCGGAAAAGCTTGGCGTCAACACATGACTATCGAAAGAAGTTTAGGTGAATGGATACGATGGAGTTAAATGGGTATTTCCGATCGGTTCCGATAAGGTCATGGTATTTTTCGATGAAATGCGAACCTTGCCTCGCCAATTCCCTCACGGAATGATCTTCTGACCCGTATACCTCGCAATGCTTGTCTCCCCGACACATAAATCTTGATTTGGGCGCTTATGTTTTTTAATGTTTCAAAATCGGAACGTTGTGGGATTCAGCACATCGACACAGGCGCATATCCTCGCCGTTGAGGTCAGTTTTCTCCCCATGAGACCCAAGAGGTTTGGTCGTGTCTAAGGAAAAAGCGGCCAAGAGGCAAACCGGGCGCGCGAAGGAAGGGGAAAGCTGCGAGTTGGGGCGGGGATTGGTCCGGGCTGAAGGAGTTCTTGAAAAGGGGAACCACCGGGAGAGGGATGCCACAGGCTCGGCGAACGCCCGTCTTACGTCGGAAACGACCTTCCCTCCCCCTGACTGGGGTTTTTTTCCCGCCGATCTCATGGGATTGGGTGTTGTGGGACTCACGAGGCATGGCTCCATCACCTGTGTGAATCCCGTCCTTGCTTCCATGCTGGGAGTGGCGCCGGAGGTCCTCACCGGGACGCTTTTTCTCAAACATATCGTGCCCCTTGAACATGACCGCTTCAAAGCTTTTCTCCAGGACGAGGTGAATCCCTCGCGCAAGGAGCGGTTCATCCTTCTCGACGAAGAAGGCAGACGGCGGCCGGCCGTGTTTTGCCCTTTTCCTTCCAGCAGCGATGCAGTTCCCTCTTTTCTCTACCTGGTCCTGGAGATACCGGGGGAAGGGTTCTCGCGCCAGTCTATCCAGCCGTGCCCCAGGATGGATGTGACCCGTGAAACGGTGAGACGCCATGTGGTCATTTGTGACGAGAGCGGTTGCATCATCCGGACCAGTGGTTCGTTGAGGCAGTTGTGCCCCACTGAACCTCTTCACCGACACTTTGACGAGGTTCTGAGAATCGAGATTTCTGGCGCGGGGGAAGCTGGGGCGCCCGTGGATGAACCGTTCAGCATTTCACAGGTCCTCGCGGGAAAAACATTTTACGGGGTCCCCGCCATTCTTCACAAGCCCGACGGTGGACGCCTTCCATGCGCACTCGAGGCCGGCCCCCTTTGCAACCCCGAGGGAACGATTTCGGGGTCTGCGGTGACCTTGTCCGAGGCGATCCCGGTGCATGGGGTTGCGGGAGAAGACCTCCCCATTGGCAGAAACCTCCACCAAGTCGCCCGTGAAGACAAGTCCTCCGATCTTATCGAGTCTAACCTGGCCCTGCAGAGGGAAATCCTTCACCGCAAGCAGATGGAAAATGCTCTCATCGAGAGCGAAAAACGCTTTCGGGCCATTTTCGAGAAGGCCGCCATCGGGATGGCCCTCGTGGACCTCGACGGAGTCCCCATCGCAGCGAATCCCTCTCTCATCGAGTTGTTCGGCGGCAGCATGGATGATCTTCCGTCCAGTCTGTGCTCCATCCCGGCTCTGGAAGAAGCCTCTTTGTGGGGTTCCGCCCACCAGGAACGCTCTGATCAGGAAATTTCCAAGGGCGACCACTTTCAGATGGAAAAGCGTTACATCTTGAAGGGTGGCCGCTTGATGTGGTGTCACATGACCGTGTCGCTCATCCGCGATTCTTTCGGTGACCCGAATTCGGCCGTGGTCATGCTGGTGGACATCACGGAGCGCAGGCAGGCGGAGAGGGCCCTGCGCCAGAGCGAAGCCAGGTATCGGGCCATTGTTGAGGACCAGGTGGAACTTGTCTCCAGGATCTGGGCGGACTATACGTATTCCTTTGTTAACGAAGCCTATTGCCACCGGTTTGGCAAGACCCGGGAACAACTGCTGGGATCGAGCCTGTGGGACCACGTGCCCCGCAAGGGAAGGCAAAGACTGAAACGGCACTACCTTTCCCTCACAAAGGAAAACCCCGTGGCTGTCATTGAGCATCGGGTGGTCATGCCCAACGGTGAAGTGGTGTGGCAGCAGTGGACGGACCGGGCCATTTTCGATGACGGGGGAAGGCTGAAGGAAATCCAGTCCGTTGGGAGGGATATCACCAGGGAAAAGCTCGCAGAAAAAGCGCTGCAGGAATCGGAGAGACAGTTGCGGTATCTTTCGGCTCAGCTGCTGACAGTTCAGGAGAGGGAGAGGAAGCGTATCGCCCATGAACTTCATGATAGTGTGGGTCAGTACTTGAGCGCCATCAAATATGGGATGGAAAACCTCCTGCAACTTGCCCAACTGGGGGACAAAGAGATGGTGATCCGTTCCTTGGAGACACTCGTGCCCCTCACCCGCAACACCATCGAAGAGGTTCGCAGAATCTACATGGATCTGCGCCCTTCCCTCCTTGACGACCTGGGGATAGTTCCTACCGTCTCTTGGTTCTGCAGGGAGTTCGAATCCATCTACACGGGCATCCAGGTCGAGAGGTCCGTACAAGTCAGTGAAGACGAGGTGCCGGAGCCGCTCAAGATCGTCCTCTTTCGCATCCTCCAGGAAGCGCTGAACAACGTGGCGAGGCACAGCAAGGCAAAAAAAGTCTCCGTGAAGCTGGGGAAATACCGCGAAGGTGTGGAGTTTGTCGTTCAGGATGACGGTGTCGGCTTCGACGCCTGTGAGGCGTGGAATCGAACAAAAGGAAGGGGGGGACTCGGTCTCGCGAGCATGAAGGAGCGCACGGAACTCTTTGGGGGGGAGTTTCGTGTGGAGTCGTCCCAAGGCAAGGGTGCTCTGATCCGGGCAGCTTGGCCGGACCTGACTCACATCAAGGCAAAGGATCAGGAGGAGAACGCCTCGGGAGAATCAGGGCCTCCCCATCCCAAGGCCCAGTGAGCGCAAGCAGCCGACTTTGTCTTTTTCTGGTCGATTTCAAGGGTAAATCGCCAAGGAGCCTATCTGGCCGGACGATCGGAGCGTTTGCGGGGGGGTGATCGGTCTGGCCCGGATATGGTCATGGCCCGTGGGGGTGACTTGTCACGGGTCACTCCATCAGTCCACCCTCCAGGTACCATTTTCATCGACCATGGACAGAACCCGTTTGTCCTTGCCCTCCCTATAGATCACAGAGGCCGTTTTACCTCGCACATAGACTCCGATGATCCCTCTTCTGCGAATCTCTTCCGGAGGAATATTCTCTCTGATCTCGTCCAGAAAAGCCTCCGCTCCCACTTGTTTCATGTATGCCTTCACCGCTTCGAGCCGTTCCTTTGTCGCGTATCGTTCCATCTCTTCCAGCTTCCCCTCCCGCAGGACACGTTCGAATGCGAGCATTGCCGCGACCTGAGGGCTTCCCCGGGAGGCTTTGCCCAAGTGACGTGCCGTCACCACATCTCGGAAAAGGGGCGCGCTGAACGTGGCATGATAACCCATCGACAAAAGGGGTCCACCTTTGAAGGACCAGGATGTCTGGCCCCAAACTCGGTTGTTTCCCATTTCGAACCGCTGGAAGCCTCCTCCCCGTTCTTCGATCACAAAGGACTGCAGTGAGACACCCCCAGATTGGGAAGGGAGGAGTAAGGTCCCGTGAACGCTGGATCCGGTGGGCCTCCGAGCATCCAAGCGGAGCAATACGCCCTGCAGGTCACCGTTTTTAACCATTTTTTCAAATAGTTGCAAAAACGGGCCGGACAGGACGGCTTCTGGAACAGGGCGATCCGCGAGGAGTATCCGCAGTTCCTGGCGTTCCAGCACCCCCTCTTCATTTCCGAACAGCATTACGGAGGAGTGGCTGAGAGAGACGGTCCTGTTCGCCGCAGTGAGTGTTCCCCGGGCATATCCGGGATCCAGGGAGATAGCCTCGGAGCATGGGGAGAGGACCAGGAGAGCGAAAATGACTGGCCAGCGTTTCATGATGCGCTTCCCCTCGCCGAACGAAATGGCGACATCGGGATGATGGTGTCTCATGGCGGATAACACTTGTCGCAGGCGTCTGCAAGAGATATCAGAAGAAAGCTCCTTGGTAACGGGCAAAAAGCTACGACAATGGTCCAGGCAAGGGGAACGTGTTTCCACCACTTCATTGAAATGTCCTCGACCCTTGCGGCTGCAAACCTTCAGCCTGCAGACCTGTGTTGCATCCCCCCGTAGGGTTTGGAGGGCGTCGTCCGACCTGCCCGGCTCCGTCATGTGAATGCGTGATGCCGCATCACATATCGTTGGTAAGAGGTGCAACAGGACGTCGGCCGTAACGGCAGAGCGGGCAACGGGGATCATTGTATTTGGGAGGAGAGATTTTGGCGAGAAAAGAAAAGGCGCCACCGGAGGCAGTGGTCCTCGTTTCCGCGCCCTGGCCCCTTTACAGCCAGCCGTCCATTCAGCTGGGGACGCTCAAGAGTTACCTCAGAAATCATTATCCGGAAATCAGGGTCGACGCGCGCCACTTCTATCTCCAGGTTGCCGAAAGCCTTGGATACGAATGGTACCGCGTGATTTCCGAGAGAGTGTGGTCCGCTGAGAGTTGCTTTGCGGCATTGATGTTTCCCGAGCGCCTGGATGCCATCGAGAGGCTTTTCTACAGGGAGACGGCAAAGAGGGGGCGCTTTCGGGGAGAAATGAATTTCAGGAAGGTGGTCGAACTCCTCGGGAGCCTCTCGGAAACGTTCGTGAGGGGCACGAACTGGGGAGAATACGGTCTTGTGGGCTTTTCCATCTGCCTGTGCCAGCTCACCTCCAGCCTGTATCTCATGAAACGGATCAAGGAGGAACATCCACGGGTTCCCACCGTGGTGGGAGGGTCGGCCCTGGGAGGCAATCCGGGGCGGGGCTTTTTCAAAGCCTTTCCATGGGTGGACTATCTGGTGCCCGGGGAAGGTGAACGGCCCTTGGCGGAACTCATCGGTTTGCTGCGGACTTCCTCCGGATCCCCGGATGCATCGGGGGTGCAGGGTGTCATCACCGGCAGCAGTGGTTCGAGAGAACCGGATGTGGGCTCCATCCAGCTGCCCCGCCTGAATGATCTGCCCACGCCGGACTACGACGACTACTTTGCGCTTTTGCAGACATTCCCTTCCCAAAAGCGGTTTTTCCCGACCCTCCCCGCCGAAATGTCCAGGGGGTGCTGGTGGCGTCGCCCATCCACGGCAAGACGCCCTTCCGGGTGCGCGTTCTGCAATCTCAACCTCCAATGGGAGGGATACAGGGCCAAGGATCCCTCCCGCATCGTTTCCGAGGTGGATTCCCTGACGAGCAGGCACAAGGTGTTGTCTGTGGCTTTCATGGACAACGTACTGCCGGCCAACGGGAGCGAGAAGGTCTTCCAGGGATTCATGCGCCTTGGAAAGGATCTCCGCCTTTTCGGCGAGATCCGTGCCGCCACCGCGGCGTCTCGCTTGCGGATGATGAAGGCGGCCGGTTTCCATGATCTGCAGATCGGCATTGAAGCCCTTGCCACCTCACTGCTCAAAAAAATGAGAAAGGGGAGTTCCGCCATCCGCAACCTGGAAATCATGAAAAACTGCGAGGAAAGCGGCTTGGTGAGCCATTCCAACCTGATCCTCGAGTTTCCGGGAAGCGACGAGGCAGATGTGGAGGAGACTCTGCGCTGTCTGGATTACGCTCAAGTTTTCCGCCCGCTCAGGGCGGTGAGCTTCTGGTTGGGTCTTGGAAGCCCCATTGCGTGCGATCCCGCTTCATTCGGCGTCAAAGCGATATACAACCATCCCAATTACCGGGTACTTTTTCCACCCGCCATCGTCGCTTCCGTTCCTTTCATCATTCAGGGATTCCGCGGGGAGAGAACCCGTCAGAAGAGGCTCTGGCTTCCCGTGAGGGAGAAGCTCAAGGATTGGAAGAGTCTCCACGAGGGTATGAACCAAAGTGGTGGCGGTGAGGCTCCGCTCTTTTACAGGGATGGCCGCACCTTTCTCATCGTTCATCAAAAGCGCCCGGGACAGTCTCCCATCACCCATCGCCTGCCCCCCCTTTCCAGGGAAATCTATCTCTTTTGCAGAAAGACGCGATCCCTCAAAGGGATTTTGGGGAGATTCCCAAAAGTCACCGAGGAAAAGCTCGTGCCGTTCCTCAGGATGATGGAGGACAAAAGGCTCATGTTCCGTGAAAGGGACGAGGTACTAAGTCTCGCCCTGTCGGCAAGGGATCGGGAGCGTATCGTCATAGGCGGGTGCAGTTGACCCGCGATTCTTGGCCAGGAATGCCGTGGGAACGGAAAGATCACGGGAGCGCGATGATGCCGTGCCGGGTGCACAAGGGCTTGAGGAGGATCAATCAGGGGGAGGCCGCGAGGGGTCATTAGGCGGTAAGCTGAAAGCGACTGGTGAAAAGCACCCCGGCGGACAGGACCCCAGCCGAGGAGAGCAGCGTGGCGCGGGTGCCGGCAAAGGATGCCACGGCGCCCCACAGAAGACTCCCGGCGGCCATGCCCCCAAAAAAGACCAGCATGTAATAGGCTAGCGCCCGGCCTCTGACCCAGGAAGGTGCTGAAGTCTGCACACTGCTGTTGAAACTGGACAGAATAGCGAGCCAGCTGCCCCCTCCGAGGACGAGTAAGCCGCATAGGACGGGGAACGGCCTGAAGAAGGGGAGCAGGCAGAGAACCAGAGCGAAAAGCATTGTGGCTAGGGTGACCATTGTGTTGATGGAGAGCCTTCTCCGGATGGTCGGCAGCAAACCGGCCCCCGCGACCGCCCCGGCGCCGAAAGAACCCACCAGGAGCCCGTAGCCTGCTGAATCGAGTCCCAGTTCATGCTTGGCGAGGAGGGGCAGAAGGGCCATAAGGGCGCTTGCGCCGAGAGCAAAGGAAACGGTGCGCACGAGGACGGTGCGCATGACGGGCGCCTTTGCGGCATAGCGGAATCCCGACTGAATGGCACCCAGGATCCCCTCGCTGGAGATTCCGCTCGCATCCGCACTTCTGTTCCATGTGGAGACAACAAGGATGACCCCCAGATAGGTGACGGCATTCATGAGAAAGGCCACGCCGAATCCTGCCAGACCGATGATGACACCCCCCAATGCCGGTCCCACCGATCGCGCCACGTTGAAGTTGGCACTGTTGAGAGCGACCGCCGCCTGGATTTCCGATCGATCCACCAGTTCCGGAACAATGGCCTGCCAGGCGGGAGCGTTGAGAGCGGCCCCGAAGCCGAGAAGCAGGGTGAAAAGGAGCAGAACCCAAGGCGTCGTGTGTCCCATGATGGTGAGCACTCCCAATGCGGCTGAAGCACCAAGCATCCAGCTCTGGGTGAGGAGGATGAGCTTGCGCCGGTCGCAGACATCCGCCAAGGCCCCTGCCGGAAGGGAGAGGAGAAAAACGGGAAGGGTTATGGCGGTTTGGACCATGGAAACCATGAGTGGCTGAGTGGTGATGGAGGCCATGAGCCATGCCGAGGCCGTGCTGTGCATCCAGGTGCCGACGTTGGAGACCAGTGTCGCGATCCACAGGGCGCGGAACAGCCGCCGTCGCAATGGACACCATGGTCCCGTCGGTCCCCCCGGATGGTTTTGGGTCTTTTCGCCCATTCTTTGCATGTGTTGCCGATCCTTTGTTCACGCAGCCGGTTAAGTGACTTGGCAACTCGATGCCAATCGGTGGCTGTCCTCTGTAAAGTGCATCGAAGCTATCGATTTTCGCCGCCGGCTGTGCTAACGATGAGTCCTCCCTTGACCCTGCCGGCATCGTTTCTGATTCCTTCGGTCTCCATCCGGCGGAGGACAAGGTTCCACTGATTCTTTTGTCCTGTTACTTCAGGGATAACTACAGGCCGGTTCGCGCTGCAGCAACGATGGAACCGGAGGCCGTCCGCCCATGCGCTTTGCCATTGTATCGGACATACACGGCAATCTCGAAGCATTTCTGGAAGTGATGGAAGACATGAAGCATCTCGCTGTGGAAGAGGTGGTCTCCCTTGGGGACAACATTGGTTATGGGCCCGATCCTGAAGAGGTGCTCCATCGTCTTGTCGCCAGAGGAATCACCTCCATCATGGGGAATCACGAACTGGGCATCGTGGACCCCACCTTCCTGGAGTGGTTCAACACCTCCGCACGTAGATCCCTTCTCATCACAACGGACCTTCTTTCCCCCTGGAGCCTCGAGTTTATCAGGACCCTGAAGCCAGCTTATGAACTCCACGGTGCCCTCTGTGTCCACGGCTTCCCCCCCGAGTCGGTCACCACCTACCTCTTCCAGGTGAATGAAGGGGAGTTGCTCCGCCATTTTCGATCATCTCCGTTTTCGATCACATTCGTGGGACACACCCACGAACTCGGCCTCATCGTGTTCGACGGCGTGCGGGTGCAACACCGGTCCCTTCCCGTCGGGTTGACAACCCTGGAAGCCGACCGAAAATACATTGTCAATGCCGGCAGCGTGGGGCAACCGAGAGACGGCAGCAACCGGGCGAAATACCTCGTGTGGGACGATCGTTCCATGACCCTGGAAGTGCGTGCCGTCGCATACGATATCGCAACCACCGCGAGGAAAATCCTGGAGCGGGGTTTTCCCCGGATCAATGCAGATCGGCTTTGGTGAGAAGTTTGTAGGGATACGTGAAGACCATCGGGAAGTACGAGATTAGGGGACTTCTGGGGCGGGGAGGAATGAGCGCGGTCTACAAAGCGCGGCTTCCCGTGGTGGGTAAGCTGGTGGCCCTGAAGCTCCTCGCGCCTCATCCCCACCTTTCCCAGTTGTTGGGGAACGCGGAAATAGAGCGCAGGTTCATCGCGGAGGCCAAGACCATGGGGAAGCTCCGGCACCCCAACCTGGCGGAGCTTTTGGATTTCGATCGCCACGATGGCAGGCCGTTTTTTACGATGGAATATTACTGTCACAACCTTGGACTCGTCATGGGAGAAGGAATCCGTGCGGAAATCCCGTCGAGGGTCCTTAGCCTGGACCGGGTCCTTCGCTATTCACGGCAGATGTTACTCGGACTCTCCCGCCTCCACCGGGCGGGCGTGGTGCACCGGGATATCAAGCCGTTCAATCTGCTCATCACGGACCAGGATCAGGTCAAGATCTGTGACTTCGGTTGCTCGCGGCTTCGGGGAGAGTTTTTCAAAGAACACGGGGGAATCGTGGTGGGATCGCCGTATTACGCGGCTCCGGAGCAAGAGCGCCATCCGGAAGATGTAGATGCTCGAGCCGACGTCTACTCGGCCGGGGTGGTGATCCATCGTATGCTGACCGGATTGCTTCCCGGTGAGAGAGAGGCCAGGCCCAGTGAAATCCATCCCGATGCGGACACCCACTGGGATGATTTCGTGGCCAGGGCTCTTGCTCAGGGCAGGGAGGAACGGTTCCCGTCCGCCCAATCCATGCTGGAAGCGGTGGACGATTTGGAAATCCGCTGGGCGCGAAGGAAAGGGGAGCTTTGCTCCGGCTTGGACCTGGGAATGATGGATTTGGGACAGACCGGTGCGGCACGTCCCCCCTTGAGGAGTGATCCCATAAAGGTTGGGTCCGCAGAGGCCTGCGACAGCTTTTCCTGCGACGCCCTGGGTAGGCCCCTCATGCACTTTCGGCATGATTTCGTGTATCAGCCGCACCTGGACACGGTGTTCGACCGCGGGACCGGCCTGCTGTGGCAGCGCTCCGGTTCTCCCGATCCGTTGGAATGGACTGAGGCCCAGGCGTATATCGACGCCCTCAATTCCTTGAACCATGGTGGCGTGTCTTGCTGGCGCCTTCCCACCGTTCCGGAGCTCTTCACTCTCCTCTCCCCCTATAGCTTCTCTCGGGAGGACTGCGTGGGGGCCCCTTTCGAGATGGGAAAAAAACGGTTCTGGAGCGCCGACAGGCGATCTTTTACGGCTGCCTGGTACGTGGATGCGGAGCTGGGATTCGCGGGCTGGGGCGACTTCACCTGCCGCTGCGATGTTCGAGGGGTCTGCAGAGCGAAAGGGAAACCTGTCTGAACGGAGACGGCGAAGGGCCCTGTGACGGAACGGCCGGTGGGTCTTCTCCACCCCGTAAACTCCATGGGGCGGTCAGCGGGGCGGTTTCAATTTTGGAACGGCAGATCTAGGTGAATATGGCGCGGCGCGGTCCATGCCTGGAGGTGGTTCCGATGATCGAAGTATTGTACGAGTTCTTCAACCGGCTCGGCTACACGCATCCCCTGCATCCCCCTCTCACCCATCTGCCGCTGGGATTGCTCATGGGCGCTCTTATATTCGGGGCCGTGGCAGTCCTGCGGAGGCATTCCGATATGGGCGTTACGGCTCATCATTGCACAGTTCTCGCCCTGATCGGATTCTTTCCCACCGTCCTGCTGGGCTACCTGGACTGGCAACACCACTATAAGGGAGCCATGCTCTTTGAGATAAGGATCAAGCTCATCCTTGCAGCCGTTCTCTTTGTGGCACTCATCCTTGCGGTCTTCCTGGGACGCAGGGACCGGGACACCTCACGCCTGACTTTGGTGTCTTACGTGCTTTGCTTGGCCCTCGCGGGAGGAATGGGGTATTTCGGTGGGGAACTTGTTTTCAAGGGGGGACGTTCCCTGGCCACCTCCGCCTCTCTCTCGGACCTTGCGAAGGAAGGGGAGCATCTCTTCATGCAGAACTGTGCTGCATGCCATCTCACGGACAGTACCGAGGCCAGGTTGGGGCCGGGCCTCAAAGGGCTTTTCCAGAGGAATACACTGGTTTCCACCGGTCAGCCTGTCACAGAGGAGGCGGTGCGTCGGCAGATCCGGGAACCCACAAAGTTGATGCCTCCCTTTCCCTCACTCACTGCGGAACAGATGGATGCCCTTTTGGCCTACCTCAAAAGCATCTGATCCCGGGCGCGTGCCCGGAGGTCTCGGTATTGCGAAACACGGGACCCTGTGCTAAAAAATCCAAGCTTTGCGGGGGGAAGACCCTGAAGGTCAGGGGCCCGCAAGCGGCGGGCGGCGATAGGGAGGGAACGGAGGGCGTTTTCATGGGGGGACGAATCTGACCGATGGAATCCAGATACGCACCGAAAAACATCGAAAAGAAATGGCAGGATTGGTGGGAGCGCGAGAACCTCTTCGCGGTGAAAGAAGACCCGCAAAAGAAGAAGTACTACCTTCTTGAAATGTTCCCCTATCCTTCCGGACGTATCCACATGGGGCATGTGCGCAATTACTCCATCGGCGACGTGATGGCCCGATTTCTGAGAATGAACGGATATAACGTCCTGCATCCCATGGGTTGGGACGCCTTCGGGATGCCCGCCGAAAATGCCGCCATCAAGGCCAACACCCACCCGGCCAGGTGGACCTATGAGAACATCGATTACATGAGAGTCCAGTTGAAAAAGCTGGGCTTCTCCTATGACTGGTCCCGGGAGTTCGCCACCTGCGACGTCTCCTATTACCGATGGGAGCAAATGATCTTCCTGAAAATGTATGAAAGAGGGTTGGCCTACCGAAAGGCTTCCTACGTCAACTGGTGTGAAACCTGCCACACGGTTCTGGCTAATGAGCAGGTGGAAGGGGGCGCTTGCTGGAGATGCGATCAGCCGGTGATCCAAAAAGAGATGGACCAGTGGTTCTTCAAGATCACCGACTATGTGGAGGAACTGCTGGATTACACGACGAGGCTGCCCGGGTGGCCGGAACGGGTGCTCACCATGCAGCAGAACTGGATCGGGAAGAGCACGGGGAGCAGGATCCTTTTCCCTCTCGCGTCGGGCGACGGTTCCATCACGGTATTCACCACCCGGGCAGACACCCTTTTCGGGGCCACTTTCATGAGTCTCGCCCCTGAACATCCCATGGTGGAACGGCTCTGCCGCGGAACCCCCCAGGAAAGGGACGTGTTGTCTTTCGTGGAGCGTGCCAAGCTTGCGAAACGAAGCGACAGGGAAGCGGAATTCCTGGAAAAGGAGGGGGTTTTCACCGGCGGCCATTGCATCAATCCCATGACCGGTGAAACGATGCCCGTGTACGTGGCCAATTTCGTTCTCATGGAGTATGGCACGGGAGCGGTCATGGCCGTTCCCGCCCACGATCAGCGTGACTTTGAATTCGCCCGGAAATACGGGCTGCCGATCCGGGTGGTGATCGTGCCACAAGGTTCCTCGGAGGTTCCGCGGGCGGAGGAGATGGACGCGGCTTTCGAGGAGGACGGTGTCCTGGTGGAATCGGGTGCTTTCAGCGGCCTGACTTCTTCCGAGGCTCGGAATGCCGTCACCCGGGCCCTTAAGGAAAAGGGGCTGGGGGATTTCACGGTCCAGTACCGCCTGAGAGACTGGGGGATTTCCCGGCAGCGATACTGGGGGGCTCCCATTCCCATCGTCTACTGCGAGGACTGCGGGATCGTTCCCGTGCCGGAGAGGGACCTTCCAGTGGTGCTCCCGACGGACGTGGCCCTTCTTCCCAACGGCGCATCCCCTCTGCCTGTGCACGAGCCTTTTTTCAAGACCCGATGCCCTGCGTGCGGGAAACCGGCCCGCCGGGAAACGGACACCATGGACACTTTCGTTGAGTCCTCCTGGTATTTTGCCCGGTTCGCCTGTGCCGACCATCATTCCGCCCCCCTCGATCTGGAGCGCGTGGGCTACTGGCTTCCCGTCAACCAGTACATCGGCGGCATCGAACACGCCGTTCTCCACCTCCTCTATTCCCGCTTTTTCACCAAGGTTCTGAGGGACATGAACCTGCTTCAAATCGACGAACCCTTCGAGAACCTTCTGACCCAGGGAATGGTCATCAAGGACGGGGCGAAGATGAGCAAGTCCAAGGGGAATGTCGTGGACCCCGATGAGATGATCGAGGCTTACGGTGCCGATACGGTGCGGCTCTTCTGCCTTTTCGCCTCACCTCCCGAGAAAGACCTGGAGTGGAGCGAACAGGGTGTGGAGGGATCTTTTCGGTTCCTCTCGCGCATATGGCGTCTGGTGGCCGAGAACCGGCAAGCCCTGCTGGCAACCCAACCGTTTGCAGGGGGCAACGGGCTGCCCGAAGACCTGGCATTGCTTCACCGCAAGACTCACCAGACCATCCGGAAAGTCACAGAGGACATCCGGGACCGGTTCCACTTCAACACGGCCATTGCCGCCGTCATGGAACTGGTCAATCAGATATACCAGTTACTGGACAGCCCCGGAAAGGGAACGCAGAGGGATTTCTGGCCCGTCATGCGGGAAGCGGTGGAAAACATGGTCCTCCTCGTCTCCCCCATCGTCCCCCACATTGCAGAGGAACTCTGGAGTGTTCTGGGACACGGGGGGAGCGTTCTCAACGAACCGTGGCCCACGTGGAGCGAAGATGCCCTGGCAGCCGATGAGGTCCTGGTGGTGGTCCAGGTGAACGGAAAGCTGAGGAGCCGCATCATGGTTCCGGCGGATGCCGGCAAGGAAGCGATGGAGCAGGCTGCCCTCTGTGATCCTCGTATCCTGGAATTCATCGGCGGGAAACAGGTGAAAAAGGTGGTGGTGGTCCCCGGCAAGCTCATCAATATTGTTGTGTAAGCAGGTTTTTCACTGGCCGAGGGATTGGGTCGCCGGGTTCCCGCCGAGAACTCCAAAGAGAACCGGAGAACTCCCATGGAACGACTGAAAGCGCTCTCTCTAACGGTTTTCCTGGTGTTCATTCTCCATGGCTGCGGGTATCATTTTTCAGGTGAGGGTCCCGGGCCGAAGCCAGGCCTGAAAAGGATCGCTATCCCTGTTTTCGAGAACCGAACGGGGGAGCCCGAACTGGGAAGTCTTTTTGCGGCGGCCCTGCGGCAACAGTTTTTCATGAGGGGAAATCTCCAGGTGGTGCCCGAGGACCAGGCGGAAGTCATCTTTCGCGGACGTATCACGGACATCTACACCTCTTCCGTCGCCCACATCGACGTGCAGCAGACCATTCAGACCCGCCTTTACGTGACCCTGGACATCAGGTGCCAGGACGCTCAAACAGGCAAGGCCATCTGGCAGGACCCACAGTTCACCTACTACAAGACATATCTCATGGTACCCGATCCCATTGCCAGTTTCGACAACCGGCGGGAGGCCTTCGAATTCCTGGCCAAGGAGATGGCCATTCGCATTCACGATCGATTCCTGAGCAATTTCTGAGAAAGCATGCACTTCAGCCGGTTCAGACTTCACCTGGAAAAGGAAACCGTTGCTCCCGTCTACCTCTTTACCGGGGAAGCGGAATTCTTTATGGAGGAAGCTTGGCGCGAACTGGTGGCCCGAATCGTCCCCCCCAAGGCTCGAAATTTCAACGGAGAGCGTCTCCAGGCTTGGGAACACTCCGCTCTGGAGCTACTCAACCGCCTCAATACGCTCATTCTTTTCGGAAAACGAAGACTGGTTCTGGTGGAGCAAGTCGATGCCTGGCCCAGGGACCAACGCAAGGTCATCATGGAGTATCTGAAAAAGCCATCCCCCTTCAGTTGCCTGGTCATGACCAGAAAACAGAAGAAAGGATGGGAGGACCTCGTCGCAGCGGTGGAAAAGGTGGGGTTGGTGGTTCAGTTCCCTCTCCCATCAGAGAGGGACTTGGCGGGGTGGCTGCAAGAGAGGGCGAAAGCTGCCGGGAAAATACTGGCACAAGATGCGGCTTCGCACATGCTGGACCAGGTGGGTATAGACCTGTATCCATTGGTGCGGGAATTGGAAAAGCTCCTGGCCTATGTGGGGGAAAAGGAAAAGATCACCCTGGACGATGCCCGGCAGGTGGTGAGCCGGCAAAAGATCTTCACGGTTTTTGAACTGCTGGACCATGTGTCCGGGAACCGACCGCGGCACTCCCTCGATTCCCTTCGAGCCCTGCTTCTGGCCGGTGAAAACCCTCTCGGTGTGTTGGCCCTTCTTGCCCGACAGATCCGGCTCCTTTGGCAGGTGAAAGACGCCTTGGAAAGAGGGCTCCCCTTCGCTCAGCTGGCTGCGCATGTGAAACTTCCTGCATCTGTTTTGAGGAAGTACGCCGAACAGACTTCCCGCTTCACCCAAGAGGATCTCCACCGGATCCACAGGGCCATCGCCCAGGCCGATCTCACTATGAAGAGCTCTGCTTCCTCCCCCGAATGGGTCCTGGAAGCCCTCGTCTTTTCCCTGGCCGGAGGAGGCGAGTGAAAAAAGCCGATTTCGGGGAAGGAGGAGGTAATCCGAGGTGATCGTGGTTCAGCGTGCTCTCGATGTGGGATGAAGAGGAGTTTCAGGAACTGGACCGGGGAGCTTCCGGGGAGGGGGATTCTACTGTCTGGTCTTTAAGCGATGAGAGGAGTTGAAACGTAATGTCCTTTATGGCCAGGTAGTGGGGGTTGCAGGGGTAAAGTTCCATTGCCTTTCCGAATGCCTCAACGGCTTCCTGTGGCTTGTTTGCTCTTGCGAGGAAAAAGCCCAATCCTAACCATGCCTTGGCGAAATCAGGGTCGATGTGGATCGCCCTTTGAGCTTCTCTCAGAGCGTCTTCCATTTCATTGCGTTCGAAGTGATACCATCCTTTAAGAAGATGGGCATCCGCCGAATCGGGCTTTAGCTTCAGGGCTTGATCGAGGAGTCTCTCGCCGATTCTCGTGAGCTTAGGAGAAAGCTTTTTCTCCCTAGCGTAATATGCACCGGCCATGCAAAGGTTGAAACGGGAGAACGGGCGGTGCAGGTACTTTTGCTCGAAGCTGGACTTGGCTTGTTGCAGCCGGCTTTTTTCCTGGTCTCGAACAAGGTTCTCCAACAACTTACGGGACTCCCCGTCGGCACTGTCCTTCCTGGCCACTTCGAGGAGGAGTTCTCTTGCTTTTTCCCGCTCCCCCATGCGCAGCAGCAACTTGGCGATCCAGATCCCCGTTCCCGATTCGCCGGGATCGGGGGTGTCATCTTCGTCCACATCAAGAGCAATCCCCGATAGCCTGATTTTCTCCAGGATAGCGTGCAGTGCATTGATGCCGGCATCCTGGAGGTGTGGGAGGCGCATGCTGAGCCTTTGCTCGAAAGACAGCCCTCGCAGCACGGCTTTGAAGGCCTCTTCAAGCTTGCCCATCTCGTTGTAGGCGTAACCGATGGCAAGCCATGTGGACGGGAGAGCCATGGAACCGGATTTCTCCGGTTTCTCACGCAAGAGTCGTTCCCCTTCTTTCACGGCCGTTTCGTAATCATTCATACCGTAATAGGAGAGGACGATGGTGTTGGCAGCTTCGCAGTAGGATTCAAAATTGGGCTTGCCCACGCTGATAGCAAGTTTCGCCTGTTCGATGGCTTCTTCATACCTGCCCCTTTGGGAGAGGGCAACCGCATAATTGGCCAGAGCCCTGTGATTCTTTGGTGCTTTCAAAGCATTGTCGCGATTCAGCGTCAGGCTGTCCCGCCAGTCGCAATTTCGGGCAAATGTGGCAAGTGAAAGGAAGGATGCCGTGATGGCGAAGCATGACCAGGCGAGTTTTCTAAAGTCTCTCTCGGTCATTCTGTCCAAGAGCGAAGAGAGAAGAAGATGAAACGCCCCAACGAGGCTGAGTGTAAGACCTGCGGAGGCGAAGTACATGCGATGCTCAAAAATGAGTTCCAGGGGAATGACCGTCGATTCGACGGAGAGAGCGGCAAAAAACCAGAGGATGCCGTAAGTGATGAGAGGGTATCGCCGTCGGAAACGGAGTGAGAAAAAGCACAGCAAGCCTATTAGCAACACCGACCCAAGTGTTGAGATGGGGGACAAAAGGGATGTGGAAAGCTCGACGTCGTGTTCCAGGGATAGTTTGCGGGGGTTTGGCCAAAGGATGGCCATGATGTACCAGACGATGATCCTGGATTGGGTGAGCAACCGCTCCTCCAGGGAAAAATGACGCCCAGCATACCCCGCCTGAACGCTTGGCCACAGATGGAAAACGGTGCCAAAGAACATGAGCAATACCGCCATCGACCAGATCCAGTGTTTGCGGGCGAAAGCGAGTGCGCGTCGCGGAAGGTCTTCCCGAAAAAACCAGATTTCCGTGATGATGATGAGCAAAGGGACCACGGCGGCGTTCTCTTTTGACAACAACGCCATGAGGAAGAAGAGTCCGCTGAGGCCGAATCGAGAGGCCGCCCCTTTTGGGAGTGTCTGTCTAGTTACCATGATGGAACGCCCGGAGACATAGAAAGCGATGGACATTACCGAGAAAAGGGTGACTAGGGATGCCATCCGCTGGACAATATAGGTGACGGCGTTGGTCTGGACCGGATTCAGAGCCCAAAGTGATGCGGCCCAAAAAGCCAGGGTCAGAGGGGGGGGGAGTCTCCCGGACGTGTCACGGTTCTGGGGCGTGACAAGCAGTTTGTGGAAAAGGAAAAAGAGTGCGAAGAAGCAAAGCAAGTGAATCAATAGATTGGTCAGGTGGAGATAGAAGAGCTCGCCCTTGCCAATCATGATGTCCCACGAAAGGGTAACCATGGGGATCCAACGGGTGATGCCGAACTTTGTGTTGGCGAGTGAGAGGATTTCTTCTGAAGAGAGGCTCTGCTTTCGAAGGGATGGATCATGAATGAATGAGTGAAAATCGTCTAGAACGGGTGGAGAATTGAAGGTGTTACTATAGGCGAAGAAGAGCATGATGCCGATCAATAGCAGGAAGATCAGAGTCATCTTTCCAGGCTTGTCGTTCATCAGTCCCTCTCGCTCATGATGGTTCCCTATTGATGTGTCAATGGCTATGCCATGCAATCCAAAGAACAAGAAGGCTGTGATGTTGAATCACAACCTTCTTGCACTTGGACAGGGGAGTTGTTGTGGTTATTTCAAGCCGAGTTCGTCAGCCAGTTCCCCACTGAGCACCCACGCCGTGATCTTTCCTGCTGTAGTCTGCGCAGTCGCCTCCAGGGTCTTTCCGTGGAGCTTGGCAAGAGGGCTGGTGGCGCCAGGGCTGTTGATCTGGAAGGAGAGTCTCGCGTTGGAGGCATCAAGCTGCATATTCGAGAAGTAAGTCAGGTCGGCATCCCTGGTAAATGCGGGAAGCTGTGCATTCTCGGGGAAAGAATTCCGCACGGCATAGAAGGCGCCGATATTGGTCTCGACGGAATGCATGCCGGGCCACACAAGGCTGGTCAGTCTCGCTTTCTGAACGTACCTTTGGTAGAAGGGCACCGCCACGGCAGCCAGGATACCGATGATGGCCACGACGATCATGAGTTCTACGAGGGTGAAGCCTTTGTTTTCTTTCATTTTCATCAACATGGTTCTAAACTCCTTCTTTTCAATTTTTGTGAATTTGATGTTGTGACTTTCCAAACCTGCTGCTAGACCTTTTTCGGTTCGTTTCTTTTTTTTCTTTAGCCTCCCTCCTTCGTTTTTTTTGATAAGCTCTGACGGACTTTCCGTTTTCTTGGCTCCGATTTCGTGCGAAGGTAGAAGCAACAGAGATGCCAAATTCATTTTTATTAACAGAATCAATTGGATAGTGATAAATGATGGTTCCATTGGAAAAAGAAGCTGGAGTGCGCAACTGTGAGCCGCTGAGGCGAATCCCGAACGGGCGAAGGAATTGCGGCCAGTTGACGCACAGCACACGAGCCTGCCGCAGATTGGCAGACCAGCAAAAATTGTCAGTCTTGAGGCAAAGAATGTCGGTTGCGGGACTTGCGGTTAGCGAAAGTCCTCCCGGAGAACGACAAAGGAGAGCGGACCGTCTGTCCAAGCCCATCATCCCGCTTTCCGCAGCTCAGGATGGAATGGGTGGAGTCGCGAGGCCGACTCACGGGGTGAGGCATTGGATGGGTGCTGACTCAGAATTTTGGGACGGGATGTGAGAGATGGCGAAATTTGCAAAGATCAGCGTGGTCATACCGGCCTTCAACGAAGAACCGGTCATCGGCAGGGTGATTCGAGAGGTCATTGAGGTCCTCGCTTCACACAAGCTTTTTTGCGAAGTCATCGTGGTGGATGACGGATCCACGGACAACACGAGCCGGGTCGCGGCGGAGGCCGGGGCGATGGTTATCCGCCATCCCTATAACATCGGAAACGGTGCGGCCGTGAAACGGGGCATCCGGGTGGCCACGGGTGACGTCATCGTGATGATGGACGGGGACGGACAGCACAATCCTCAGGATATTCCCAGGTTCCTCGAACACATGCCGCATTACGAGATGGTGGTGGGAGCGAGGACGGCGGAATCGGAGGGAAAGGTTCACCGGAACCTGGCCAACCGGCTCTACAATTCCATCGCTTCCTACATTGCTGGAAAAAGGGTGGAAGACCTCACATCGGGTTTTCGAGCCATGAATGCGAAAATCGCCAAGAGCATCGCCTACCTTTTTCCGAGGGGCTATTCTTACCCTTCCACGGCCACGATCGCCCTGTTCCTGGGGGGATACACCGTGAAGTACATTCCCATCAAGGCATCTGCCAGGATAGGCAAAAGCAAGATCAGGTTGCTTTATGATGGCTTAAAATTCCTATTTATATTGGCTCGTGTAGGGACCTTCTACACGCCTCTGCGCCTCTTCGTCCCTTTGGGAGGACTGATCTTCTTTCCCGGTTTCTTCTACGCCATCTACAAGCTGATCATCGGAAAACCTTGGACGCTCCCCATCGTGATCTCCATCACGGGGGGGCTCCTCGTGTTTATCTTGGGCCTCATCTCGGAGCAGATCGCCCTCTTACGCATCAGTCGATCGGATTGATGAAAGGGGGGGTGCTGCTTTCAAAGAGACTCTGTCAAAAGGCAATGGCAGGTGGAATGATGGGCAGGGGTTGGTCGATCCCACCCTTCAGGAGAAGAGGGGAGTCGTTATGCCTAATCGTTGCCGGGATTGGTTTAAACAGGCTGTGAGAGATCTCCAGCAGGCTGACGATTGCCGTCGCGCGGAACGCCACGAGTGGGCTTGCTTTGCCGCACAGCAGTCTGCTGAAAAGGCTGTGAAGGCATTGCACCTTTATTTGGGGCAAGAGGCGTGGGGTCATGTCATTGCGAGGTTGCTTCGAGAGCTGCCGGAGACGGTTCCAGTGGGGGAGGATCTGGTGGAAAAGGCGCACGTCTTGGATGGCTTCTACATTCCCAGTCGCTATCCCAACGGCCACCCGGAAGGCCCGCCTTTTGAGCATTACGGACGGTTGCAGAGTGAGGAAGCAATACGCTATGCCGGTGAGATCATTGAGTTCGTCCGTTGCCAAATGGCCTGACGCAAGGACCGTTCAGGAGAAATTGCGCACGTGGGTGAAAGGGGTTTTGCCGAACCGAGCGGATCTTCTTCGGGTTGGCTATTTCGGTTCATATGCCCGCGGTGACTGGGGCGTTGGGAGCGACCTGGACCTGTTGATCATCGTGCGCACTTCGTCTCAACCTTTTGAAAGGCGCGCAGCCGAATGGAATACAATGGATCTGCCGGTCCCGGCAGATGTGCTGGTCTATACGGAGGAGGAATGGCAAGCCCTGATGCGTCGGGTAGGTCGGTTTTCAGAAATGCTTCGGCGCGAAGTCATTTGGATTCATGCAGAAAAAGAGGAGGCAGGAGGCTCAGATAGGTAGCTTTCCTCAAGATATACTTGACGGTGCTTCGGTTCTTGTCCTGTCAACCCATCCTTTCCCCCATCTTTTCTTTCTATTGTCGTACATCGGCGAGCCGTCCGTTTTCAGTACTGTCTTCCCCTAGGTGTGACTGCACGGACCGAAACCTTGCACGGATTTCGGCAGATTCCTCGGCGATGCTGGAGAATCGTGGCACCATAAGTGCTATTCCAAAAAGGGGGCATTCGTGGAGCGGTTCGATAGGACGTGCGCTATCCTATCATGAAGCCATGGAGCATCCTCCCCGATGGAAAGCGCATCAGCACGGGGTATCCGGGCTTTGCAATTCCGCATGCTTGTGAAGAAGATGGAAACCTTACCTCACGAGCGCCGGAAGCAAAAGCCGAAGTATTCTTCACAGGAAGCGGATCAATTCCCTGACGATGGAATCCATGCAGAACAATCGATCGGCAAACCCCAGTCTGCTCTTGGTAACACGCAACTTCCCTCCGCTTGTGGGGGGGATGGAACGATTGCTTTTCAACGTCTTCAAAGAACTTGGAAAATCCTTCTCTGTCTCGCTGGTGGGGCCTGCCGGGTGCGGTGAGCACGTGCAGCCCGGAACCCCTTTGGCTGTCTGCCCGCACAGGCCTGTCTGGAGGTTTCTCCTCCGATGCCAGTGGAACACCTTGCTCCTTGCCAAGAGGACAAATCCTCATCTCGTTTTTTCGGGGAGCGGGGTGACCGTGCTTGCCGCCCTCATAGCGGGACGGCTGTTGAAGGTACCGGTCGTGACGTATCTGCACGGGCTGGACATCGTGGCAGACAGCATTGTGTATCGTTCCTGCTTCCTTCCCGCCATCAGGAAGGTTGACGGGATCATCTGCAACAGCCGACATACAGCCCGGCTGGCAAGGGACGCAGGGATATCTGCAGCCGTCAATATTTTGTATCCGGGGGTGACACTCCCGGTAAGAGTCGGTCCCATTGGAGGCGGGGCTTTCAGGGAGAGAATCGGGGCCATGGGAAGACCGATACTGCTGAGTGTCGGGAGATTGACACCGCGAAAGGGAATCGCCGAGTTCGTGGAGAAAAGTTTACCTGCCATCGTGGCGGTTTATCCTGAAGTGCTCCATGTGATCGTGGGGAGCGAACCCAAGGACGCCATCGGTGCCGGTGGGGGAATGCGCAAGAGAATCATGGACACGGCGAAACGACTCGGCCTCGGCGGGAATATCCTTCTTTTGGGCAATGTGGATGACCAGACCCTGGAAAAGGCTTATGAAGCGGCCCTCGTCCATGTTTTTCCCGTTATACACCAACCGGGCGACGTGGAGGGCTTCGGCATGGTGGCCGTGGAGGCGGCTGCCCACGGTCTTCCCACGGTGGCTTTCGCCCAAGGAGGCGTTGTGGATGCGGTGAGAGACGGTGTTTCTGGGGTTTTGGTGCCCGAAGGTCATTATGAAGCCATGGCCGAGGTGATCCTGAAATACCTGAGGGGAGGCGATGCCATGCCCTCTCGGGATTCATGCATTGGGTTCGCCGAGGGTTTTTCATGGGAGATTTTCGGGGAGAAACTCCGTGGCATTTGCCGGGGTTATCTTCATGGAAACCCTTTGCGAAGCCACGGTTGGCCCGGTGCTGGATGTGGAGGTCGGGCGGAAGCCGCCGGCAGAAGAAAGTGAAAGGACTTTCTTGGCATGTGTCGTGCTTGAGGAAGCCCGCTGTGCGCAGCAAACTCTATCGAGAAAGCTGGTTAGAGATGGCTGACATGCAACAACCGGGTATTGAAAACATCGTGCACGGGCTTGAGCCCATTGCTCTAATCATCCGAGCCACATACGACGAGCCGGGTGTGCATTTCTTCACCCCGCCCAATTTCTCCCAGCAACTGGCGTTCATGAAGCATGAAAGAGGAAAGAGGATATCGGCCCATATCCACAATCCCTTGTCGCGACAGGTGCTGTATACCCAAGAAGTATTGTTTGTGCGCAGGGGGAAAGTTCGGGTGAATCTCTACTCCTCGAACAAGGAATACCTCTGCTCCAGGGAATTGGGGCCGGGTGACGTGATCCTGTTGTGCGGCGGTGGGCATTCATTTGAAATGCTGGAAGAGACGGCCATGATCGAAGTGAAACAGGGCCCTTATGCTGGGGATGGCGACAAAACGCGCTTCGACGAGAGTCTTGAATGGAAATGATACCGGTAAATGAACCATTGTTCGGTGACAGAGAACTGGAATTCGTGGGGGAATGCATACGTACAGGGTGGATTTCCTCTTCCGGTCGCTTCATCGAGGAGTTTGAAGAGCAGTGGTCAGCGTTTTGCGGGATGCCTCACGGCGTTGCGGTGAGCAACGGCACGACGGCCCTGCAGGTGGCTTTGCGTTGCCTTGAACTGGAACCGGGTGACGAGGTGATCATGCCGACGTTCACCATTATTTCCTGCGCGCTGGCTGTGGTGGAATGGGGGGGGGTGCCGGTGCTGGTAGACTGCGATCCGTCAACCTGGTGCATGGATGTTTCCCAGGTGGAAGGCAAAATCACCCCGCGCACACGGGCCATCATGCCGGTGCATATCTACGGTCACCCTGTGGACATGGACCCGTTGCTGGCTCTTGCAGACAAATACAACCTGTTCGTGGTGGAAGACGCTGCTGAGGTACACGGCGCGGAATACCTTTCAGGACGGCACGGCACGGTGACAAAATGGAAGCGCTGCGGGGGGCTTGGGCATATCAGTACGTTCAGCTTTTACGCCAATAAGCTCATCACCACGGGAGAAGGCGGGATGGTGTTGACTGCCCGGCAGGACCACGCGGAAAGGGCCCGCAGCCTGCGCAATTTGTGTTTTCGCCGGGACAGGCGTTTCTATCACACGGACCTTGGATACAACTTTCGCATGACCAACCTGCAGGCGGCCATTGGTCTGGCGCAAATGGAAAGGATGGGGGCGATCATCTCCAGAAAGCGTTGGATGGGGCAAGCGTACTCAGAGCGGCTTCGGGATATTCCCGGCCTGCAGTTGCCCGTGGAGGAACCCTGGGCGAGACAGGTTTATTGGATGTACGGGCTCGTGCTGGACGAAAGCCTGGGTATGGATGCCAGGGAGTTTGCCAGGCGCTTGGTCGATTTGGGGGTTGAGACCCGCCCGTTTTTCCTGGGAATGCACGAGCAGCCCGTCTTGCTGGAGCGTGGTCTTTTCAGGGGCGAAAGGTACCCGGTCGCTGAACGCATCGCACGCCAAGGGCTCTACCTGCCATCGGGCGTTGCACTGACCGAGGATCAACTGGACCGGGTTTGTGAAGCGGTCAGGCAGGTGATAACGTGCAGGTGATAACGTGAAGGAACAAGTCTTCGGAGAGGTGTACGCAGGGCATTACGATCAGCTTTATGGCGACAAGGACTACGAGAGGGAATGCGATCTCATAGAGGACGTTTTTGGGCGCTACACCTCGAAACGGGTCCAGACGGTCCTCGACCTGGGGTGTGGGACGGGAAGTCATGCCATTCCCCTGGCAAGACGAGGCTTGAGAGTTGTCGGGGTCGACCGTTCCCCTGACATGCTTGAACGAGGGAGGAAGAAGGCTGCCGATGGAGGGCTTCCTCCGGGACGCCGTCCCCCGGAGTTCGTGCTGGGAGATGTGCGCTCAGTGGAATTGGGACGTCGCTTCGATGCCGTCCTCATGATGTTTGCGGTGCTGGGTTACCAATTGACGAATGAAGACGTGCTCTCGGCTCTGTGTACCGTGCGGAAACATCTCCAGCCTGGAGGCCTCTTCATCTGTGATGTCTGGTACGGCCCGGCAGTGCTCTCCATCGGTCCCAGTGAACGCGTCAAAGTCATCCCCACCGCGGATGGGCAGATCATCCGTGCTGCAAAGGGATCACTGGACACCTACCGCCATCTCTGCCGGGTGGACTACCACCTCTGGGAACTGGCAGGTTCGCAGTTGGTCGGTGAGACCAGGGAATCCCACGAGATGCGCTACTTTTTCCCCCAGGAGTTGAGCTTTTTCATGGAGCGGGCTGAGTTATCAATGGAATGTATCTGTGCGTTTGGCCATCCGTATGAATTGCCGTCAGAGGCAACTTGGAATGTACTCGTAACGGGCAAATGTAAGAACACATAGGGCATCCAGATGATACTGCAGCAACTCCCGAAGTTGCTTTGGATTGCCCATCCATGCGGATCGATGAATGGATCCTTTGTGGAACGTCAGGGAGCAACGTCCGGCTAATGGCTTCAGAAGCCATTTCAGCTCCGGAAATTGCTGCTGCTACTGAGATGAGGCAGTCGCATCTTAAGGATGATGTAGAAGGAAAATTATTGATTGAAGTCTAGGTTAATGCTTTTTCAGTGGCGACAAGAAATTTGGTTATTCCTATGATGATAAAATTCAGAAAGTATTCTCTCATTTTCCAACGAATCCTTTGCGGAGAAATTCATCGACGATTTCTGCTTCCAGTCATGGTGGCACGGATTCGAACACATTGGGAGAATGCGACTCTGGAAAGGTTTCAAGGTTTTCGGGATGCAACGCTTTCTTTCGTGAGTTCCAATCACGACGCATCTAGAGGTGTGGGGTTCTACTCTTACGTTCCTGGAGGTCCCCCATTATTGTATGCATCTTGTTATGCAGCATTGATAAAGCATTTATACGGATGCCTGGATTCTTTTTCCCAGCAGGAAAGGAGTGAGTGGACGAACTACCTTCTGAACCATCAGTCAGATGATGGGTTGTTCCGCGACCCGATAATAGCTTGCCCGGAGGCTGAGAATCTTGACTGGTGGGGGTGGAGGCACTTGACAGTTCATGCCCTGATGGCCCTCACGGCCCTAGGTGGGGTAGCACCGAAGCCGTTCCGCCTGCTCGATATTTTTCGCAAGCGAGGAGGCATTGCTTCATGGCTGGAGCGGCGAGACTGGAAACAAGATGCAACTGCTGTGAGTAATGAGATTCAGAATTACGGCACCATGCTCCAATACGCTCGAGACTTTCAAGGTGAAAGTTGGTGTGAGGATGCTCTCACGGAGATGTTTGCCTGGCTCGATCAAAAGCAGAATCCGGAAACAGGTTATTGGGGATACGATTCGTCCTCTCCCTGGCAAGTGTCTCTGGGAGTTCAGACAGGCTATCACCTGTGGTGTCTCTATCTATATGATGGGCGACCACTCCAGTATATAGAGCAGATCATCGACAGTTGCCTGTCCACTCAGAACGCTCTCGGGGGGTTCGGAGTGCCCGTCAATTCAAGTGCCTGTGAGGATATTGACTCACTATTTCCTCTTGTCTGTCTCTCCTTCCTTTCCGACTACCGGCGGGATGACATTGAGAGAGCACTCACCGATGCCTTTTTCTGGATCATTGCCAATTTCAACCCGGACGGGGGTGCTGTATTTCGGCGTGGTGAGGATTTTCGTTACGGTCATGACCTCATGTGGACCCGCGCCAACCAGAGTTCCATGTTTGCCACTTGGTTTCGGACCCTGAGCCTTGCTTATGCGAGCAGAGTATTGTCTACCGGGTCGCTTGCAAAGCTGGGATGGGGATTTCCGAATTGCCCCGGTTATCAATTCTGGAGATGAAACCCGGTCGGATGGAAGCAACGGCAAGAGTCAACATTGCCCATGTCGAGCAGAAAGCGCTGCATTCTGTCAAATGGTCAGTCTTGATCGAGGCGGTTTCTCGTACGGCGAATCCGTTAATTCTGCTGATTCTGGCACGCTTTCTGACTCCATCGGATTTTGGGGTCATTGCCACGGCAATGATCGGCATCAGCTTCGCACAGCTCTTTGCAGACGCCGGCCTGAGCAAGGCACTCGTTCAGACGGAATCGGAATCCAGGGAAGCGGCTGTCGTCGCTTTTTGGCTCAATACTGCGCTGGGAGTGTGTACTTACATCGTATTCTTTTTCGCTGCACCGTTTTTTGCAGAATTCTTCAACGTCTCAGGTTCCAGCCTTGTCCTGAGGGTCTTGGGGTTGCAGATCATCCTGGCCTCTGCTTCGTCCGTGCAGCAGGCTCTGCTTGTGAGGGAACTCGATTTTAGGCCGCTCTTTTGGGCCAAATTCTTTTCCGCATTGGTGCCCGGGGTTTTTTCCATCCCCCTTGCATTCTATGGTTTTGGCGTATGGGCACTTGTAGCCGGGGCTCTGAGCGGGCAATCGCTCAATTTGCTGATCCTCTGGTCCCAAAGCAGTTGGCGACCCGCTATGCGGATGGATTTGCGACTGACCAAGAAACTGACCGGCTTCGGCTTCTGGGTTCTTGCCGAGGGCTTCGGTGCCTGGTTGATCACTTGGGGGGATTGCCTGCTTTTGGGTAAATTCCTGGGCGTATACGAATTGGGTGTGTACAGAACCGGCTGGACACTGGTGACGATTATCTTTGGCTTGGCCTTGAACCCCTTCCTTCCCGTAGTGTATTCCAGTCTGTCTCGCCTGCAGGGCGACAAGGCCGCAGTGCTCCATGGGTTTCGCAAGGTCAACCGCGTTGTCATAGGGGTGGCCATGCCCATGGGTATCGGACTGATGCTGCTTGGACCGGAGATGTCCGCCCTCCTTTTTGACGCCAAATGGTTGGGACTAGGGCAGGTGCTGAGTATTTTGGGCTTGATGGTGGGGCTGTCATGGCTGGTGGGAATCAACTCCCAGCTGTATACGGCAATTGGAAGGCCACAAATAAACAGCAAAATAATATTCATGGCCATATTGTATTACCTTCCATGTTATGCCATTGCTGCTCAGAAAGGATTGGAAGTTTTTCTATACACTCGACTTGTTGTTTCTTTGTTTGCATTGATCATTCATTTTTTGGTATGTAAAAGAATGTTAGAGATGAGTTTTTTTTATATTTGGAACGATGCTAAATATCAAATAACATCTTCTTTTGCCATGGGAATTGCATTGGCCATCATTAAACAGCTCTTGTATTTCATTATTCCAGAAGTTCCTCCTTTCATCATGTTAGTTTCTCTTTTTTTAAGTGGTGTGGGAATTTATTTGTCTCTCCTGTGGCTCATGGATCAGACATTTATCAATCAGACATTGCGACTCATCAAAGAGGCCGCCGTAAGTTGAAATGCGGGAAAATCCATGACAAGGGACCTCTTGGCAAAGTGTTTCAAACTGATCGGGAATTCTTGTCTGAGCATGCGTTGGCTCCCGATGCGCATCCGCTTCCATAGGAAAGGACATGGGCATGCCTGGCGTATCTTCACGCATCTTACGGCGCAAGAACGCCTGTTCCTGTACTGGCTGGCATCGCAACAGCCGGCGGGTTCCATCCTTGTGGAGGTGGGAAGCTATCTTGGGGCGAGTGCGTGTTTCCTTGCTGCCGGAGCTCTGGAAGTCGAGGGAGGCGCCCGCCTCCATTGTGTGGACACCTGGCGGAACCATGCCATGAGCGAAGGGGTACGGGACACGTGGAGGGAGTTCCAAAGGAACACACAGATTTATTCATCCCAAATAGTCGTCCATCGAGGTCTGTCGACGGAAGTTGCCAAGTGTTTCCCCGGGGAGATCCAACTCCTATTTCTCGATGGAGATCATTCGTATGAAGGGTGTCGCAATGACGTTGTTGCCTGGTTGCCCCACTTGAAAAAAGGAGGACTGCTTGTGATGCACGACTATGCGTGGGCTGAAGGGGTGCAGCGCGTCGTCCGTGAAATGGTGAAACCGCTGGAAAGCAGCAGGGGCCGGGTCATGCAGAACACTTATTGGGCCAGGATGTGAATGGAAGCTTCGGTGATTATCCCCACATTCCGCAGGACGGCGTTTCTCCTCGATACCCTCGCAAGTGTGGGCAATCAGGCGCTGAGCGGTGATCGCTACGAAGTGATCATTGTTGACAATGCTCCAGATGCCACCCCGGAGTTGCAAGTCCTGCAGAATGAGGGGGCAATGCCCCCAATTCGCTACATGCACGAACCTTTGAACGGCCTCCATAACGCCCGTCATGCGGGAGCTCGTCATGCGAGAGGGGAGATTCTCGTCTACGTTGACGATGACGTGTTATGTCCTTTCTCGTGGTTAGGGGAAATGCTCGCACCTTACACTCAAAGCGATGTGGCCCTTGTGGCGGGGAAGGTAGTGTTGCGCCATGAGGTGGAGCCGCCCCCTTGGTTGGGGCAGTTCAGCGGCATCTTGAGTGCGCTGGATAGGGGTGACACGGCGCACCGTGTTGAGCCCTATGGAAGTCCGGTCGGTTGCAACATGTCAATTCGAAAGTCGGTTCTTTTTTCGGTAGGAGGTTTCAACCCGGACGGCTTTGGTGATCCGTCCCTTCTTCATCTTCGGGGTGACGGGGAATGTGGCCTTGCACGCAAAGTACATGATGCGGGATGGACAGTCTGGTATGCACCGGAAGCCTGGTTGGAGCACCGTGTGCCATCGGGACGGATGACGCGGGAGTATATCGAGTGGCGTAGTGCCATCGGGGGAATCGAGGCGGCGTACGCCGATCTTCGGTACCATCGCCGCAGCACGCTGGGGCTTTTGACAAGAGCTCTATTCTTTGCATCCTGTTCGCTTGCCCACAGGGTTTGGGCAGAAATTTTCAGTCGAGACAGTTCAAACCGGATGCGCTCTATCGCATTGGCGAAGCGATATCAGTATCAAAGCATTCAGAGGTGGAGGCAAGCGGCGTCCGAGAATCTTCGCAGAGAGACCTTTCGTTCGGATTATCTCCACACGGTTGCCCGAGGATCCACAGCAGCAAAGCTGCTTCAACCGGAATAAGATCAGAGAATGACCAAAAAGATCGGTTTGTTTCTGAATTCCCACCCCTCCCAGGGAGGGGCTTTTCAATACTCTCAATCGGTTCTCGGGGCTTTGGCCGCTCTGCCTGATTCGGATTATGAGAAGCTGGTTGTCTACACCCGCGATGAATGGTTTGGATATCTCAGGCCTTACAACGTGGGTTCCTTGCATGTCCCACTCGGTATCTGGCAAAGCCTTCACGGCAAGCTGGCAAGCAGCTTTCTGCCCGTGGAGCTCTGGCGTTCCCGTTTGTCCCGACTTCATCGAGTTGCACAAGTCTTGAAGCGCCAGATGTGTGACCTCTGGGTGTTTCCCGCTCAGGACACCTGGAGTTACCTCATGCCGGTCCATGCGCTGGGGACCATTCACGATCTGATGCACAGATACGAAAAGCGATTCCCGGAGGTGGGGAGGGAATACAGGATCAGGGAAAAACATTACCGCAACATGTGCCGATGGTGCAGGGGAGTTTTGGTGGACTCCCGCGTGGGGAAGGAGCACGTGATGGAGAGCTACGGGTTGGATCAAAGACGGATTCATGTGCTGCCTTTTGTGGCGCCGGCATATATTTGCTCAGGAGGCGAAGACCCCGGTTTCTGCCGGCG
This sequence comes from Deltaproteobacteria bacterium, assembly GCA_012517315.1. Classification (GTDB taxonomy): domain Bacteria; phylum Desulfobacterota; class Syntrophobacteria; order Syntrophobacterales; family Syntrophobacteraceae; genus JAAYUJ01. The sequence goes on from JAAYVE010000017.1 coordinate 59,240, forward strand.
TTACCGCCTTCCTCGCAAGTTCATTTTTTATCCCGCTCAGTATTGGGAGCATAAGAATCACAAAGGCCTTGTTCTGGCCGCTGCCAGGTTGAAGGAGGCCGTCCCCGACCTCAAGGTGGTGTTTGTGGGCTTCAGGAAGAACGGATATGCCTCCACATGGAAGCTCATTCAGGAACTCGGCCTCAGGGATCGGTTTTTCTATTTCGACTATGTGCCTGAATCGGACATGGTGGGTTTCTACAGGCGTGCCCGGGCCATGGTGATGCCCACATTTTTCGGCCCTACGAACATTCCCCCTCTGGAGGCCATGGCACTTGGAACTCCCATGGCGGTTTCCGCCGTTTACGGAATGGAAGAGCAACTGGGGGATGCGGCCTTATATTTCGATCCGTCCTCAGTGGATGCCATCGCTGAAGCGCTGCGGCTCCTGTGGACCGATGACCGGCTGTGCAGGGATCTGTCCGCGCGAAGCCTGGCGCGGGCCTCTCAATGGGGGCCTTTGCATTTCAACCAGCGGTTTCAGAATATCATTGAAGATACCTTGGTGCCCGAGGGCAATGGGCGTTATTGATCAGCGGCCACCTCGTCTCCGAAAGAGTGGGTTATGAAAATCTGCTTCTTTTCCAAACGAAGACCGATGGGGAGAGATCTCATCACCCGACCCTATGGACGCTTTTATCACTTGCCCCGGATCATGGCCGCTAAAGGGCATGAGGTGTTCGTGCTTCTCCTGAGCCATCGGCGGGACGGGCGCCTGCGAGTGGAGAAGGATGGAGTCACGTGGATGTCCGAGAGCCTTTATCCGGCCGGACCGCTCCCTTACCTGAAGCACGCCGATAGCCTTGTTCGGCGGATCAGGCCCGACTGGTTGGTGGGTTTTTCAGATACGTATTACGGGATTCTCGCCGCAAGATTGGCTGGAAGATACGGGTTGAAGTCGGTCATCGATGCCTACGACAATTATGAAAGTTATATGGAATGGTTGAGGCCATTGCATGCCCTTTGGCGCAAGGCCATCTCTCGAGCCGATGTCGTCACGGCAGCCGGCCCTCAGCTGGGAGAGTATATGGATGCCTTTCGCCCGGTTCAGGGGAGGAAGGCTTTTGTGGTTCCCATGGCGGCCGATCCGACAGGCTTCGTCCCTCTTGACCGTGGAAAATGCAGAGCTGAGTTGAACCTGCCTTTTGATCAGAAGCTTGTTGGGTACTGCGGCTCCCTCCATCGGAATCGTGGAATTGAGACCCTCTTCGAGATGTTTCAGCACTTGAGGAAAATCCATCCCGGTGTCGAAATGGTGCTCACCGGGCGGAAGGACAGGACCGTGCGCCTTCCTTCCCATGTGAGGTGGCTGGGGTACGTTCCCGATGACAAAGTGGCTCTCGTTTTGAACAGCGTGGATGTCCTGCTGGTGGTAAACCAGCTTTCGACATTCGGACGATACAGCTATCCGGTCAAACTCTATGAGGCGATGAGCTGCCAAGTCCCCGTCGTTGCCTCTGCCACGGAGGCTGCAAGTTGGATACTTCGCGGGAAAGTGGAGTGCCTCGCCCAAGCGGGGGACCCCCGGGATCTGGCCGAGAAGGTCGGACGCCTCCTGTCGACTGGGCGCATCGATTACGGTGTGCAAAATACCTGGGAAGGGTCCTGCGAGCTTTTCCTGGAAGCTCTCACAAGCAATGGGACCCCGGTCACGGCCAATCCATTGCAGAGCACACAGGAGAACAATTCCCGCGATGGATCAATGGGTCCTCTCGTAAGGAAAGGCAGCTTTTCAGGGCATTTTCCCCTTGAACAACACTCAGGGGGTTCATTCTGAAGGACGCTCACGGGCGAGGGTATTCCCCTGCTCACAATGCAAGCGAAATGGCCAACAGGCCAGAGGAAGGTCGAACATGGGTCCCAGTTCAAAGCGAGTGGCTCTCCTGACGGGAATCACCGGACAGGACGGCGCATACCTTGCACAATTCCTTATGGACAAGGGTTACACGGTCCACGGCATCAAGCGCAGGGCCTCCCTCTTCAACACCCAGCGCATCGATCATCTTTACGAAGATCCCCACAAGGAGGGACGTCGTTTTATCCTGCACTACGGGGATCTCACCGATGCCACGAACCTCATCCGCATTGTCCAGGAAGTCCAGCCCGACGAAATCTATAATCTCGCCGCTCAGAGCCACGTGAAGGTCTCCTTCCAAACGCCGGAATATACGGCGGATGCCGACGGCCTGGGAACGCTTCGCATCCTGGAAGCCATCCGTATCCTTGGACTCGAGGGCAAAACACGGTTCTATCAGGCGTCCACATCGGAACTGTTCGGCAAAGTCCAGGAGATCCCTCAGACGGAACGCACGCCCTTCTATCCCAGGTCCCCTTATGCCTGTGCTAAGCTCTACGCCTACTGGATCACCGTCAATTACCGGGAGTCATACGGCCTTTTCGCCTGCAACGGCATCCTGTTCAATCATGAGTCGCCCGTTCGCGGGGAAACCTTCGTCACGCGCAAAATCACACGGGGTGCGGCACGGATCGCTCTCGGGCTTGAGGACTGCCTGTACCTGGGAAACCTCAATGCCATGCGGGACTGGGGGCATGCCAGGGATTACGTGAAGGCCCAGTGGCTCGTCCTGCAGCAGGAGAAACCGGATGACTACGTGATTGCCACGGGGGAGCAGCATTCGGTGCGGGAATTCTGCCATCAAGCGTTCGCGGAGCTGGGAATCCACCTGGATTGGCGCGGTCTGGGAAAAGAGGAACAGGGGATCATCGCCCGTTTTGAGCCGTCACCGCTCCTGGATCAGTACACGCGGCACGGCATTCTCCCGTCGCAGAGAGTCGGAACCCCTGTCGTGAAGATCGATCCCGCCTACTTTCGCCCCACCGAGGTGGATACGCTCATCGGAGATGCCAGGAAGGCGAAATCGGTCTTGGGATGGGAGCCGAGCGTGACTTTCCCGGAACTGGTGAGGGAGATGGTTGCCTGCGACCTGAACGAAAGTGTTCGAGAGAGCATCTGCAGGCGTGACGGCTTCCCTTTGCCTGCCAGTTGTGAGGCGGGTATGTGACGGTTGCTGCCGAAAGCCAAGAGTTTCTCCTCCATATGGGGATATCCGGATCAAAACATGGACAAGCATTCAAGAATTTATGTGGCTGGACACCGGGGTCTCGCCGGATCCGCCATTTTGCGACGCCTGAAGGGCGGGGGCTATGTTAATGTCTTGGGCCGCACTCACCGGGAGTTGGATCTCTGCAGTGCCCACGATGTCCAGCGATTCTTTGCCGATGAGCGACCAGAGTGGGTCTTTCTCGCGGCGGCCAGGGTGGGCGGGATCTATGCCAACAGCCGGTTTCCCGTGGATTTTCTTCTGGAGAACCTGAAGATTCAGAACAACGTGATGGAGGCCGCCTGGCAATTCGGCGTCAATGGACTCCTTTTTCTGGGCAGCTCCTGCATCTACCCCCGGAACGCTCCCCAACCCATCATGGAGGAATCTCTTCTCACAGGTCCACTCGAGCCCACCAACCAACCGTACGCCATTGCCAAAATCGCCGGCATCGAACTGTGTGAAGCGTTCAACCGGCAGTATGGTACCCGTTTCCTGAGCGTGATGCCCACGAATCTTTATGGGCCCAATGACCACTACGACTTGGAGCACTCCCATGTGCTCCCGAGCCTCATCAGGAAGTTCCATCTTGCCCATTTGGCCCATCGGGGAGACTGGGAAGCCATCCGACTTGATGAAGCCAGGCATGGCCTCATTCCTGGTGACGTGCTCGAGGGTTTGCGAAAGTCTCCGCCGTTGGTGCGCCTCTGGGGAAGCGGGGAACCGCGCCGCGAATTTCTTCATGCGGATGATCTGGCCGACGCCTGCGTTTTTCTCATGGAGAGAATGGACGAGGTCTTCTCCCGGAGTTCCCTCTTTCCAGACGGGCGCCATGTGCTGAATATCGGTTGCGGGGTCGACCTGAGTGTTCGTGAACTGGCCGCGCTGGTGGCAGATTCGGTGGGTTTTCAGGGGGCTGTGGAATGGGATCGGAGCAAGCCCGATGGAACACCCCGAAAACTCCTCAACATCGACCGGCTCTCCAGCATGGGTTGGCGCAGCAGGATCAGTTTGACAGAAGGGATTCGGCGAACGGTTGAGGACTATGGGCGAGTTGGCGACTTTGAGTAGATTTGCTCGTCTTGCGTGTATGGATGGACGTTCTTCTGTGGTATGATTCTGCATCGGAAGATGGATGGGCCCGCGGCCATGAAAAGTGCAGCACCGAACATGTCCCTGAAATCTCTGAACAAGGCATACCAGACCGATTATTCACGGTTCCTGCCGGGAGCCATGTATAACGTGGATCAAAGACGGCAGAAGGCGAAAAAGATACTTGCTGTGCTTGCCGATGCCCTGAACGGAAAAATGGCTGGTCTCAGGGTCGTTGATGTCGGATGTTCCACTGGGATCATGACAGCGTTCATGGCCGGCCATTTCGGCATGACCGTGGGATTGGACATCGACAAGGAGGCGTTGGCGTACGCCGCGGCAAGGCACGGGTCACAAGGCCTCTTTTTCGTAAACAGCGACGCCCTGCATCTACCGGTGGCGGACGAAAGTTTCGACGTGGCGGTCTGCGCCCATGTCTATGAACATGTACCGGATGCGGAGCAAATGATGGGAGAAATCCGACGGGTTTTGAAACCCGGTGGGCTCTGTTTCTTTTCCGCCGGAAACCGCCTCAGCTGGATGGAACCCCATTATCAGCTCCCACTCCTCTCCGCTATCCCCAAGCCTCTCGCCCATCGCTACGTGAGATTTATGGGAAGAGGTGAGGAATACTACGAAAAACACCTCACTTACTGGGGACTCAGGCGACTGCTTTCCGGATTTCACGTGACGGACTACACGGCGAAGATCATCCACGACCCGGAGAGCTATGCCGCAACAGACGTTTGCCCTCCCGGCTCTAGAAGGCAGAGTCTGGCAAAGTTGCTCTGCCGTGTCGCTCATTGGTTGAACCCCACCTATGTCTTTATCCTCCGCAAAGATACGCCCTAACGCCTGGCGGGGTCCGAATTTTTCCCTCGTGGATGCTTGGTTCCTCCTTTCTCGAAGTGGGTCGTTGAAAAGTCGGTTCTCCAAGCCTTGCGGACTGAGGCAACAGGCCAACAGAGGCATTACCTCCATCCAGCCTCTTTCTGTATGGAACCATGCGTAGAAGTCGCCTTTCCCAGGATGGACCCTGTCGGTACATCTCCTTAGTTCCTGGAAATGATGCTCAAATTCAGTCGCCGTTCTTGAGTTCCTCAAGGGTGGCGTGTTAATTTTGCAGACTGCGGTTCATCGGTTTCATGCAATTTTGGGATTTCAGAAGGGCGATCAGACGGAGAAAAGGTCCATTTGCATGTATTCAAGACGCCATTCGAAGCAGATTCACCTGGCAGGTGTGCCCATCGGCGGGGGGGCGCCCGTTGTGGTCCAGTCCATGACCAATACGGACACTCGGGACTGGAAGGCCACGGTCGCCCAAATCGGGCGCCTCGAGGATGCAGGGTGTGAGGTGGTCCGTGTGGCGGTCCCCGATGAGGAAGCCGTAAAACAGATCCCTCGCATCAAGGAGGCCATCGGGATTCCCCTCGTCGCCGACATTCACTTCGACCATCGCTTGGCCCTTGGGGCTTTGAGAGCGGGTGTGGACGGCCTGCGCCTGAATCCTGGAAACATCGGGGGGCCGGAGAAGGTGCGCAAGGTGGTGACGCTGGCGAAGGAACGCCAGGTGCCTATCCGCATAGGGGTGAACAGCGGGTCCGTCGAAAAGGAAATTCTCGCCCGATACGGGCACCCTACCCCCGAAGCCATGGTGGAAAGTGCTCTCAAGCACATCCGTATTTTCGAGGAAAACGATTTCGATCTCATCAAGGTTTCCCTGAAATCCTCGGACGTCCTCACCACCCTGGAAGCCTACCGGTTGCTCGCCTCAAAGACGGACTATCCCCTTCACCTGGGGGTGACGGAGGCGGGAACTCTCGTGGACGGAGCGGTCAAGTCGGCCCTGGGCATCGGGATGCTCCTCTACGAGGGCATCGGGGATACCCTGCGTGTCTCGCTCACCCGGGACCCCGAAGACGAAATCCCTGTCGCCTACAGCATCCTGCGAGCCCTCAAGTTGCGAAACCGGGGCGTTGAGCTCATCAGTTGTCCCACCTGCGGCCGCACGGAAGTGGGTCTCATATCCCTGGTGGAAGAGGCGGAGCGGATGCTCAGGAAGATCCGCACCCCCCTCAAGGTGGCCATCATGGGTTGCGTGGTGAACGGCCCCGGGGAGGCCCGTGAAGCCGACGTGGGTATTGCAGGGGGCCGGGGAAGCGGTATTCTCTTCAAGAAGGGGGAAAGGGTTGAGAAGGTGCCCGAGGGGGAGTTGCTGAGAAGACTGATGATTGAAGTGGAGCGTCTGACGGGGGAATCGATTCTGGAATGAACCCGATGGGGACTTTGAGGTTTTTCGAAATCGTCGACCGGCTCCTGGAGTACCACCCCAAGGCCAACATCGCCCTGGTGGAGAAAGCCTACGTGTTTGCGGCGAAGATGCACGGCGGCAAGCTCCGGAACCGTGAGACCCGCTACCTGGACCATCCTATTGCCGTCGCAGGTATTCTCACCCAGATGCAACTCGATGAGGAGAGCATTGCGGCGGCCTTGATCCACAATGTCTTGCTCTACCAGTTGACGGAGTACGAGGAACTGGTGGAGGAATTCGGTGATCATGTAGCGGGATTGGTCCAGGGGCTGACCAAGCTCAGCCGTTTGGATTTCAGCAACCGCAGAGACCGCCAGGCGGAATATGTCCGCAAGATGATCCTCGCCGTCTCACAAGACATTCGTGTGGTGCTGGTGAAACTGGCGGACCGCCTCCACGAAGTGAGAAACCTGAGGTGTAGGGAATCGGAGGATCAAAAGCTCCTTGCACAGGAGATTCTCAACATTTACGCGCCACTTTCGGCCCGCCTAGGAATCGACTGGTTGAAAAGGGAACTGGAGGACCAGGCATTCCGCTGTCTGGAACCGGAGGCGTACGATGAAATCGAGGGGGGGTTAGCCAAGACGGAGGAATATCGCCGGCGTTACGTGGGCGAGGTCATGGGGATCCTCTCCGCGGAGATGCAGGAATACGGGATCAAGGGACGCTTGAGCGGTCGAGCGAAGCACCTTTACAGCATCTACCAGAAGATGATCCGTCAGAACGTGGACCTGCAGAAGGTCTACGACGTCATCGCCTTTCGCATCATTGTGGACACGGTCAAGGCTTGCTACGAAGCCCTGGGAATGGTTCACGATCTCTGGAAGCCAGTCCCCGGGCGTTTCAAGGATTACATCGCAAAGCCCAAGTCCAACATGTACCAGTCCCTTCACACCACGGTGATCGGCCCTCGGGGAGAAAGGATGGAAATCCAGATCAGAACCGAGGAGATGAACACCATCGCCGACGAGGGGATTGCCGCCCACTGGCTTTACAAGGAAAAGGCCCCGGTCGGGAAAGTCGCCCAGGAGGAGAGTCAGCGGTTTTCCTGGTTGAGGGAACTCCTGGAGTGGAACAAGGAGTGGCGGGACCCCAAGACCCTCTTCGATGCCATGAAGCTGGACCTCTATCCCGACGAGGTTTACGTCTTCACTCCCAACGGCGACGTCAAGGCGCTCCCTAGGGGAGCCACACCGGTGGACTTCGCTTATGAGGTCCACACGGAGGTGGGGCACCGGTGTGTCGGGGCGAGAGTCAACGGCAAAATTGTCCCCTTGAAGCAGGAACTCCAGAACGGGGATACCATCGAAATCCTCACATCCGCCAACCACCGCCCGAGTAAGGACTGGCTGAAGTTCGTCAAGAGTTCCAAGGCCATCAACCGCATCCGGCAGTGGATCAAGGCGGAGGAACGGGAACGGTCCATCGCGGTCGGCAAGGAACTGTGTGATAAGGAATTCAGGAAAAAAGGCTTGAACTTTGCCAATTTCATGAATTCACCTGAGCTTGTCGATGTGGCTAGGGCTTTCTCCCTCAAGACGGTGGACGATCTGCTGGCCGGGATCGGTTACAGCAAGATCACCCCCCTGCAAGTGCTGGGCAGGCTTCCATCTGTGGCCCAGGAGGAGGAACCGGCTCCCAGGGAACCTGTCTTCCCCACGGAGAAGCGCAAATCCCGGTCTGCTGACGATGGGATCCTGGTGAGAGGCGTCGAGGACGTCATGACCCGCATGGCCAGGTGCTGCAATCCTTTGCCGGGCGAACCCATCGTGGGTTACATCACCCGAGGACGGGGCATCACGGTTCACCGGCAATCCTGCAAAAACCCGGACCGGGGAGACGCAGACAGGAAGATCGACGTTCAGTGGGATACGGGGGCAGAGCAAACCTTCCCGGTGGATATCAAGGTTCTCCTGTCGGGAGGCAAGGGAATGCTGGCGTCCGTCAGCAAGGTATTGGGGCAGATGGACGTGAACGTTGTGGATGTCAAGACCCATGGGCAGAGCAAGGACCACACCGTCTGCCACCTCAGGGTCGAAGTGAAGGACAGCAAGCATCTTCAGAGGGTCATGGCCGCTTTGGCAGGAGAAAAGGGGGTCTACCGGGTGCAACGAGGAGTAGACTGACCTGCCCCCGGCAGGGAAAAGAGGGGATTGCCGGGGGCAGGAACGGGGAATGGCAAGGGGAAGGGGTCGAGGGCAGCATCTAGACATCAGAGCCGGGACAGTCCCCTTTGAGAAGGCAACTGAATCGGCGCCAACTCCTCAGTAAGAATACACCGTATATTTTTCCGGGGACTTCAGGAGCTTGTTCAATTCCTCCTGGATCTTCTTCCGGTCCGGATTGGCGTTCCATGCCTGCCAATCTTGGATGCTGTTCCAGGTCCCGATAACGAGGAACTTGCTGGGGTCGTTAATGTCTCTCAGTGTCTCCCCGGTGATGTAGCCTTTTTGCATCATTGCCTTGGCACGCAGTTGCATGAGCAGTTGGTGAAGCTTGAGGTCGTTACCTGGTTGGATCTCCCTTTCGATGAATACGCGAATCGCCATGGCTTACCTCCGTAATGTGTGTGATGAAATACAGCCCGAACTGGTAAATGGTAAGTGTCCGACCTTTGATGCAAACTGTTACCACCAGATCTCGAACCCGTCAATGAAAAAGCTGGAAAGGGATTTGGCCGGAAAGCTCCCGGCTGAGCCGGAGTCTTTCGTTTGGGAAGCCTTCACGTCCAGAAAAAGGATTGTTTTTCAGGATCTCTCCCTTTAGAATGGCCCAAATTCTCCATTGACTGGTTTGAAGCTGTTTCGGTGGGCCGTCCGACGGTCTTTCCGGTTATCGATATGGTCTGCATCGCCTTGGTTGCGATCTCCCTCCGGCATTCGTTTGTCATCTTCATATCTCGTGGAGTGGCCTCACCTCAGCGACAACACCCGTCCGAGGGGGGCCCGATGAAAAGCACACAGCGGGAAAAAAGTGTTTTCGCCGGTCTGAAAGGGGGTGATGCCGCGTTGCGCGGGAGTTGTTGAAGTCGGCTGGACCCTGAGGGTGTCTCACAAGTTCCAACGCTGGTCCATCCTAAATGGCGGGCGAGATCTTTGTGGGGAGAATCGGAATCGCAGCATCTCCTATAGTGGGCACGGCGGAGTCGACGGGTACATGGCCCTGAGCCGCACGCCTTTGACCGCGTCTTCGCACGAGGGAGGCGATCTTGCATCCGTCCCCTGAGAGCATGGTCGTGGGAGTCCGGAAATCGCTGTGAGAGCCTTTCGAAGGGTTCCTGAAGGTTGAGAGGGAAATGGAGCTTCTTTCGGCGTGTTTTGGAACAATCATCAGGAGGAGGAAAGAGCATGACCAAGGCAGATCTGGTTTCAAGAATCGCCGCCTCTGAAGGCATCACCAAGGCCCAGGCGGAAAAAGCCGTCGAGGGATTCGTGGCCGCTGTTGCCGAAGCTCTCTCCCAGGGAGACAAGGTGACCCTGGTGGGATTCGGCACGTTCAGTGTAGGGAACCGGTCCGCACGGGAGGGGCGAAACCCGAGGACCGGTGCCAAGATCAAAATTCCCGCATCCAAGGTGGTAAAATTCAAGCCAGGCAAGGGGCTGAGCGAAAAAGTCAAGTGAGTGCGGGAGGAAGAGCAAAGAATCGACTGCGTTGATGTGCCAAGGGAGTGGAGAAAGGCCTGGTGGAGACTTCATGGGAAGTGGGGGTAGCAGGCAAGTGAGCATGGCCTCTGTGAAAAAATGAACCGTCTTCACCAGGCTCTCGAAGAAGCCCGCCGAGGCTCCTGCAGGTTTTTGCCGCCCGGGTGCGGTCCTCCTCAGGGACCACACCGTCTTGATTTTCCCGAATCGAGCACCATATGCATCGGTGGTTCGCCGCCCGTTTCTCTGCCGGGGCGGTCTTGTCGACGGTGTGGCTTCTGAAGGGTCCCCGTCCGGTGAAGCCGGGGGCCGAGCATCCCCGCGAGGATTTCATAATGGCCCTGAATCTGACTCAGAAGATTCTCCAGCAGCACCTTGTCGAGGGTGAACTCATCCCCGGCCGGGACATTGCCATTAGGGTCGACCATGTGCTCTTGCAGGATGCGACGGGAACCGTTGCCATGCTTGAATTCGAAGCACTGGGTATCCCTTCGGTGAGAGCCGAGCTGGCGGTGCAGTACGTGGATCACAACATCCTGCAGACGGACCACAAGAATGCGGATGACCACAAATATTTAAGAACGGCCTGTGCCCGTTACGGACTCTACTTCAGTCCGGCTGGAAATGGTGTTTCACACCAGGTGCACATGGAGCGTTTCGGGGTTCCCGGCAAGACGATTCTGGGAGCGGACAGCCACACGCCGGGAGCCGCCGGGATTTCCATGCTGGGGATCGGCGCCGGCGGCCTGGACGTAGCCCTGGCAATGGCCGGTTTTCCCTACCATATGCCCTGCCCTCGCGTACTCGGAGTGACTTTGACAGGGGTTCTCCCAGACTGGGTGAGTGCGAAGGATGTGATCCTAGAGATGCTTCGCAGGTACGGAGTGAAGGGATGCCTGGGGAAAGTGGTGGAGTACAGGGGGCCCGGGGTGCTGGGGCTGTCGGCCACCGACCGGGAAACCATCGGCAACATGGGAACCGAGCTGGGAGCTACTTCGTCCATTTTCCCATCGGACGAGAACACCCTAACCTATCTGGAGGCACAGGGCCGGGGGGATGCCTGGGTCGCCTTGGAGGCTGATGAAGGCGCGGTGTACGACGAGGAGGATGCAATCGACCTCTCCACCCTGGAACCGCTCATCGCCTGTCCCTCCTCTCCCGGAAACGTGGTGCCGGTGAGGGATGTGGCCGGAATCGGCGTGGATCAGGTCATTGTGGGGAGCAGCGTCAATTCCTCGTTCCGGGACCTCATGGTGGTGGCGAGGATTGTGGAGAATCGACGCGCCTTTGCCGGCACCTCCTTCCACATTAACCCCGGGAGCAGACAGGTGCTGGAAAACCTGGCCGCACAGGGGGGACTCATGGCACTGCTCCAGGCCGGAGCACGCATTCATGAACCGGGTTGCCTGGGGTGTATCGGCATGGGCCAAGCGCCGGGAACAGGCGAGGTGAGCCTGAGAACCATGCCCAGGAACTTTCCGGGGCGATCGGGAACGAAGGATGACAAGGTCTACCTGTGTTCACCCGAGACCGCTGCTGCGGCCGCCCTCAAGGGGGTGATCACGGATCCCCGCGACCTGGCCCGGGAAATGAATTATCCGACGGTCCGGGACCCCGAAAAGTATATCGTCGACCTTCACTCCATCGTTCCGCCGGATGCGCACCCGGAGCGCATCGAGGTGGTTCGGGGCCCCAACATCAGGCCGCTCCCGGCCATGGATCCCCTTCCTGATGACCTCCTAGCGGAGGTGGTGCTCAAGGTCGGGGACAATGTCTCCACCGACACCATCATGCCTGGGGGGAACAGGGTGCTTCCCCTTCGGTCCAATATCGAAGCCATCAGCGAGTTTGTCTACTCCCAGGTGGATCCTGAGTTTCACAGGCACTGCCAAGGGAAAGGGGCAGTAATCGTGGTGGGAGGGGAAAACTACGGTCAGGGTTCGAGCCGTGAACACGCCGCACTCGCTCCACGTTTCCTCGGGGTTCGAGCCAAGGTGGCCAAGAGTTTTGCAAGAATTCACAAGGCAAATCTCTGCAATTTCGGCATCCTGCCGCTCACCCTGAAGAATGCCGGTGACTACGATCTCTTCCGGGTTGGAAGCAGAGTCCTTTGCCAGGGCATTCGGGAAAGGATCCGGCAGGGGGTTCGTGAACTTGCCATCCGGGTCGATGGAAAGATTGTCCACGTCCTCCTGGACGTCTCTGACCTGGAGAGGGAACATCTCCTGGCGGGAGGGAAACTGAACCACGTACGATCCCGGTTGATGGCAGGGTGATGGGGAAGTGTCGGGGGGAGGCTGAGAAAACAATGCTTGATTCTCCTTCGCCGGGGAGTGGGTTGATACGGAGGTCGTCATGGCTGGCGAGGTGCGATACAAGAACATAGGACTGCGGGGTGTGACGGTTGCGGATACAAAGATCAGTTACATCGACGGCGAAAACGGGGTTCTCATTTATCGAGGCTTCCGCATCGAAGATTTGGCGGAGAAATCCACCTTTCCCGAAACGGCTTGGATGCTGCTCCATGGGCCTTTGCCGAGTTCTGGGGAGCTTCGCCGATTCGAAGAACAGCTCAGGGCGGAAAGGGTCCTTCCCCCCTTTGTCCTGCAGAGTCTCAAACTTTGGCCGAAAGAGTCGGACCCCATGGACGTGCTTCAGGCGTCGGTGCCGATGCTCGCCATGGCTGACCCGGACCTCCGGGACGAGAGCCGTGACGCCAATGTGAGGAAAGCCATCCGCCTCATTGCGAGGATTCCGGCCTTGATGGCCGCCTGGCACCGCATCCGGCAGGAACTGGATCCCGTGCCTCCCAACGATGATCTGCCCCATGCAGCCAATTTCCTTTGGCAGCTGACAGGTCTTAAACCGGACGAGGATGCGGCACGGGACCTGGACGTCTGTCTCATCCTCCATGCGGACCACACGTTCAATGCCTCCACTTTCGCCTGCCGTGAGGTGGTTTCCACGCAGGCCCATATGTACGCGGGGGTGGCTGCCGGCGTGGGTGCCCTCTCGGGCAGCCTCCATGGGGGAGCCAACGCCAGGGTCATGGAGATGCTCTTCCAGGTGGAGAAAACGGTCCGGTCGGAGGATGAGGTTGGCGATTGGGTTCGGGGGCGATTGGACGCCGGGGAGAAGATCATGGGCATGGGCCACGCCGTCTACAAGACTGTCGATCCTCGATCGAAGGTCCTGAAGCAAATGTCCCGGCGGCTTTCCCAAAAAACAGGCTGCGAGCACTGGTACCGCCTGCTCACCCGGATCGAGGAAGAGGGCCTCCGGGAGTTCGAAAAACGGGGGAAGAGCAACATCAAGCCCAACGTTGATTTCTACAGCGGATCAGTCTACTACCTGATCGGCATCCCGGTGGATCTCATGACACCTGTCTTTGCCATGTCCAGAATCGCGGGATGGTGCGCTCATATCCTGGAAGAGAAGTTTGCGGAGGCCCAGGGAAAACCGGCCCTCTATCGCCCGCAGGCAGAGTATGTGGGGGACTACTGCGGTCCCGTGGGTTGCGTGTACCAGCCCAGGGAGAAGCGGTGACCTCCGTTTCGTACCGAGTTGCGTTCAAGTTGTTGATGGGGAAGATCCCAAGACTGGAAAACCCCCTGCGGACGCAGCGCAATGGCGGGGCATAAGGGGGAATCAAATGGTCTTCAAACATGATATTGTCGTTGTGGGCGCGGGTCTGGCGGGGCTTAGGGCTGCCCTGGAAGCGGCGAACAGCGGAGAGGTGGCGCTTATAAGCAAGGTTTATCCCACGCGCTCCCATTCGGGGGCTGCACAGGGGGGCATTGCGGCGGCCCTGGGAAACGAGGAGCCGGATTCGTGGGAGTGGCACATGTACGACACCGTCAAGGGGGGAGACTACTTGACGGACCAGGACGTGGCGGAAATCCTAGCCAGGGATGCCCCGAGGGCCGTCTACGAACTGGAGCACTGGGGAGTGCCCTTCAACAGGACCGCTGAAGGGAAGATCGCCCAAAGGGCATTTGGCGGCCATACCCGGGAATTCGGCAAGGGTCCTGTCAAGCGGGCCTGTTACGCGGCCGACCGAAGCGGTCGTGTCATGATGGACACCCTCTATTTCGAGGCGGTCAGAAGAGGGGTCAGGATCTATTCCGAGTTTCAGATGCTTGACCTCATCATGGTTGCAGGCAGGGTGGCGGGAATTGTCGTGTATGAGTTGGCCACCGGTGAAGTCCATTGTTTTCACAGTCGGATCGTGCTCCTTTCCACTGGGGGATTCGGAAAGGTATTTCGAACCACCAGCAATTGTTTTGCCAACACGGGCGACGGGGTGTACCTGGCCTACCGCTCCGGAATTCCCTTGGAAGACATGGAATTCGTGCAGTTTCATCCCACCGGAATCTATGGCCTCGGGGTGCTCATCAGCGAAGCGGCCCGAGGGGAGGGGGGAATTCTGCGCAACGGCTCAGGGGAGGCTTTCATGGAGCGGTATGCCCCGACGATCAAGGATCTGGCACCCAGGGACATGGTTTCCAGGGCGATTCACATGGAGATCCTGCAGGGGCGTGGTATCGACGGCAGGGACTTCGTCCACCTGGATTTGACGCACCTCGGGGAAAAACGCCTGAGGGAGAGGCTCTCGGACATCTCTTCTTTCGTTAGGATTTACCTCGGCATCGACCCGGCCAGGGATCCGATTCCCGTGCGGCCCACATGCCATTACATGATGGGGGGAATCCCCACGGATCTGGATGGAAGAGTCCTGGATGCTCATCACCGTCCCGTGCCGGGGCTTTTTGCCGCGGGGGAGTGCGCTTGCCTTTCCCTCCACGGTGCCAACCGGCTTGGGTGCAACTCGCTTCTGGATCTGGTGGTTTTCGGGCGAAGGGCGGGAGAGGCGATGGCCACGTCCTTGGGAGAACTGGAATGGGAGGATCTGCCAAGGAATGCCCAGGATCCCGCCGTGTCACGGATGAAGCGGGTGCTGGACCGCAGGGAGGGAGATCGGGCCGGGGTGATCCGTGCGTCTCTTCAGAAGACCATGACGGAGAACTGCTCGGTGTTCCGCCGGGAAGGTTCCCTCGAAAAGGCCTTGACGGAAATTCGCCGGCTGATGGATCAATACAGGCGCGTGAAAGTGGACAATCGGGGCAAACGCTTCAATGCGGACCTCCTGGAGGCACTCGAACTGGAGAGTCTCCTGGGCCTTGCAGAAGTCATCGTCGTTTCCGCGAAGGCGAGGCAGGAGAGCCGCGGTGCCCATTACCGGGAGGATTTTCCCGAGCGGGACGATGGCGGGTGGCTGAAACACACGCTTGTGCGAAAAACCGGCGAAGACCCGGAAGTGTTTTTCAAGTCGGTGAGGATTACGCGCTTCGAGCCCAAAGCGAGGACCTACTGAAATGGAGATGCGATTCAGGATCTTTCGATACGATCCGAAAGTGGACCGGGAGCCGGTGTACCGCAACTATCTGGTTTCGGCTGAACCGGAGGAACGGATCCTCGACTGTCTGAACCGGATCCGGTGGGAGCAGGACGGGACGTTGAGTTACCGCATGTCCTGCGGCCATGGGGTTTGCGGCTCTGATGGCATGCGCATCAACGGACGGTGTGCCTTGGCCTGCCAGAAACTGGTGAAGGACTACCTGGGTTCTGAAGTGGTGGTGGAGCCCCTTCCCTTTTTCAAGGTGCTCAAGGACCTGGTGGTGGACGTGGATGGCTTCCTGTCCGGGGTCATGTACTTCCGCCCGTATCTGATCAGCTCTGCAGCCCCCCCTCCTCGCGAAAGAAGCCAGTCCCCCGAGGAACGCAAGAAGGTGGAGGAGGTCATCCGATGCATCCTGTGTGCCTGCTGCACGGGTTCTTGCCCCGTGATGGCCGAAAACGAGCAGTACGTGGGACCCGCTGCCCTTGTGTGGGCTTATCGCACCATCTTCGACTCCAGGGATGACCTCAAGCTGGAGCGTCTTGAGGCTGTGAACTCCCAAAAAGGGGTATGGGCCTGTGTGAATCACTTAGAGTGCACCCGGGCCTGCCCCAAGGAGATTCCTGTCACCAAGTGCATCAACACGCTGAAAAGGGAGATCGAAAAGCATCGGTCGGGCAAACCTTGAGGGGGGTGCCGACTTTTTGCTTTTTTTGAAGCAAGGGCTGCAAGTTGGAAACGGGCCGGCGAAAAGAAGAGGACGCCCTGGGGGTTGTTTTTGTGCCTGAGGAAGCCTACTACGGAGCGCAGACCCAAAGAGCCGTGGAGAATTTCCCGGTAAGCGGGCTGAAGTTCCCCCCCGTGTTCATCCGGTGCCTTGGGCTCATCAAGAAGCACGCCGCTGCGGTCAACGGAGAACTGGGTCTGCTGGATACCCGCTTGGCCCAGGCTATTGTGTCAGCGGCCCACGAGGTGGCGGAAGGCGGATATGTCGACCAGTTTGTGCTGGACGTCTTCCAGACGGGTTCCGGAACCTCCACCAACATGAATGCCAATGAAGTCATAGCGGGCAGGGCCAACGAGATTCTCACGGGCAAAAGAGGGGGCAAGTTCCCCGTTCATCCAAACGACCATGTGAACCTCGGCCAGTCCAGCAACGATGTGATTCCATCCACCATTCATATCTCCGCCGTGTTGGGAATTCGGGACGACCTGCTCCCCGGTCTGGAAGCGCTTCGACATGTCTTGGTGGAAAAGTCCAGGGAGTTCAGCGGGGTGGTGAAGATCGGCAGGACTCACCTGCAGGATGCGGTTCCCATCAGCCTTGGCCGGGAGTTCGGCGCCTACGGGACGCAAATCCAAGAAGGCATGCGGAGGCTGAAAAGGACCCTCGGTGGTCTTTCATCCCTCGCTCTGGGGGGAACCGCCGTGGGAAACGGGCTGAACACCCATCCGTCGTTCGCACAAGGCGTTATCCGGCTTCTCTCCCGTGAGACGGAATGGGATTTCCGGGAAGCCGAGGATCATTTCCAGGCGCAGGCGTCCATGGATGCGGTGGTGGAAGCGAGCGGCGCCTTGCGCAGCGTTGCCGTGAGCCTCAGCAAGATCGCCAATGACATCAGGTGGCTGGCTTCCGGTCCCAGGTGCGGGTTGGGAGAGATCGAAATCCCTTCTCTCCAGCCGGGTTCGTCCATTATGCCGGGGAAGGTGAACCCCGTGATCCCGGAGGTGATCCTCCAGGTCAGCGCCCAGGTCATGGGAAATGACCTGAGCATTGCCTTGGGTGGGCAGGGGGGGATCTTCGAGTTGAACACGATGATGCCTCTCATGGCGTATAATCTCTTGCAGTCGATCCAATTGATCGCATCAGGAGCGAGGCTTTTCGCGACGAAATGCGTGGAGGGAATCACGGCCAACGAGGAACGATGCCGTTCTCTCATTGAGGGAAGCCTCGCCCTTTCGACTTACCTGGTTCCTCTCCTGGGTTACGACGGAGCCGCCTCCATCGCCGAGGAGGCTCACCGCACGGGGCGAACCATACGGCAGGTTCTCCTGAGCAGGGGGATCATGGGTGAGGATGCGATTGACGCCTTGTTTCAGCAGATTTACTCTGAAGGATGATTTTTTCCCGGAAACCGGATTTCTTGTAGAAAACTCGGGAGGTTGACCCGTTGAATTTCTCTTCCCTGGTGCAGCCAAGCGGGTTTGCACGCATCAGGCTTTTTCTTGCTCTTTCCAGAACGCCCCACGGCCTCCTGGACATGGCCACTCCGGCACTGGGGGCCGTCATCTGCCTGGGAACCATCCCGCCGCTTCAGATGGTCTTCCTGGGCTTGCTGACGGCCTTTGCAGGCTACACAGCGGTCTACGCCCTCAACGACGTGGTGGACTACAGGGTGGACCGGGAGAAGATCGCCCGGTTCGGTCTTCCCGCTTCCATGAACGATTTGGATGCGGTGTACGCCCGTCATCCCCTTGCCCAGGGATTGCTCACCTTGAGGGAGGGTCTTTGGTGGACCTTCGCCTGGGGGATGGTGGCCTTTGTGGGAGCTTATGCCCTGAACCCGGTATGTGCCTTGATTTTTGCCGCAGGGTGTGCGGCGGAGGTTGTCTATTGCACGATGCTCAGGGTGAGTGCCCTGCGCACGGTGGTGAGTGGGGGTGTCAAGACGGCGGGGGCTTTGGCGGCAGTCTTTGCGGTGGTTCCCAATCCCCCCCTCCTCTTTCTGGTGGTGCTTTTCCTGTGGCTTTTTTTCTGGGAGATAGGGGGACAGAACATTCCCAACGACTGGACCGATCTCGAGGAGGACCGGGAGTTGGATGCGGAAACCATTCCTGTGCGGTTCGGTACGGAAGGTTCTGCCTTGCTCATCGCGGCGGCTCTGGCCATTGCGACCGTCCTCAGCCTCTTCATTTACTGGACGACTCCTGCAAAGCTGCATCCCGCCTATCTCCCTGGATCCTTGTTGGTGGGGGTCTTTCTCCTGATTCTCCCGGCGCGGGATCTGTACCGGGAGAGATCTGTCGGCTCGGCTGCGGCCCTGTTCAACAGGGCGAGCTATTATCCTGTCTGCATGTTGGTCGTTGTGCTGGTCAGCTGTATCTTTGCCGGGTAGGCCCCGCTCGTTTTCGTCATTTTCCCAAACAGTGCGAGACTGGGGCAAGAAGACATCCCGGCGTTCACCGCACCGACGCAAGCCCTTTCCCAAAGGTAGGCCCGCATGCATCGTCGCTTCAGAAAAGCGATTCTTACGGGGCTGCTCACCGGGTTCGCCGGCTTCCTCGCGCTCGTTTCTTCCCTGGGGAACGAACTTGAGGAGGATCTCGGTCTACATTTTCTCTTCAAATTGCGGGGCGAACGGCAGGCTCCCCAGGACGTCCTCATTGTGAACATGGACACGGAGTCCGCCCAGAACCTGAGCCTGCTGTCCAGGGCCGAAAAGTGGCCCCGGTCCCTCCATGCGTCCGTCGTTCAGACACTCCGGCAGGAGGGCGCGAAGATCATCGTTTTCGACATTTTTTTCGAAGAACCGAGATCCGGTGACGAGGACGTTTTGTTCGCAAATGCCATGAAGGAGGCCGGCAACGTCCTGCTCTGCCAGTCCCTGAGGCATGATTCGATGGCTGTCGCGGGTGCTCGGGGGGAGGGAAAGGACCTTATCAGCCTGGAAAAGCTGGTTTCTCCGGTTGCCCTGCTGGGGGAGTCGGCTTTGGGGGCCGCTCCGTTCCCACTTCCTAAGGTGCCGGTGAAAGTGAGCAGGTACTGGACATTCAAGGCGGAATCGGGAGACCGGCCGTCCCTGCCTGTCCTGGCCTTTCATGCGTACACTGCAGAGGTGCACCGGGAGTTTTTTTCCATCCTGTCCTCCGTTGCGGGAAGCGAAATGGCGGGTTTGCCCGACTCCTATGGAAGCCTACGCCCTGGGGGAAACCTGGAGAGGGTGGTCCAGGCCGTTAGGGAAATCTTTCTCAGGAGTCCCGAAATTGGGAGGCGCATGATGGAGCGCCTGGAGCACGTTTCATCAAAAAGCATGGACCGGAGAAAACTGGGGCTGCTCAAAGGACTCGTCAACATGTACCGTGCTCCCGATCACGCCTATTTCAATTTTTACGGCTCCCCCGGGCACATGGAAACAGTCCCCTATCATGTGATCTTGCAAGGGCGCAACCATTCTGCAGATTCCAGCCCATGGCCGGAAGTGAGGGGAAAAGCCGTCTTCATCGGCCTCTCCCAATTGGTCAGACCCGAACAGAGGGATGGTTTCTACACCGCCTTTTCCCAGCCGACCGGCATCGACATGAGCGGTGTGGAAATCGCGGCGACGGCTTTTGCCAATCTTCTTGAGTCAAGCCATCTGGAACCCCTTCAAGGTGTTTACCAGGCAGTTCTGGTGGTGGGATGGGGTGCCTTGCTCTCTGCTGTCTGCTGGGGTCTCTCGATGCCCCGTGCGGCGCTTTGCAGCGTGTTGGCAGGTAGTGTCTACATGGCGGCGGCCCACAGGGCATTTGTGGCGAGCGCAATTTGGCTCCCCATTGTGGTACCCCTCCTGGTGCAGATTCCCTTAACATTCTTCGGCGTTCTCTGGTGGAAGTACCTGGATACCCACAGGGAACGTGAGACGATCCGCCGAGCATTCGGGTTTTATCTTCCCGACAGGGTCGTCGATGAGATCTCCAAGGGAATGGGAAGCTTCCCCCTGTCCGGGAAGACTGTCCATGGCACGTGCCTTTCGACGGATGCAGAGCAGTATGCGCGCTTGTCGGAACTCATGAGTCCGGATGCATTGAGGGATTACCTGAACCGTTACTACGAGGCGATTTTTGCGCCCGTGAGAAGTCGCGGGGGAATCGTATCGGACGTGGTGGGGGATTCCATGATGGCCGTGTGGGCCACCTCCAGCCCTGATAGAGGATTGAGGATGGAGGCCTGCCTGGCTGCCCTGGAGATCGATACTGCCGTGAAGCGTTTTTGCGAAGCGGAGTGCGGTAGCCTCCACAGGTTGTCGACCCGAATCGGGCTGCACACGGGCAGCATCTCCTTGGGAAACGTTGGTGGGATCGACCATTTTGAATACCGAGCGGTGGGCGATGTGGTGAACACGGCCTCCCGTATCGAGCGTCTGAACAAGCTTCTGGGAACGCGCATTCTCCTGTCCAGAGAGGTCATCGATGGATTGGAAGGATTGCTTTGGAGGGATTTGGGGAGCTTCGTCCTGCCCGGCAAATCGAACCCTGTTGTCATCTATGAACTTATGGCGTTGGAGGCGAAAGCCCGGGAGGACCAATTGCGCCTGTTCGATCTGTTCAGAAGCGGGATGGCCTCCTGTCGCAGAGAGTCCTGGAAAGAGGCGATGGGCTTCTTTAGGAAGTGCCTGGAAATCTCTCCGAAAGATGGGCCGTCCCGGTTCTACTTTCACACCTGCCGGGAGTTCATTGCAAAGGGTACGGCATCGCGATGGGAGGGCGTTCATGTTGTGAATGGCAAATGATCCTCTGAAACGGCCATCATCTTCGAGCGGGAATTAAAATGGAGCTTGCTGTCTTTCTCTCTGGGATGCGATTGGGAAAACAGGGGGGGGTGTGATGATCATCTGCCTGGCTGCAATGTTGGGGGCACTTCTTTTCTTCAGCAGTGAAGCGTTTTCTCCGTGTCTTTTGATGGCGGGCCAGTCTTGCCAGGACTGGGCGGCCAAGGTCTTGTCGGTTCAGGGCGAGGTTCAGAGCCGTAAGGAAGGCGAGTCTCGCTGGATCCGAGTCGAGTTGGACGATACGCTGTGTGCTGGTGACATGCTCCGAGTGGGCTCCAGGAGCCGAGCAGCGATCCTTTTGAGGAACGAGACGAGTGTCCGTCTCGATGAAAACACCACGGTGACCTTCGTCGGCAGCGACGAGAACGAGAATTTCCTCGTCCGTCTCATGTCCGGCATTGCCCACTTCCTCAGTCGCACACCCAAAGGTTTCAGGGTCATCACGCCTTTCGTGAACGCCACCATCGGAGGCACCGAGTTCCTCATGAAAGTGGACGCAGGGGAAGCCACCATCACTGTATTTGAGGGAGAAGTCCTGGCGGAAAACAAGTGGGGGGAGCTCAACCTTGCCAAGGGGCAATCTGCCCGGGTGTCGGGGGCGTCAGCCCCGGAACCACTGGTGGTCCTGCGTCCCAGGGATGCCGTGCAATGGGCTCTATACTATCCTCCCATCGTGGAATGGCGGTCCGACGAACTTGCTGAAGGCGGGGAGTCGTCCTGGCAGGCGAGTGTCCGAAGATCCATGGAACGCTACCAGGCCAACGACCTCCAGGAGGCGTTCGGGGCTCTGGGTCCGGAAACGGAGGATATTCAAGATCCACGGTTCTTACTTTACCGCGCCGGTCTCCTTCTGACCGTTGGAAGGGTGGAGGAAGCGCGGGAGGATGTGGAGCGGGTTCTGGCAGCCGATGCGGGAAACGGGCAGGGCGTCGCTTTCCTCTCCGTCATTGAACTGGCGAGAAACGATAAAGACCGGGCCCTGCGGCTTGCCCGGAGTTCGACGGAGCGGTCCCCGGAGTCGTCGGTCAGCTGGGTTGCTTTGTCCTACACCCAGCAGGCGAACTTCGACCTGAAAGGAGCCCTGGCGAGTGGCCGGAGAGCTGCGCGACTGAGCCCCGACAGCGCCCTTGTGCAGGCTCGACTGGCTGAAATCCTTCTTTCCCTCGGCTACCTGAACCAGTCTGTCGAAGCCGCCCAAAGGGCCGTCCAGCTGAATCCACACCTTTCGCGCACCCAGACTGTCCTGGGGTTTGCCCATCTCGCGCGGATCCGCACGAGGGATGCCCGGAGGGCTTTTGAAAAGGCCATTCGCCTGGACCAGGCCGATCCCATGCCGCGCCTGGGTCTCGGACTTGCAAAAATTCGGGACGGCAGGGTCGAAGAGGGCAGAAAGGAGATCGAGTGTGCCGTGATTTTGGATCCTGGCAATTCTTTGTTGAGGAGCTATCTCGGCAAAGCCTATTTCGAGGAGAAAAAGGAAAGCCGGGCCGGGGAACAGTACGAGACGGCTAAAGAGTTGGATCCGTTGGATCCCACGCCTTTTTTCTACCACGCCGTTTTGAAACAGACGGTCAACAGACCGGTGGAAGCTTTGCAAGACCTGGAAAAGTCCATTGCCCTAAACGACAACCGGGCGGTTTTCAGGTCGCGGTTACAGCTGGACCAGGACCTTGCTGCACGCAGCGTGGGGCTTGCCCGGATTTACCAGGACCTGGACTTTGAGCAGGCGGCCCTTGCCGAAGGTTGGAAAGCACTCAGCCTGGATCCCGCAAACTTTTCGGCACACAGGCTGCTTGCGGATTCCTACTCGGTTCTGCCCCGCCACGAGATCGCCCGTGTGAGCGAACTGCTTCAGGCGCAGTTGCTCCAGCCCCTCAACATCAATCCTGTCCAGCCTCAGTTGGCCGAAAGCAGGTTGCTGATGCCCGGGACTCTCGGGCCATCGGAGGCGACGGTGAACGAGTTCAGCGCGCTCTTCAACCGCAACCGGCTGGCATTTCTGGCGAGCGGCGTTGCAGGGGAGCATGAGACCTTCGGGGAGGAAGTGGTCCAGTCGGGTCTGTGGGGACCTTTTTCGTACAGCCTGGGCCAGTACCACTATGAATCGGACGGCTTTCGCCCTAACAACGGCATCAAGAAAGACCTATACAACGCGTTTGCCCAGGTGGATGTGACACCCCAGACCAGTGTTCAGGCCGAGTACCGCTATGCGGTGTCGGATGAGGGCGATTTGCTTCTTCGGTTTGACCCCGATGCCTACGACACAGAGTTCCGGGATAAGGGCCGCGCAAAAGCTGTCCGCTTCGGTCTTCGCCACTCCTTTTCACCACGTTCGGATTTCATCGCATCGGCGAGCTACCGGACCTTCGAACTGGATACCTCCCTGAGTTCGGGCCGGATCAGATCGGACCAGGAGGGATACGGCTTTGAGGCACAGCACCTTTTTCGCGGGGATAGATTCAGCCTCATCACCGGTGGGGGCTACTTCGGCAATGATCTGGAAGAAGAACTCACCTTTTTGCCCGATCTTCCGTTTCTGCATGAAGCCGACATCAATCATCGGAACTTCTACGTGTATTCCCTCCTCAACCTGCCAGCCTGCGTCACCTGGACCCTCGGAGTGAGCTGCGACCTTTTCGACGGTGGTGTCATGAAGCTGGATCGTGAGCAGTGGAACCCCAAGGTCGGGGTCACGTGGAGCCCCCTGCCCGGTACCACATTGCGTGCGGCTGCCTTCAGGACCTTCAAGCGGACCCTTCTTTCCGATCAGACTTTGGAGCCGACGCAGGTTGCAGGCTTCAACCAGTTCTACGACGACGGGGAGGGGACGAAGGCATGGCGATACGGCGTGGGCGTTGACCAGAAGATCAGTGCCGGCCTGTATGCCGGGGCGGAGTATTCCCGCCGGGATCTGGACGCACCGGGCCTTTTCGGACAGGAGGTCGTGGAGGGGGATCTGGAGGAGCATTTTGTGAGGGCTTACGTCCACTGGACTCCGCATCGCCGGATCGCGGTCAGCCCGGAGTACCAGTTCGAACAGTTCAGGAATGCCGGGGACCTGCTGGCGAACAACCTCGAACGGCTGGACACCCATCGGTTCTCACTGGGATTAGGATACTACCACCCGTCCGGTTTCCTGTTCCGGCTGAAGCCTTCACTGGTGGGCCAGGAGGGACGCTTCCTCACCGGCTATGCGTTCCAGGAAGAAACCGGGACGCTGTCACCGATCATCGAACCTGGGGACAGTCACTTCTTTGTCCTGGACGCAGCCATCGGCTATCGTCTTCCCAAGAGAACGGGCATCATCACCCTCGAGGGGAGGAACCTGTTCGACAAGTCCTTCAAGTTTCAGGATACGGACCCAGCCTCTCCACGACTCATACCCGAGAGATCCATCTTGGGCCGGATCACCCTGTTTTTCTGACGCGTTCAGTCACCCTGCCGGGCGTTGGAGGGTTGTCTTGGTTCTGTAAGCGTCTGTGGACGGATCAAACGTTTGGACAATACAAGAGGAGGAAAGCCATGGGAAAGAGGGTTGCGAAGCTCGCCATTGATGAAAACGGTATGGTGGTCTCCGCCAAAGATATGGACGGCAAGCCACTCCGGTACGAGGAGGGAGCTTCCATGATCGGCGCCCGGATCACATCCGTACCGATTTCGGAGTCCGCTGCCCGGGGAGTTGCCCGCGGATGTGTCTGGAGGTTGATCGGGGGGGGTTGGAGATGTGTGTGATACTCCCGCACGGTGGGAGTTCCGGTTGAAAAAGTGAAAGTCGTGCGTAATTTTATGAAACATATTTTGCCTGCCCCATGACTTTGCTCAGCTTAGCGTGCGAAACAAGAAAAGGAGAGGCTATGGATCTGCCCGAGTACGTAACGGTGGATGAAGTGAAGCGCGTTTGCAAGGCGTTGAAAATCCGCGACTGGACGAAGCTCAAGAAGCCCGAAGTGCAGGAGAAAGAGGCCAAGATCATCCTCGATGAGGTGAACGTCGAGAAGATGCCCATTCGACTTGAGGACTTCCGCGTCGGGCTGGAGGTGGAACTGGAGCACGGCATTCGTTTCAAGGACGCCAACGTGACCAATAACCACCCAATTCTCACCGGTAAAATCGTCCTGGCTCATCTCAAGGAGACCCTCGATTACTACCAGCGTCTGGAAGTGGCGGAACTCGAGGGGGATCTCCTCAAAGCTGTTGCTTCCGGCAATGGAGACAAGGCCGTCAACTACGTGAAGAGGCTCATCAAGGCGAAACAGGCCCTAGCGGAAGTGGAGGCTCAAGGTCTTGGATGATGCTTGTTCTGTCGTTCATGTGGCCGCTAAGCCCAGGGCGATCACGGTGGCCATAGGGATCAACGCACCTCCTTGGGCGGTTTGGAATGTTCTGGCGGACTGGCGGGCTTTTTCCCGTTGGAACCCGTTCATCCTTCGGGCGGAAGGGAACTTGGAGGCGGGTAGTCAAGTGCGCATGCGCGTGCGACTCCATGATGGCATGCACATCAACATCCGGCCCATGCTTCTCTCCGTGCGCCCCCCTGAGGAGATTCGATGGATGGGGAAACTGCCCGTTCCGGGTCTGGTGGATGGGGAGCACACCCTCTCCATTCTTCCCCTCGAGAAGAATCGAGTCTGCTTTGTTCAGCACGAAATCTACAGGGGAATCCTTGTGCCCGTCCTGTGGTTCCGGTTGAAGCAGGATGCCGTTCAGGGGTTCTCCGCCATGAATGCGGCACTGAAGTCCCGGGCGGAAGGCCTCCTGCTGGTTGCGGCGTAGTCTTTCGTCCAACCTGTTTCACAGGCGGGTCGTTCCTTTCATGCTGCAGGTCCGTCCCCGTTTTGGGGAAGGCAGCACACGAAATTGCCGGGAAAAGTTGCTGGTAAGGGGGGGTGATGGGGCTACAGGCAGGAGGGGGAGGCAGGAGGGAAGGCAATGGGAGTCTTTCAGACGGGAGATTCTTGGGCAGGGTTTGTCCTGAGGGTTACCCTTGGGTTTGTCATGTTGCCCCATGGGGCTCAAAAGCTTCTGGGGTGGTTTGGGGGTGCAGGTTTTCAAGGTACCATCCAGATCTTTTCGGAAAAACTGCACATCCACCCGTTCCTGACGGTTCTTGTCATCCTGTCTGAGTCCGTGGGGAGCATCGGCCTGGTCCTCGGTTTTTTCACGAGGGTGTGCGCTTTCGGGTCCTTGTGCGTGATGACCGGTGCAATTCTTCTTGTGCACTGGCCCTATGGTTTCTTCATGAACTGTTACGGAACCCAGATGGGTGAAGGGTTCGAATTTCATCTCCTGGCCATCGGCATCAGCCTGGCACTCCTGGCCGTCGGCGGTGGACGATGGTCGGTGGATGGAGCCATCACAAACGCCCTCGGGTATCGCAGCCGGAGGGAGACGCGAGGCATCCGCCTCTGATAGGATGAATAGGGGATCTCGTTTCCATCGCCTGCCTTGCCGGGGTAACGGGATGCATGTACCCTCAGAACGGGAAGTGGGGAATTTCCGTTGGCATGAAGGGTCGTCCCTGCTGTGACAGGAATCGGGTCGGTCCATCAACGGGTTCATTGGAGACGGGAGGTATCAAAAAGCTCACTTGTGCCTTCGGTTTGAGACAGCTTCAATCGGGATAGGCCGGAAAGGTGGCGATGCGCCGATCCTCCAGGGGCCCTCCCACCGTGAAGTGATAGAGGTCCTGGAACCGCGTTCCCTCAATCCCCAGGATTTCGTGCATGCCGTCGTCGAAAAAACACCCGATACCCGTTCCCCTGAGCCCAGCCGCTTCCGCCTCCAGGTAAAGAACCTGACCGATCATGCCGCATTCCCAGAATAGTCGGGGATAGAACCACGGACCTTCCTGCAGAAGAGGCTCTTGGAATTCGGCGATCATCGCCAGGCTGAAGCAGCCGTCGCTCGCAATCTCCTGGTAGCAGGAAACCTGCATGGACGTCTGCCTGAAATCCCCCCGTGCGAGAAGGTAAAGATCAAGGGATTCTGGGCAGTTCTGCGGTCTTGCCCACAGATGCCCCGGGGCCATTGCACTTTTCAACGCATTCCACCGAACTCCATTGCGAACCAGGAAGTAGAGGCCCGGCTCCAGTCCCTCCACTCTGTGCACAAAGATCGCAAGGTGAACGAGCGGGGGCCAAGGGAGCATGCCGAAAGGAACTTGCGGAGGAATGTCGGGCAAAGTCCTCGCCAGAATGTGATAGAAAGCAGCGCGGGAAATGGTGGAGACCCCGTTCATGGCGACGGCACTGCGCCTTGTGCGCACGATTTGCGCCAGCGGCAGGGACCGATCCTGGACGACCTGAAGGGGGTCACGCACGTTCACTGTTGGAGGGAGAAGATCTGAATCGTTTGCTTCCACCGGCCTTCGTGCTGCTTCCGCAACGCGTTCGATGGCTGACCATTCCACGTTGGTGGGGCTCAGTCGGTTGGGTTTGCCCAGCCAGTCCAAGGCCTCCCAGCGATCGATTGCTTCTCCACCGGTGTCAAGGTGGAGCGACCGAGATCCACCGCCGGTGAACATGGCGAGCAGACAGTCCGGTTCCTCCCTTTCCACCCCGGGGGCATGCCCGGTTCCCATGAGCCTTTCCAAGTCTTGAGCGGCAAGACGCTCCAACAAGGCGCACTGCCAACCGAGCCCCGCCGCCGCCACTCCCACTGCGCCGAGAGCGTGCCCCACGTCCAACGCACAGTATCGGTAGGCTCGTTCTCCATACTTCCAGGATTCTCTCCAGTGGATAGACGTGAGGCCCAGCAAGATGATGCCGGCGGGAGCACCTGCCAGGAGCAGCTCCCAAAGAGGGAGGGGAACTCGTGCCCGCAGCTCCAGGGCATGCTCCCGGGGAGCGTAATGAAAAACAGCGGCGGTATCGACCAAGCCATTCAGGGGACCGCACAGGAGATAAGCTTCCGTGGGATGAAGGTTGCCACTGGAGGGGTTTACCCTGAGTGCCCATGCATCTCCTCCAGCCCGTTTCCAGGCTGAGATGGCAAGGCTTTCGAAAAAAAGCCGGGAAATATTTTGGAAATTGAGCGGACGTGGTTCGACCCCAGTGGATGAGTAGATGCGGTCGTACGGCGGAGATCCCTGCGGAAAAGTCCTCTGGAGGGGGAAGAGCGGGGCGCCGTCGTAGCGGCGGAATGGATTGGGCTGCGTTGCCCAGTCCATGAAACCGGGTCCCTTGGCGTAGCGATTGAAGTGATGCTTCGTGGATCGATGATATTCCAGAACGACAGCGAGGGGGGCGCCCATTTTCATTTTCTCCTTCATTCGGGTGGAATAGGCACGACCAGTCTCGAAAAGCATCGACGCCAACAAGACGGCCACATCCGGCAGTCTGTCTTGACGGATCATGGCATCTTCGGGTGACCGCTGGGAGGCTCCATGAAACAACATAAATGAACACCTTCCCCGGCACAAATCAACGTTGAAAATGGTCTTTTGCCGGTGCGGCTTCATCCTTCACGTTTGACTGCGAGCGTCATTCACCGTGTTCGCCGATTTCGCCATGGCGGGCCTCCCTTCAAGCCGGCGGACAACCGAAACCACCTCTCCTCCCTGGATCCTGCGACTCCGCCAATCCTTGGCCATGGCCGACGGGTTCCCTTGCTCCGTCACGAAATCATTGGGCGGGGCGATGATCTTGGGCCATTGGCCGAATCCATTGCATTTGAGAACTCCGATCGCCATTTCCAATTAGACAGGTTTGTCACGTCTGTATAGTAAGGAGGAACCGTCGAAAGACCTCATGTTCAAGGATCTCCGCATGCCCGAGAATTCCGGCTTCACCTGAACCAGCTCTGCCCCCTGCCCGTGTGAGGCGGGGGAACTGGCTCAGGCCGGGAGTCTTGCTTTTACCCTCCCTGGCTTTTCCCTGTTTGAGGGAATGACCTTTCCGGCCCTTACCATATTTGGATATCGTACTCATCATTGAAGTTTCCTGGGCGCTTGCCCTGACCAGGAGCAACCGTAAACGGCCGCCATCCCCTCATGAATGCTGCGGTGGGGAGGAAGGGGGCTTGGCGCTTTACCGGAAAGTTGAGCTCAACTGCCAAGACGGAGGAAGCAGACATGGAAGAGTTCGTTCTCAAACCCAGGATGAAAGACCCCGTCAGGGAATACCTCAACAAGTTCAACCTGAATTTGTGCCTGACGTGCGGCACATGCACCAATGGGTGTCCCATCACGGGAACTCCCGGAATGGAAGGTTGGGATACCCGGAAGGTTCTGCGCATGCTGGCGTTCGGTCTCATCGACGAAGTGGTGGAGTCCAAGTTCCCCTGGCTCTGCACCGGTTGCGGCCGGTGCGTTTACGGGTGTCCCATGGAAATCGACATTGTGGGGATCAACGGGTACATGAAGTCCCTGCGGCCGAGAGACAAGGTTCCTGGAATCCTCCACAAGGGTGTTTTGAACGCCCTCAACACCGGCAACAACATGGCCATTCCCAGGGAAGACTACTTCTTTCTCATGTCCGACCT
Organism: Deltaproteobacteria bacterium; assembly: GCA_012517315.1. Lineage (GTDB taxonomy): Bacteria > Desulfobacterota > Syntrophobacteria > Syntrophobacterales > Syntrophobacteraceae > JAAYUJ01. The sequence goes on from JAAYVE010000017.1 coordinate 88,792, forward strand.
GGTGAGGGAGTTGGCGGATTCCGAGTGTCCCGGCTTCTACGTCCCCATCGACAAAGAAGGGGCTGCCATTCTCTTTTTTCCCAATTCCAAGGAGGTGTTTGCGGACAACGACGACATGCTCTGGTGGTGGAAGATTTTCTATGCCGCCAAAGAGAACTGGACCATTCCCAGCGAAAACTGGGAAGCGGTGGATTGGGGGCTTTTCACAGGCAATTACGAGGCCACCAAGATATTGGCCAAGCGCAAAATAGACCATATGAAGAAGTTCCACATTGACAGAATGATCATGCCCGACTGCGGAGGGGGCTCTTACGGTTGTCGGAAAGGCATGAAGGAATGTGTGCTGGAGGATCCCAACAACAAGATCGAACACATTTACATCTACGATTATCTGAAAGAAGTCATTGAAACGGGCAGGATCAAGATCGACAAGAGTGTCAACGCCAGCCGGACCTTCACCTGGCATGACTCCTGTAAACACGGCCGGGAACTGGAACGGAGCTTCGGCAGGGGCTACTTTGAAGAGCCGCGCTGGATCATTCAGCAGTGCGTGGACCACTTCGTGGATATGGAGCCCAACCGCATGAACAACTACTGCTGCGGCGCAGGCGGGGGGATGTGGCCCATGCCCTACGAGGAGGAAGCGGCCTGGCACGGTCGCCACAAGGTGCGGCAGATCAAGGGGACCGGGGCGGACGTGGTGGTGGTGGGCTGTTCCAACTGCCATGACCAGATTATGAAACGGCTGCCCAAGTTCTACCCGGATGAGTGCCAATATGAAGTGAAATACATCTGGCAGTTGGTTGCGGAGAGTCTTGTGTTGGAGCCTTGGAGTGACGAGGAGATCGAAGCCGCCGAAGCTGAGGCGAAAGCCCAGTGGGAAAAACTGGGTGTTTCCATGGATGACGAAGAGGAGGAGGAATAATCGATGAACATGAGGCGAATCGGTGTCCCGTGGGTCCTTGCGGCCTTCCTTTTTGCTTTTACGGGCATTAGTGAGACGGCCTGCGCCGAAAGCGTCCTGGATAGGATCGAAAAGACGGGGAAAGTGAACATCGGCTACCGGGAGGGGGCTGTCCCGTTCGGCTACATGAATGACAAAGGAGAGTGGGTCGGTTTCGACATGGATCTCGGAACAGAGTTGGTTAAAGCCCTGGAGGCGAAGTTCAACAAGAAGATCGAACACACCAAGACCCCCATGAACCCAAAGAACCGGATCCCCCTGGTGGCCAACGGGACCATCGACGCCGGGATCGGGGCCACCACCATCACGTTGGAGCGGGAAGGGGCAATTGATTTCTCACTACCCTACTTTCTGACGGGTACAAGGCTGTTGGTGCTCAAGGGTTCCCCCATAAGGGACTATCGCGATCTGGCCGGCAAGAAAGTCGGGGTCGGCAGCGGTTCCACCGCGAACATCAAGGGGCTTCAAAAGGCCGTTGATTCGAAGATGATCAACCCACCATGCGAAATGGTCCTTTTCGAAGACCACACGAAGGGTTTCCTTGGCCTGCAGCAGGGAAAAGTGGACGCCTACTTCACCGATGAGGCCATGCTGGCGGGAATGAAGGCGAAAGCGCAGAAGCCGGACGATTTCGAAATCGTCGGAGCGTTTCTCACGTACGAGCCTTACGGGATCATCCTTCCTCCGGACGACAGCAAGTGGAGGGATTTTGTCAACGCCACCCTCATTCGCATGTTCAAGGATGGGACCTTCGAAAAGACGTACGCAAAGTGGTTTGGACCCCAGGGTCAGTTGCTCCTGCCCATGCCCGAGGAATACAGGGTGATGCTGAAGGTGCTGAGCTTTCCCGACTGAGCATGGGGATTCATGCTTTACTACGATTTTGACTGGAGTGTTCTCTGGCGCCACCCATACGGCGGGATGTTCCTAAAGGGGATCTGGACGACGGTTCATCTCTCCCTTTCGGCCTGGATGATCGCCCTGCTTCTCGGGTTGCTGGTCGGCCTCTTCCGCACCCTTCCCATCCGGGGAGCTCGGCTTGTGGGGGGCGCCTATGTGGAGGTTTTTCGAAACATTCCCCTCCTGGTCCAGCTTTTTTTCTGGTATTTCGCCGCACCCTCCCTTTTTCCCAGAGACCTTGAACTCTGGCTTTACGGTAATGTGAACGATCTGGGCTACTGGATGGCGATCATCGCCCTGGGCACCTACACGGCGGCCAGGGTCGCCGAAGCGGTACGATCGGGTCTCCTGGCGGTCCCCTTGGGTCAGTACCGGGCGGCTTACTCCACGGGCTTGTCGGGGAGGCAGACATATCGCCACGTTGTTTTGCCCTACGCCCTGCGGGTTGCCTGGCCCCTTCTCACCACGGAATTTCTCACCTGCTTCAAGAATTCGGCCCTCGCCATGACCGTCGGCGTCTTGGAGACCACCGGCACAGCCGGTTACATCGACTCGTTCACGTTTCACGGATTGGAGACGACCACCGCCGCCAGTCTTGTCTATCTTGCGACGAGCGGGGCCGTGATCCTCACCATGAACCGCATCGAGAAACGGTTGCACATCCCTGGATTGATACGTCGAGGGGCATGAAGGATGGATTGGGGAGTCATCGGTCGCAACCTGGAGTTCATGGCGGGGGGACTGCTCCTCACTTTCCAGCTCGCAGGACTCGCCGTCGCGGGGGGATTGATCGCAGGAATCGTTCTGGGCCTCTGCCGTGTTTCATCGCTATCGTGGATCTATTATCCCGCATCCGTCTATGTCCATTTTTTCCGAAGCCAACCCCTCATCTTGGTCATCTTTTGGTTTTACTTTCTTGTGCCCATTCTGGTTGGAAAGCCGCTCGGGGCTTTCCTTTCGACGGTCATCGCCTTCATCTGCTTTGAATCCGCTTACTTTGCCGAAATCGTCCGAGGCGGTCTTCAATCGGTCTCCAGGGGACAAGTCATGGCAGCCTATGCGTGTGGTCTGCGTACTTTGCAAGTCCAACTGCACGTGGTGCTCCCCCAGGCCCTGAGGAACATGATCCCTGCTCTGACCACCCAGGCGGTGGTTATCTTCCAGGACACATCCCTTGCATACGTCATCGGCTTGAGGGAATTTCTCCGGAGAGTGAACCTGGTGGACACGCGGGAAATGCGGTCTGTGGAACTCTTCCTCTTCGCCGGTCTTGTCTACCTGATTCTCTGTTCTGCGGGCTCTCAGCTGGCACGGCGCCTCGAACAACGTCGTGTAGGACTCGCCGTATGATCGAAATCCGTCACGTGAGCCTATGGTACGGAGACGGCCGAAAGGTCGTGGACGACGTGAGCGCCCAGATCGGGAGGGGGCAGACCGTTGTCATATGCGGCCCGAGCGGATCGGGGAAGAGCTCCCTTCTGCGATGCATCAACGGCCTGGAACGCTTTCAGGAGGGAGAAATCCTGGTGGACGGGATTTCCGTCAGAGACCCCGGGACGGACATCCATCGGCTCAGAGCGGAAATCGGCATGGTATTCCAGCACTTCGAGCTTTACCCCCATTTGACGGTCCTCGAAAACATCACCCTGGCACCCAGAAAGGTACGGAAAAAGTCGAAGGGGGAAGCACAGGACAAGGCAATGGAACTACTCCACAGGGTGGGCATACCGGAAAAGGCCCTGAGCTACCCGGGGCAGCTCTCCGGGGGCCAGCAGCAGCGCGTGGCCATCGCCCGCAGCCTTGCCATGGAACCCAAGGCCATGCTCTTCGACGAACCCACGTCCGCTCTGGACCCGGAAATGATCAAGGAGGTGCTGGATGTGATGGTGGACCTCGCACGCAGTGGAATGACCATGGTCGTGGTGTCTCACGAAATGGGATTTGCCAAGGAGGTCGCCGATGAGGTGATCTTCATGGACGGAGGCCGTTTCTTGGAGCACAAACGTACGGCCGATTTCTTTGCTTCGCCGGAGAATCCAAGAACCACGGAGTTTCTGAGCCGAATTCTCGTTTGAGGTGTCGCCGCTTCATCCTGCACCTTTGGAAAGGAGTTGGAGATGAACGATCGAGTCCGAATCAGCGTCCTTTGCGATGATCAGGCGAAGATGAGCTTCATGGATAGAGTATTCCGCGCCGAGCACGGTTTGTCCTTGTTCGTGGAGGTGGGCGAAACCCTCAAGATCCTATTCGACGTGGGAGCTACCGATGTGTTTCTGCACAACGCCGCTCTCCTTCAGCTTTCCATGGCTAGCGTGGACCTGGTGGTCCTGAGTCATGGTCATTGGGACCACTCCAATGGGTTGAGGCATCTCTCCCAGCTCTCCCTCCGCCCCTCGGTTCTCGTGCACCCGGATGCTTTCGTCTATCGGTGCCGGCCTACCGGAGAATACAACGGGCTTCCCTTCGATCTCGTGGGCATGGGGGAACGGTTCCACCTGACCCTCTCCGAAAAACCCTATCCACTGGCGAAAGATGTCTGGTTCCTGGGTGAGATTCCGCGGGTCACCCCCCATGAAGCCAAGGAAACGAAGTTCCACTGCCTCGTTGGCAACCGCAAGATCGATGATTTTCTCAGGGATGATTCCGCGCTGGCAATCAAGACCGCAAGGGGGCTCATCGTTCTCAGCGGCTGCTCGCATGCAGGAATCTGCAACATTGTGGAATACGCCAAGGAAGTTGCCCGCTGCGACGCAATTTTCATGGTCATGGGAGGGTTTCATCTCTTGGGAAACAGCAGCCAGCTGCAGGAAACCGTCGGCTATTTTTCGAGAAACCCCGTGACTCACCTCCTCCCCATGCACTGCACGAATCTGGAGGCTCTCTGTGCTTTTCACAGGAATTTCGGCAGCAGAAGAATCTGCGCCGGGGATGTGATCACAGTTGAGTGATACGGCCGGTGGGGAGGGCCTTGCCGTCGAGGACGAATCGTGCCGATTCTCCGCCGGATCCGGGGCGCTCAAGTCTTACACAGCCCGCAGAACAACTTCCGCAGATCCTTTTCGTCAAGGTCGGCCAGCAGGCGCTCTATGTAGTCATCGGCAAGGTCGTCCACTTCTGGGGACGTCGTGTCCTGTCCGGCGGCATTCTTGGCAGGAAAAACGGGGCATGTTTCGTTTCGGCGCTTTTCCACAAGGGGCCGTATGCCGGAATTATTGGCATTGTTCTTGATCCACCGGGTGCATTCGTCATGGGTCCCGACGAACGAAAAAACGAGATCGTCACCCTCTTTGAAGGCCAGGAGGCGATAAGCCCCGACAAGATCATACTTGATGCAGTTTTTCAGGCGAGCTTCGCCGTGTCTCGTGAGTCGACCGGCCTCTCCTGTTCGGCGAATCCCCTGGTTGGCAATCCCCTGGACGATGGATTCCGCATGATCCGCGGCAAGGGCCGCCAATCCCCCGGCTTGGCGGAGATGCTTCAGCTGTTTCTGAAAAACGGCATCCCGATGAACACGAAGAAGCATAAGCTGCCTCGTCGGATATTCACATGTGACGTCAGAAAATGTGTCAGGTTCTGAACGTCGCCCTCTCGGCGATATTGCTCCCTCCCCAAGCCCTTTGGCCGCCAAAACAGGCTCTTGGGAGCGCTTGCCCTCGGGGCATGCTCATCCAGTGGACATCCTTTCATAAGATCAACAGAACGGGATGTGAAATCCATTTTTTCGATTTCGAGGGAAACGGGCAATAGGGAAAAATGATGGACTGCCTCATCGTTCAGCAAGAGGATATGCGCGGATGGGGGGGCGTTGCGATTGGGGAGGATTTGCCGCGGGTATTCCTGCACAGTCAGTTCAAGCCACGGGAAGGCCTTTGTGGCAGCTGAAATCCGCTCTTGCAAAAAGGGACCACTGATCCTCAGTGGATGTGGAATAGGGCGGATGCCGGCAGGATCTTGCGGTCTTCGCGAAATGGAACCGTTTGCCCGCCTTTGGCGGGTGCCTCTTCGCTCGTCCATTTTTGCTGTTGCATGAATGCATCGGGGGGGCTATTGAGTCAGTTTGTTGGGAAGAGGGTCACGGATTTTCGAAGAGCCTTTGGCCCGCGCAGTGCGCTTTTGCCCTAGGCTCTTGCACGACGAAAGGAAAAGCAGATGGGTTTGATCCGGGTTGATTTGGAAAAATGTGAAAGAGATGGGATATGTGTGGATGTCTGCCCCGTGCACATTCTCGTCCTCAACCATGACATGAGGCCGGAAGTGGCGCCAGGGATGGCGCAGTATTGCATCGGCTGCGGCCACTGCGTGGCTGCCTGCCCCCACGAGGCACTGAACAACGTGCGCAGTCCCCTGGCGGAACAAGGTAAGCTCCCGGCCTACCCCGTGGTGGATTCGGAAACCGCCCTAGCATTCCTCCGATCCCGGCGATCCATCCGCCGATACACGGATTTTCCTGTCCCGAGGGAGCTGATCGTCCGCCTTCTCCAGGCAGCCCGATATGCTCCCTCCGGACACAATTCCCAGGGAATATCCTACATCGTCGTTGACGAGCTCAGCGCCCTCAAACGTATCCGAGGTCTGGTTGCGGACTGGATGAGGGAGGTCATCGTCTCACAGCCGGAAATGGCGAACAGGCTCCACATGCCGGGCATCGTTAGAGCACACGAAAGGGGTGAGGATCTCATCCTTCGGGATGCACCGGCCCTCATTGTCGCCATCGCGCCGAAGGATCTGCGGCCGGCCCCCATCACGGCCTGTCTGGCTCTGGAGTATGTGGAGCTTTATGCCACTACCCTTTCCCTGGGCACGTGCTGGGCGGGATATGCCCAGGTGTGTGCCCAGCAGTATCCGCCTCTTGCGGAGTATCTCAGGTTGAAGGAAGAGATGGGGGTTTTGGGAATGCTCATGGTGGGGTATCCGCGCTATCGCTATCATCGCCTGCCCGAAAGGAACGCTCTACAGATTGAATGGTTTGACGCAAAATCATCCTGAACCGGGGGGCTGAAGCAGAACGGAAAATCATGAAATACTGGCCGATACCCGGATGGACGGTGGTGCCCTTTTCTGACCGTTCCCATGGCGACTTGTCTCCCAAGGGCGGGTGGATTGACGGGGAAATGTCTCCCCGCGGGGGAAAGGGAGGGCGCGTGGGGAGACATTTCAGTGCAGAATGCCCAGAGGAGTTGTTCAGAAGTCTTGATACAATTCCTCATCTATGTAAGGCGATGCATCCTTTCGAAGTTCCCCGTTGCTTTCGCGACCCGCGTGGATCATGGTATCGACTTCTCCGGCCGGGGTCTGCTTTGCCCTGACTCTTTCCGCCCGTGGAACGCCCACCTGAATGGAAGCGCCACCAAGGTCCGCCGTTCTTTTGCCTTTTTTCTCGCTTTGCTCCTGTTTCTCGCCGCTGCGAACGTTCCCCGTGAGATTGGCGAGATCGGCAACGAATCCGTCCATCCCGTCCGTCTCGGCACGCATGCCTTGGGCAGCCGATGCAACTTCCTGGGCGCCTGCGGCGTTGTTCTGGATCACTTGGTCCAGATCCGATACGGCTCTGGAGATCTGTTCGATCCCCTGAGATTGCTCTTCGGATGCGGCGGCGATGCCGCGCACCAATTCTCCCGATTTGATGACGCCTTCGGACAGTTCGTTAAATTCGGTATTGGTTTTGCCGAGCAAGTGGTGCCCCTGTTTCACCTTGGCCACCGTTCCCTCAATGAGAACAGCCGTGTTTTTGGCGGCATCGGCTACACGCATGGCGAGGTTGCGCACCTCTTCGGCGACAACGGCAAAGCCTGAACCTGCTTCCCCAGCCCTGGCCGCCTCAACCGCTGCGTTCAAAGCAAGAAGATTCGTCTGAAACGCAATCTCGTCGATGGTCTTGATGATCTTTTGAGTCTCTTCGCTGGCATCGGTGATTTCGTTCATGGAAGCGGTCAGCTGTGCCATGGAGTCTTTTGCCCGCTGGAGGATCGACCCGGATCGAGCCATGAGTTCATCCGCTTCCCGGGCATTAGTCGCGTTGTTTCGGGTCATGGAGGACATCTCGTGAAGGGAAGAAGATGTCTCTTCCAGGGCCGCCGCCTGTTGGGTGGCTCCCTCCGCCAGGTTGTTGCTGGTTGCAGTGAGCTGCTCCGACGAAATGAGCATTTTCTCCGCCCCCGACCGAAGACCCTGGATGGCCCTGTAAAGCTGTTTCATGACGGAGCGGGTGACGAAGCTCAAACCGACATACATTAGAAGAGAGGCTGCGGCGATGCTTAATGCCACGATGAGGGCGTTTTCTCTCTTGATCCGCTGAAAAGTCTCTTGGCGGTATCCGATCTTCAAGAAACCGATGGTTTTGGTGGAGGCATCGTGTATCGGTCTCTCATAGAGCACGAGATTGGACTTGTCCTGGGGTTCCTTGCTGCTCTTCGTGAGGAGTTTGTTTTTTTCGTCGTAGATGACGGCGAAGGCTACCTCCGGGTCTTTGATCAGTTCCTGGACAAAGGCGTCCAGTGATGGATAGTCATAGTTTTCAATGTAGGGAACGCTGATTTTCTGAAGGAGGCCAGCCATGGCTTGCCCTTTTGAATCCGCCATGTGATTAATTTTTCTCATGCTGTTGAATGCCATGAGAGTCCCGATCCCTGCCAGCGTGACAACGATGATGGCGAGCGTCGGGACCACGAATCGGGAATGGATGCTTTTCAGTCGGAAAAACCGCATGACAACTTCCTTTTGGTGTCGAGCGGGAACAGGTCGAGGGAGGACCTGTTCCGCAGGTGCGTGATGCGTTTCAGTGAAAATTCACTTGGCGATGTACTTTTGTCCCTCGCCGCTGATGTAATCCAGCATTTTCAGAACAGCCGGGGAGGGAGCCCCCTTTGTGATGAGGGTGATGGGTCGTCCCACCTCAGGGATTTCAGGAGCATTGATGGAGGCGTCCGTGAGAGATACCGGGCCGAGGCCGATTCCACCCGGGGTCGCCTGGATCTTTTCCTTGACTTCCGCAGCAGTCCCTGTTTCCGTCACTTGGGTCGTATAGGGCTCACCGTCCATGATCTGCTTTTGAAAGACGCCGTTGGTGCCTGGGATTTTGTTGCCGAACACGATCACGATGGGGATGTCGGGACCTCCCACTTCTCTCCAGGAAGTGGTTTTCCCGGTGAAAATGCTTTTGAGTTGCTCCCTGGTGAGGTTCTTCACAGGTATTTCCTTGTGAACGAACACCTTGACCAAGTCCCGTCCGATGACTCGGTGCTTGTAGACGGATGGATCTTCAACCTTGCTGCCTTCCTTCTCCATCATGGCCATCCAGTCCTGGAAGGTGACACCGCCGGTCGCCGCATCCACCAGTCCCTGATCCAGGTCCTTCAGGGCCTGTGCCGGGCCGTTGGAAATCAGGATCAGCTTGATGCCCACTGCAGCTTCCATGGGTTCCTTGATCTTGTTGAAGATATTCTCCGTGGGAGCAGCGCCGGCTCCAACTTTGACTTCCTCGGCCATAGCCGTGGTTCCTGCGAGGACCGCAACTCCCAATGTCACTAAAAACCCTTTCCAGCCTCTCGTCTTCTTGTTAGCCATGAATTGTTCTCCTTCTCGTGAGATTTTGATGATGTCCTCAAACCTTGGAGGGGCACCCGAAGCAAAAGCAGTGTCCTCGTCTTCTCCTCCGTGAACCCTGAGTACCCTCCTACTGCAATTGTCAGCCCCGCGGAGGCTTGAAGGGACCAAGAAGTTAGGTTCTTTGAAGCGAAGGTTTTTGGATTGGTAGCGAAATCGGTTTTTCGACGAATCGTTGTTAATCAAAAGTGCAGTCGGCGGAATAAAAAGGCGTGCTGTGCATCAGGACAGTCCGTTACAATAGAGTTTCCGGATGTTCGGCAAGGTGACCGAAAGGATCAGAGGGGCCGGAACCGCTTGTGACCAAGCGAGTGTGGTTGTAGAACGGACCATGGGGGAAAGGGATCTTATGGAATGGAATGGGCTCAGGGAGAAAGGGCTGGAACTCCTCTCCAGGCTCGCAGAGGCCCACGGGGCACCGGGGCGCGAGCATTCGGTTCGTAGGATCTTCCGTGAGGAACTGGGTTCCGTGGAAACGGACCGAATGGGAAACGTCTTCTCCATCGCCAAGGGGAGTCAGGATCAGCCTCGCATCATGGTTTCCGGCCACATGGATGAGGTGGGTTTCGTGGTCCAGTCCATCCAGAAGTCCGGCCTGATCAGGTTTCTCCCCCTGGGGGGATGGTGGTCCAACACCCTTCTCGCCCAGAGGGTGAGGATTCTCACGCGAGACGGAAAGGAAATCCCCGGGGTCATCGGGGCCAAACCTCCACATTTTCTGTCGGATACCGAACGGGACAAGGTCATGAAGGTGGAGGACATGTTCATCGACGTGGGTGCGGCAAATGGGGAAGAGGTGAGACGGGATTTCGGGATTCGTCCCGGCGACAGCATCGTCCCTTACAGTCCGTTCAGTACCCTCCGCAACCCCGATTATCTCCTATGCAAGGCCTTCGACAACCGCGTCGGAATGGCTCTCACCATTCAGGTCCTGCAGATGCTCCGGGGTTTGGACCATCCCAACACGGTGTACGGAGTGGGGACGGTTCAGGAGGAATTCGGCATGAAGGGTGGGCAGACCGCCGTTCAAACGGTGAACCCCGATGCGGCCATCGTCCTGGAAGGAACACCGGCAGACGATTTTCCTGGAGTTCCCGAGGAAGAGCAGCAGGGCGCGTTGGGCAAGGGGGTGCAGATCCGAATCCAGGACCCCTCGGCCATAATGAATTCTGAATTCGTGGAATACGCACTGAAGATGGCCCAATCGCAGGGGATTCCCCACCAGGTGGCGGTCCGAAGGAGCGGGGGGACAGACGCCAAGCCGATCCAGCTTCACCGGCACGGGGTTCCCACCATCGTCCTTGGTGTCCCGGCGCGCTACATCCACACGCACAACAGTATCATCCATACGGGCGACTACCTGAGTGCTCTGCAGCTCATTGTGGCCATTGTCCAGCAGATGGACACCCGGGTCTGGGGGAGGCTCACATCCTTTTCATGAGCCCCTTCTTCCATTGAAAAGTTCCATGATCTCGTCCCTGGTGACCAGGGCCTCCACTCGGGGGACTTCCTCGAGGATGTTTTCCCTGCCGTTCATCTCCTGGCGGTCGATGAGCACCACGACCTTCACGACCTCCAGGCCGGCTTCCCGACAGGCTGAGATGGCTTGCAGCGTGGAGCCTCCCGTCGTGATGACGTCATCCAGCACCGCAACCCGGTCCCCCGGCTGGACCTTACCCTCGATGAGGCTCCCCGTGCCGTGTTCCTTCTGCTTTTTTCTCACCACGAAGGCCTGGATGGGATCCTTCTTGAGCCAGGATGTGTAAGCCACCGCATTGGCGATGGGATCTGCACCCAGCGTGAGGCCCCCGACGGCTTTGAGCCGGTCGTCCTTGACCGCTTCGTAAACCAGGTTGCCCATGAGAAACTGACCTTCGGGATCCAGGGTCACTTTTTTGCAGTTGAAATAGAAGCGGCTCATGCCACCGTGAACGAGCTTGAAAGAAGGGGTTTCAGAGAAGCGGAAGGCGTGTTCTAAGATGAGTTCTTTGAGCCTGTTTTTCATGGAGGACATTTTGGGTTACCTTTGGTTTTGGGAGAGGATGAGGAAAGCAAACGGCAACTCGGCGGGGGGGGAGTACACAAGCAGCGGGCCATGCCTGTTCATCCCCCAGGGGGTCAACTCCAGGTCATCATCTTCGTCAACCTGGACCAGAAACTCTCCCGGCAACTCATTTCGTGAAGGCGGCGTACGTGGTGTTCCCGCTCCTGTGCAAGGCGTTCCGCCCACTGGTTCTGCTCCTGGGCGAATCGCTCCGACCACAGACTCTGTTCCCTGGCCAGCATGCTCTCGAAGTGCTCCCGTTCCCTCTCCGTACGCTCTGTTCCCTCCTTCTCCAAGACGGACCACTTTTCCTGCAAGATCTTCACTTGCTCTTCCAATTCCTTCTCATGCATGCGGCTCTGATGGATGAGGTCACGGCGAAGCTGTTCGATTTCCATGTCTTTTCGGGCGAGATCCCCCTCAAGGCTTCTCACCTGGGCGACCAGGGTCTGGTTTTGGAGGAGCATTTCATGAAAACGATCCATCTGGGCCGAAAGGTGTGAGAGCAGTTCGAGTATGAAAGCGTGGTCTTTGTCTTTCGGTCCGTCTGGCTCTTGATGGCCAGGATCGGGCTCTTCCGGAAGCGGGGGTGGGGACGAAGTGGCGAATGCCCCCAAGTCGGAGCGGGAGACGACGATGTGGCGACCTTTCCGACGGGCGGGGAGTTTCCCCGCCGCGATGTGATTGCGCACGGTCGTCTCGCTCACGTTCAAGATGCGGGCAACTTCCTTGATGCTGAGATCCATGGGAGCCCCTCATGGCGCGGCATAGCAGTCCTTTCGTTTGACAAAGCTTTATAAAACTTTCATCTTGTGTTATCAACCAAGTTTTCGCAGCCCGGATGCGGCTGGATGGACTCGAGGCGCAAGTAGAAAATCATGGAGACATTGATTCGCCGCGTCAGTTCGGCCGTGGCTGCAGGCCTCGTGGGAGGCTTGGTGAACAGCCTGCTCGTGTGGTACCTGGGAAAGCTGGGAATCCCGCAGAAGTTCGGGGTGGCCATCGCACCGTCGTTGACCACCCAATTCCTTTACCCCCGTCTGGTGTGGGGGGCGCTCTGGGGGCTGCTTTTTGCGCTGCCTCCCTGGCAGGGGGGGGCCTGGGTGTCCGTATTCAGCCGGGGGACACTCATGAGTCTTTTCCCAACGGCGTTTCAACTCCTCTATGTTTTTCCCATTTCCGCCGGCAAAGGGATGTTCGGAACCGGCCTCGGCAGGCTCACTCCCGTCTTTGTGTGCCTGTACAATGTGGTTTGGGGATTGACTGCGGCACTGTGGGTCCACTGGGCAGAGGGAAAAACACACAACTAAAGGGAGGGCTCTCGAGCCGGTACGTTTTGCAAGCGTCTTGCAGTATGCCGCAGCGGTGTGGCGGCCGGCGAGCGGCCTCAAGTAAAGGGGGGCGCTGGGCGGCTGAAAGATTACCAAGCAGGAGTCGAAAGTGGGTTACAGTATTGCTTTGGGTGGAAAAGGGGGCACGGGAAAGACCACGATCGCCGGTCTTCTCATACGCTACATGATCCGTCGCGGAATGAAGCCGGTGCTGGCCATCGATGCGGACAGCAATTCCAACCTTAACGATGTGCTGGGATACAAGCTGGAGGAAACGCTCTCCGATGCGCGGGAGAGCATGAAAAAGGACGTCCCCGTCGGCATGACCAAGGACATCTACATGGAGATGAAAATGGAACAGTCCCTCGTGGAGGGTGACGGGTTCGACCTCATCGCCATGGGCCGGCCGGAAGGACCGGGGTGCTACTGTGCCGCCAACAATATCCTGAGCAACCTCATCGAGCGTCTGATCAACAACTACGAGTACATGGTGGTGGACAACGAGGCGGGCATGGAACACTTCAGCAGACTGAATCAAAAGGACATCGATCTGCTCATCGTGGTATCCGACCCCAGCCGCCGGGGTCTCACCGCGGCGTGCCGCATCGCGGAACTCGTGGGATCTTTGCCCATGAAGGTGTCCAAAATCGTCCTGGTGGTCAACCGGGTGAACGAAGAAGAGTTTGCGTGGCCCGAAGAGGTACTGACGATCTTCGGCAGAGAGCAGGTGTTTCTTGTACCCTCGGACCCCCTGGTGGCACAGTACGATCAACTGGGGAAGCCCACCTCGCAGCTGCCGGAAGACAGCCCCATCGTGAAGGCGGCCGAAGCGGTCTTCGAGCAGCTCCTCGGCAGGTGAAGTCCTGCCCGTCTTCTTGCCCGTTGAGGCGGGGGGATAGAAGAATGATACCTGACAACCCGGAGGAAATCGAAGGAGGGGATATGTTTCCTGTGCGACGAGCATTGCTGAGTGTGACGGACAAGTCGGGGCTCGTGGAATTTGCGCGAGGTTTGAAGGCCCACGGCGTTCACCTCCTGTCCACGGGGGGCACCGGAGCATTGCTTCGAGAAAACGGTCTGGAAATCACCGAGGTTTCGGAATACACGGGTTTTCCTGAGATGCTGGATGGCCGTGTCAAGACCCTGCATCCCAAGATTCACGGGGGGATCTTGGGAATACGGGACAATGAAGCCCATGTGAATACCATGGCGGAGCACGGCATCGCGCCCATCGACATGGTGGTCGTCAATCTCTATGCCTTTGCCAAGACGGTGGCCCGGCCCGGGTGCACTTTGGAGGAAGCCGTCGAAAACATCGACATCGGGGGGCCGACCATCATTCGGGCGTCGGCCAAGAACCACCGGTATGTCGCCGTGGTGACGGACCCTGGAGATTATCCGGCCGTGATGGAGGAAATGAATCGAACAGGGGGGCGGGTGACCCGGGAAACGAGCCTGAAACTGGCCTGCAAAGCCTTTTGCCTCACTCATGTCTACGACGGGAATATCTGCGAGTACTTACAGGGAGTGGTGGCCCGGGGATGAATCTTGTGGAGAAAAGGATTCCATGAAAATACTGGTGATCGGCAGCGGCGGAAGAGACCATGCCATCGCTTGGAAATTTAAGCGGAGCCCCCGCGTCAAGCAAGTGTTCGTGGCTCATGGCAACGGGGGCATCAGTGAGACCGCAACGTGCGTGAATGCCAAGTCCATCGAGGAAATGGCGGATTTCGCCCGGAAGGAACGGATCGATCTGACCTTCGTCGGCCCGGAGAAACCTCTTTCGGCGGGTATCGTGGATCTTTTCCAGGGCCAGGGCCTGCCCATCATCGGCCCGGACAAGAGGACCAGCCGCCTCGAGTCCAGCAAGTGCGACACCAAGGTGATGCTCCGCGAACTGGGGATCCCCATCCCTGAGTTCGCGGTCTTTTCGGATCCGGAAGAAGCCCGCTCCTACGTGCGTAGGGTGGGGTACCCCGTGGTGGTGAAGGCGGACGGTCTGGCGGCAGGGAAGGGATCCCTCGTGTGTTCGTCGGTGGAGGAAGCGGAAAAGGCCATCCAGGAGATCATGGTCGAGCGGGTTTTTGGAGAGGCGGGGACCCGAGTGGATATCGAAAAGCGCCTCTTCGGCCGGGAACTCTCCTTTTTCTGTTTCTGCGACGGATACAGCCTGGTTCCTATGGTTGCCGCACAGGACTACAAGCGAGCCCGGGAAAACGACGAAGGAAAGAACACGGGAGGAATGGGCTCCTATTCCCCCCACCCATGGCTGACGGATTCCCTCGTGCAGGTCATCATGTCCAGGGTGGCCGAACCCCTCATCCGCGGAGTGAGGGAAAAGTACGAAATGCTCTACCGTGGAATCCTCTACCTTGGGCTCATGCTGACCGAAGACGATGGGGAGGTGACCCCTCATGTTCTGGAAATCAACATTCGCCTAGGCGACCCTGAAGCCCAGGTGATCCTGCCCCGCCTGGAAACCGACCTCGTGGATATCTGCGAAGCCATTCTCACAAGGCGTCTGGGGGAAATGAACCCCGTTTGGGATCCTGCATATCGGCTTTGTCTCATAGCCGTGAGTGGCCCGACAAAGGGGAAAAAAGGCTGGTACAAAGGCTATCCCGATCGTTACAAAATTGGAGTGCCCATCCAGGGCATCGAGCGCATCGACCCCGAATGCCTCCTGTTTCATTCAGGGACCGAAAAGGGGGCGGACGGCGGATACATCACTACGGGTGGCCGTGTCCTCTGTGTCGTGAGCAGGGGCGGCACGCTTGCCGAGGCAAGGGAGAAAGCGCTCAGGGAAATGGAAAAAGTGAGTTTCGAGGGCATGTATTTTCGCCGGGACATCGGGATGGCTTAGACGCGCCTGACGGTGCCTGTCATGTGTCGGGGGTGATTGCTTTATGAGCGAAGAAAATCTTGTGGGGATAATCATGGGGAGTGATTCGGACCTTCCCGTGATGGAGGAAGCGTTCAGGGTCCTGGAGGACTTCCAGATCCCCTATGAAGCGCGCATCCTTTCCGCTCACCGGTCTCCCGGGGAAACGGGGGAATACGCCAGGAGCGCCGAAGGGCGGGGAATTCGGGTGCTCATTGCCGGAGCGGGATGGGCGGCCCATCTGGCTGGTGTCCTAGCCGCCGAGACTGTCCTGCCCGTCATCGGGGTTCCCATCGACTCTTCACCGCTCCAGGGGCTCGATTCCCTTCTCTCGACCGTCCAGATGCCGCCCGGCATTCCCGTGGCCACCATGGCCATCGGAAAGGGAGGGGCCAAGAACGCTGCCCTGCTGGCCGTACAGATCCTTGCGACGGAAAATGATGAATTGAGGGAGAGGTTGCGCGGCTTCAAGCGCCAGATGGCGGAAGAGGTCAATGTGAAGAAGAGGGAGAAACTGGAGCGGTATCTTTCCACCCGAGGAATGCGGTGAAAGAGCTTCACCGTCCCGGGACTCTCCCGCCTATGAACCTGATGAGTGCAGGCCCGCAAGAGAGGGTGTTCATATTCGCCGTCATCATCGCACGCTATCCCCGCATGCTTCCGGCGGAGATCCACTTGTTTACAGGCAGCTGGATTCCAACCTTCCCGGGAATGACGTTCTTTCACCATGGGCACTCTTTTTTGTGAACCCCCTTTGGACGCCATGAGGGAACCGGTTTCAGCAGGAGGGGACCGCAGGCCCGTCATCTGGAAGACAGGGGCGTCTTCTCCCGACGTGGAGGCCATTGCCGGTGCGGGGAGTCTCCTAAAAGCCGGCGGGATCGTTGTCTATCCCACCGAGACTCTTTACGGCCTGGGTGCGGATCCTTGGCAAAGATCCGCCGTGGAGCGCATCTACCGGGTAAAGGGCCGTGGAAGAGGCAAACCGCTGCCCCTGATCGCATCCAGCCTGGAACACGTGATGAAAGTGGCTCAATGGCCGAAGGCGGCCTCAGTCCTGGCGAAGAGATTCTGGCCCGGCCCCCTGACGCTCCTGCTCCCTGCAGTCCGCGACGTTCCCCAGTGGCTGCATGGGGGCACGGAAAAGATCGCTTTGAGAGTTTCGTCTCATGGGGTGGCCGTGGCCCTTGCCGAAGCCATCGGCGGACTGCTCATCTCCACCAGTGCGAACCTTTCAGGGCAACCCGCAGTGAGCGATGCCAAGCGGATTCCTCCCACGCTCCTTGCTTTGGTGGATGGAATCCTCGATTCGGGAGTCACGGGGAATCTCTGGGGAAAACGACCCACAACCATTGTGGACGTGTGTACTCCGTTGCCGAGCCTAGTCCGGCCGGGATGCGTCCCGTGGGAAGCCGTTTCGGCCTGCCTGGATTGACATTTTTGTTGACTTTTCTCTCGCTATGACAGGAAACTGGAACAACTCCATCTCACGTTCTTCCGTCAAAGATCCCGATGGAATCCATTTGGAGGTCTCGCCGTCGCGGCGGTGTTCATAACCCTGTAGTGTTCGGATGCTTGTGTATACACTGGTAACTTTGATTCTGGTTTTCCTGTTGGCACTCGCGGTCTTGGCCGCTCTGGGCGGGGCAAGGTGGCGGAGGCTTGCGGCTTCGGGACGAAGAGTGCTGCTCACGGGGGGGGGGACGGGCGGACACGTCAATCCTGCCCTGGCCATCGCCGAAGGAATCAGGAACAGGGAACCCAACTCCCAGTTTCTATACGTCGGTGTTCGGGGCAAGGCGGAAACCGTCATCGTGGGAAAGGCCGGCTATCCTCTCCGTTACGTGACGTCTGAGGGTTTTCCGGGACTGCGGCCTTCCCCGAGGACCTTGCGATTCTTCTTACGCCTGGGGTTGGGAGTTCTGCAGTCCATTTGGATCCTTTTTCGGTTTGCTCCCCACTGGGTCATCGCCACGGGGGGGTATGTGAGCGCTCCCATCATCATTGCCGCGATCATCCTCAAGACCCTGGGGTTCGCTTCCGTCAAGGTTTTCCTGCACGAGCAGAACAGTGTTCCCGGACAGTTGAACGCTCTCTTGGGGAGATGGGTGGACAAGGTGCTTCTCACGTTTCCCCAGACCTTGTCCTTTTTTCCCCGAAACGGAGTGGTGGTGGGTTACCCAATCCGCACTTCCATTGTTCCCAGGCCCCGGCAGCTTGCCTTGGAGAATCTGCCTTTCTCCGTGTCCAACGGGCGGAAGGTGGTTTTTGCCTTCGGGGGTTCCCAGGGAGCCCGCACCATCAACCGGGCCATCGTGGATGCACTGCCTCATCTGATGCCTCACCGGGACCGACTTTTCATCGTCCATGGCATGGGCCTCGCCAAGTCCGAGGAGTACGACGCCGTGGCAGACACTCAAAGACGTCTTGAGCAGGTCCTGGATGCCGATCAGCGGCGAATGGCGCAAACATTCTATTACAGTCAGGATTATTTCCACAATATCGCCGACGTCTATTCCATCAGCGACCTTGTGGTCTGCCGCAGTGGTGCGGGAAGTCTCAACGAAATCTCCCGCCTGGGAAAACCGGCCCTTCTTATTCCCAAAGTCAATCTGCCAGGCGACCATCAGGTGATGAATGCCCGGACCATGAAATGGGGAGGAGCTGCGGAGATCCTTTTCGAGGACACCATCCTGGAGGATGGTGTGGTACTGGAAAAACTCGACGGGCATCTCCTTGCCGAACACATCCTTCGCCTCCTCGGTGACACGCGGCGCCTGGAGGAAATGTCCCGCCGCAGTAAACAGTTTCTAAGAAGGCAGGCGGTGGAGCGGATCCTGAGCGAACTCCTCGACGATCATAGCTTCGACAACGGGGGGGGACACAGCGGGGAACCTTTCAAGCCCCTTCTTTCCAACGCCCGGTTGCTTCAGATGCTCAGCCGGGCCTACCAGAAGTCTCCGGCGGATTTCGACCCGGTCACTGTGGTGGGAGACACCGCGGATTTGATCTACTACCGGCACCGTGCTGCGGGACTTCTCAGCCATTCGGCATGGCAGGACCGAAACCTGGGGGTCAAGCTCATCGGGTATACCCGTTACCACGAAAAGACGTCCACCCTGCTCCACATGCTCCGGGACAGGACACCGGCCAGCACAATGCAGCGCCTTTTCGGGGGGGATTATGCACAGGTGGGTTTCATCCGCCGCAACATCGTCTTGGCCCTCCAGGTTTTGAATCACCTGGATGCGGACGTGGAGGGGAGCCTCTTGGGAGCCGTCACCGATCCATACTTCGAGGTGCGAGCCCAGGTGTGCCGTGCCGTTGTCCATTTCGGGCCCCGTCTGGCAGGGAAGGAACACTGGCTTTCAGCCATGAGACAATGCATGGGGGATCGCTGTTTCGAGGTCGTGGCGGAGGCCGCCAGGGCGATGGGCGAGATCGGCGCGGATGAGAGTGCTGCCCTGGAGCTTTTCAAGATGAAGGAACACCACTACTGGCAAGTGCGCAACGCCGCATTGGAAGGGCTGGAGCGCCTGGTGGACCGGGATGTGATCGTCCCGTCTCCCGCACTGCTGGCGGAAATCAACTCGTTCATCCTTACCGCGACCGATTTCCGTCCCCATTTTTCCATCAAGGAAACTTACAGGCGCCTTCAGAACACTTGCAACCAGAAGCTCAGAGCCGGCAGGGAAGATCTGGATCATCCCGGCTTCCCGGAGCATTTTGCAAGAAAGCGGTGAAAATGTTCTACGAGATCTCCAATTTCCTCATTGCCTATTCCGATGTCTTCTCTTTTTTCCGATTGGTGAATTACATCACCTTCCGGGCCATCATGGCCGCACTCACTTCAGTGTTGTTCGTCTTCCTCTTCAGCCGCAACTTCATCCTCTTCATGCATCGGCAGAGTCTGCTGGACCAGGTGCGGGAAACCGGCGTCCATTCGGCTTTCGAAAAGACGGGCACCCCGACCATGGGCGGAGTGCTCATCATCGGGGGTGTCGTCAGTTCCATGTTCCTGTGGGGAAACTGGAAAAATCCCTTTCTCCTGGCCTCCATGGCAGGCATGCTCTGGTTCGGCGGCCTCGGCTTTTTGGATGACTTCCTGAAGATCAGGAAGCGAAGTGGCGATCTGGGTTTGTCGGAAAAAACGAAACTGGTTCTCCAGGGTCTTTTCGCTCTGGGCTTTGCATGTTTCTGCGTCGGTCCACTCACTCCCCTCAGCGATGGATTGGCCACCAAGCTGTTCGTGCCTTTCTACAAACATCCCGTCATGGATCTGGGGTTCATTCCCTATGGCCTGTTCGTTTTCTTGTTTGTCATTTTCGTCTCTAATGCCGTGAACATCACTGACGGTCTGGACGGCCTTGCAATCACGCCGTCTCTTTTCGTTGTGGGGGTCCTGGGTGTTTTCGCATATGTGGAGGGAAACAGAATCTATTCTTCCTACCTCTACTATCCGTACCTGCGCAATGCGGGGGAACTCACCATCTTCGGGGCTGCCTTCGTGGGGGCGGGGTTGGCCTTTCTGTGGTACAATGCTTACCCGGCACAGGTCTTCATGGGGGATACCGGTTCCCTTGCCATTGGCGGGACCATGGCGGTGGTTTCGGTGCTCCTTAAGCAGGAAATGCTCTTTCCCCTCCTGGGAGGCCTTTTCCTGGCTGAAGCCCTGAGCAGTCAGATACAGGACAAAATCGGTGTCAAGTGGCTGGGGAGGCGAATTTTTTATCGCGCTCCCCTTCACCACAATCTTCAGCACATGGGAATCGCCGAAACGAAAGTGGTGATCCGGCTTTGGGTCCTGGCGGGCATCCTTGCCCTCATTTCACTTGCGACGCTCAAATTGCGATGATCCCCCCGGGGAAAGAGATGGCCTGCCCGTTGAAAGGTGACGCAGACCGCCCGCTTGCTGCCGGATGCATCGACACATGATCGAGGATGCTGAATGAAAGTTCTCATCTTGGGTGCAGGAGCCATGGGCAGTCTCGTGGGAGCCCGCCTCTCCCGCACCGACGCAAAAGTCGTTTTGTTCAGCACGAACCGCCGGCACATGGAAACCGTCGTCCGCGACGGGCTCATCATCGAGGAACTGGACGGTTCCCTCACCCGCTTCAAGCTGGACGCCTGCTATCGGCCGGAGGACATCCCATGGCGCCCCGATCTGGTCATCGTGCTGGTAAAGAGCTATGCGACGCAACCTGCAGTTGCGTCCGTCAAAGGCCTGTGCCGCGGCTCGACGATTTTCCTGACTCTGCAAAACGGTGTTGGGAATTGGGAACGGGTGGCGGAACAAACGGGGAAGGATTCCGTGCTCATCGGAAGCACCGCCCAGGGGGCCACCTTGGTCGAGGCAGGAAGGATCCGGCATGGCGGAAAGGGATTGACGGTTCTGGGGGAACCCGAGGGGGAACCAAGCCGCCGCAGCCACGAAGTGGCCGAGCTCCTCAGGCAGGGGGGGATGGAGACCCAGGTGAGCGGCGAGATGGAATTGCTCATCTGGGAAAAATTGCAGGTGAACGTGGGAATCAATGCCATCACGGCCTTGACGGGAATCCGCAACGGGGTGATCGCCCAATCTGAGGAGGCGAGGGCCCTATCGACGGCGGCCGTTGAGGAGTCCGTGAGGGTTTCGAGGGCCAAGGGTTTCCCCATCCGGGAGGACATGGTCGAGCGTGTCATGGCCATTGCCCGTGCGACAGCGGTGAACCGGTCCTCCATGGGACAGGATGTGGACCGCCGAAAAAGGACGGAGATCGACGCCATAAATGGAGCGATTGTCCGCTTGGGTGAGGAACTCCAAATTCCCGTCCCGGTCAACCGCACCCTGACGCAACTGGTCAAGATCCTGGAGTCGCAATTCAAGCCGGTGGATTCGTGATCCATTGCTCAAACCTCATGCCGATGCCCCACGATATGCCAAACGGGCATAAAATGCTGAAGGGAAAGCTTCCTCCGGAATCCCCGTTTTGCTGAGCTTTATAATGGTGGTGCACTCCCCGGCCCCATGCAGACTCTGTAGAGGCACTCTCACCCAATGAGGGGAGAGATGTGATGCAACGGGCCGGGGTTTTTTGGAAGTGGTGTAGACCTGTGTGGCGGGAGAGTGCTTCCGTCAAAGGCTATGACCTCGGCAAGAAAGGGTGTGTTATGAAGAAAAACCGTGTGACCGTTCCGGAAGTGATGGCTGCCAAGGGCAAAAGAAAGTTGACCATGTTGACTGCCTACGATTACCCCACGGCACTCCTGGTAGACCAGAGCAACATCGACATGATCCTGGTGGGAGACAGCCTCGCCATGGTGGTTCTTGGGCACGAGGACACGCTCTCCGTGGGGATGGACGCCATGATCCATCACACGCTGGCCGTGTCCCGAGGGGCCGCGCGCTCCCTGGTTGTGGGCGACATGCCTTTTCTTTCCTATCATGGGAGCATTGAACAGGCCATTCTCAACGCGGGAAGGTTCCTGAAGGAAGGAAGAGCGCAGGCGGTGAAATTGGAAGGGGGCGCCCGGGTGGTCCCTCAAGTCAAAGCCATTGTGGAAGCACAGATCCCTGTGCAGGGTCATATCGGGCTGACACCCCAGAGTCTCGCCCAGTTTGGGGGGTTCAAGGTGCAGGGAAAGACGGCGGATGCGGCCCGGGTTCTCATTGACGACGCAATGGCCCTCGCGGAGGCCGGCTGCTTCAGCATCGTGCTCGAGGGCATCCCGGCCCCCATCGCCGCCATGATCACGGAAGCCGTCCCCATTCCCACCATCGGCATCGGGGCGGGGCCCCATTGTGACGGGCAGGTCCTGGTCATCCACGACGTCCTGGGGCTTTTCGAACGGTTTGTTCCCAAATTCGTCAAGCAGTACGTGCGGTTGGGGGATTCCATTAGGGAAGCCCTCAACCGTTATCGGGAGGAAGTGGAGAACGGCGTGTTTCCCGGTCCGGAACACGCGTTCTCCATGAACGAGGAAGAGGCTGCGAAGATGGAGGCACCGAAGCGAAAAAAGGTGCGAACGGCCGGGGGGGGCCGGTGATCAGACGCCTTTGTCGCTCTTCTTGATCCAGTGAAGGTACTGACCCAGGGCCATGAGCGGAAAACAGTTCCGGTAATTGTGGTACCGAATGAAGAAGTGCTTAGGAAACCCTGTTCCCGTGAACTCCTTTTCGTCCCAGGTTCCGTCCGGCCTCTGGGTCCGCAAGAGGTACTGGACGCCTTTCCTCACTTCGGGCGAATCGTATTCGCCGCAGACGAGAAGGGCCATCAGTGCCCACGCCGTTTGCGAGGGCGTGCTCGGCCCCTGTCCACGCAATGCCGGGTCTTCGTAGGACCGGCACGTTTCCCCCCAGCCGCCATCCCCATTCTGGTGCTGTTTGATCCAATGGACGGCGGCCTGGATGTACGGGGCTTTCGGGTCTTCCCCGATGCCAACGAGCCCCCGAAGGGCAGACCATGTGCCGTAAATATAATTGACACCCCATCTACCCCACCAGGCGCCATCAGCTTCCTGGCGATCCTTGAGAAAACGGATGCCTTTCTCAGCCCGGTGATGGGAGCGATCAAAACCGAAAAGCCCCATGGCCTCCAACATCCGCCCCGTCACATCGGCAGTGGCGAAGTCCACCATTGCCTCTTGGTCGGCAAAGGGAATCCGGTTGAGGATAACAAGTTCGTTGTCCTTGTCGAAAGCGGCCCAGCCCCCCGTAGAACCCTGCATGCTGAGGCACCAGGCCATCCCCCTTTCCATGGCACTTTCAATGCCGGCGCAGCCGCTCGACCGCATGCGGTAAAGGGTCTGGAGCACGACGGCCGAGTCATCCACATCGGGGTAGAAATTGTTCGTGAACTCGAAAGCCCAGCCTCCGGGGGGAGAAGGGTTCTTGATCTGCCAGTCACCTCCGGTGGTTACCTGATTGCGAATGAGCCACTCCGTTGCCTTTATCAGATGAGGGTGTTCCGGCGGAACGCCCGCCTCGAGGAAAGCCAGAGCCGTCAGGGCCGTGTCCCATACAGGTGAAAGGCACGACTGCATCCTGAATCCCTCATCGTCATCCAGGCAGAAGTCTTCTATGGCCTGCAGCCCCTTAGCCATCACCGGATGGTCCAACGGATAACCTAGGTAGTGCAATGCCAGAATGGAATTGACCATGGCCGGCTGAATGCCCCCCCAGTCCCCCGTCTCTTCCTGGTGCTCCAGGATCCAGCTTTCTGCGGCATCGACCGCCCGGTTCCTCAATGAGGAAATGGGATGTCTTTCGAAGAACTTGGCGATGCGGTCAAAAAAGTAAAAGAGATGGTGGGTGGGTGAGGCGAACCGCTTCTTGACCGTTTCACCGACAGAGCATGGATTCAGTTCGGGGATGGCATGCTCGGGAGGAAGGGGGTACCGGGGCCGAATGGCAAGCACGATGGAAAGAGGTACTGCAGTGCTTCGCGCCCACATAGAAAATTCATAGATATTGAAATAGCAACTTGGGGGCAGGAGCACCAACTCCACCGGCATGGACGGAACACGGTCCCAGTCGTACTGAGAAAAGAGAGCAAGCCAGATCTTGGTGAAAACACGCGAGGCTTCCACTCCTCCATTCCTTAGAATGAAATCCTTCGCACGAAGCATGGACTCCGACTTCGGATCTTCCCCTGCCAGCTTCAGGGCGAAGTAGGCCTCCACCGTCGTGCTCAGGTCTCCTCCATCGCCGTAATATAACTCCCAAGAACCGTTTTCTGTCTGATGATTCAAGAGATACGCAGCGATTTTCCTGTTCTTCCCGGGATCGTTAAGGCCCAGAAGATAGCGGAACATGACGTACTCGCTGGTGATCGTGACATTGGATTCCAGTTCGGACCACCAATAGCCTTCGTCGTGTTGTGTTTGAAGGAAATGCTCGCAGCAGTTTCTGATCGCTCTGACGATCTGCCGATTCCAAGAACTGGGGACCGCAACGGGATGAACCGTTTCCGAAGGCTGCAAGGGACGCCTTGCAGGGCCCTTGTGCTCCCTTATGAGCGTCAGCTTCTTCGACCTGAGCGGGCTTTCGGAGTCTATGCGGAACAGCCTGGAGTCGTCCAAATCGTAAGCAACATCAAGAGAACCAACCATACTTCCGCGCTTTTCGATCATTGCCCCCTTCGCTCTATCCGAATTCACTTCGGAACAATTTGAGGTTTATTGTTGACAGCCCCTTCTTGCCGCCGATGGTTCTTCGGTCTTGAACCACTCGGGAGAAAACCCTTGGCGACACACCGCCCTTCCGGCAGCCCCACGGAGAGCCGAAAACGACCTTCCCCGCCGAAAAGGAGCGCCCTGCCCGTTGATGCTACAGCAACCAAAACACCTTGCAGGGAAACCGTCAAACCATCATATAGTCCTGTGGAATTCTCCACGCAACTCCATATGTGGAGTATTATCGATCAAGTCTGTAAAATCGTGAAGCTATTTATATCAGTTTGCAGGTTTTGTCAAGACAAGAGTGTGAATGCTTGCGCAACCGAAAGGCCGCCCGTAAACGGCGTCCTCGTGGGCACAATCACAAAAAGGGACTTGAAAAATCCCCCTCGTTTCATTTAAACGCTTGTTTCAAACAGTAATTTGAATCCGGTCGTGCAATAATCCGGTCTTGGAATCGTACAGTCCCGGGAGATAGCAGGTGAAACGACTGGCAGCTGTGGCAATGATCCTCTTGATGGCGACCCCCGCCCTGTCGGAAGATGGTACGGCAAACGAGACGCCCGGCGCTCCTCTCGGTGGGCAGCGGGTCGCGCCTAGCGTGCCGGTGGAAGGGAAAGACACACTCACCCTGGTTCAAGTGATCGAGTGCGCTCTCAAAAAAAGTCCGGTCCTCGCCCAGTCGGCAAAGAACGTGGAGGTGGAGGGATACGGCATCCTGTCGGCCAAAGCGGACAGGATGCCCAAGGTGGACTTTCTGTCGGCGGTCACTCGGTACCGCTATCCCACCCCCGTGACCCCCATCACCGGATTCCCATCGCCGAGACCCGGCGGTGTCATCGACTCATCAGGTTTTCCCCGTTTCGATGAAACGATTCTCGACACGGGACTTGCTTTCAGGCTTCCCCTCTACAAGGGGGGGCGGCTCCAGCGGGCCGTACACATCGCCGAGATGCGCAAAGTCCTGGCGGAGGACAATCTGGGTGTCACGCGGCAGGAGCTCATCTACAATGTCACGAGCGTCTACTACAAGATTTGTCAATTGGAAAAGCTGGTCCAGGCCCATGAAGCGGGTGTGCGGCAATTGGAATTGCACAGGAGGAACGCGGAAAGCCTTCTGCAGGCGGGTTCCGTGCCGCGCGTCGACCTCCTGAAAACGGATGTGGAACTCGCCCATGCAAGGCAGGATCTTCTTCTCGTGCAGAATAGCGTGGCGAGCGCCTATGCCCTGCTCAAGGGACTCATGGGGATGGAAGACCAAGAGCCGACGTTTGCCATCGTGCACGATCTGGCCACACCGTCGTCCGTATGGGGGGAAGCGTGCAAACGTTCCGGGGAAGCCCTTCGGGAGGTGACGGAGAACGCCCTGACCCGGCGTCCCGAGCATCGGGCACTTGTGCAGAGGATCCGCATTGCCGAGGAGCGTGTCAAGGTGGCCCAGGGCAAAAGACTGCCGGAGATCGCCCTTTCCGGCGAGGTATCGGAACGGTCGGGCGAGGATTTGAATTATGAAGACAATTGGAATGTTTCCCTGAGAGTGACCGTGCCCATTGTGGACGGGGGGAGCATCGCCGCAGAAGTGAAAAGGGAACGGGCGGAACTGGCCAAGCTCAGGGATGAGGAACGCGAATTGCGCATCAACGTGGCCCGGGAGATCAAGGATGCCCTTCTTGCCATGGAGAACGCCGAAAAGCGGGTTGAGGTCGCGCGAGAATCCATCGGGGCGGCCAGGGAGAATCTTAGGGTGGAACGGCTGAAGTATGAGGCAGGCGCTGGAACCAGTGCCGACGTCATCGATGCCCGGACCGCGCTGGTGAGGACGGAGACGGAACATTACCAGGGGCTCTACGACAGGAATATCGCCGTGACCTCTTTGAGAAAAGCGTTGGGGGAGGACCTTTTCGGTTGGGAGTGGAATCGATGAAAAAGCTTCTGGTGTTGTTGATGCTTCTGGGTCTTGTCGGAGCCACGGCCTACTACAGGGGATGGTTCATCAGGGGAGAGAGGGAGACGGGTTTGATTCTGTCCGGCAATGTGGAAGTGACGGAGGCCAATGTGGGATTCAGAATTGCCGGAAGGGTCGTGGAGCTCGCGGTCGACGAAGGGGCGCGGGTGAAGCGGGGGGATCGTCTTGCCGCCCTCGATGCTGCTGAGTACCAGAGCTTGGTGGATCAGAACCGGGCTGCCCTCCTGGAAGCGGAGAATAAACTTGAGGAGTTGCGTGCGGGTTCCAGGCCCCAGGAGATCGAGGAGGCCGCATTCAATGCACGATCCGTGGAGGCTGAACTGACCCGCCTCAAAAAGGATCTTCAACGGGCGGAATTCCTGCATCGTAACGGAGCCATCGCCACCTCCCAATTGGACACGGCGAGGAGTGCCTACATGAATACGGTTTCGCGACACAGGGGCGCCCTGGAGCGGCTCAGTCTCGTCAAGGAAGGGCCGAGGCGCGAGGAGCTCCGGGCGGCGGAACTGCGGGTGGAGCAGGCGCGTGCGGCCCTTTCCATTGCTGAGGAAAAGCTTCGGGACACTCTCCTTTTTGCCCCCTTTGATGGGATCATTCTGAGAAAGAACGCCGAATTGGGGGAGACCTGCTCTCAGGGCTTCGCCGTCTACACGGTTGGGGACCTAGAAAATCCATGGATCAAGGTTTACGTGAAAGAAGACAGACTGGGAATGGTGAAACTGGGACAGAGGGCCCAGATTTCCGTCGACACTTATCCCGGCAAATCCTACGAGGGGACGGTCACCTTCATTTCCTCTGAGGCCGAGTTCACGCCGAAGAATGTCCAGACGGCGGAAGAGCGGGTCAAATTGGTGTTTGGGGTCAAGGTCAGCGCTCGGAATGAAAACCAGGAACTCAAGCCGGGCATGCCCGCCGACGTGAGGATTTTTCTGAATGAACGCGATGGATGATACGTCGGTCATTGTCCTGAGAGGACTCACAAAGGTCTTTGGAGATCACCTGGCGGTGGATCGCATCGATCTTGTCGTGAGGCGCGGCGAGCTCTTCGGTCTTGTGGGCCCGGACGGCGGCGGCAAGACAACCGTCATGAGAATGCTGGCGGCCATCATGGAGCCGACCTCGGGCGAGGCCTGGGTTGCGGGCCATTCTATTCTGAGGGAAGGGGAGCGGGTCAAGGAAACAATCGGGTATATGTCCCAGAGGTTCGGGCTATACGAAGATCTCACGGTCCTCGAGAACATGGAGTTTTACGCGGACCTTTACGAAGTGCCCCGAAAGGAGAGGCCGCCCCGAATCGAACGCCTCCTCGGTTTCAGCAATTTGACACCGTTCAGGAAGCGCCTTGCCGGGGAGCTTTCGGGAGGGATGAAGCAGAAACTGGGGTTAGCGTGCGCACTGGTTCACACTCCAGAGGTCCTTTTTCTGGACGAACCTACGAACGGCGTCGATCCGGTCTCCAGAAGAGACTTTTGGAAGATTCTTTACGAACTCCTGAGGGAAGGGATCACGATTTTTCTCACCACTGCCTACCTGGATGAAGCAGAGCGGTGCAGCCGCATCGGGTTGATCCACAACGGCAGGCTTCTCGTGGTGGACCAGCCGGGAAAGGTGAGGGCGTCACTCGGAATGCCCATGATCCAGTTGTGGGTGGACGATACCCGCAGAGCCAGGGAACTCCTGCAAGGCACCGAGGGCATCCAGAGTGTGAGCACCTATGGCGGGAGTCTCCATGTGGCGCTCAAGGATGAGGGAAGACTCCAGGATTTGGTCGGGTTCCTGGAAAAGGAGGGGATCGGGGTGGAGGGTTCCAGGACGATCACCCCCTCCCTTGAAGACATTTTCATCGCCATGGTGCGCTGAGGTGAACGGGGTGCCGCCCGCCGCAAAGTAGAGGCAGGGTTCCGGTGGAAGACTTGAGGGGGGCGGGCGAGGCGGGGCCGGGGCATCTTGAGTCAGGGAAGGGGAAGAGGCGTGGGGGCTGCCAAACAGATCGTGGTCGATGTGAAGGAGCTGTCCAGGTCCTTCGGGGATTTTGTTGCCGTGGACCGGATCAGTCTCCAGGTGCGACAAGGGGAAATCTTCGGCTTTCTCGGGCCGAACGGTGCAGGCAAATCCACCGCCATCCGAATGTTTTGCGGACTGCTCATGCCCACCGGCGGGAACGGCACGATAGGGGGCTTTGACATCATCCGGGAGTCCGAAGAAATCAAGAAGCGTATCGGATACATGTCGCAGAAGTTTTCCCTTTACGATGACCTCACTGTTGAGGAAAACATCGATTTTTTCAGCGGAATCTACGGAGTTCCAAGAGAACGGAGAAAGGAGAGAACGGACTGGGTTCTCCACATGTCGGGGTTGGGGGGGAGGCGCAAGACCCTGACCCGGACACTTCCCGGCGGATACAAACAACGATTGGCCCTGGGGTGCGCCGTCCTTCACGAACCTTCCATCCTATTCTTGGATGAACCCACCTCGGGGGTGGATCCCGTTTCCAGGCGCAACTTTTGGGAGATCATTTACACCATGGCCGAATCCGGACGTACGGTTTTCGTCACCACGCACTATATGGAGGAGGCCGATTACTGCGGGCGACTGGCCCTCATTTACCGGGGAAGGATCATAGCAGAAGGCTCGCCGGCGCAGTTGAGAGAAGAGCATATGGGACGGGAAGTGTTGGAAATCGAGACGGACAGACCGCTTGAGGCTTTGGAAGTCCTGGGCAAGAGTGGAATCGAAGCGAGCGTTTTTGGAAGCCTGCTCCACGCCACCGTCGATGATGCGCGAACGGCAATGCCTCTCCTTATACAGGTCCTTTCCCAGGCAATGTTTTCAGTCGGGCGGGTGGAAAAGATCGTTCCATCCCTCGAAGACGTCTTTGTCACCCTCATCGAGACCTCCTGACATGCGGATCCTCAGAGTACGGGCCATTGCCAGGAAAGAGTTCATCCAAGTGTGGCGGGACCCCTTCAGCTTGGCCATGGCTTTTCTCATGCCCGTGATCTTGCTGATCATCTTCGGCTACGCCATCACCCTCGACGTGGAAAACCTCTCCACCATCGTTTACGACCAGGATCGGAGCAGTCTCAGCAGGGATCTGATTTCACGTTTCCGTGAGTCCGGCTATTTCTCCATTGTGGAAGCAGTGGAAAAGCCGGAGGATATCGACCTCCGGTTGGACGGGGGAAAGGCCAGGGTTTCCATCTGGATCCCAGAGGATTTCTCCCGGAAAGTCCGGATGGGGAGACCCGTACAACTCCAGGTGATCGTGGACGGAAGCGATTCCAACACGGCAACCATCGCCCAAGGTTACGTGGCCGCCATTGGAGAGCGCTTCGGTCAAAGCCTTGCCGGCGACCGGGGGCGTGTCTCCATTGATGCCCGAATCCGCGTCTGGTACAATCCCGAGCTCAAGTCAAAGAACTTCATTGTTCCGGGTCTGATCGCCGTCATTATGGCTGTGGTGGTTGCGCTCCTCAGTTCACTCACCATTGCCCGGGAGTGGGAACGGGGGACCATGGAACAGCTCATTTCCACTCCCGTAAAAACGCCGGAGTTGATCCTCGGCAAGCTTATCCCCTACTTTCTCATCGGACTGGTGGACACCGCCGTGTCTGTAGCCATGACGGTGTGGGTCTTCCAGGTGCCCCTGCGGGGAAGCGTCCTCCTTCTCTTCGGCCTTTCGGGCGTCTTCCTTTTCGGTGGCCTGTGCCAGGGGATCCTTATCTCCACCATCGCCGGCACCCAGATCCTGGCCAGCCAAATGGCCATGCTGAGCACTTTCCTGCCTGCGCTCCTCCTGTCCGGTTTCATGTTCGCCATAGCGAACATGCCCGAGCCCCTGCAGATCATCACTTATGTCCTGCCGGCCCGTTATTTCGTGTCCGTCGTCAAGGGGATCTTCCTCAAGGGAAGCGGTCTTGGAATGCTCACCCTCGAAGCCGTTTTCCTCATCCTTTTCGGTGTGGTTCTGTTTGCGGCGGCCAACCGGAAATTCAAGAAAAGGATTCCCTAGGATGTGGGAACGGGTGGTCAACATTGTGGTGAAGGAGTTTCTCCAGACGTTCCGGGATAAGCGCATGAGGTTCATGCTTTTTGTGACCCCGGTGATCCAGCTCGTGATGTTCGGCTACGTGGTGACCACGGACGTGTCCCACATCTCCACGGCCTATTACGACCTCGACCGCTCCTTCGAGAGCAGGGAACTGGCCCGCAGGCTCGAGGCTTCCGGCTACTTCGACATTCGGTTCAGGCCGTCGGCCGATGGAGAGATCCGGGAACTCCTCGACATGGGGAGAGTCACGTGCGTCATCCTGGTCGACAGAGGATTCAGCCGGGACCTGAAAAAGCGGCCTCCGGCGGAAGTGCAGATCCTGGTGGACGGTACGGACTCCAACACGGCCACGGTGGCGGCGGGATACGCCGAGCGGATCGTGGCCCAATACTCCCTGGATCTCTCTTCCGAGGGACTCGCCGAACCCGGTCTCCCTGCAGAAGTGCGGAGCCGTGCCTGGTACAACCCAGACCTGAGAAGCAGGAATTTCAATGTTCCCGGAGTGATGGCTTCCATCATCATGTTGGTGGGCTTCATGCTGACTTCCATGGCCATCGTGAGGGAGAGGGAAATCGGGACCATGGAACAGCTCATGGTCACGCCCATTCGACCGGCGGAACTCATGCTCGGCAAGACAATCCCCTTCGCCTTGGTCTGCTTTCTGGACATGATCCTCGTCATCGCGGTGGGAACCCTCTGGTTTGGTGTGGCCATCAAGGGATCGCTTCTCCTGCTTTTCTTCGCCACCACCGTCTACCTTTTGCCGGTCCTGGGGATCGGACTCTTCATTTCCACCATCTCCAGGACCCAGCAGCAGGCACTCATGGCCACCATTCTCTTCTACATGCCGGCCATCCTCCTGTCCGGCTTCATCTTCCCAATAGAGAACATGCCCCTGGTCTTCCAGCACTTGACCATCGTCAACCCGCTGCGGTATTTCCTCGTCATCATTCGGGGCGTCTTTCTCAAGGGGAACGGGATGACCATTCTCTGGCCCGAAATTTTGGCCCTTTTCGTGCTAGGAGTGGTTCTTCTCTCGGCCAGTTCCCTCCGCCTGCGCAAGCGCCTGGGTTAGAGGGCGGTGTGCTTCAGTCTCCCCTGTGGATCCTCGGTTGTGGTAAATGAGTTCCGTGGAAGGAAGCGCCTGTCCTCTCTTCTCCCCTCGAGGGGAATTTCCAATAACAGCAGAGAAACAGCATAGAAAGGCAGACTCCATGGCTTCCTATTGCATCCATCCCATTGTGGTGGGCACCAAAGTCTTCGACAAGGGAATGATGACTTACCAGCACGATTACGGCAAAACCTACACCATTCCAATATACGCCTGGCTCCTCGAAGGCGGTGATCAGGTCGTCCTGGTGGATACGGGCGAGATGAACCCCATTCGGAGTGATGACCGTGAGCAGGCCATCGGGGGGCCCATTCACACCCTCGAAACGGGACTTTCCCGCTGGGGGCTCAAACCGGAGGACATCCACATCGTGCTGCACACCCACTTGCATAATGACCACTGCGAAAACGACTACAAGTGCACCAACGCACGCTTTTATGTGCATGAAAAGGAGTTGTTGCGCATCCACGATCCGCATCCCCTTGATTACCGATACCTGGAAGACTACATCGAGGACATCGAAAACAACGGACAGATCCATACCGTTTCCGGGGATACGGAGTTTCTCCCGGGCTTGAAAATGATTCACACGCCGGCTCATACGGAAGGAGGGTTGTCGGTGGCCGTCGAGACATCCGGAGGCCTGGCCGTCATCACCGGTTTCTGCGTGATCGACGAAAACTTCAATCCCCCGCCCTCCATTCGCGGCATGGAGATGGAAGTGATTCCCCCGGGTACGCTGGTCGATGCTTACAGGGCCTACGACATCCTCTGCCAGGTCCGGGATATGGCCGACATACTGATTCCTCTCCATGAACCCCGTTTTGCCGCAGTGGATACAATTCCTTGAATGGGATGAAGAGGCCGGACGCATGCGGTGTTCCTCGGCCAAGCATCCCTCTCTCTTCTCTCGCCTACATATTTGTGAGGCGCCTGTGGGGGCGGCGATGGTCAGCACGCAGTGCTTTTCTTGTCTCGTGGGTGGGGTGGAGTCAAATCCGGCACCATCCCCAGGGGTCTTCGTGCGAGATACTGTTGAGGTCCCGATGCCGGTTTGCGGGCAAGAGTACCCCACTTTGTGAAATTTATCTTCTTGACGCCATCCGAACCTCATCCGTTATGGTAAACAGCACCAGTTGAAGATGGTGAGCAGGTGCTTTCCTGATTCCCGTGAGTTCAATGGCCGGACCTGTGTCTGGACAGCATCTTTCCCCTCCTGTTCCTGTTCTGTTCCTGAAAGGACCGTACGCAGTTCAAACACTCCGTTTCCCCGTTCTCGGCGGGTTCATGACAGCCTGCCTCAGGATCCTTTTCTAAAGCACCTGCAAAGACCCTGCGAGTGGGGTTCTTGTCACCGTGCTCCGGGTACGTGCCTTTTGAGGCATGACCTTTTCATTGCTGTGCGGGGATGGGAATCGACTTTCTGCCTGGGATGGCGCTCTCACCGGGAGGACCGTGACGACACGGGCCGGGGGGGACGGGTGCTTTCTTCTGAAAGGGGAAAAGGATTCATGATGGAGTGCATTGATCCTCGATGGACGAACGAGCTGTTTGCCGCTCTCGCCAAGCTGATTCAGGACGCAGGTGAATTGCCCGGGCAGGCGTGGAGATTCCTTGGAAAAACGGGAGAAAGAGAAAACCTTGCCGCCATAGGCGGCTGCTCATACAGGATCATCGGATGTGATTCTCTCGGCGCCGGTTTTGGAACCGGTCTTTTGGGATCACGGTACGCCATGGAATGCGCGGGAAAAGAATGGCCTGAATCCTTGGCGATCCTCCTGGGCCGGGAGAAGAACCGCGGGCTTTTCTCCCTTGTCTTCTTCCAACCGCAGCGCGGAAATGGTCCCGCCGTCCCGCTTGCCACATTTCTGGAGGATTCCGCCGGCAACTTCCATCTCCTGGAAGTGTCTGGGGTGGCGGCTCCACCTCTTTGGGCCCTGTTGACGCTTCTCTTTCAAAAGATGGCGGAGAGCCGAACGGAGCACACCCGATACGACGAGTACGGAGATTTTCTCACCGTCGGGGCGCACTCCATCGTGCAACGACACAGCACGGAACGTTTGCGGAAGCACATTTCCCAGAAGGTCCTCCACGAGCCGAGGCTCTGCACCCAGTGTCTTCGCTGTGTCACGGCTTGCAGTGAAATGCGCGCAGTGTCATGGAAGGGGGAAGCCTTTCTCCTCGGGCCCATGGAGGACTATTGTACCAATTGCGGCTTGTGTCGGAAGCGATGTTCTTACCTTCAGGTTGCGTCCAAGGAAGGTCTGAGACGCTCCTTGGATCCAGACCTGAGGATCGACGAGGGAGGAGCGGGGGTCCATCTCTACGGGGAACACGCCAGGGATTACATGAAGCTGCTGAACGATTGGGAGATACAAACGCCTTCCTGGCTTCCCTTTGAGGTCCGGACTCAACTGGAGAGGCCTGCAGACTGCGAACGCAGTCTGGGCGTGGAGAAGCAATGGATACTCCAGTGGCGGGGTTTTGAGGGAACCGCCCGTTGTGCGCCTCTTTTGGCAACGCAGCTCGACGGAAACGGTGAGGATTCTGAAAAGTGCGTGCTGCGCAGGCGCTATCGAGGGGCGCTCCTGCTGCAAACAGACGATGGCGAGGTGGAATGGGCTATGGCCCGAACCGCCCTGAAGCTGGGGATGGAGCTGGAAGCCGTCGCGGTACCTGGAGCAGGAGGAGTGTCCTTCCCCACCCATGAAACGGCGAGGTGCTTTTACCGGATGAATCGCTTCCGTTGGGCTTCACCCGTGGACCTTTGGAAGAACCGGGAGGCGGACGTTTTTCTGAGTCCGTTTCCCGACGGGGTATCTCCCGAATTACAGCAGAGCATCCTTGCGGAGACGGGAAGAGTGGCCCATATCGTTTTTCCTCATATCTTCCAGGCAATGCCCATCACCCGAAACCGACTCCTCATGGAATTGAACGGCCGTCTCGAGAGCATTTTCTTGGAGAATCCCCGGTTGAGAGCAGTGGAGGGTCAGATCGCCAGGGAACTTCTTCGAGATGTGCCGCGAAACCATGCCCTCATCCATGCCCGCTACCGCCACATGGCCGTTGCCAGCGGACACAGCGCCTGTCCCACGTGCGCGGAAGTCCAGGTCCTTGCCCTACCTGTTTACATGAGCATCGCCATGAGTCTCGCCAGGGAGGAGATTCCCAGGGTTTTCCTCACCTGCGAAACCGGGTGTATGAGCGAGACCCTCAACAAGGTGAAAGAGGTCGCCCAGAAGGTGCCGGGGGGACGCACGGTTTTCGGGGGCGGGTTCGCTTTCGGGGAGGCCATCGCCATGGTGCAGGACTGGGGCGTGCGAATGGGCAGCCTTCCCAAGGGTCGTCGCTACGTAGTGAGCCAGGGAGGTGACGGCGGATCCGTCATCGGTCTGCCCGCCTTTCTGAATGCGTTGCGCCAGCAGGCATTCCTCATTCGGCAGCGATACCCCAACGCCCTCCACTTCATCAATGTGACGGACACCCAAGTGTATTCCAACACAGGCGGAGAAAGCTCCGCCAGTTCGCTCCTCGGACTCGGCACGCTCACCACTCCGGTGGGGAAATTCCTCATGGGAAACCAAAGGATCCAATGGAATCTCATCAACCTGGCTGCGGAGTTCCCGGGGATTCTTGTAGGCACGGGCCACAGCGGAAACAAGGTGAGCATGCAGCAGTTCTGGCTGATGGCAGACCAGCTCGGTCAGTCGGCCATCCGCTGGGATGTGACCCCGTGCCCCGAAACGGGCAAGTTTTTCGGGGAAGACCCGGATGACCTGGCGGAGATCATGGCCCATGCAGGGATGCTTCCTGAGGTGGTGTTCGTGGGAAGGTTTCGGAAACGGGTGGCGCCCATGCATCCCGAAGACCGGCAAAGGCCGCGCAGTGAGTGGAGGAACCGGCCGAAGCCCGTGGAATATTGGCTCACGAGGGACCCGCGTTACCGGGGGCTGTTTGTTAAGAATTCCCGCACGGGAGAGTTCGAGCCCCGTAACATCGTGGCCCACGCGGTGATTGGGCAGTTGAGGAGCTATCGAGATCAGCTCAACTGGCAGATCGACCTGGAGAGCCGCATCGTTTGTCAGGCGGAGGAGTGGGTCAGGGGCTTCTTCCAGGAGTTGAGAGGTATGTGGGAGCATTACTGTTACCAGCTGGAGTCGTTTCCCTACGCCATGCTTTTCGACAGCCAGGGAGAACTGAAGCCCGAGTACCGGGGAAGCCTCGAGCACGAGATGGTCCGGCGCGTTCTTGGGTGGGAGCCTTCGCGGCGTTACGCGGCCAAGCGGGATGGGTCCATGGAAGATTACGGAACCAGGCTGTCGGCCCTCATGGAGGAATTGGAAAGGCTGGAAGCCCACTGGAATGAGAGGGCGGACGCATCCCGGGAAACGGAACCGGATACGCGCGGACTCCCAGAAGCGTTTTCCCGAGCCGGGCAGGCTCTGCAAGACGGATTGGCTTCCATGCAGAAGATCCTGGCCAAAGAATCTATGTCGGATCCCCTGGAGGAGGAGATTTTCTCTGCAGCTGCAGAGGCCGAGGCTGCGGAGAGCCTTTCCGAGGAGAGGCGCAGGGCACTTTTCCGTCTGCTCGACACCATCGTCGAGGAGCGGGCCATTGCCCGGCAAACGGAGCTTCAACAGTTTCGGCTGGCCCAGCAGCTCAAGAGGGAGTTTTTCGAAGGGGGAGGAATCGTCCAGTCCATGAAAGTGGCTGAAGCGACGGTGGAAAGGAGCCGACTGAGGGGGCAGATCGATCGGATCGGCCCGTTCGCACTTGGAGTGGCCAGCCTTGCCGGTGATCGGGGTATCGCCATCAACCGGGCTTTTGCACAGTTCTTCACGTCCAAGGGTGCCTGGGCCGGAATGGCCTGGCAGTTCGGCTCCTCCAAGCGAGGCACGCCGGTGCTTTCGGCAACCTTCGTGGATTCAAAACCCCTTCACAGAAAAGACGCCATGCACAGCTTCCCCATGGCGGTTCTGGTCGTGACCAACTACGAGGAAATGAAGCAGAATCCGGATTTGTTTTTCGGCCAGCTGCGCCCAGGAGGCCGGCTCATCATCAATCACAAGAAGGCTCCTGAGCTTCTATGGCGCGAATTGGTGAGCAAATACCCGACGAGGGTTCAGGAGGCGGTGGCGGAGTTGCAGCAGCGCCTTTCCCGGCTCCCTTCCCTTGCATCCTCCGGGGATGACGCCGGCGTGGAGGCCTTTCGCGACAAGGGGGCCGTGCGCCTCTGGGAGGAAGAGGCCGCAGATGTCCTATGGGGCAGAAGCCTGGATCGACTTGACGAACAGGAAAGGCGGGATGCGGGAAAAGTTGTGGCAATGGCTTCTGCGAAGGTGATTTCCGTAGACATGGACGGAATCATGGAAGCAGTCTCCGGATCGTCCGGCGTCGTGTCAAACCTCGTGGCGGTGGGTCCTATTTTTCGTGCCTTCCAGGAACTGGGATTCGACTTCAGCTGGAAGGAGGATCTGGACCTTCTCAGTCAGGCGTTCCCCGATGCCGTGAAAAAGAGAAAAGAGCTTTTGAACTGGTACCGGGAAGCCATGGAGCGGGCCGTCGCGGAATCCAGGGCCCTGGTGCCCCATTTCTTCCCTTCCGGGGAGGAAAGTGGTTTTCCTGCCGCCTCCCCCCCTTCTCCAAGAGGGGGAGCAGACGGTTCTTCGTCCGTTTTTCCCGGCTCTTCCGAGGCCTTCAAGTGGAGGCAGGATCCGGGGGAACATCTCATGATCATGGGAGGAACCCTCGCGGGCATGGTCCTCAGCCAGGTGGCCACGGCAGAGAGCCCGCTTTTCTACATCGGATTCCCCATCACCCCTGCCGGAAATCCGTTCTATTTCATGGCAGAAGCCTTCGCCAACGGACACCCGTACATTGTGGTGGACGAAGTGAACCCGTCGGAAAAAGTGGCTGCTGAAAAGCTTCTCGGGGTGGGCCGCACCGGAGGGTTTCTCCCCGTCACTTTCACGGCGTCCCAAGGCTGGCGCCTCTTTACCGAAATCATCCCCCAGTACGTAGGTGCACGCCTCGAGGGAATCTTTATTCTCACCAAGCGCGCCCTAGCCGCGCCCAACCTCAACATCGAGGAGAGCCACACGGATTTCATGAGCTTTCGGGACGACGGTGGCATCATGCTCGCTCCCAAGGACATTCAGGAATACGTCCCAGCCCTCTACCTGGCAAGGCTCCTCACCCATTTTGCCAGACTGCCCGTCATCCTCTCCATCGGGGGGATAACGGACACCCACAAGATCGGTCTCGTTCGGGTTCCGTCGGATGAGCGGGTGCGAGATTGGCTGAAAAGGACCCTGGACGGCTTCGATTACCTGGAGAATAAGCTGATGAACCGGCAGGGGGAATGGATCGTGCACGGTTCCAGCGGAACGTCGGCCGTTTACCAGGAAACCCAGTCGGAAATCGAAAAAGCGCACCAGGCCTTCACAAGGGTACTCCCTTACGCACTTGAGGCTGTTCGGGAGCTGACCGGGATCTGGCTGGGCGAACTGGAGGTGAAGACGCAGGGGGGGACGGACATGCGTGAGACGCCCATGGAGGTGGCTGGTTTACAGGAGCAGCCACCGGAGGATATTGAAACGTGCGCTTGGCCGGAAACCCTGCTCATCCTCCAGGGTTCCCTCTTTCCCAACGCCGTTGAAGCGCTGGAGGAACTTGAGGAGGAGGGATGGAAGGGCATGGGCTGCCTTTCCATCCGTACCATGAATCCCTTCCCCGAGGACAAACTCATCCCGTGGCTCCGAAAAGCAAAGAGAATCGTGGTGCTGGATAGGTCCAACAGCTTTGGATCGGTGCCTCCCCTCGCATCCAGGGTGCTTGGAGCTTTCGCCCACATGGCAACCCGCAGTCCCCAAGGGCATATGAAGCCCTTCAGGACAATGGTCGGAGGTCTTGGGGGGAGGGAAGTGACGGTATCCCAGATGAAAGAGATTCTTCTTTCCACTCATCTGCTTTTCCACAACCCCGAGGAATGGGAGAGTCAGCTCATCGAGCAGTGGCTGGAAGAGGATGAGATATTGAGGGCTCTGATGGCGGAGGCTGCTGCACTGGATCTGCGGAACACCAATCGGCACACCCGGGTGCCATCCCATTTGCGTTCCCGGGAAGCGGAGGCGTTGGAGTACGAAACTCGCCTCCATCAGCTCAAGGAGCTTCTCAAGGCCAAGGACTATGCCCGGTTCCTGCAGAACTATCATCAGGTGGAAATGCTTGGGCCCAGGGAAGTGCTTCAAGAATCGGCCCTCCTCCAACACGTCGTTCTGCACCTGGAAATGAGGCTTGCAAGGCACGCCATCCGATGTGAACGGGCAACCCTGCGGCATGCCATGATCCTTCTGCATTTCAGCCATGAACCAGAGGACCTGGAGGGATCGCGAGTCCTGGTGCGCAGTGAAGCGGCAGCCGGAAGGGTGCCTGTGGAGGTTTTGAACGGCGCGATGAGGCTGGCAGGTCTCCAGGCTGTTCAGGGGAGGGAGGCAGAAGCGCAGCGGGTGGAAGAAAGGGATGTGTCGTCGGAAAAAAGGGATTTGAGCCTCTCTCTCCAACGCGAAAAGGGAATGGATCTGCACTCGCGCCATTCGGTGGTCTTCGACCCGGAGGAAGAGAGAAGGATTCGGTATGCACTGAGGGAAATGGTTGTCCTGAACGGAGAAAAGCCTCTCCTCTACAATCCCGAGGACTATGAGTACGCCTTGCTGGAGAAAATGCAAAAGGAGCCCGGGTCTGTGCTCCACGACATTTCCACGAACCTCCCCCCGCATGAAGCGGATGCAGTCCTCTGGAGCTATCGGTCTTGCTACCGGGACGTCATCGACGGGACTCTTCAGCGGGAGATTCTCGTGAGACATCACGCGCCGGAATTGGCGGAGCTTTTCGAGGGGGAGGGTTTCAAGCGCCTTTCGGAACTGGTCCAGCGGTTGCGGGGATCTGTTGCGGCAGCGGGTGAGGGAGGCCGGGAAGACGATCTCGCCGGTGAGGTTGAGCGATACCTTCTGGAACGCTGCCTGCCGGCTTACCCCAAGAACGCTGCTTTTTACCTGGACTACTTCCGCAGTTGGGTGATGCCCCGGCTGCTGGAAGGCCGAGGCGGGAGCCCGGTGAGCTGAAATCCTTGCCTTGCACATCAGGAAAATGAGTGGACGCCAATGATCAGTGAGAGCAAAAGAGCGGCTGTTTATCGGGAGGTTGAGGCCATTTTTCCCATGAAACCAACCGGCTGGCGTGCTGCGGGAAATGAAGCCCCCGTCCTGCGGCAGATTTCCCCTTCCCCGGGAAGCATGCCTTCCGACCTTGGCATCCAGCTGAGACAGCACCTTGAGGCGCTGAAGGGAGATGTTGTGACGCAGGTCCTTTACTTGTTGCAGACTCTCTTCATTTTTCCAGCCGAGGGGGAAGTCCTGCAAAACTCCACCCGCAGGGCGGTGGAACGGCTCTACGAAGCGGAGGATGGATGCCGGAGGGGCGCGGGTTTTCAAGGGCATATGCAGGCATATTCCCGAATTCGCCAAGACTGGGAGAAAGATTTTTGCGACGGACCCCTTGCCGGCCTCGGTGCGTCCGTTCCGCTCCTGACAGGTTTCCGGCACCTCGAGGGCGTGGGTTTCTTCAGGAAACAACCCCTGGAAATCGCCTCCTGGACATCGATCTTTCTGGAGATAGAGCGCTATCACCGATCCGATCCCGCGGAGCACGAAAGAAGGATCGACCGCCTCAAGTTGCTTGAGGGGAGGAAAGAACCCCACAATGTGAAGACACTGGAAGATCTCCATATCCTTCTCGAAAGGGCCCTTCTGGCGGAAATGGCCAAACCGGCCGCGGATGTGAGTGAACTGAGCGCCCGCCTGGCTCGGGAATTGGAAGAACGCCTCGCCCCCGAAATCGTTTTGGGATCTCCGCTCCAGGCTTTTCTGTATGTGCTTCTCCGTTCCCATGAGCTCTGCATGGCGGAAACATGGGAAGAAGAGGACCTGTTCCGCCTCGACAGGCTTCATTCCACGCGGGAATTCGACAGCCTGATCGATCTCATGAGAGTTGTTGTCCAGAGAACCCTACGGGAAGAACGTCTTCCCCTCGTGATCGATCTCCTCGATCAGCTGCAGAAAGAGGGGTTCAACATCAAGCACGAGAAGTTCCGCGATCCCTACGAATCCACCTGTGTTCCCCTGGGGGACACGGAGAGACTGGAGCGCTGCCGGTTGCCGCTTTTCGTAAATGTGGAAGAGCTTTCAGGGGATTTTCAGCTGGATCTATCCCTGGGAAACGAGATTCTCCTGCGCCAGCACAAGCGCATCGTGGAGGATGTCGCGCAGGAGTTGAAGGCTTATGCTGTTGCCTCCTCACAGCCCCTTCCGCAGGCCCGTCTCCTCCGCAGGCTTGTGCAACTTGCCACTTCCTGGTTTTTAGCACTGCATCCATGGCCGATAGAGAAACCCGTCTCACAGTGGGACGAGCAAATCCGTTCTCTGCTCCCCGATGGCGTCATCAAACAGCTGGTTCGGCCCAGGAAGGGCTATGAGGTGCCTTCCAGGCAGGAGTTGAAAGGGATGATCGAGGAGGAGGGAGCCAAGCAGTGGGAGGCTCTGCGTCTCATCGGCTCCACCGGCATGATCCAGGGTTGGGTCGACTACGGGATCTTTGCTCGTTACGGTATTCTTCGGGCCATTGGAAAGCAATGTGGGGTCAAGCTCCAGGAGCTTCAAGTGGAGGATTGTCTGGCCTCCATTGATAAACAGGGGATGGCAAAGCCGCAGTGGTTGATGGATCTTGCCTCCGAGTTGTCCATCCGGGTCATGGGCGGTTGGGCTCACACCCTGGAATCCATCCGTGAGTACTTCGCTCAACGGATTGCGCTCGTTCTCTCGGAGGTTGAAGATGCACAAGCGGCTGCAGAAATCAGAGGAAGACTGACGGAGGAGATGGTTTCCACCTCCTACCGGCTTGCCGTGGCCTTGGGCAGACACCAGTCCAATCTCCCCCGCATGGAAATCACCCTTTCACCCGATGAATCCATCGCCGCATTTGTGAGGTTTCTTGCGCCGTCCCTGGAGAGAATGGAAAGGGTGGCCCGAGACACGACCGGACGGGCGTTCAGTGCGGGCAAAAACGTTCTTTACCGATCTCAGTGCCGCCCCTTCGTCACGAACTCGGAGGAATGGCGGGTTCTTGTGGCGTGGCTGGTCCATCAGCGAACGGGGCATGATCTGTCTGCCTTTTTGGAGAACGCCCATCTGGATGGGTTCCTGGCAGAGATCGCGAGGGACGTGGAAACGGCGGAGTGTGTTCCCGGCCTTCTTCCTTTCCGGACGGTGCGTTCCACTCTCTTGGATCTTTTAGGCCGCGGGGTGGCCTCAAGTGAGGAAGAGATTGAATTGACGGAGGAAGTTTTGGCCCTGCTTCCAGGGCTGGATTGCGGGGCCTGCGGGGAATCGGCATGCCGTGGTTTCGCTCGATCCCTGCTCAAGGGGAACAGAGAACCGGGGAGGTGCGTGCATCTCCCGGCACAAGAAGTCTCCCGGTTGTTGCAGGTGCTGAGAGGGAAGGTTTCCCGATCCAACGGGAACAAGGGCAGGGCCAACCCCCTGGAAATTTTTCAGGATCCATCCAACTGGCACCGCTCCGGCTTCCGGGGCCTCTTTGAAGCGGTGTTTTGCCCGGTGAAGCGCAAAGCGAGACGGCTTTTTCTCGAGCGTCTTGGGGAAGTGTGGAACAGGTTGTCGCCAAAACCCGAAATTTTCAAGTGCCCTGATAGCGAGAGTTTCTACAGGGAGCTTTGCCGTTACGTGGGATACGAGAGTGCAGAGAGGCTCACGGACGACGAGAGGCGAATGCTGGTGGAACACGGTGACGCCCGGGAGGATGCTGAATGGAGAGCGCTCAAGGAGAGGCAGGATTGGCTGAATATCGCGGTTGCCAACCGCCAAGGCAGGCCTTTCCTGTTAAAACGGGATCCCGAGGCTGCCGCCCTGCAGTTCTATGACGGGAAGTTTTTCCTCCACCAGCTCAGTCCGAGGGATCGAAGCCTTGTACTCCTTTCCAGGCTGGAGCGCTGTGAAGACGGATTCAGACATTGGTGGAACGAAGATCTCCTCACCCTGAAAGATCCCCAGTTCACCATACACGACTGGGAAGACTTCACGAAGATCATTAAGAACGCTTATTGGCACCAGGAGAACTCTCTTGCTCCCCAAGACCTCCTCAGGTCACTTCAAATCCCGCGAATAGGCCCCGGCGCAGAAGGGGGCCTGCCTGCTATTTTGAGAGCCCTTCCAAGCGGATTCATGGAACGCCTGGTGGAGGATGAGGCGTGTCAATTGGAGCGCCGGCGCACAGCCGTGAGAGCTTTGCGTGCCGGGGAGGCCTTGTCCTGCCTCTCCGATTTGCGAATGCTCCTTGAGGGCCTGGCGGAGGAGACTCTGGGGGAGGAAGGGGTGTTTCGTGGGAACGTGCAGCTCCCCGAAGACCAGGTCAGTCTTGTGCGCCGGGCTGTCTGGCATCGTTTTCAGGCAGAGAACATCTCGTTTTCCCGTGGATTCAGGTGCAGATGGGAAGACCTCTCTCCGTTCGAGCAAGACGCTCTCGCCAAGGAAATGGGCCATGGGAGTGCACCTCCTCGGCAAAGGGGGCACGACCTTTTCTTCCTGG
This sequence comes from Deltaproteobacteria bacterium, assembly GCA_012517315.1. Classification (GTDB taxonomy): domain Bacteria; phylum Desulfobacterota; class Syntrophobacteria; order Syntrophobacterales; family Syntrophobacteraceae; genus JAAYUJ01. The sequence goes on from JAAYVE010000017.1 coordinate 132,459, forward strand.
AAGAATGGGGCGGTCCCATCGGAAAGCAGGCCGCCCTCGTGCGGGCCTTGATCGCAGGGATTGTTCGAAGAAAGGTGGGGGAGATTGCCGAAGCGAACTGGTTCAACGAACTCTTAAAGGGAAATTCTCAAGCGAGACCTCCCATCGGCTCCTTTCGCCTGTTCATCCGCCGACTGTTGGAGTCGGGAGCTTCCACGGAGGAGGTGAAAAGGGAGATAGCGCAGGTGTTGGACTCTTTGAAGGGCAAAGAGGAGCTGCTCAGAGGTCTGCAGGACGATCTTCTCCACATGTCCATAAGCCGGCGCGCCCACGAAGTTTTGCGTGAAAGCCGGGGGGACGGTGGGGGAGAACTTGACGATACGGTCATGGATTCGATCCTGGAGAGGCAACCCGATCTGAAGATCGCGATGGACCGCGCTCTCTACAGCCAACCCCGCATAGACCGGGAACGTCTTCTGCGATACCTCTACTTGCTGGCGAAAATGGAAGGCAACCTGGACACTTTGACGGCTCTTCTTCGAGAAATCCGAGAAACGTCGGACATCATCGAGGCAGCGTGGCTGCGGTTCACGGAAGAGCGGGTCCTCGAAGGGCCGCCGGCGAAAGCGCCGCCTGACGGCTGGATGGGAATACCCATCCTGGTTTCTTCCCTTCCGGACAAGGAAGCCGTCAACCTCTGTCTCAGAAACGGCGTGAGCCGCGGAGAAAAGCGCAATGTGGCGGCAGCGGCTAACGAACTGCTCAACTTCATCCGTTTTCATCTCCTCCTCCGGGCAAAGGAGGGGAACTTGGTGGATCCGGGAGAAGTGGTCCAGGACTTGATTGCCGCCGGCTACGACCTGAGGGACATCCAAGAGGACTCCCTCCTGGCGGCGGCGCGTCGGGAAGCCGGACGCCTCGGGCAACTGCGGTGTCGAAGGATCTGGATTTCCACAATGGCCACGGCACGGAGACTGGCCGCCAAGCACCCGGAATTGAACGAAATCGAGCGGCAGTTCCAAAAACTGCGGTTGGAAATCCTCAAGGGGGATGGGAGCGCTGATGACCGCCGAGTGGAAATTGTCAGCCGCAGGGGTGTCCTCCTGGGTCAAATCAAGGAGGAAATGTACCGCGTGCTCTCTGATCTCCTGGAAGGGGAGCGCGTGGCGACTTTTCAGAACCGCATCCGACAGATAGTGGACCAGTTGGATGACAAGCGGGAGGAGATTTTCGCCGGTTGGAGCAGGGGTGAAATCAATCGGAGAACCGTATTTTACATCCTGAGGCAATATCAGAAGCGGGGTGCGGACCCGACCTGGGAAGATTTCCTGCAGTTCCTGGTGGAGCACTGGATGAAGCCTGTGGCTGAAGCGAGAGCTTCAGGACGGATCGACGGAGAGGAGCGTATCCGGGAGCGGGATGAAAAAATGCGTGCCCTCCTGGGAATTTCACTCCTCGATTTGGAAGAGGATGCCTTAAAGGAGGCACAGGCCCATTTCCAGGGCTGGGTTCAGGATCAGGTGGCAGCCATCGGGGCCCAGTGCATCTAAACGTTTTCATCCGAGGTGCTTGCGGACGTTCTTGTTCAGGAGACCGCCCTATTTGCGCTTCTTGTATCGGAATCCGACAGGCTTCCCAGAATACCGCGAGGTGGAGTCGTACCCTTTGCATTGCAAACGAGAGGATAGGCCTTATGACAGCCGATGGCTTCTTCGATGATGTTTACTGCCTGCCGGATCCAAACATGAGTCCGACCCGGTGGCTTCAGTGCCACAGGCTGGCCGGCCTCTCCGCATTGGGGCCCAGGGATTCCCGGATTCCCGCCACCACCGGGCGCCTCGCAAGGCAGTTGTGCACCCTGAGGTTCAGTCTGGAGCAGGTTCGCATAGCCTTTGGAGGGCATCAGGAGAAGACGGAGGATTTCGTCCGCGCCCTGATGGAGGAAGATCGCTTGTTGCCGCAGCGACAGGAGAGAGCCCTGCTGGTCCGGCTCGTGGAAGCATTTCTCTCTCGTGCGGACTGGCGGGAGCGGGATATCCTGGAGATGATGCTCCAATATTTCAAGGAGGCGGAGCAGGGGTTTTTCCCCGGTGATGACGGCGCCAGCCCCGTGAAGGAATGCAGGGAGGAACTCGCGCGACTCGAGTCCTTGCGTGCGTCGGATCTCCATGCTTACGAAAGGGCGCTCGATGGATTGATATCCGAGGCAAAAGGGGGCCTTCTGGGGCTGATGCCCGCTCGAAGGTTTCTTGTGAACCGCTCGGAAAGGTTTCCCCGGCTGGACGAGGGGTGTCTCCGTCTTCTTGTTTCGGGGCTGGGGCAAGCCATGGGAGTCCCGTCGGCCTTCTGCGACGGATTCTCCGTCTTTCCTCCGGAACCGGAAAACCTCTGGAATGCACTCTTGGGGGAAGCAAGGCGCATCTGGAGCGCACGTGGAATCTCCCTAGCGCTCAAACCCCTGGAAAAAGCGTCCCTTTACCTACTCGAGTGCCTTCCCCTGGAAAAGGGGGGCAATGCCTCCTTTGTGCGGTACCTCATCGAGAGGGAAGATGCTTATCGTGCTGTTCTCTCCACGTGCTACGCATCCCGGGAAAAGCAGTTGCAGGTGCTCCAAAATGAACTGGATCGATACAACGTCCTGCCGGAATACTCCAGTCGCCAGCTGGAGCTTTCCGAAAGTGAAATGCGGCTCTTTCTCTATGCTTTCTTCCTGAGGCCTGATGTGATCGAGGCTATTGCACAAAGGGAACAGCAAAAGGACATTTACAGGAGGATACCCGGCCTCGGTTTCCGGGCGCATCTTCCGAGAGTGCTTCACGAGGTCCAGAACATATTCGGCTACGTCACGCCGGAATCGGTGCAAGGAATCGTGAATCAATTGCACATCGACGCCGCGGACGTGATCCGATTGATCGCGTCCTACAAACAGTTCAGCGCCGACCGGGGAGGCGATGTCATCATTTACGTGTGCAAGGGTACGGCTTGTTTTCTGAGGGGACAGCCGGAGCTCTCCAGGAAGATCGCCGATGAGATCATGGCGGATGAAGGGCAGGTGGGCCGGAGAGGTGTTCAGTTCATTGAAATGGACTGCTTTGGAGTCTGTCATCTGGCCCCGGTGATCAAGACCCGGGATACCTTTCTCGGGAAGAGAAAGGCGGAAGACATACCCGTGCTGTTGGAGCAGCTGCTGAAGGGACCCAGCTACGAAAACCGCCTGGTCTTTCTGGAGAGGATCCGGCGTGAGCTCGCTCCAGGCCGCTGCAGCGAACCGCTGAAGGATTTCACGGTCAAGTCGGTCATCATAGGCGAGGCCGGGCGACGGGACACGTTCCAGAGTCGGTTCGATCAAGAGAGAGAGAGGCTCGGGGGTTACGAGGGTGTCAGTCTCCAGCTCGACGACAGGGGGCACGTTTTCGCCTGCGTCAATGGGGCCAGGGAATGTCTAGGAAGGCTTGTTCCCGACAGCTTGTGTTTTCGCTACAGCATGCCCGACGGAAGCTCCTCCTTAGGGGCTCTGCTTCTCGATGGAGCCGGGCAGGTGCAGGAAGTGGTTCATGCGCCCCTTCCTTTTCCCGCCGAAGAGCTGCGGTACACCGTGAAGCCGCAGGCATACGTCTCTGATGGGTTGGTGCAGGTGGAGCGTTTCGAGGGAACTTCCCAGTTGGGTGTTTACACGGCCAACGCCCTGATTCTGGTGAGACCTTCGGGTGGCTATGTGCTCGTCGAACTCTCGGGTCCACCTAACGCGGCGCCGCCGGAACGTGAGGAGGGACTCAGGGTGCGGGGAGCCATGGGAGAGACTTCAGAGGCGCTAAGCTTTCTGCGTTTTCAGGATCGCCTGCTCCTCGGCTTTGCCGCCGGCAACGGAAAACATCCCGAGAGCGTGGACGACTACCTGGCCGTAGGTGGGTATGGGGCAGTCAGAAAGATTCTGGGCCTCGATGGAGCCCCCCCCTGGAGTCCCGAGGCCATTGTTCGGGAAATCACCAATGCCAAGTTAAGGGGACGTGGAGGGGCAGGCTTTCCCACGGGGCGCAAGTGGGAGGGGATGCGGAAGGCTGTATGCACTGTGTTGGACAAAGACGAAAACCAGGACCGGATCAAACTCATCGTGGCCAACGGGGACGAAGGGGACCCTGGTGCCTTCATGGATCGAACCCTCATTCAGGAACGCCCCCACCAAGTCCTGGAGGGAATGATCATTGCCGCCGTTGCCGTGGGTGCCTCTTATGGGGTCATCTACGTGCGGAAGGAATATGAGGACGCCGTGAGACGTCTCGAAAACGCCATATTTCAGGCGAGACGAAAGGGATTTCTCGGCAGGAACATCTTTGGGGTGGAAGGGCTCCATTTCGACGTGGACATCCGCCTCGGGGCCGGTGCCTTCGTGGCGGGGGAAAAACGGGCCATCATGCGTGCCATCGAGGGCCAAGCGGCGGAACCCACCCTCAACGCCCCGTCCAACACACAACGGGGTCTCTGGGGAAAACCGACTCTCCTCAATAACGTGGAAACCTTCGCCAACGTTCCCCTGATCATCCAGAAGGGAGCCCGGTGGTACGCGTCCCAGGGGACGGAGAACACGGGCGGGTCCAAGATTTTCTCCGTGGCCGGTATCGTCCGGCAGACAGGGCTCGTGGAAGTGCGGTTTGGAAGAACACTGCAGGACATCATTCACATCTGCGGGGGAATCCAGGATGGAAAGCGGCTGGCCGGTGTGCAGATCGGAGGGCCTTCGGGGGCGATCCTCTCTCTCACCGGCATTCGGGCCTACTTGCTCCATACGCCCCTGGATTTCGATGCCTTCGATGACGTGGGGGCCATGCTCGGTTCCGGGGGGCTTGTTTTCATCGGTGAGGACGACGACGTGGTGCGGTTGGCCAGGCACTTCACGGACTGGCTTGCTGAAGAATCATGCGGACAGTGCCCTGCCTGCTTTCTAGGGGCCCGCTCTCTCGGTTTGAACCTGGACGTCATCCTGCACGGGGAGGGGACAAGCGATCATATCCATTCCCTTTGGGCCAAGAGTGATGCCATCAAGGCAGGAAGCCAGTGCGGGTTGGGGATGACCGCTTCCAATCCGGTTACCAGTGCCCTGCGCTTCTTTCCCCACGCTTTTCTACGCTACGTGCTTGCCAACCCGAGGCTGGACCGGCTGGAGCTTTTCAAGACGCTCGAAGCCCTTCGCCTCATCACCCGGGAAAATGTGGAACGGATTTCCAAGCGGCGTCGGGAGGTGGTCGGTTCGTCTTTCACTTTGAAGAAGCACCTCCTGAGAAATTTGGTGGCGGAACTGGAGCGCGGGGACCAGGTCCGCCCGGGGCAGCCACCTCAGAAGGGGCGCTTTCTCGACCTTCTTCAAATCCCCGAGCACGAAGTGGGCGCAAGGGACGTTTCTTTGGAATTGGACTTGGAAGGGTCGGACCAGGAGGCACGCATAGGCTGGAACATCGGTTGAGTCGAACGAGGGGGGAGTCCTCTGCCGTTAACCGCGACACACCGGAGGTGATTCATGGAAACGAGGGAAAAGGCGTTTTTCGATTCTTTCAGGGAGATCGTCAAGGTTGTCCACTCGAGTCTCGATGTTCAGACCGTCCTGCAGGCAACGGTGGATAAGGTCACCGATGTGATGCAGCTGAAAGGCTGTGCCATCCGATTGCTGCACCCGAGGAAGAGAACCCTGGAGCTTTCAGCCGCCAAGGGGTTGAGCGACGCCTACATCAGGAAGGGACCCGTGGAGGCAGACCGAAGCATCGCTGAGGCGATGGAAGGAAAAACCGTCATCGTCAAGAATGTGCAGACCGACCCTAGGGCCCAGTACCCGCAAGCTGCTGCGGCCGAGGGAATCGTGAGCATGGTGTCCGTTCCCCTTTCCGTCAAGGGAAGTGTGATCGGAGTGATGCGCCTTTACACTTCGGAACCCAGAGAATTTGACGCGGCAGAGGTCAACTTCGCCGAGGCTCTGGCCGAAATCGGGGCCATCGCCATTGAGAATGCAAGGCTCTATGAGAGTGTGAAAAAGGATTATCAGAGTGTCATGGAGGACATTCACAGTTTCGTGGGCTACAGGCGGACCATCTGAGATCTTGAGAGGCCGCCTCGACAATGGGGCACGCCCCTTCCCACAGTCGCTCGTCAGGGGAAATCGCACATTTCCCTCTTAAGAATAGCGGGTTGTGAGGCTTCGTGGGCAAGAACAGGGGTGTGCCGCACACTTCGCATCCCGTCTCGGCGCCGGGTCCGGGCTTTTTGCCTGGGATTGGACCCCCCCGGCTTGCCTCCCCTTCAGAATTATCGTGACTCTCGCGGAAAATCCGGGTCGCGCTTTTCCTTTTTGCTGATTATACTCCCCGCGTTACATGGTTAAACTTTGCCAGGGGCCGTGTTGGACTTCACTGCTCCAAAACTCTCGAAACTCATGTTCGCAGACTGCCGAAGGCCATGGATTCTTCCCTGTCGCCGCTTCTCATCCAATTTGTACGCGAAAGACTCCTCGCCTGGTTTCGGGCGAACGGCAGGGACCTGCCTTGGCGGATCTCCCACCACCCCTACGAGGTGTGGATTTCCGAAATGATGCTCCAGCAAACCCAGGTAAGAACCATGCTTTCTTATTACCACCGCTGGATGGACCGTTTTCCGAACGTCGATTCCATTGCGGCGGCATCACAGGAGGAGATTCTGCGCCTTTGGGCGGGACTGGGCTATTACTCGAGGGCTCTCCACATTCACCGCACCGCCAGAATTTTGGCAGAAAAGCATGGAGGCCGTCTGCCGGCAAATGCCGAGGAATTGCTTGCCCTCCCCGGGATCGGCGCATATACGGCAGGCGCCATTCTGAGCATTGCCTTCAACAAGGATTGTCCTGTTGTGGACGGCAATGTGGAGCGGGTTTTCTCGAGATTTTTCGACCTGGCTGAGCCGGTGAAGGAGAAATCTGCCCGCCACCGCATCTGGAATATGGCGGCAGAGCTCCTTCCAAAAGGGGCAGCGGGGCTTTTCAACCAGGCGCTCATGGATCTTGGAGCCACCGTCTGTCTGCCCCGCAATCCCCGCTGCGGGGATTGTCCCCTCAAGGATTGTTGCCAGGCGCTTGAAAAGGGAACGGTCGGCAGTCGACCTGTCTCTGCGGACAAGAAGAGCACCAGGCGCATTCATGTGGCAGTGGGTGTGCTGGAACACGGTTCGAGGATCCTCATACAGAAGAGGCCGCCTTCAGGACTGATGGCCAATCTATGGGAATTTCCAGGAGGCAAGGTTGCGGATGGGGAAACCCCCGAGGAAGCTTTGGTCCGAGAGTTCAAGGAGGAATTAGAACTGCATGTTTTCTGCCGTGACGCCATCGCCCGGATCAATCACGGTTACACCACGTTTAGGGTGGTTCTTCACGCTTTCCGTTGCTCACTCCATGGAGGAGATCAGCACTTTTCCCTCCGCAGCGCCGTGGAGGCGAGGTGGGTGAGGCGACGCGACCTGGATTCGTATCCCTTCCCTGCGGCCAATCGGAAGCTCATCCAGATGTTGCGGGGGTGAGAGGCCGCTGGGGTGGGAGGATTCAGGACCCTCTCCTGTGGCGCCCCACCACGCTCACTTGGCGGAGTCGACGGGCAGGGATTCCTTTTCTGCATCATCTCACGGGACCCTAGTCTCAGGCACAGGTGACTAGTGGTGACGATGGGAGAAGAGGAGACGAAAAAGCACCCGGGATCGTTTGGAGGAGAAAGGCCTCTATGTGCTTGCTTTCACTGAAAGGTGCCGCCGCCTGTTGCGTGTTGCTGCTTCTCTGGGGTTGCGCGGGAAGACTTGCTTCCCCTCCCATGGGTAAAGATCTTTCCATGCCGAGAGTCTACAGGATGGGTGAGATTGTAGAAACCCGCTCTGGGAGAGTCTTGACCCTGGACCAATTGATCCGGGAACTCTCCGGTGTGCAGATTGTGTACGTGGGAGAAACGCACGTCAGCGAGACGGATCATCGGGTACAGGAGGAGATATTGCGGCGACTGCACAGGGTCAATGCCACCCTGGCGTTGGGCATGGAAATGTTCACGAGGGAATCCCAGCCCATTCTGGATCGGTTTGCCGCCGGGGCCACGGACGAGGAGACGCTGCTTCGGGAAGTCGACTGGAGCGGAACCTGGGGATATCCATTCAGCCTTTATCGACCCATTTTGATGTTTGCTAGAGAGAAGTGCATCCCCATCCTCGGTCTCAACGCGCCCCGGGAACTGGTGCGCCGGATCGGGGCCGACGGTCTCCAGTCCCTCGGGCCGTCGGACCGTGAACGGCTTGCACAGGATTTCCATCAGGATGACCCCCAGCACCGTGAATATGTCCGCAGTCAGTATGCTCAGCACTTGACGGGAGGCATCGGCGGGTTCCAATCGTTTTTTGAGGCTCAGTTGGCCTGGGAGGAAACCATGGCGGAGACGTTGGCCCACCGGTTGCTCATGTCCATGGGCAAGGAGCAGATCGTGGTCCTGGTGGGCAAAGGACACGTCAGTCACGGAGTCGGATTGCCGAAACTTGTTCTCAAGAGGCTGATGCACACACACAAAATCGTGGTGCCCCTGCCTATAAACCATCGATCGGGCGTTGCGGATCCCCATGTCGCCGATTACGTATGGGTCACGGAAACGGGAACACACCCCCAGCGGGGCAGGTTGGGGATGATGGTTCGGGAAACGGCATCAGGTGAAGGTCTGGAAGTGGTTTCCGTGCTTCCTGGAAGTCCTTCGGAACGGGCGGGCTTGAAGAAGGGAGATGGTATCCTGGCCGTGGATGAGGTTCCCATGAGAGCGTTGGAGGACCTGCACAAAGCCGTTGTGCGGGCGGGAGACCGGTTTCGCATGACGGTCAAGAGAAACGGGGAGGTCCTGTCGGTGACGATTGACGCATCACAGTGAATCCTCCATGGGTGAGAGAATGGCAGGAAGCCGGCTGTATCTGCTGATCGTTATGATGGGATTGGGGATTCTTCCCCTCTCATGGATTGCGGAACCGTCGTCGTATTCCTTCCAGTTCATGGAAGGCAAAGGGTCGATGGATTTGCCCGCTTCGGAGAAGGCCTGGAGGCTCTACGAACTTGCGAACAGGGAAAACAGACGGCTCAAGTGGGATGAGTGCCTGGCCGTCCAAGCCATGAAAAGGGCTCGCATGCTGTTACAGGCGGGCACTTTCCAGCACAGGGACCCTTGGACCGGGGAGAATGAGGCGTGGCTGCTCGTGGAAGCGTGCCATCGCTGCAGCTATGCAGGTGAAAACCTCACGAAGGGCTACCAGTCGCCGGAGGAGACCCACAGGGCCCTCATGGAGAGCCCTGAACACAGGCGCAATATCCTGAATCCCCGATTTCAATTCCTTGGGGTTGGCTGCCACGATTACATTTGCGTCCAGCTCTTTGCGGGATATTGAAAAAAGCAGCCCTAAGTCAGTCTCCCCCATCTCAGAACCCCCTTAACGCGACGAACCCCATGGAGGCCGCCGCTCTGGCGAGGATTCACAATGCAGAGGCGGGGAAGGAGTCTCTCTCCGCGGGTTGGCTCATGGGGACGGACACAAGAGGCGATGTGGCTGCAGCACGGCTCAGCCTTGCCAGGGCGGAGATGAGCCTTCTGTCCAGGGTAAGGTCTTCGGGAAAGTAGGCCGTGATTTCCCTGTCCGTCATCAGGAAACCGGTCCAGGGGGATCGTTCCCCGTCTGGTTCCATTTCGCTGAAGATCCGGATCACCTCTTCCACTGATGCCGCCACGTCCGTCTCTCTGAAGAGGGTCTTCGCCTTTTGCCCGTCGGCAGCCCACACGGTGAAACCTTCAAGCCCTACATCGGCCCTTGACATGCCGGCGCATTCGGAGAACGTGCACGGCTGCAGGCGATAGCAGCAGACGAGCCCCATGGAAAGTGACCGAGGGTGATCCAGTGAGAGTCTCAACAGATTGGTTTTCGCTCCCGCAACCTTGATGCGGTGACAGGTGGTCCGAGTGTCATCATAGGTTCCCTCGAAGTAGGTGGGCAGCCCATAGGGTTGCTGTTCGCAGGAGCGTTCCACCCGGCCCCACTTTCCCGAGGGGTGAATTCCCAGCGATCCTGAGAGGGCGAAGGATTCGTGGAGGTTGTCCTCCTCCATGCGGGTCATGATGAAGACGGACACCATGAATATGACGATGATGGACAACAGGAGCATAGCCGGCCTTTCCTCTGCAGTTGTTCGTGCCTGACCATCCGATTCTCAACTCGTCTCCGGTTCTTGTAGTCAATAATCGGGCCAAAGCATCTGCAGTGGGCGTTGACGGCTTTCCGCTCCCTTTTCCACGAATCTCTCCAGCTTCTCCCGCGAACAGAAAACGGCATGGGAAAGACACAATTTGTCAAGGAGGGACAAGAGTTGTTCTTCAGGATGTGGCATCGTCAGAGGGATCGGCCGAACCGGAGGGCAGAAACGGGAATACTGAAACCCAGCCGTGGCTGAATGATTTCCAGGGGTTTTCGGAGAAAAGGCACCAAGACGACGCGCCTTTTCCTCCCAACGGGCGCGGCGTGTTTCATGCGGGGGAAGACGGCCTCCCTGGCTGGGCTGAGGTCTGCCAGGAGGATGGGCAGGCATTCCAGTGCTTCTCCCGGGGGGAGGCAGCAGGGGTGGATTTCTCCGGATACAGGCCAATCCTCTTCGTGCTCCGCAAGCTGAGCGACGGTCATCTGGCGGCTCACTCGCAGAAAAAGATGCGGATGCAGCTTGAAAGCGGGAACCCAGAAGGCGAAGGGCGCAGTCTCCACGCTGTACAGGGGTATTCGGGGAAGGCCGGTAAAGCGGATAAAGTCCGCCACGCTGTTCAGGGATAGACCCTCAAACTCCACTTCCATCCGCCAGAAGGGAAGCCAGAGATGAGCCTCCTCTTCCGATTCCACGACACCGGTCTGTACCCTCTCAAAGCCCCCGGTCCCTGGTTCCCATGCGCACTGACAGGATGTGCACAGGAGAACGGCGCTGTCCTTATGGGCCTCCAGGTCGCGGCCGCATTCAGGGCATAGGGCCGCCAGGAAACGCAGCGTGTCTCTTGGGACTTCCTGGAGGGAACTCAGCGACTCCAAGGAGACGCCATCGACCGGCAGGAACCTATCCATCAGAGCGTCCCATAGGCCGTCGCCGTTGAAAAAAAACGGGGTGTGAATCAGGGTCACGGTCTCACCAATGAATGCATGTCCGTGCAGAGGGAGCTCGGCCCTTAAGGGGGTTGCGGAAAGCCCGTGACCGATGCGTCCCAGAAAGGCTTGGAGATCCAGGGATGGCATGATGAAGCGGCCGGGTGTATCCGAAGCGAGAAATCGGAGTCTCATGGCCTGAGGTCTCAGTCCCAGGGAATAGGGAAGCCCTTTGAGGGGATAGCCGGCAACGGAGGTGTCTACGACGCGATGCAGGACCTGAAAGCCCTTCCTGAGATAACTGACGCCTCGGAATCTCCAATAAGGCATGTACAGGGGAAGTCCGTCCTTGGGTATTGTCTTTGGAGGGATGTAGCATTGGAAAGGCGTTTGTGAGGGAAGGTAAAGCCTGACCCGGCAGTAGAGGCAAGAAAAGAGCCGGTCCGTTTCGTGCAAAATCGCCTCTGCACCGCACTGGGGACATTGCAGCTGGATCTGTAGGTTAGAGCCGTTCGCCACAGTGGTTGCAGAAGCTGGCTTGAGGGAGGTTTTCGCTGCCGCAGTGAGAGCATTTCTTCCGGGCAGGGGTCTTGTCCGCCGGTAAGCCGCAGCGGGAACAGAATCGCGCAGCGGGGGGCAGGTTTTTTCCGCACCCGGCGCATTTCGAGGAAACCATCAGTTGATGACCGCACTGAGGGCAGAAGCGCGCATCCCCCGGAACCGACCGTCCGCAATCGGGGCATTGCAGCGACGGGAGGGTTGATGGCGTTGTTCCGTCCCCGAATTTCGCCATTTGCTGAATGAGGCCGGGCATCATCAGTCCGACGCCCAGGCCGAGTCCCTCCGATGCGCCGCCTCCCGTTTCGGCCATTTTTTCCAGGGCGTTGGCCGCCTTGAGCTGCAGCAACCGGTTCAGGTCCTGGAAGAGGCCGAGCTTGCTCCGGTCATCGATGGCTTTTTGTACATCTGCGGGAGGGGTGATGGTGTTGATGTAAAGATGTGTCAATCCCAGTCCAAAATGGGCGAGATCCTCCTGGACTTTTGTCCGTAGCCCTTCCGCCCACGGTTCGTACTGACCGGGGAGGTCCAGGACCGACCGGAGTCGTTCTCCCATGTAATCGTTGAGCCTGGACACTATGACCTGGCTGAGGTATTCCTCAATATTTCCCGCAGTGAACTGGCCAAGTGTTCCCACCAGGGAGTTGATGAAGAGGAGGGGTTGTACGACCTGCACGTTGAAGATGCCGTGGGCCCTCAAACGGATGAGCCCCAGTTCTGAATCCTTGAATGCAACGGGATCCCGGGTTCCCCACTTGAGATTGGTGAAAACCTTCGTGTTGACGAAGTAAACCTCCGCTCGCAGCGGGCTCGTGAACGCCCACGGGACACTGAGGATTTTATTGAGGATGGGAATGTTCGCGGTTTTGAGAGTGTGCCTTCCTGGAAGAAAAGGATGGAGGGCCTTGCCCTGGTAGAAGAGTACGGCGACCTGGCTCTCCCGCACGGTCAACTGGGCCCCGTACTTGATTTCTCCGGAACCCTCTTCGGGGATGCGGTGAAGCATCTCCTGTCCCGTGGGATCGAACCATTCGATTATTTCAAGGAATATGACATTATTGCTGCCCATGGGCCTCTCCATCAGTTGTGGGGTGTTCAACCCCATAAACGTCAGGATGGCCTTTTTACTTGAACACCTTTACACGGATTCGGCCGTAGGTGCCGTTCCCCTCTGCCTCACGGCTTCTCCGCCATCCCTTCCACGAAACTGCGCATCCGTTCTTCCTCCAGGAGCTTTCGTTCATGGGCCTGGTCGATCTTCTCCTGCAGGTCCCTGATGGTGATGGGTTTCATGGCATAGTCGAACGCACCGAGGCTGATCCCGTCCATGGCGGAATCCACGGTCCCATGACCGGTAAGGATGATCACCTGAATTTCGGGACGCTTCTTTTTTATTTCCCGAAGAGTCTCGATCCCCCCCAGTCCCGGCATCTTCAGGTCCAGAAGCACCACATCGAAGGGATTTTCGCCGATCATCCGAAGGGCTGTCAGTCCGTTTTCCGCCGTTGCCGTTGTGTAGCCCCTCCGGGTGAGCAGTTTGGAGAGGTTGACGGCAAAGGGTTCCTCATCATCGACCACAAGGACGTTGATGTTTTTCATCTGTATCATCCATTCCAATGGGTTGTGCGTGGTCATCGATTCCTGGAGGCGACTCCAGCGGCAGAAAGACCCTGAACTCCGATCCTTCTCCCACTGTGCTGCGCACTGTGATGTCCCCCCCCAGTTCCTTCACGATACTGAAGGTGATGGAGAGTCCCAGACCGGTCCCTTTTCCCGATGGCTTGGTGGAAAAGAAGGGGTCGAAGATCCTGTCAAGATTTTCGGAGGGGATTCCGACACCTGTGTCCGCCACGGTGATTTCCACCCCGTTCCTTTTGGAATCCCACCTGGTGATGACATGGATGATGCCGTGTCTCTTCCCCTCGTGGGCATCCAAGGCGTTGGCGATGAGGTTGACCAAGACCTGGTCCAGCTGGAAGCGATTGGAATGAAAGGGGGGAAGGCGCTCGTCGAGATCCGTCTCAAGGGAGACTCCCGTTGTCCCCGCCCACCGTTTCATGAGGGCCACCGTCTCACTGACACTCCCGTTGATGTCGAAGGTTTGCTTGGCGGATTTGCTGCGGCGCGAGTAGGTCAGCAGGCCTTGAGTGATGGAAGCGCAGCGTTCCACCTGGCTGTCCACCCGTGCCAGGGACTCCAGTAGTTCCTTCTTGAAGCCCTCATCCAGCCCTTTCATTTCCTCCCCCAGGTCGCGGATGATTTCGTTCTCCGTCATGATCACCGCCAAGGGATTGTTGATTTCGTGGGCCACCCCGGCGGCGAGTTGCCCGATGGATGCGAGCTTGCTCGCGTGGAGCAGTTGTCGGTTGAGTTCCTGCGCTTCCTGGTCCCTGATTCGAATCACTTTGATCATGTAACGCGTTGTCACGATGGAAACGATGAGGATGGCAAAGAGACTCACATGGAGAAACACCAGTGTCCAGAAGTTGGCATGGTTCAAGTCCCTGAAGACCTCGTCATAATCTTGCTTGACCACGAGGAGCCAATGGGGTTCCTTCAGCCATGAATAAGCCATGATCTGGCGGACGGGAGGAGGGGAAGCGGGAAGGGTTTCCGGTTCGATGATGCGGATGCCGCTGTCGTTTTGGAAATGCTCCATAGAGATGGAAGCCTTGTCCATCACTTTGGCACCGAACCTGGAGTTGGTCTGATAAACCCCCTGCCGGTTCAAAAGGAAGACCTCACCGCTGCGACCCAGCTTCATGCTCTCCACCAGGCTGTTGAGTGCCTCAGTGTAGACCGTCGCTCGAAAAATCCATTTCTTTCCGTCTTCCCGCCTCAAAACAGCGATGATGAAGTGGGGCACTTTCCGGTAACCCAGGAACATGTCGCTCACGTAGATGCCCTTTTCCATCAACCCCCTGAACCAGAACGTCACCGAGTAGTCGTTGGGCATCAGATCGTAGGGACCCACGTAGGAAAGGTGAAACCCCCGTTCACTGATGACCCCCAGGTCTTCGAAATAAAGATTCCGTTGATTGATGGCGGCGAAAACCGCTTCCAGGTTCTCCTGATTCCGAAGGTATTCCAGGGAATGGGTGGCCCCGAGAAGCTCCAGGTCCCGAGTTCGCTCGCCGATGAAAAGTTCGACGATTCTCCGGTTGTATTCGACCTTTCGTTGGAAGTAGTCTACCATCCGCTCATTGGAGAAACTCGCATATTTCAGGTAGATGATCCATCCGACCAGGAGGAGGGGAAGGGCAGAGCACACGAGAGTGAGGGTCACGAACCTGCGGTAGAGTCCTCCGTAGGCTTTCCCGAGCAGTTCGTCAGAGCCCGTGCTGGAAACACTCTCCGTTGGGGACCTGTTCATGGGGCCATCCTGAATCCTGTGTGAGGCGAAGATGGATCATGATACCTGGACAGTTTAGGGGTATCAAGCTCGTAGGGGAAGGCACTAGAGGGCGACGGCCAGTCCCTTTTCCCTCAAATAGGCCTTCACCTGGCGGATGCTCAAGATCCGGTAATGAAAAACGGAAGCCGCCAGCAGTATGGTTGCACCACCCTCCGTCGCGGCCTCGTAAAAATCTTCAAGCTTGCCGGCCCCGCCGGAGGCAACCACCGGGATGCCAACGGCCGAGGATATGGCCCGGGTGAAGGCGATGTCGTAGCCCGCCTGTGTTCCGTCACCATCCATGCTGGTGGGCAGAAGCACGCTTGCACCGAGGGATTCGCACCGCCTGGCCCACTCCACGGCATCTTTCCCCACCGGACGGGTTCCCCCGGAGACCACCAACTCAAAGCCGGAGGGCATCGATGGGTTGCGGCGGGCATCGATGGCCACCGTAACGCGCCCGGAACCGAACTCTTTGACGATTTCCCCGATGAGTTCCGGCCTCTTGACTGCAGCGCTGTTGATGGAAATCTTGTGGGCTCCGGCTTCCAAGAGCATCGCCACGTCTTCCAGAGTGGAAATGCCCCCTCCGACGGTGAGGGGAATATCGATGACGGAAGAGACGGCCCTTACCCAGTCCAGTCGTGTTTTGCGGTTCTCAAGGGTTGCTGCGATGTCGAGCATGGCCAGTTCATCGGCCCCTTCCTCCTGGTACAGCCTGGCGTTTTCCACCGGGTCTCCCGCATCCTTGAGATCCACGAAGTGCACCCCTTTCACCACGCGACCCTCTTTCATGTCCAGGCAGGGCATGATATGAACCATGGCGTTCTCCTCTTCCTTGTCAGTCTAAAAAATTGTCTGTTCCCGAATAGCTGTCGAGGGCTTCGGGAAAGTCGTTTCCCCCGGTCCCTCACGTCGCCTATTGGCCTCTTGGGTCAAGTCCTCACGTGAGGAACGGATTTGTTACAATAGCTAACCTACCACAAGAGGGCTCACGGAGCGTATGTTTTATCCGGCCCTGCAGTGCGTTCTGCCCTATTTGGCCGGAATTGGTTCCTCTTGACGGATCTGGGGCACGGTTGCAGCTTTCTTGGAGCAACCGTAGATGATGAGCTGTTGAAAGATGGGAGAATCGAACGAGGGATCCCCATGCGATCCGAAAAAAGGTTTTGGGATGCGGAGAAAACACAGTGAAGTCAAGGAACCGGAGAAGATCACCGAGATCCTCTCCAAGAGTCTTGTGGGTCGCCTGGCCACATTTGGGGCGGACGGCTTTCCGTACATCACCCCGGTGAACTACGTGTTGCTGGACGGAAACATTTATTTCCATTCGGCTCCGGAGGGAGAGAAACTGGAGAACATGCGGAGAGACTCAAGGGTCTGTTTTCAGGTGGACATTCCCCTTGCCTATCTGGACCTTGGCTTCGACCCGGCGGGGGCCGTCTGCAGCCTGCACCAGTTCTACCACTGTGTCATCGTGCGGGGAAACGCGCGCGAAGTCCCGCCCGGACCGCTGAAACTGGCTGCCCTCAATGCCCTTGTGGCCAAGCACGAACCGGGTGTGGCTTTCACCCCCGTCACGGAAGACATGCCTTCCTACCGGGCGTGCGCTGTGGTGGAGATCACCCCCGTATGCGTCAGTTGCAAGAGCGATCTGGCTCAGAACAAGCCGCAAGAGCAGCGATCGCGGATCGCGGCCTATCTCCTTCGCAGGAATCGACCGGGGGACCGGGAGACAGCGGCGGCTATGGGGTTTTCGCCAGAATCCTGACCATACGGTGTCACTCCCGGACGATGGGTGATACAATCCCTCCCGTTACTCGCAAGAGGTCCTGGAAATCCAGTTCAAGGGTGTGGGTGTTCCGGCCGCTTCCGCAGCGAACGCGTCCGGCGCCCGAAAGATGTTGATCGAAAACCGCCCTGACGTTGTTTCTCAAAGGAATGGGTCCCACGCCACCAACGGCGAAGCCCAGGTCCCGTTCCACTTCTGCAGGGGAGAGGCTTCGGATCTGCCGTCGGTTGACTCCCAGGGCGGCGGCGAGCCTGCGATAGTCGATACGATCATGGCAGCGCACGGCCGCAAGGACCCAGAATGAATCCTTCACTCTGAAAACAACGGTTTTGAGAAGGCCATCAACCAGACTTGGAGCCTTCCGTTCCGCTTCCTCGATGGAAACCACGGGTTCGTGTTCGTGAACGGTGAAATTCACAGCGCAGCCGGTCAGCAGGTTTGTGACTTCCCTGTAAACCGTCTCCCCCGGCGAAGAGCAGCCTGATTCGGTTGCCTCCTCTTCCCACCTCCCGGGCGATTCCGCGTGTCTGGGTTCTTCCATCGCCTTCCTCTCCCAAAGGGCAAGACCCTGACGTGGACCGACTCTTTGCAACTTTTTGGCGACTGCTCCAACAATTCCAATCCCGGCTGCAGCCGGTATCATTTCTTTTCAGGGGTTTCCGAAGCAAGAGAGGGAGCAGAGGGTGACGGCTCTCAAGAAAGGCTTTCCATACCACGAGCCCATCTGGTGAACCGCTCCCAGCCGGCCGCTTGTATTCCGTATTCCCGCCCGGAGTCAAGGATTGCATGGATTAGGAAATGCCCGTATCCCCGGGCGCAGGAGATGATGAGCCCGGGGATTTCATGTTCTCCGCGCAACTGGATGATGAGACAGGTGACATCTTCCAGGGGAGCCATGGCTGCAGAGGGAACGGGGTCCGCACCCAGATCCACGGAGCTCAGTTTTCCGAGGAGATCGTAGCAGCGAGGACCGACCACCGCAAGGCTGGCCGCCGCATCCGTCACATCGGTCCAAAACGGCTCCACGGCGGAAGAAGGAAAATCTCCTTCCCAAGCCATGAGCCGGGCCTCGGAATTCCCAAGACGGGCCAGGACCATTCCCCCGGTGGCATGGACCCCTCTGGGACGGGGGGGGACAGGAAGACCAAAAACCTGAACGTTCTCCAACCCTCGATGCTGAATGCTCCATTTGCGGATGTGGCTCAAATCCGAGACGACCAAGCTGCTGTGGGTCGTCTCCCCGTAATAGCTCAGGGCGATTTCCCAGCCGCCCACCGTGATTACCCGAGCCGGGTCGAGCCCCATGTGGAGGGGCGACCGCCGTTTCATCGACATCATCCCTATTTCCTCTCCTCGGTATGGGTCAATTTTGTGGGTCCGCTCCTGTCCTCAAGCAAGACGCCTTCCCGCCGCCGCCTCTCCACCGGCCTAGCCTCTGAGCCTTTTTCCCTCCGGATCGTAAAAGGGGACTGGTACAATGGTTCCCCGGAAGGTTTTGATCTCCGGAAGCCCCTTCCTGTTGAGCCTGCCGTCGGTGTAGAACTCGAGCGTGCCGCCCATGACGGCCAGGTCGGGATCCACCAGGGCGAGTCCTATAGACCGTCCAAGGGTCGGGCTGAACCTGGATGAGGTCACTCGCCCCTTGACTGTTCCATCGGCCACCACTATCGATCCGTCGGAAGGGGTCCGAAAGGCTTCGTTCATTGTGAAACCCACCAGTTTCTGACGGTGCTTCTGGGTTTCCGTGAATCGGAGCGCGGGGGCACCCACGGTTTGGTTTCCTGCTTTTTTCCGGTCCCATGCCCATGAAAGGCCGATGTCATGAAGGGTTGAGTGATTGTCCGTGTCCGTTCCGATGATCACGTGCCCCTTTTCCAGGCGAAGCACCGACTGGGCGTCCAGGCCGAACGGCCTGATACAGTAAGGCTTGCCCGCATCCAGGAGGGCATCCTGAAGGGCTGCTCCGTAGGAAGCGGGCACATGGATCTCGAACGAAAGCTCTCCCACGAAGCCCACCCGCATCACCAGGGCGTCCACTTCACCGCACAGTTTCATCCTGCGGACCGCCATGTATGGGAAGACCTCGTTGCTGCAATCGGCGTCAACGAGCCTCGCCAGGACCTCACGGGACCGGGGGCCCGCCAAATTAACGGCGGCCATGGCATCGGTGAGGTTCACTAAGTGGGCTTCCCAGTCCTCCTCCTTGCTGTGAAAAGCCAGCCATTCCAATGTGTTCCCCGCTCGCAGGGAGCTCGTGGTGAAAAAATAATCCGACTCTCCCATCCTGGTCACCACTCCGTCGTCGATGATGACCCCCTGCTCGTTGCACATGGCGGCATACTTCAGGCGACCTTCCGTGACCGTCTCCATGTTTCCTGCGTAGACCCGATTGAGCAGCTTCACGGCATCTCGCCCGAAGAGCCGGAATTTTCCCAAGGTGGAGACGTCGATGAATCCTACGTTCTTACGGACATTTTCCACTTCCTGAGAGAGTCCGGCGTCCGCAAAGCTTCCCGCCCGCTCCCAGACACCGGTCAGGCGGAAGCATGCGCCCAGTTGCGCCTGCTTTTCATGCAGGGGGGTGCGCTTGGAAGAGGTGTATCTGCGGCCGCCAAGGGCGGCAAGGCTTGTGGGAAAGACTGGAGGTCGCACAGTGGTGGGAAGGACGGCCCCCGGTTCCAGTCCCCGTTGGTCGGCCAAAAGCAATGGAAGGTTCGTGCCGCTCAGGTAGCTCTGGGAAGGTCCTGTGCCTACTGCGGTATACCGCTTCACCAGTTCCGACTGGTCGAACCCCTGGTCGATGGCGTCTCTCACTTGGTCTGTAGTCACGTCCTCGTCGAAACAGAGGAAGCACTTCCGGGAGCCGACGGGGGGGGCGGTCCAGTGCCTTCCGGCCGGCCGCTTCTCAATAACGTCGAGGATTTCCCTGACTTGCCGAATGTGGGATGTGCGGCCCAAGCCCAGATCCTGCAAGGCCATGAGACCGGCCAGCTTTCCCTGGGCAGCGATGGTTTCCTCCCCCCGGGCCGCGGTTACCTTCCCCGCGGCGTGAATCCCCGGCGGGAACTCTCCGGGCAGAAACTGACCCGCAGCGCTGTCGTAAGCCATCTTTGCTCCGGCCACCTGAAGGAGTTGGGAAAGGGGGGCCTCTCCCGCAGAAGCGGCCAGTACGTCGCAAGAATACCAGCGCTTCCTCCCATTGCCGAAAGTGGGAGCCAGCTGCACACCTTTGAGCCTTTTGAAGCCGATTGCCTTTCGCGCCATGGTCCCCGGGAGGAAGGGGATGCCCTTTCGGTGCAGGTTGGAAATCAACTCGGTGTCAAATCCGGAGCTTCTCCCGTCCGCCACGGCGACGATTTCGATTCCCAGTTCCGCTAGATCTGCGGCCATTTCCAGCATGCCGTCATGACAGCCGCTAACCACCATGCGGTTCCCCGGCTTGATACCGTACACGCGGGCCAACCGGTGAGCGCAGCTTCCCTGCATGATGCCCGGAAGATCGTTGTTGGAGAAAAGGAGGGGCCGCTCGATGGCACCCGTCGCCACCACGACGCTCCTTGCCCTGACTTCCAGATAGGTTTCCCGGTAAGGGTCCCCTGCTCCACCTCTCTTCACCGCAGTGACGTGGTTGGACTGGTAGATGGCCGTCGCCGAAGTGCAGAGGAGCACCGTGACGTTTTCGCAGGCACTCACCGCTTCGGCAAGCATCGCTGCACGGCGGTATGGGGGGATTCCCTCGTTGCTCCGAGTGACGCGATAAGCCAGGTCACCCCCCAAATGGTCCCTCCGTTCCAGGAGAATGACCCGCACACCCCCCTCAGCCGCCGCCAGGGCCGCCTCCATGCCTGCAAGCCCACCTCCGATGATACACACTTCGCAGTTGTAGTAGCGATTTTGGTAGACGCCTTCAGGCATCTCAGGATCGATTCGTCCAAGCCCGGCCGCCCTGCGGATGACGGCCTGGGCGAAGGGCCACACCCAGGAGGGCTTGTGGAATGCCTTGTAATAGAAACCCACCGGCATGGCGAAGGAGAAGAATTGCATCAAACCCATGAGATCCCACCGGGGGGAACCCAGAACGTTCTGGGGGGTGACCCACATGCCCTGTCTCAACGGCGTAGCACACCCCCTCACGTTGGGTTCTCCGTCCACGGTGACGAGGCAGTGGGAACTGTATCCGTCCAGGTTGTATAGGCCTCTGGGCCGGTGATATTTCATGCTCCGGGAAAAGATGCGCACGCCGTTTGAGTAAAGAGCGGTGGCGATGGTGTCTCCCTCCAGCCCCTTGAACGGTTTGCCGCGGTAGAAAAAGAGCAGTTCGTTTTCACGGGAAATGCGCTGAGTCGGCGATTCGGGCAGGCGGGGAGTCATCCTTCGTTCTCCTCTTTCACAACAGGCAGGTTGTCCCGGGTGTCCCGTTCGACGGCAAACCAGGTCCCACAACCTTTGGCGTGATACCACCACTCTTTTTGAACTCCGCAGACATTTTTGGAAAGATAGACGTAGTCGGCCCAATCCTCAGCCGAAACGGTGTTCTCATCCGGACGGGTCTTCACTTCGCCCCCGAACCTGAATTCGTAGATGTTTCTCGGTCCGCAGTTGGGACAGGTGAGCAGAAAAGACATGTGTGTTCACTCCTCAAGGCTTCAGGTCCCGTGAGGGACGGAAGGGGTCCTGTTCAGTTCCACGGCGTGTAGTACATCACCGCCGCCGTCTCCCGCTGGAGGTTGTAATTCCGGTAGCGCCGCAGACTGAAGGGTTTCAGGATTTCAGGGCAGTTGCCGGTGGCGATCCATCGGGCCATGTAGCGCCCCGTGATGGGTGCCGACTTGAATCCGAAGTAGCCCCACCCGCAATCCAGATAGAATCCCCCTATGGGGGAATCACTGACAATGGGGGCCATGTCGGGCGTCATGTCTGTGAGACCTCCCCAGATGCGCATGAAACGGGCCCCTCTGAGGCAGGGCATGAGGTCCATCAAGGCTTCTGCCTGGTGCTTCATGTAGTGTGCGGTGACATGCGTCGTGTAGCTGGGCCATGGGTCCATGTGGGCACCGGTGACGATTTCCCCCTTGAGGCTCTGGCTGGCGTAGGCATGGTAGCGCCCCGAAGAGACAACATGGTGAAGGAAGGGCTTGAGCGGTTCCGATACCAAGGCCTGGAGGGGCAGGACGGTGACGGGAAGGTCGATTCCCACCATGGTGGAAACGGTGGGGCTGTAGCCTCCCGCCGCGTTGAGCACAAGGGGGGTCCGGATGGTCCCCTTGTCCGTCTTCACCCCCGTCACCTTGCCCTTCTCCACGAGGATGTCTTCCACTTCCGTCAACTGGTGGATGTGGATGCCCAACCGGTCCGCTCCCCGGGCCAGTGCCCACACCACGGCGTCGTGGCGTACCGTTCCCCCGGGAGGGTGGTACATCCCGCCGTAGATGGGATAGCGGGGCCGATGGGTGATGTCCAAGTGGGGCACGAGTTCCTTGCACTCCCGAGCATTGAGGAATTCGGACCGCACCCCCATGATCTGGGCCGTGGCGACGGTCATCTTAAGTCCCGCCGCCTCGGCTTCCGAATGGGCCAAGTTCAGATTGCCGCAGTTGAAGAACATGAGATTGAAGTCCAGTTCCCCGATGAGTTCGGGCCAGAGTTTCAATCCTTCGTCGTAGAGAGGAATGTTCTCCTTGCTCCTTTGGTTGGAGCGCACAATGGACGTGTTGCGGCCGCTTCCTCCGTAACCAATGTAGCGGCGTTCAATGACGGCCACGTCGGTCATGCCGTGATCTCTCCCCAGGTAGTAGGCTGCCGCAAGGCCATGCAGGCCGCCCCCGACGATCACCGCGTCGTAAGCGGGCTTCATGGGGTGCTCGTGCCACATGCGCACATCCTGCCTCCCCTTTTTCCTGAATCTGTCCATGAACTTCTTCATCATGCGGTGTCGACTCCGTTGGTGCGGATGGGCAAACACGCCACGCCCCGGAAAAAAGGGCACGACGCTAAAAGTATTCTCTAGGCGGGCGACCGGATGCGAGGGGGATGCCCATCGCCTCCTGCGTCGCCAGAGTGATGGTGCGCATGTCCTCCGGTTCCAGGTTGTGTACGTTGGTCTTGCCTGTGCATCGTGCAATGATGGCCGCCTCATCGGCGGTGGCCTTGATCCAGTTCACGGCGGCGAGTTGGAGTTCTTCCACGGTGTAAGCGTCGCGATGGCGAAGCGTTCCGTTTTCCAGGACACCGCCCATGGCGATTCCCATGGCCACCCCGAAAATCCCGGCATTGCAGTTGATCGCCAAAACCTTGGCCACGTCCGTGCCCGACCTCAGACCGCCGAAGTAGAGAAGATTGAGCTCCTCTTCACGGTTCAGATCCCTCAGGATACGGATGGCGTCCCGCAAGACGGTGAGATCCGGCAGCCCCGCGAGTTCACAGGAGGGAAAATGAACAATCCCCGGGGTTCCGTCCAGGATCAGGAAGTCCAGTCCCTCTTCGAGGGCGAAGGGGATGACTTGGGGAAGAACCGAAGCGCCGGCGGAAATTCCCAAGACCTGGTTTTCCCGGAGTCGATTGAGGGAGACCGGACGAAAGGGGCCTCTCGTCACGTGAACCAGGCCGTCGGCATCGGGGTGGGGTTTGCCGTTGCCGGGGACGATCAACTGCAGCCAGGGGATGCGTCCCGTGCAGCCCTCCCCATGGGATTCGTCGGCATCCGTCCAGGGCGGACGAAAACCCACGTAACCGCAACCGCTAGACAACAGGGCTCCGGCGAGGGCCTTGCGCACCTCCGGGGCGGCATTGTCGAACCCGGTGAAAAGCATGGGCTGTTTTAGAGCAATCGATTTCCCCAAGTGGGTTTCAGTGGAACAGTGCTCCCGGTAGGGATCGATGACGAGCCGGGTGAGTGCCGCAGGGAGGAATACCAGATCATCCAGGTGCGCCGGGCGCTCAGGGGGGAAAGGATTCTCCCTTGGAATGAGCTGAGCCATAAAGATTGTCCTCAGTCGGTTTGTTTGGCCGGGTTCCGTCCGCGCCATGGCATGGATGAAATCCCTGGTTCGGCGGCTGTAGTTGGCGGTGCCGGTTTCCGCATCGCAGCGAAGACAACGGGCCGCCTGCCTCACTGCCGTTTCCGCGTCATAGGTGAGGGTGCACTCCTCCATGGCGGAAGGATCGTCCCCCATGCCGCAGACGGGCAGTTCTTCCCTTGCCAGCTTTTCCCAAAGAGGATCCTGGGCAACCGGAACACCCCTTGTGCTGTAGATGACGGCGTAAGGTTCCGGGTCCGCCTGTTCCTCGAGGAAGGCCTTCATGTAGTGAGCCGCCCGGTGTCCGTGGTGAACGGCATAGATGATGGCTGACGGTCCGAAGGCCCCGTCACCTGCGGCGAAGACCCCCGGGATCCCCGTGCCCATTGTTTCAAAATCTCCCTTAACCCTGCCGCGTTCAAGCAGTCCCCTTTTTTCCAGTTCCTCGTTTTTTCCCGTGAGGCCGATGGCCAGCAGAACAGCATTGCAATGGACGGTGCTCGTTGCGCCGGGGTCGTAGGATGGGTTGAAGCGCCCCTCATCATCGAATACCGACGTGCACCGCATGAACTCCACACCCGTTGCCCTGCCCCATTCATGGAGAATCTTCCTGGGTCCCCAAGAGGGATGGATGAGGATCCCTTCCTGGAGTGCCTCCTGGATCTCGTGGTCCCATGCAGGCATTTCGGCGCGGCTTTCGAGGCAGTATAGGCGCACCTCGGACGCACCAGCCCTGAGTGCCGTCCGCGCCATGTCGACCGCCACGTTGCCGCCGCCCACCACCACAACCCTGCCCTCAAGGCGGATCTTCTCCCCCCGGTTGATGCGGACCATGAAGTCGATGCCGTGGATCCCCTCTGTCACCTCCTTTTCCCCCGGTACGCCGAGCCTCCGGTCCTCCCACAGTCCCGTTGCCAGAAGCACGGCGTCGTGGCGGTCCCGAAGCTGGTCCAGAGTGATGTCACGGCCCAAGGCGCAGTTGAAATGGATTTCGATGCCCGGACAGTGCTCGAGCATGCGGGTGATGTCCTGTTCAATGAAACGGCGGGGAAGTCTGAAAAGAGGAATGCCCCAGGTCATCATGCCTCCCAGGCGGTCGGTCTTTTCATACACGTGCACTGCATAGCCGGCCTCCGCCAAGTCCTGGGCCGCTGTGAGCCCCGCAGGGCCTGCTCCCACGACGCCCACCGTTTTCTTCTGGGTGACCGTCACGGGAGGCAGGCGATGAGTCGCCCCGAAGCGCTCCGTGACATAGCGCTTGAGATTGCGGATGGCCACCGCCCCGTCACTCTCTCCCCTCCTGCACCTGGCTTCGCAGGGCATGGCGCAAACCCGCCCACAGATTGAGCTGAAAGGATTTTGAGCAGTGATCACCTCGAAGGCGGAGGCTAAGTCTCCCTGCCAGATGAGCCCCACGTAGGAGGGGATGTCGGTACCCACAGGACAGCCCTCCTGGCATGGAGCAGGCGAGTGGCCCATATCCGCATATTCCCCGTGACAGCCGTGCTGCAAACCGGTCTCGCAAGTTGATTCCATCATGATTCCGTCTCCCATTTGAACCCCTTCCTCTTTTCCGGCGCCCAGCCCTTGCTGCGGTTTCTCAAAGTGCTCTGGAAGAACTCCGCCGGTATCCCGGTTCGTATGGCAGCCGCGTGAAGGCGGCCGCCTCGGGGGTCAGGGCTACCAAATCCTTTCTGGAGAGCTGACGGATGTCCGTGTAGCCGTGAGCGTGGGCGATGAAGGCCAGTTGCCACCGGACGGCCTCCAGGAAGCGGTGCACCTGCATGGCCCGCTTCTTCACATCGAACCGGGCGGTGTGTTCCTTGTCCTGGGTGGCGGCCCCGATGACGCAGCTCCCCACGCTGCACTGCATGCACGTGATGCAGCCCGCTGCAATGAGCATGCTCGTTCCGAAGGCCACGGCCGTGGCCCCCAGGGCGATAGCCTTGGCAGCGTCCAACCCGTCCTTGATGCCCCCCATGATCACAATGGGAAGCTGCCCTTCAGCCTGGATCTCCGCAAGGCCGTCCAAAGCTTCCTGGAGACCGGCCAGGGTGGGAATCCCCACGTACTCCAGCACTTCATTGCCGGCGGCACCCGTTCCTCCCTGCATGCCGTCCAGTTCCACGAAATCCAGGCCGTCCTTCAAGGCGATCTTGATGTCGTCCCGGATGCGGCCTGCTCCCAGCTTGATGCTGATGGGGACGCGCCACCCTGTCGCCTCCCGGAATTCCTCCACCTTCATGATGAGGTCGTCTCCCCCCAGGATGTCCGGGTGGCGGGAGGGTGACCGGAGATCCATCCCGGCGGGGATTCCGCGCACCGCAGCAATCTCCTTGGTGAGCTTCTCCGCCATGAGTTGGCCGCCGAGACCCGGTTTCGCCCCCTGGGAGATGTAAATCTCCACGCCGTCGGCCCTCTTCATGTCGTGCACGTTCCACCCGAGGCGCCCTGCAAGGCACTGGGCGATCATCTGTCTCGCTTCCGCCCTCTCAGCCGAGAGCATTCCTCCTTCACCGCTGTTTTCGGAGATGCCCGAGAGACGGGAGGCGATTCCCAGGGCGAGCTTCATCTGCGGACTCAGAGCCCCGAAACTCATGGGGGCGATCATGACGGGCATGCTCAAGTCGAGAGCCCGTCCGCCGTGCTTGTCCCCGATGAGGGTCCTCAGGTTGACCTTGGAAACCATGTCTTCCTCGGGGGTGACCTTGCTCATGTCCTGTCTGAAGACGATGTCTGAAAAGTGAGGGAGGTGCCGTGAAGCCCCGTATCCGCGAATGCGGTATCGACCGATGTGCGCCTTCACACGGATGTCTTCACGGACCTTGGGATTCCAATAGTCCGTCTGACCCGGCGACGAAAAAGAAGTGTAGGGAAGCTTGCGCAGCCTCGGTTCGGCGGTTCCGTACCGCAGCGATTTCCCCCTGCACACGATTTTCTTCAAGGTTCCTCTGAAGGGAATGTCATACCGATCCAGGAATTGGAGAACGCTGTCCGTGTCGCTCGAAGAGGGCTCGATCAGCATGGCGTCGTTTCCCAGGGAATCCACCATCCCCGCCACGTAGATTTCGCCCCCCATCATGTCCTCGCCCACCCGTTCGCCCGAGTTCCCCAGGATGATGATCCGCCCCCCGTACATCATGTAACCGGCCATGAAATTGGCGTTTCCCCCGCAGCAGAGGGTTCCCTTCTTCATGACCTGCCCCGCCCGGGAACCCATGTTGCCCCGGATGACGATCTCGCCTCCCCGGAGCCCCACACCCGCAATGGCGCCGGCGTTCCCCCTGACGTCGATGGTGCCGCAGAGAAGGTTGTCGCCCACTCCCCAGCTGACGTTCTTTTCCACTTCAAATCGAGGTCCGTCGCAAAGGCCCCCGCAGTAATAACCGGCGGAGCCGCGGATCCTCACGGTGATGGGTGTCGTGAGACCCACGCCGATGTAGTGCCGGGCGTCGGGGTTGATCACTTCCACATCCTGGCGTGTGGAGCCGTATCCGCGAATCATTTCGTTGGCCACGCGCACCGGCGTTTTGGAAAGATCGATCGTCACCATGGTGAGTCATTCCTTTCTTATGGGCACATGCCGATTCAGGGGAGACATTCTCCCAATCCCTTCCGAAAAAGGGATCCCCCTCTCCCTTCACTCGGAGAGGCTCCTGGACCATAGACCAAAAGTGTGGGGAGGGGGTTCCGTCGTGTCCAGGGACTTCCCCGGAAAGAGGCGGTTCAGGGCGACTTCCTCCGAGGCGATGGCGATGAGGGCATCATCCTCGTATTTCACCATGGGCTTGGCGGCCAGCTTGTCCTTGGCGTACCCGATGGAATCCGCCGTCGCCACGAGGTACGAGAAAGTGCCGTCCAGATCCTCCAGGGAGGTCCTCAGGGCCTCCTTCAGGGAAGCCCCCTTGCTCATTCTATAGGCCAGGTAGACGGCGATCAGTTCAGTGTCGTTTTCGGTGCGGAATTCCATCCCGTGTCGTTCGAGCCGCCGACGCATGATCCAGTAGTTGGTGATCTGGCCGTTGTGAACGGTGGCCACATCCGCAAAGCCGGTCGCCCAAAAGGGGTGCGCTGTTTCGGGATGAACGCCGGACTCGGTGGCGAGCCGGGTGTGGCCGATGCCGTGAGTCCCGTTGAAGCCGGCGATGCGGTAAGTGTTGCAGAGTTCCAACGGGCGCCCCACGTCTTTGATGATGTCGAGGCTCGATCCCGCGGAAAGCAGCATCCCTGCCTTTTCCATGGCGTAGGAAAACCTCTGGAGGTCGCCTTCGAAGCCCACCACCACGCCGTAGGTGCACCCGAGTCGCTCTTCATGCATAAGCTCGGCGCCCTCCAGTTCCAATCTCTCCTTGATTCGGTCCACGACCTCCCCATGGTCCGTTCCCTGGGGAACGAGGAACCGCAGGCGAAGGCGGCCGGGATGGGGGTCCCGGTAAAGGGCCCAACCGGCGGAGTCCGGTCCCCTGTGAACGCAGGCGTCCATCATTTCCGTGAGGGCTTCGCCCGTCGTCATGGGAAGGGAGGAGCGGCTCCCGTTCTTGAAAAGAATCCCTGCAATGCTGCACATGCAAGCCTCCCAATCGGGTCTTTGCCATTCAAACGGCTTACCACACGGCAGGCGGCGATAGGCGAAGCCGCCCACCTTCGCACCGCCGTTCGTTCAAAACCGAAATGCAAATAATGTTCCTGTTATGAAATTTGAGAAATGTGGGAAGGAGAAGGCAGTGGATGCAATGCGGGTGACTCAAGGATCCCCCGCTGTCAGGGAGACGGCGTGGTGAAGAGAGAGGGGGTCCGCCCTCCGCCGCGAAGGCAGAGAAATCCCTTAGCAAGCCAGGATCGCCCCGGGGACGGCTAATCCTCTGATGTCTGGGGGGAGACGATCACCGAGAGAAAGCGGATGGGCAGGTGGAGGAGTTCCTCGGGGCCGTGGGGAGCATCGGAATCGAAAAACAGGGAATCCCCCGGGTGTAATTCATATGTCTTGTCGCTGTAGCGGTAAATGATCCTCCCCTCCAGCATGTAAATGAATTCCATCCCGGTATGCTGGAAAACAGGGAAGACCTCGGATTCTTTCGTCAGGGTGATGAGATACGGTTCCACGGTGACGGTCTTGCCCAGTGTGTGTCCCAGAAGCTGGTACTGGTGGCCGGCCCTGCTTCCCCTCCGCTCGATGATCAAACCCTGTCCCGCTTTCACGAAAGTTGCGTCCCGCTGCTCTTCAAACTTGCGAAAAAACGCCGTGACGGGAACCTGGAGGGCGGTGGAAAGGGAGCGCAAGGTTGCGAGGGAGGGGGAAGCAAGGCCCCTTTCGATCTTGGACAGCATGCCCGAGGAAAGACCTGCCAGACGGGAGAGTTCGTTCACGGTCAGGTCCTGTTTTTTGCGGAAGGACCGCACCTCGCGACCGATGGCCAATTCCAGGCGATTGTCGCCCACGGGGGAA
Source organism: Deltaproteobacteria bacterium (assembly GCA_012517315.1). Classification (GTDB taxonomy): domain Bacteria; phylum Desulfobacterota; class Syntrophobacteria; order Syntrophobacterales; family Syntrophobacteraceae; genus JAAYUJ01. The sequence goes on from JAAYVE010000017.1 coordinate 161,777, forward strand.
CCGGCGGCGTTTTCATCGACGACGGGCGCCGTCTCTCCCTGGCCGGTGCCTGGCGGGTTGGAAACCCTCCCAGCGCCGGGGATGTGTCGACGTGATTTTGGAAGTCTCATCTCGGAAGACTTTCCCCACCTCTTGTGATGCCTTGAAACGCTCGGACGCCCTCGAAAGGACGGCACGGCATTTCGGTGAAGCAAGCAGTCGCCTGCCCGGGGATGACCGGAAGTCTGAAAAGGCTTGGCGCCGTCGCCTTCCGCTGGCATGAGGCAAAGAGATTTTTGCGCTTCTCTGTGGCCCTGTACGCACCCCGTTTTACGATGGGCCAAGGTTTATCACGGGTTCTCAACACCCGTCAACCTTCCGTTGGGTTCCTTCACGCCCCCGTCTGCCGCCCCTCTCCTTGGCGTTTTCCCCGGAGTGGGAACGGGTCAAATGCAAACCCGATCCCACACGACAACTCTTAAAAAAACGTTTTTGTACTCCGGTAACCTGGTTCATTGGGAGTCTTGCGAGGGGTTTCGTTTGAAAAAGGCCTGAAAGGATTGTCCAAAATTGAATTTAATGAATAAAAAATTCATTTATGTATCACAATAATAAAATGAAACAAATTTGTTTCAGTTCATGAACTGAATTTTTCTTTTAGGCACAAAATCACGCGGGCAAAAAAGGAACATTCCAGACCAAAGCTTTTCCTGCCTTACATGGAAAAGCCGGCGCCTTCCTTCCAAATCGCGCAAACCCCTTTGGACGCACAACGTCATGACGTTGGCACGAACCCATGGGGACCGTGCCGAACCAGCGGGAATCCGGGTAAGGGGTTGGAGGCATGGTTCTTGTTTCATAGAAGTGGAAAAAGTTGAATTCAAATCAAATAAAAAGGGGAGGTGGGGGACAAGACAGTGTTTCAGCCGGATGGGCAGCTGCAGCTCCTTCGGAGGGTTCGACTCAGTCGGACAGGGAATTCCGAAAGGGAATCCCGCTTCGTGTGTCTTCAAAGGGAGACCGGCATCATGAAAGGCGTGGGAATGAAAGACCAGATCAAAGAGAAGATGAAGGAAGACGGCATCGATTTCATCCTGGTGCAGTTCGTGGACATCCATGGATCCGTCAAGGTGAAACAGGTCCCCGTCCACTGCTTTGACGACGTTGTGGAAGAGGGGGCGGGATTCGCCGGGGGTGCGGTTTGGGGTGTGGGTCAGGGGCCGCATCACCATGACCTCATGGCCCGAGTGGACGTGGAGACCTACCAAAGGCTTCCATGGAAACCCAACGTAGCCGTTTTCAACTCCAACCTTCACGTGGATGGGGTACCCCATCCGTACTGCCCACGGGTGAATCTCCTGCGTGTAGTGGAGGAGTTCGCCCGGGAGGGTTACCTGTTCAACTGCGGTTACGAGCCGGAACACTTCCTGGTGGTTCGCAGGGCGGATGGAGGCATCAGCATCTGGGATCCTCTCGGTATCGACACTCTGGCCAAACCCTGTTACGATTTTAAAGGAATGTCCCAGGCCATGGACTATCTGCAGGACATCATCAGGTACGGCAATCTCATGGGTTTTGACATCTACCAGAGTGATCATGAGGATGCCAACGGCCAGTACGAAATCAATTTCGGGTGGACCGATGCTGTCAGGGCCTGCGACCGTCTGACCCTCTTTCGCATGATGACCTCTCAGGTTGCCGCCAAATACGGCTGCATCTGCACGTACATGGCAAAGCCATTTAGCGACAAGACCGGATCGGGGGCTCACCTCCATTTCCATGTGGCCGACGCCGAGACGGGCAGAAACCTCTTTCCCATGAACAACGGGGATCCTGACTGGAAGGGATTGGGGCTCTCCGAGTTGGGCATCCACTATGTCGGGGGGCTTCTCAAGCACATCAGGGCCATCACCGCTGTCGGTTCCCCCACGGTCAACTGCTACCGCCGCATCCAAAGCGGTGAGTTCGTGTATTCCAGCGCATCCGGGTGCACGTGGACTCCAGCTTACGCCTCCTACGGGGACAACAACCGGACGCAGCTCTACCGCTGCCCAAGCCCCAGCCGTTTCGAGGACCGCTCCATTTCAGCCGCCGTGAATCCTTACCTGCTGACAGCCGTCCACATCGCAGCAGGCCTGGATGGCATCAAAAACAAGATGGATCCGGGGGACCCCTGCATCGGGATCAACGTCTACGAGATGCCCTACGAAGAGCGGCGCAGGCGGGGGATGAGGATGCTTCCCCAGACGCTGCTGGAGGCGGTGGAGGAACTGGAAAAAGACGAGGTGGTGAAGGCGGCCCTGGGGCCCATCGCGGACGAATTCATCCGTCTGAAGAAGGCGGAGTGGAGTGATTTCATGCGGCACCAGGTGACTCCGTGGGAGATCAGTCGTTACTTGACCCTCCTCTAAGGGGTTGATTCGCTTTCGGTGATGCGGGAGGCTTTTCAGGAACCGACAGCTTTCCAATCTGGGTTTCGTCCCGCATCACCGGGGGAACCTCCGCCCGGTGCAATGCTTCCCGTTGTGAGGGTATTGCGGCTCTGCCATCCCGTGTCCCGACGGGGACCTGTTTCGTTTTTTCCCTCCGAAACGCCAATTCGGGGTGACTCCCCCTTTTGCCAGGAACACCCATTTCACCCTGGGCCCTCGGTGGAGAATTTCCCGTGACGGGTCTGCCACTCATCGAACCTGTTTTCCCGTTCCATTCCCCTGCTCCGACCCATCCCCTGGGTTTGAACCGTTGTCTCGGGATCGATCGGGACAGTGAGTCCTTCCGTCACGAAAGGTTCGGTTGCCCCCATGACCTCCGTATGGTACTCAGGAACCGTCCGGTGTATCCGGGGAGGGAATTCCATGGAATTGAACGGAGGGGGATAATGCGTGGTGGAACCCGGACTTTTTCCCTTGGCAAGACATGGTCCCTTTGGCTGGTTTTTCTTCTTGCCATGGGCGGCTGCTTCAAGCCCAGGATCACCCTGTTTCCCGATGGGAGCGAACCGCTCAAGGAGTCTGTCCTGGAGGGGGAAGGGAGGGGAAAAATCGTGGTGATCGGCGTGACCGGGTTCATCTCCGATTCACCTGGGCCCGTGCCGTTCCAGTCCAAACCCGTTGTCCTCCACGAAGTGGTTTCCCAGCTCAGGAAAGCGGAGGAGGATGAGGCGGTGAAGGCCGTCGTCCTCAAGATCGACTCCCCTGGTGGCTCCGTCACGGCGAGCGACATGCTCTACAACGAGATTCTCCGGCACAAGAAGCGAACGGGCCACAAAGTGGTGGCGGCCATGATGGATGTGGCCGCTTCCGGCGCTTATTATGCCGCCCTTGCAGCGGACCATATCGTTGCGCATCCCACGACGATCACCGGGTCCATCGGGGTCATCTTCGTGCGTCCCAAGATAACGGGTTTCATGGGGAAAATCGGGCTCGCCGTGGAGGTGAACAAATCCGGGAAAAACAAAGACATGGGATCACCTTTCAGACCGACGACCGACGAGGAGGAAGGGATCCTTCAGGACCTTATCGACCGGATGGGACTGCGTTTCCTGACGCTTGTGGCCAGCCGTCGCGGTCTGGATGAAGACGTTCTCTCCGAAATCGGTAAGGCGCGGATCTATCTGGCCGGGGAAGCCCATCGCCTGGGTCTCGTGGACCAGGTGGGTTACTTGGACGATGCCCTTGCCCACGCGAAGAAAATGGCGGGGCTTCCCAAAGATGCAAGGGTCGTTGCCTACCGCCGTACCGAGTATTCCGACGACAACATCTATAACCCGTCAACGCGGATTCCGGAGGGACTCGGCGTGACCCTTCCTCTCGTGAGTATTCCCGAGCACCTTATCCCACCCCGGGGAGGGTTCTACTATCTCTGGCTTCCCGAGTGGACCAAGCATTGATGTCGAGGCATCTCTTAGCCGAGACGCGGGGCAAACGCTGCTTTTCGGCGGCTCTCGCATTGTAGGGGCTCCGGCGGGAGAAAAGGTTTGGCAAGGATGGAACCTCGGTTCCACGGAACAGTGATTCGCCCCTTTGTGGGCGGCGAGTCTTTTGCGTTGCTCAAAGATGCTGTGTGATGGCCGCGGCGATTTCCCGGCTGAGGCTCCCCAAGAGGCGGCTCTGAGCGGCCACGAGGTCTTCGTAGGAGCTTGAGGTCACAGGTTCCGCCAGTTCCGATTGCCGGCTTGCGAGCACGCTCTTTCCATTCTCGCCGTAGAGAGTCCACCAGGCGCTCAGGCGAGCGGATCCCCCGGGGGACCCTTCAAAGCGGTTTACCTGGACCTCCACCTGGCAGTCCACCCGACTACTCCTGGGCCATGGATATACGAGGACTCGATCAGTTCCGAGCATCGCACCGAGGTTTTCCGCCAGGACGCGAGGGAAGGTCTCGGAAAGGGGCTCCGCCCATCGATCGAATTCTGCCAGTTCCAGCCGGTTGAGACTCGTCCGGGTGATGATTTGCGGCCTGTCCAGGTACTCGGGAAGATTCACCGGGCCGATGCCCACCGAGATATCATTGCGGGAGGCTTTTTGACCCGCGGGGATTTCCCCTCTCGCAACGGAGTGGAGCAGGTAGAACCGGGATGGCTTGCTTCCTGCGCAGCCTTCGGTGAGGCCAAGAAGGCACGCCAGAATCAGACACCCATGGAAAACGCCCACGTATCGTTTCATCCTACCATCCTCTTTGCTTGCCTTTGATGAGAGCCTCCGGGTGACGCTCGATGGTGTCCGCTACCGTTCGCAGGGAACGTGCGGTGGCTGAGAGTTCTTTTAAGGCTTTGGCCAGTTCATAGGGAATGTCTCCGTGCTCCGTCGCCATGGTTTCCACCGTGTGGAGTGTCTTTTCCGCCTGCTTGGCCGCTCCCTCGGCAGCCTTGAACGTGTTCTCCAGGCTGCTGGTGACGGCCGGGACACGGCTTTCGGCGGTGCGCATCAGGGTCCGGGTGTCTTTCAAGGTTTCGGAAAGGCCCGACAAGACGGGTTTCACTTCCTGTTCCAGGCTGCGCACCAGTCGCTGAATATCGTTTACCGTCTCCTGGAGGCTGGTGGCCAGGGGCCCGGATTTACTGTCCAGGTTGCGAATGAGGGCCTGCACGTCCTTCACGGCCTGGTTCAAAGACTGCAGGGTGTCTTTCAGTTCGGGTGAGTGGACGAAATCGGCGATGCCTTCCAGGGCGAGCATGACCTTCCCCATGATTTCCTCCAGGGGCAGTCTCTCCAGTTTCGAAAGAAACTGGTCGAGACTGGATGGGACGGTGGGGATTTCCGGGTAGCTGGGTTCCTCACCCACCAGATTCAGGGGTTTTTCGGGGAAAAAATCGAGGGATACATAGAGTTGTCCCGTCACCAGGCTCTGGATACCTAATTGAGCCTTCAATCCCTTCAGGATGAGCCATTCCATGACGGTCTTCGCCTCGGTCCTCTCCAGGGCCTTTTGCTGGTTTTTCTCCGGCTGGGTTTCCGTGATGCGTTCGGGTTCGATCTCGATGATGACGGGAATCCTCAGGACCAGATCCTTGCGGGTCATCATGACCTTGATGTCCTTGACCGTGCCGATTTTCACCCCTCTAAAGTCCACCGGTGCACCGGGGTTCAGCCCCTTGACCGAACCCTCGAAGAAGAGAACGTAGAGGGTCCTGTGTTTGAAGAGCTTTCCGGATCCGAACAGAATCAGCCCGAGCACCACCAGGCCAATGGCCCCCACCACAAAGATGCCGATCATGGTGAAACTTGGTTTTTTGCTCATATGCTGTTTTTGCAACTCCCATCGACTGGAATGACGAGATCTTCCCGGGCCTCTCACCTCCTTGCAGGCATTTGCACCGGTGGTTCCTCAGCTGGTTTCGGGCTGATATTCTCCCCGGGTGAGAAAGGCGCGGACCTTGGGGTTTTCACATTCTTCCAGAAGTTTTCGGGGGTCCCCGCCCGCGATCATGGTCCTGGAATCGGGATCGAGGAAGACCGAGTTGTTCCCGATGGCGAAGATGCTCGCCAGTTCATGGGTGACGACAACGATGGTGGAACCCAGACTGTCGCGAAGCTCCAGGATGAGATCGTCCAGTCTCCTGGAACTGATGGGATCCAGCCCTGCTGAAGGTTCATCGAAAAAGAGGATGTCAGGATCCAGGGCCATGGCCCGGGCAAGGCCCGCTCGTTTGCGCATGCCCCCGCTGATTTCAGAGGGGTAGAATTCCTCGAATCCGGCGAGGCCGACGAGGGCAAGTTTGAAGGAAACGATCTCCATGATCTGCTTCTGGTTGAGATCCGTGTATTCCCCTAAAGGCAGGGCGATGTTCTCGGCGAGGGTGAGGGAACTCCACAGGGCACCGCTCTGGTAGAGAACGCCGAACCGCCGCATGGTCTCCTCACGGTCTGCAGGATGGGCATCCCAGAAGCTCACCCCCTCGTAGAGCACACTGCCTTTGGCGGGTGCCTTGAGCCCGATGAGGTGTCGCAACAAAGTGCTCTTGCCGCATCCACTTCCTCCCATGATGATGAAAATGTCCCCACGCTCCACCGAGAAATTGAGGTCCCTTTGGATCACGAAATCTCCGTAAGCCATAGTGAGATCCCGAACCTGAATGTGGGGTACGGTTTTCTTGTCCACAGGGCGTCGCCGTCCTTCAGATGTTGAGAACGTCATAGATGACGGTGAGGATGGCATCGGAGACGATGATGAACACGATGGCCGTGACAACGGCGGAAGTGGCCGCTTCTCCAACGGCGGAGGCACTTCTGCCGCACTGTATGCCCCTCTGGCATCCAGCGACGGCGATGAGGATGCCGAACACGGCGCTCTTCATCAGACCCGCTGCAAAGGCCATCAGGTCCAATGCTCCACGGGTTTCATTCATGTACTCCGTGTACGAGAGATCCAGCATCCCGATTCCCACCACCGCTCCGCCCAGGATCCCCATCAACACGGCGTAAAGGCTCAGAAGAGGGAGCATCA
>JAAYVE010000018.1 GCA_012517315.1 Deltaproteobacteria bacterium
GAAAAACGGGAACACTGAGCAATGTCCTGGGCTTTGCGGGAATCGTATCCATGCCGGGAAACGCCGCTTATGCCGTCACCGTCATTCTCAACCACGTACAGCATCTGCCGAATGCCAGAGAGGCAACGGACGCATTTCTCCAGAGCGTGCCTCTCCTCTCCTGTGATCGTTGATGGAAAAGCTCCGTACCGAGGCTTGATGATGCGTTGAAAATCGCTTTCAGGAAAGGGCGCCTTGGCTGAAGCGCCCTGCCTGAAAACGATGGTACGGGAAGGCGGGCATTGGAAAGCGTGAGCATGGGAGAGTTGCCCCCGCTTTCCACAAAAATGGGGTGAGAGGCGTGACTTTTGAAAATAGATATCTCACGGTGGGAGGTAATGAAATAGGGTGAAGACAGTATTCACTATGCCCAAATGATGTATTTCTCAGGTGAGTATGTAATCTGGATGAACCTTGCCGGCAAAAGAGGAAAAACGGTTGAAGCAGCTGTCCTTCTCACCCCATCTTGTACGCGGTATCTTGCTCCTTCATGGGGAGGGTGAAGTAAACGAGGTTCCCATAAGGCTGCGGTTCACATCCCACTTTTCCCCCGTGAATCTCCACCACATTCCTGACGAAGTGCAGGCCGTGGCCGCTTCCCTTTTGGCCAGCGGACAATGAGGCCCTGAACCCTTCCTCGAAAAGCCTTTTCGCATCTTCCTGTGAGAGGGGTTTCCCCGTGGTGAAAAAGTTGAAGCGCACCCCGTGAATCCCTTCCCCGAAGAAATCCCTCAGAATCTGACGATTGTAAGAAACCAGCTTGATGCGGTTTCCCAGTTGGTCTTCCACTTCTTGAGTATACTTGACGGCATTGGAGAAAAAATTGTCAAAAACCTGGGAAATCAGCCCCTTGTCAACAAACAGGGTCACCTGTTCGTCGGGAACATTTTCGATGCGGTTGTCCACAACAATCCCGCGCTTGTCGAACAGGCGCTGATAGCGCTCCAGCAGTGGTTGAATGATCTCCGTCCGGAAGTTGCAGGTCTGTTTCCGCAGAACGTATGTCCCCTTTTCAAAATGGTCCCGTCGAAGGAGCGTCTCAAGAAAGAGACTGGTGTGTTCGAAGTGCTTCGAAAGGGCCTTCCATTCCTCTTCGAGGGACTCATTTCCCTGGAAGACGAGTTGATGGATTTGGCACAGTTCGCTGTAAAGGGGCCCTGTCGAACCCTGAATGCTTACGATGGCATCCCGGAGTCGCTCCTGAGCCTGTCGATATTCGGAGAGTAGTCTTTTGAGCCGGATGAGGAAAAGCTTGTAATAGAGGTTGGGGGAGATGACGTTGTGCTCGATGTCGGCCACGAGCTGGTTGGTAAACCGGATGTGGTCGATGTTTTGCTGAATGAGCATCTTTTGATGCAGATTGTAGCCGATACGGTTGGCGTACTTCTCCATGAAAAACCTGTCCCTCTCATCCACTTTCTGCCTGGGGTAGATTTCGAGAAAACCAAGGACAGGCAACTGCAGAAGGAACGGGACGGATTTTGTCAGGGCCTCGTTTCCCCGAATGGGAAAAAGGATGCTCTCATTCAACTCATAGGGTGTGTCCGAAATGGGAAAATCCTGGGGAATTCTCTGCGCCGGGGGAATCAAACCTTGTTCTGTACCACATACCTTCGTCAGCCGGGAAGTCTTGAAATCGATGACATACAGCCTGCTTTCGTAGTCAAAAAACTCCTTGGGAACCGCTACAATGATTTGGTAAAGGATCTCCACGCCGATGATTTCCTGGGCGAGGTCAAAGAAGGTGGCGAAGGCCTCCTCCTTGAGCCGCTCAAAGTTGTAGCGCTGATAGGATTCCTTTTTGCTCCTTACCCGTTCAAAAACTTCCTTCATCGGATCATTCAGCATGCCGTGCTCTGCAGGCAAAGGTCACTCTCTGGGAGCATCAGGGGGCAATTCGCGGTGGAACTCCACTTCCTGCTTCAGCTCCCGTTCCATGAGTTCCCGGACCGCCGTTTGAGGCTCCTTGTCCTGGTAGAGGACTTCATAGACCTTCTGGCAAATGGGCATTTCCACATTCATGCGTTTTGCAAGAAAGTAAGCGGATTTTGTGGTCTTGACCCCTTCGGCGACCATGCGCATTTCCGCAAGTATTTCCTGCAGCTTTCTCCCCTGTCCTAGCTGCAAGCCCACTTTTCGGTTCCTGCTCAAATCACCCGTGCAAGTGAGGAGCAAATCCCCCACGCCCGATAGCCCCGAGAAAGTCAAGGGATTCGCACCCAGTTTGACGCCGAGGCGGGTGATCTCAGCCAGTCCCCGGGTGATGAGTGCAGCCCTCGTGTTGTAGCCGAAGCCCAGTCCATCGGATACGCCGGCGGCGAGGGCGATGATATTTTTCAGAGCTCCCGCCAGCTCGACACCGACCTTGTCCCTGTTTGTGTACACGCGGAAATTCACGGTTGAGAAAATATGCTGAACGGATCTTGCCGTATCTAGATCGTCACAGGCGAGGGCGACAGCCGTCGGCATGTGGTCAGCTACTTCCCGGGCAAAGGAGGGTCCCGAAAGGGCGAGGACCTGCACGGAGTTGCCGGGCATCAGCAGATCATCCCAGACACCGGACATGGTCAGAAGCGTCTCGTTTTCGATTCCCTTCGTGGCACTGACCACCATGGCCGGTTGATTCAGAAAACGCACCATGCTTTGAGCGACCCCCCGATAAACATGGGATGGCACGACCATGACCAGCAGCGTATGATTCTTGGTCACCGGCTCGATGTCGTTGTGTGCCGTGATGTTTTCACTCAGTCGAACACCGGGGAGATATAGGCTGTTTTCATGGAGGTCGTTGATTGCCTCCACGAGTTCTTTTTCGTAGGCCCATAAATCCACCCGATATCCCTTCTCAGCAAGCAACTGCGCCAGTGTAGTCCCCCAGCTGCCTGCACCCACCACTCCAATGGGTCCCTCCAACCGCATCAATTCTCCCCACTCTCCTTAGATTCCTCAGCATCCACAAAGGCCGCCACGTCCACCACGCGCTCAGCCTCATCGATCCCCATAAGCTTGACACCCTGGGTAACCCGTCCAATTTTGCTCACCTGTGAGACCGGGATTCGGATGAGCCTCCCCCTGTCTGTGATCATGAGAATTTCATCTTCCTCTCCCACTTGGCGGAAAGCCACCACCTGCCCATTGCGCTCCGTGATGCGGATGTTGAGGACCCCCTTGCCGCCGCGACTCTGGCACCTGTATTCCTCGCTGGCCGTCCTCTTGCCGAAGCCTTTCTCCGTAATGACGAGGATGGACTTGCCATTGTCCACCACATCCATGCCCACCAACTCGCTGCCGTCCAGGTTCATGCCCTTGACCCCTCGGCTGACTCTCCCAAGAGGCCTGAACTCCGCCTCGCTCACCCGGATGCATTTGCCTGACGTACTCATGAGGAAGAGATCCTGGCTGCCGTCGGTGATGCTCACGGAAATGAGTTCATCCCCTTCGTCCAGGACGATGGCCTTGATGCCGGTTGAGCGCGGATTGGAATACGCCGAGAGTTCCGTCTTCTTGACGATGCCCCTGCGGGTTGCCATGACTGCATAGAGCCCCTCACGAAATTCCTTCACCGGCAGGATGGTTTGGATCTTTTCCCCAGGCTGGAGTGGAAGCAAGTTCACAACTGCTTTTCCCACTGCGGACGGGCCTACTTCTGGAATCTCATACACCTTGAGCCAGAAGACCTGTCCCCGATTGGTGAAAATGAGCAGATAGTCGTGCGTGGAAGCCGTGAAGATGGTCGAAACCACATCCTCTTCCCGTGTGGACATACCGCTGCGGCCTCTGCCTCCGCGCTTCTGTGTCCTGTAAATGGACAACGGAGTCCTTTTCACGTAGCCCGCCCTTGAGATGGTCACAACCATTTCCTCCTGGGCGATGAGATCTTCGATACAAATCTCACCCATTTCAGTAACGATCTTAGTCTTACGCATATCCCCATAATTGTCCATCAATTCCTGAATCTCTTCCCGAATGACCTGATCCACAAGAGCCGAAGAGGCAAGGATCTGGCGCAATCGTTCCATTTCTTTGAGGACGGCCGCATAATCTTCCAGGATTTTCGCCCGCTCAAGCCCTGTCAAGCGTTGAAGGCGCATGTCCAGGATCGCCTGAGCCTGTGCGTCAGTCAGTCCCAGCAGATCCATCAGACCTCGTTTGGCTTCTGAAGGGTTTGGAGCGGATCGAATGAGCGCAATCACCTCATCCAGCCGGTCCAGCGCCTTCTTGAGTCCTTCAAGAATATGGGCCCGCTTTTCAGCTTGAGTGAGTTCATAGCGGGTGCGCTTGACGACTACTTCCCTCCTGAAATCGAGAAAACTCTGGAGAACCCCCTTCAGACTCAGCACTTCCGGCTTGTTGTCCACAACGGCCAGGGTGATGACGCCAAAGGTACTCTCCAGGGCTGTATGCTTGTACAGCTGGTTCTCCACAACTCTCGGGTCGTCTCCCTGGCGCAGGACGAGGACCACTCGCATTCCTTCCCGGTCCGATTCATCACGAACGTCTTGAATTCCCTCTATCTTCTTAATCTTTACCAGTTCGGCTATCCTCTCCAGAAGCTTTGCCTTGTTCACCTGGTAGGGAAGCTCAGTGATGACGAGCTGATTCCTTCGCCCCGATTCTTCAACCTCCACCCTGCCTCGCATTCGGATGGAGCCCTTGCCTGTTTCATAGGCTTCCCGTATTCCCTCACATCCATGAATAAACCCGCCTGTAGGAAAATCCGGCCCTGGTATGTACTCCATCAGTTGACCCACAGTGATGGACGGATCATCCAAAATGGCGAGGAGACCCCGGCACAGTTCTGTCAGGTTGTGAGGCGGTATGTTCGTCGCCATTCCAACAGCGATACCCGATGAACCGTTTAGGAGCAGGTTGGGCACCCGAGTGGGGAGAACAGTGGGTTCCAGAGACGTGTTGTCATAGTTGGGAGAAAAGGGGACCGTTTCCTTGTCGATGTCCTTGAGAAATTCGTGAGCGAGACGGTCCATGCGGACTTCCGTGTACCGCATGGCAGCGGGTGGATCTCCATCGATGGATCCGAAGTTTCCCTGCCCGTCCACGAGGGGGTAACGCATGGAGAAATCCTGTGCCATGCGCACCAAAGCATCATAAATGGCGGCATCACCGTGGGGATGGTACTTCCCCATGACGTCTCCCACCAGCCGGGCCGACTTCTTATATGGCTTGTTGTAATCATTCCTCAGTTCGTGCATGCCGAAGAGTATTCGGCGGTGAACCGGCTTTAGGCCGTCTCGGACGTCAGGAATGGCCCGCCCGATGATGACACTCATGGCGTAGTCGAGATAGGAGAGTTTGATTTCGTCTTCTATGTTGATGCTTTTGAGATCCATTTTTCTAGCCCCAGAATTGCGTGCGCTTTGATACTGGACTTCTTGTCAAACACCGTGAGGAAAACCTATCCTCCGGCTCGTTTCAAAAATACAGGTATGGAGGAGACGCTGAGCATAGTGAAGGAAAACTTCGGAAGCCAGCGGTCTTGAGTTCGGTCAGATGTCGTGGAAACGCATTTGGATCAAGGATCACTCAGACCGCGGAGGCAGAGAATGTGACTAAATATCCAGTTCCCTGAAGTCGAGCGCGTTGAACTGGATGAAATCACGCCTGGGCTCAACTTTGTCACCCATGAGAGTGGTGAACAGTTCATCGGCCAGATACTGGTCCTCGATCCTCACTTGAAGCAGTGTTCTCTTGTCGGGATTCATGGTCGTCTCCCACAGCTGTTCCGGATTCATTTCCCCCAGGCCTTTGTATCTTTGGATAGTGATTCCCTTGCGGGCCTCATCGAGGAGATACTGAAAAAATGTCCTGGCATCGTCAAAACTGGCCTCGTTATCTCCTTCTCGCACCCGATAAGGGGGATTGTGGAGGAGAGCCAGGTGATCGTAAAGTTCCAGCAGTCTTTTGAATTCCATGGAATACAGGAAATCGTGAGTCACCGTCACGAGGGAGTCTTCTTGACCATTGGCCGGCAGTCTTACCGTCAGATTGTAACCGGTGTGTTCCGCATCCATCTCCAAGGAGACCACATCGAACCCGTGCTCTTGCAATTCGCCACTCAGAACAAGCATGTACTGTTCCCGGTCTGAGGTGCCTGAACCAAGGGTGCTGACAATGCTGATGAGCTCCTCAAGCAGTCTTCGAGGCATTCCCCTAGATCTCTGGCGCTCGAGCCACTCTTCGTAACGGTAAAAGCTCTTGAGAAGCTGGATGAGCTGCGCGGCGGAGACCGGCTTGTCAATCCCTGCAAGAAGCACTTGCTTCTTTTCCACAACTCTGTTCAGAAGAAATGCGTTCATGCCGTCATCATCCTTAAGATACCGCTCCTGTTTGCCGACCGCCACGCGGTACAAGGGAGGCTGTGCAATATACAAATGGCCTCGCTCGATGAGTTCCGGCATCATGCGGAAGAAAAACGTCAGGAGCAACGTGCGGATGTGGGCCCCGTCCACATCCGCATCCGTCATGATGATGGTCTTGTGATAACGGAGCTTGTCGGGATTGTACTCATCTTTTCCGATACCCGTGCCGAGAGCGGCGATCATGGTTCGGATTTCTTGATTTTCAAGCATTTTGTCGAATCTGGACTTTTCCACGTTGAGGATCTTTCCCCTCAGGGGGAGAATCGCTTGAAATTTCCGGTCCCTCCCCTGTTTTGCGGAGCCGCCGGCAGAATCGCCTTCCACGATAAATACCTCGCTCCTGGCAGGATCCCTCTCCTGGCAGTCCGCTAGCTTTCCCGGAAGGGAATGGTCACTCAGAACACCCTTGCGCCGTGTCAGTTCCTTGGCCTTTCGAGCGGCTTCACGAGCCCTGGCCGCCTCGAGCACCTTATCTAGTATGGCTTTGATGGTCTTTGGATTCTCCTCGAAGAATATGGAAAGTTTCTCGTAAACAAGGTTCTCCACCAACCCCTTCACATCGCTGTTGCCCAACTTGGTCTTGGTCTGACCTTCAAATTGGGGCTGCGATAGCTTGACGCTCACAATAGCGGTGAGGCCCTCCCGGGTGTCATCACCCGTGAGCTTGTCCACGTCAGCCTTGGGAATCTTGTTTTGAACGGCATACTGCTTGATTGATCGAGTGAGACCAGCCTTAAACCCTATGAGATGAGTTCCTCCTTCCTTTGTGTTGATGTTGTTTGCAAAGGAAAAGATTTTCTCGTTGTAGGTATCGTTGTACTGAAGGGCGATCTCTATGGAAATGCCCTGGCGCTCCCCTGAAATGAAAACTATTTCAGGATGCAATACCTCTCTATTTTTATTGAGATACTGCACGAAAGAAATAAGACCTCCCTCGTAGCAGAAGGTCCTCTCCTTAGGAATGCGATCATCAATGAGATCGATACGCACGCCCCGGTTGAGAAAGGCGAGTTCTCTCAAACGCTGAGCCAGGATATCGAAACTGAGCTCCGTATCCGTGAAGATGAGACTGTCGGGTTTGAAAGTGATGCGGGTTCCACGATTGGAAGTCTCGCCGGTTATCAATAGGGGAGTCTTGGGTTCACCTCGCTCGTATCTCTGATGATAGACTTTCCCGTCGCGTCGTATTTCCACCTGTAGGTACTCGCTGAGGGCGTTGACAACGGACACACCGACACCGTGAAGACCTCCGGAAACCTTATATGAAGAATTATCGAACTTTCCACCCGCATGGAGGATGGTCATGACCACCTCCACCGCAGGTATGTTCTCCTTTTCGTGAATGTCCACCGGAATACCGCGTCCATTGTCGTCCACGGTCACAGAACCGTCCAGATGGACTTGAACACGGATGCGGTCGCAATATCCCGCCAAAGCTTCATCAATACTGTTGTCCACCACCTCATACACGAGGTGGTGCAGCCCTTCCGTCGATACATTCCCGATATACATGGAGGGACGTTTGCGAACAGCACTGAGTCCCTCAAGCACGGTGATCTGCTGGGCCGTATATTGATCGCCGTCATGGCGGGCCTCATTCCCATTCAGATCTGTCATAGATGACCTCTTGCTGTAACGATTGCTGTTTTCACAGAAAATCCGTTCCGATTGTTCATGATACCTGGAGAAAAGCGCCCCATGGTGTGTTTCGGGAAGTTTGGTGAACACTATTCCCACTAAACAATTTAAAATACCCGTTTTCCGTCAGTTTTTCAATATTTTTCGGTTACTCACAGAGGACTTTGAAGCCGCTGGCAACCCCGTTTCAGGGATGATTCCAGGGTGATCCGGACGTCCCGATGGACCCTGTGTGCATGACCTATTTCCGCGAGGGTCCGGGAGAGAAAACTGCTCCATCTGCCAGGGCAAGATCCTGGCAAACAGGGTATCAAATGACCATGGGCATGATCAGACTGAAATAAGCAGGCTCGTCTACCCCGAGAAAAACGCCCCCGTGGAATTCGTCCACCCACTCAAACCGGATCCGGTCACTTTCCATGACTTGAATAGCGTCCAAAACATATCGGATGTTAAACGCGACGCAAAACGGCTCTCCATCATATTCCACATCCAGCACATCGCTTGCGTTGCCCAAATCGGGATTGCCCCCGTCGAGTTGCAGGGAACCCTCGGAGAGGATAAACCGCACGTGGCGCCACCTCTGATCCGTTAAAACAGCGACACGCTTCAGTGCCTGTTGGAAGGTCTCCCGTTCCAATTCCAACTGGAAAGGCCGTTCCACAGGAATGATGAGTTCATACTCAGGAAACTCACCTTCGAGGAGTTGAACGCTCAGGGTCGTTGACGGAGTCTTGATGATGAGGCAGTTTTCCTGAATCCCCGCAACGATTTCCGTCTCCTTCTCCAAGACTCGAATGATTTCAGCTACCCCCTTGCGCGGGACAATGATCCCTCCGGACGCTGTCCCAGATTGAAACCAACCAAAATTGGACCGAGGAACCTGGTAGAAAACGAGTCGGTGGCCATCTGAAGCCACAAAGCGTAGATCGTCCGGTCCAGCCTGGTGTAAGTAAAGCCCGGAAATACTGAATGGATCGTCGTCCATGGGGATACCGTAAAACGTTTTCTCCAAACATGTCCTGAGGATGGCAGACTCACAAGGTTCCAACTGGGTTTCCGTTGGAACCCTGAGATAAGGAAAGTCGGAAGCCGGAATGGTCGGAAGCTCAAAGCGCGATCGTCCCACTTCCACGTAGAGGCGGTGATTGGCAAGTTCTTCAAGGATGATTTTCTTCTGGGGCAATTCACGAAGGATTTCCAGAAGCTTGCGCGCCGAGACCGTTGTGCTTCCAGGCGTGATGACGGTGCCGCCGATTTGTGTCCACAGACTCAGTTCCAGATCCGTTGCGGAAAAGTCAATTCGCGAAGAGGCAGGTTCGCTTGCCTGTATCATCACATTGCACAGAACCGGCATACTTGTTTTCTTTTCTGTAATTCCAAGGACTTTTTGTAGAACATGAACCAAACCTGCCTGTTCTGCTGTGAATTTCATGAGTAGGGTCTCCGTGATTGATTCCCGAACATCTGGTTACTGAGAAAATACTCCATAAAAAAGGTTCATCATCTTAATAAGGAACAGGTCAATTGTCAAAAAGTATGTCATGTATATGAAATTAAACGAATTTTTAATTTACAAGGAGTTGACAAATTCCTACAGATTTCTAGGTCGGCGCTGTAGAGTTCAGAGAAATCTCGACAGTTCTTTACAGGAATTGAACAAACCGCGGCGGGAAATGGAGACCCAAAACAGTGGGTATTTCTGACCCCTGACCATGGAAGGTGACATAATACTTGTCGATGATGTGCGCGGAATTCACGCAGGGGGGTCGTATCATCATGCGGTGGTATGATCCTCTCTTTCCCAATTATTATTATGATAATAGTAGAGTTTAATCACTCTCAGGAATAATCCTCGGTCTTATGTGGCGAAAACTCTCTGCCTGGATGATGTTCTCATGAGAGAGAGGCACAGGGCGCCGTTTGTTCGGTTAAAGCTTTCGAATGGCTTTACGCGTCTCTTTTCCGCTTGACAACAGAGGTGTGTCTCAGTAATTTTGTCGTGCTTCGAATACACTCACAGTAATCTACAAGAACGATTTCGTCTGTTCATCGTCAGCGTTCGGGTTCTGGTTTTTAGACCTTATCACGATCTGCCTCAATTGCTTTTGCGTTTCCGTCTCGCTTCCGTCTGCTTCTCTTTGGCCCTTCTTGGCTTTTCTTAGGGATGGCTCACGCCTTTTTTCTTTTCATTCGACAGCGTTGCGTTTTCAGATTTTTCACAAAAGGAGGTGAAAGGGAATTCTCTTGCAGGGGAAAAGGGAGTATTTGGGGAGGGTTTTAAAGGACTTTGGAAGCAAATTGGACATGTGAACCTAATAATGGGAGGCCAAGATGCCCTACGATGCGACGAAAATGAAGGACTGGGAAATCTCTGAAGCTGCTGAAAAGAACATGCCGTCACCCAGCGAATGGCAAGAAAAGCTCGGTCTGCAGAAGGACGAAGTCATTCCAATTGGGAGGCTCTGCAAGCTCGATTTCATGAAGATCATCGACCGGCTGAAAGATCGTCCCGATGGCAAGTACATTGAAGTGACCGCCATTACGCCAACACCACTCGGAGAGGGAAAGAGCACGACATCCTGCGGGTTGATGGAAGGTTTGGGGCTGCGCGGGAAGAATGTTGGGGGTGCGCTGCGGCAACCGTCGGGCGGCCCTACCATGAATGTCAAAGGAACGGCGGCCGGCGGCGGCAATTCTCTTTTGATTCCCATGACTGAATTTTCCATGGGGCTCACTGGCGACATCAACGATATCATGAACGCGCACAATCTGGCCATGGTCGCCCTGACGGCCCGCATGCAGCATGAACGCAACTACAATGATGAGCAGTTGGCCCGCCTTACTAAAATGCGTCGGCTCGACATCGACCCCACACGGGTAGAGATGGGATGGATCATCGATTTTTGTGCGCAATCCCTCAGGAATATCATCATCGGCATCGGGGGACGGATGGACGGCTATATGATGCAGTCCAAGTTCGGCATCGCCGTGAGTTCCGAACTGATGGCGATCCTTTCCATTGTGCGGGACCTCCCGGACCTCAAGGAGCGGTTGAACAACATCACAGTGGCGTTCGACAAGCGCGGGAATCCCATCACGACGCGGGATCTGGAAGTGGGTAACGCCATGACGGCGTGGATGCGCAATACGATCAATCCCACCCTCATGTGTACCGCCGAATACCAGCCGTGCATGGTTCACGCGGGACCTTTCGCCAACATCGCTGTGGGTCAGTCGTCCATCATCGCCGACCGAATCGGTTTGAAGATGTTCGACTACCACGTGACGGAGAGTGGTTTTGCGGCAGACATCGGTTTTGAGAAGTTCTGGAATGTGAAATGCCGTTACAGCGGCCTCATTCCCCATGTCTCCGTGCTCACGACGACCATTCGGGCGCTCAAGATGCACGGGGGCGGGCCCAAGGTGGTGGCAGGAATTGCTCTCCCGGAGGCTTACACCAAGGAGGATCTTGGACTGGTGGAGAAGGGCGTTTGCAACATGGTTCACCACATCAATACCATTCGGAAGGCAGGGATCAATCCTGTTGTTTGCATCAATGCCTTCCACACCGACACGAAGGATGAAATCGCCATTGTGCGCAAACATGCGGAAGCTGCCGGAGCCCGGTGTGCCGTTTCCGAGCATTGGGCCAAGGGAGGTGAAGGGGCTCTTGAGTTTGCCGATGCGGTGATTGACGCTTGTAACGAGAAGAACGACTTCAAGTTCCTGTATCCGCTTGAAATGAAGTTGAGAGACCGGGTTGCAATGGTGGCTAAGGAGGTGTATGGGGCCGATGGAGTCGCTTGGACGCCTGAAGCTGAGGCCAAGGCGAAGATGCTGGAAAGCGATCCCAAATACGCAGACTACGCCACGATGATGGTGAAGACACACCTGAGCCTCACTCATGATCCCACTGTGAAGGGTGTTCCCAAGGGATGGGTCCTCCCCATCCGGGACGTTCTCATCTATTCGGGTTCCAAATTCCTTTGTCCGTGTGCAGGAGCTATCAGCCTAATGCCCGGCACTTCCTCAGATCCCGCGTTCCGCAGGGTCGACGTTGATGTCAACACAGGAAAGGTGATGGGACTCTTCTGATGATAACTGTCTGCCTCAATTGATGCTGAGATGTGAAGACCTCAACGGGAGCATGGGAGTGGGAGCAAACATGTCTCTCCCCTTATTTTTGCAGCGATGAAGGAATGGGGCAGTTCTTAGAGTGGACGGGATAAGGACCGGGGTGCGGGAACCAAACCCCGGTCTTTTTCAGGCAGGAGGTGAATCATGCCGGCAAAGTTGCTCAAGGGCGCAGAAGTGGCCAAGGAAATCAGGATCGAGCTGAAGGCGGAAGTGGAACGGTTGAAGGAAAAATACAATGTGGTTCCCGGGTTAGTCACTATACTTGTTGGAGAAAACCCGGCCTCCCAAAGTTACGTGAGAGCCAAGCAACAAACGGCGCACGAACTGGGTTTTTATTCCATTCAGGATGATCAGCCCGCTGACCTCAGCGAAGAGAAGCTCCTGGAAATTATCGACAAGTACAACAACGACCCGAAGATCCACGGCATTCTTGTGCAATTGCCTTTACCGAAGCACGTGAACGAAAACAAGGTGCTGCTAGCGATCGATCCATCCAAAGACGTGGATGCGTTCCATCCCGTTAATGTGGGGAAGCTCATGATCGGAGAACCCGATTACCTGCCTTGCACACCTGCAGGAATCCAGGAACTCCTCGTTCGATCCGGAACGGAAATCTCAGGTGCAGAGGTGGTGGTGGTAGGGCGCTCCAATATCGTGGGCAAGCCTATTGCCATGATGCTCCTTCAGAAGGCGAAAGGGGCAAACGCCACCGTCACCGTGGTGCATACCCGCACCAAGGACGTGAAATTCCACACCAAGCGGGCTGATATTCTCATCGCTGCAGCCGGCGTTGCGGAATATGTCAAGGGAGATATGATCAAGCCCGGTGCGGTGGTCATTGATGTCGGCGTGAACGAAGTGGGTCGGACAGCGGATGGCAAGAGGATTCTCAAGGGAGACGTGGCTTTCAATGAAGCCGTGGAAATTGCCAGTGCCATCACCCCTGTTCCTGGAGGGGTGGGGCCCATGACCATCACCATGCTCATGAAGAACACGGTACGAGCCTGCAAGGTGCACAACAATATCAAGGATTGACGAAAACTGTGTCCAACAAGGGGACCGGAGGTAAAAAACCCGTGGAGGATTCTTCCGCGGGTTTTCTTTTTGTTCGATGGCAGTAACGACAAATTACGGACGATAGGATCGCAAAGCGAGAGACCATACTGGATATTTGGATATATTGTTCTTATAGAATTTCAGTTGGAACTTGAAGAGACGCTCCGTTTCGGCTCGAGAGAGGGTCGCCACAGAAAATGGTCAGTCTGTGCGTTTGAGAAAGCACGCCATTAGCCAGGAAGGATGATTGAGGATGCCCAGAAAGCCGATCGATATTCCTTGCCGCGTTGATCACCTGTCGATTCTTAGTGAAGATGGAGAAGTGGACCGAGAGATGGAGCCTGAGCTGTCGGAGGAACTTCTCTTGAGAATGTATCGGACTATGTTGTTATGCCGAAGATTTGACGAACGAATGCTGACCCTTCAGAGGCAGGGGAGAATCGGCACTTTTGCTCCCATAAAGGGTCAGGAGGCGCAGATCGGAGCGGTGGTTCCCCTGGAACCGGAAGACTGGATCGCTCCGTCCTTCCGGGAGATGCCCGCCGAGGTTTGGAGAGGAAAGAGCCTGGAGAGTGTTCTGCTCACTTATGCCGGATATAACGAAGGCGGAAAGATTCCTGAAGGCTTGAACAACCTGCCGATAGCCATTCCTGTCGGCAGCCAGATCCTTCACGCTGTCGGGATTGCTTACGGCATGAAATACCGCCGAAAAAGGCATGTGGCCATGGCATTCTTCGGGGATGGAGGAACCTCGGAGGGGGATTTCCACGAGGCATTGAACTTTGCAGGAGTCTTTCAAGTGCCGGCGGTCTTCGTGTGCCAAAACAACCAATGGGCTATATCAGTACCCCGATCCCGACAGACACGCTCGAGAACCCTTGCTCAGAAAGCTGTTGCGTATGAAATTCCCGGAGTCCAGGTGGACGGCAACGATATTCTGGCTGTGTATGTGGCTGTCAAGGAGGCGGTGGAACGAGCGCGTGCAGGGGAAGGCCCCACATTCATAGAGAACGTCACTTATCGCATGTCGGTGCATACCACTGCGGACGATCCCAAGAAATATCGCAGGGACGAAGAGGTGGAGCCGTGGATCGCCCGCGATCCCATCACGCGATTCGAGAAATATCTTCTGAAAAAGGGGCTGCTGACTGACCAAAAGGTGGCGTCTGTAGACGAGGAAGTGACGCGGGAAGTGCGGGAAGCGGAACAGCGATGGGCGCTCCAGGTGGAAGAAGGGATCGATCCCATGGGGATGTTTGATCATGCGTATGAAGACTTGCCACCCCATATCCTCGTGCAGAGGGATGAGCTTCGCAGGGAACTCGAGGAGAAAAGCTCCCAGAGGGGGTGAGGGCCTACTGTGTGCGAGACAGACTGGAGAAATAGAGCATGGCGAAAATGACAATGGTGCAGGCTTTGAACATGGCCCTCGCCCAAGAGATGGAAAAGGACGACCGGGTGGTCGTCCTGGGGGAGGATGTTGGGGTGGACGGAGGTGTTTTTCGGGTGACGGACGGTCTCATTGATCGATTCGGTGGCGAGAGGGTGATGGATACGCCCCTCGCCGAGTCGGGTATCGCCGGGTTTTCGATTGGACTCGCTTTGTACGGGTTGCGGCCTGTGTGCGAGATGCAATTCTCGGGCTTCAGTTACTATGCCATGCACCAGATGGAGGCGCATGCGGCGCGTCTTCGATGGCGCTCCCAGGGTCGCTTCCATGTGCCCATGGTTCTGCGCTGTCCATACGGGGGAGGTGTGCGCGCCCTGGAACACCACTCGGAGAGCAGGGAAGCCTATTGGGCACACACTCCCGGACTGAAGATGGTGATTCCGTCGGGGCCCAGAAACGCAAGAGCCCTCCTGGTGAGCGCCATTCGTGACCCCGATCCGGTGGTCTTTTACGAACCGAAGGCGGTATACCGGGCATTTCGGGAAGAGGTGCCTGAAGAGGAGGAGGTATTTCCCATCGGGCGTTCCCAGTTGGTGCGGGGGGGGAAGGATGTGACCCTCATCTCTTATGGCGCGACTCTGCGGCCGACCCTGGAGGCGGCCCAGACACTCCATGACCGGTATGGCATTGAAGCGGAGGTCATCGACCTTCTGACCATTTCCCCTCTGGATGATGAGCTTTTCAGCGGATCCGTGCGAAAGACGGGTCGAGCCGTCGTCGTCCATGAAGCGCCCCGGAGTTTCGGTCCCGGCGCCGAAGTGGTGTCCCGTCTGGTGGAAAAAGCTTTTCTCTACCTGGAGGCGCCAGTGAAGAGAGTGACGGGTTTTGACATTGTCATTCCCCTCTACCAGAGGGAGCAAGAGTATCTGCCCCATGCAGACCGCATAATGAAAGCTGTGCGGGAGACACTCGATTTCTGACGCATTTCAGGGTGTCTTGGCTCACAGGAGGACGACACAGGAAGAGGAGTGTTTATGCCTAAAGAATTCAGGCTGCCGGATCTGGGAGAAGGCATTCACGAGGGTGAGATCGTGGAGATTTTGGTTTCCGTGGGAGACCGGGTCATAGACGGGCAACCGGTGATGCTCGTGGAAACGGACAAGGCGACCACTGAGGTGCCTGCTCCCGTGACCGGCATCGTTCAGGAAATCAGGGTCAAACCAGGTGACGTGGTCAAGGTGGGTGACGTTCTCATGGTATTCCTGGCGGAGGGGGAGGAAGGGAAAAGACCTGCAAAGTTTCCGGAGGTGGCGCCGCCTGAGCTTTCGACGATTCCTGAAAAACCAGCCCATGTGCAAGAATCCGTTGGTCGGCGAGTCGAGGTGCGGAGCGAAGTGAGGGTTCAGGCGGCGAAATCCGCTGTCGAAAAAGAGGGTCCCGTTCCCGCGGCGCCATCGACTCGTCGTCTGGCGCGGGAGCTGGGTGTCGACCTCCGCAGCGTTCAGCCATCGGGTCCCGGGGGTCGGGTCACTTCGGAAGATGTTCTGCGATTCTCCGCTCAGGCGAAGAGAGAGCCTGAGCCGGCGAGGACTCCGGCTCCCCAGGAGGCTGAGCGGCCTGTGTCTGGGGCGCCTCTACGGGTCGACCCTTTGCCCGACTTCGACCAATGGGGTGAAGTGGAGCGGGTTCCATTGCGGTCCGTGAGGCGGGCGACGGCCAGACACATGGCCGTTGCATGGTCCCAGGTGCCCCATGTGACACACCAGGACGTGGCAGACGTCACAGAACTGGAGGCGCTTCGACGAAGGCACAAGGCGAGCATTGCGGAGCGCGGCGGAGTTCTCAGCCTCACCGTCTTTGCGCTGAAAGCTGCAGTGACGGCACTGAAGGAGTATCCGCGGTTCAATTCCAGCCTCGATATGGAGGCGGAGGAAATCGTCTTGAAGAGATACTATCACATCGGGGTTGCCGTGGACACGGATCGGGGCCTCATTGTACCGGTCATAAGGGATGTGGACCGAAAGAGCATGACGGAACTCGCTGTGGAATTGAAGTCGCTGGCCGAGCGTACCCGTGGGGGCAGGGTGGAGCGGGAGGACATGGCAGGGGGAACCTTCACCATCACCAACATCGGAATCCTGGGAGGGACAGCGTTCACTCCCATCGTGAACTTTCCGGAGACGGCCATCCTGGGCTTGGGCCAGGCTCGGTGGCAGGCGGTGGTGAAGTTGGGGGAAGACGGGGAGCAGATGGTTCCTCGCCTGATGCTTCCTGTTATCCTCGGGTTCGACCACCGGGTGCTCGATGGTGCGGATGCGGCCCGTTTTGTCAATAGAATTGTGGGGCTGCTTGGAGAACCCGAAAGACTGCTTCTTCACTGACTCTCTATGTGGCTTAGAGAGTGAAAGGGACGTGTGAAAGATGGGAGCGGGATTCCTCACAGCTTATTCTTCAATACATGGGAGCGGACCACGAAGAGGGGCTCAGGCGGGAGCATTACGGTCCCGGGAGGCGACGCGACGATGGTGATGGGAGAGTTCACGCAGGAAACCCAGCTTCTGGTGTTGGGTGGAGGGCCTGGGGGGTATGCAGCGGCATTTCGGGCCGCGGACCTGGGTCTGGACGTCACGCTGGTGGATGCGGCGGGAAGGCTCGGAGGTGTGTGCCTTTATCGGGGTTGCATCCCATCCAAGACGCTACTTTACGTGACGGAGCTGCTCCACGATGCCAGGCGTGCAGAGAATATGGGCCTTTCTTTCGGTGCACCCAGGATAGACTTGGACGCCATGAGAGCATGGAAGAATCGGGTCATTGAAAAGCTTGCAGGAGGTCTGGGAGAACTGGCTGCGAGGCGGGGTGTCCAGTTGGTCAAGGGCCGGGCGGTCTTCGAGGGTTCCGATCGCGTTAGGATACTGGATTCTGACGTGGCTCACATCAAGTTTCGTCATGCGGTCATTGCGACGGGATCCCGCGCCATAACCATTCCGGTCGCGAAGGAAGTGAGAGGGGGGAGCGTCATGACGTCCACCGGTGCTCTCGCCCTGGCGGACATCCCTCAGCGGTTGCTGGTGGTGGGTGGGGGTTACGTAGGGGTGGAACTGGGACTGGTGTATGCCTCTCTGGGAAGCCGGGTGACAATGGTGGAGGATTCCGATAGGATCATGTCGGGAGCGGACGCGGATCTTGTGCAGCCATTGATTCAGAGGTTACAGGAAGTCTTTGATGCCATATACACGAGAACACGCGTGAAACAACTGAGGGAGACGGAGAGCGGAGTTGAGGCCGTTTTTAATGGAAACGGACACGGGGAAAGGCAGTGTTTCGACCGGGTGCTTGTAGCCATTGGAAGACGTTCCAATTCCGAGAACCTGGGGTTGGAGAACACGCGGGTCAAGTGTGACGAACGGGGTTTCATAGAGGTCGATGAGCAGATGCGCACGGCGGATGAGAGGATCTTTGCAGTGGGGGATGTGGTTGGTGGTGTGATGTTGGCGCACAAGGCCATGCACGAGGGAAAGGTGGCAGCTGAGGTCATCGCGGGCAAAGAGGTGGCTTTCGACTATCTGGCCATTCCGGCGGTGGTCTACACGGATCCCCAGATTGCCTGGTGCGGTCTCACGGAGCAGGAGGCCAAGAGACAGAACAGATCCGTGCGGGTCACCCGGTTTCCTTGGTCGGCTTCGGGTCGGGCGGCCACCATGGGCCTGGCTAAGGGGATGACCAAGTTCATCATTGATGAGCCGACTGGGCGGATTCTGGGAATGGGGATTGTCGGGCGGGAGGCCGGGGAGATGATTTCAGAGGGCGTTCTGGCTGTAGAGATGGGGGCCTTGGCGGAGGACGTGGCTTTCTCGATGCATCCGCATCCCACGCTGTCGGAGAGCGAGGAGGAGGCAGCCGAGGCATTTCTTGGGAGTTCCACCCACATCCTGCCGGCGAAGAAGTGAAAAAGTTTTTTTACGGTGACATGGGGCCGGCCCCGGATGTCAAGAGTTGTGCGGTTGCGTGGCTGGGGAGAGTGGAATACATGGAGGCCTTGAAAATACAGAAGGGGCTTGCCGCAGCAAGGTCCGCAGGTAGGGCGCCTGACGTCCTCATGTTGCTGGAGCACCCTCCAACTTACACCATGGGGCGTAGGGCAAAGGAGGAACACCTCCTTGTTCCACGTGAAACATTGGAAAAGGAGGGTTTCGCTGTGTATCGGACGGACCGGGGCGGGGATGTGACATACCACGGTCCTGGGCAATTGGTGGGCTACCCCGTCATAAGCCTCACGGACCGTACAGGGGGGCCCAGCCGGTACCTCAGGAAATTGGAAGAAGTCATTCTCGCGGCCCTTAGAGGTCTCGGCGTGGCGGGTGAGTGCTGCCCGGGTTACACGGGAGTTTGGGTGGGATCCTCTAAGATCGCCGCCATTGGGGTCAAGATCGATGTGAACCGGGTCACCCAGCACGGTTTTGCCCTCAATGTGACAACGGATCTACACAGCTTCAGGCGGATTGTGCCGTGTGGCATCAAGGAACGCGGTGTGACCAACCTGGAATGTATCCTGGGTCGTCCCCTCCCCCTCCCTGAAATGGTGCCGCGTATCGCTGCATCCTTCTCCCACGTGTTCGGCTTTAAGATGGTGAAGACGGACTGGGAGGAATTGCACGATTGGCTCTCTCTTGGGAATTGCGGGGAAAATCGACATGGGACATCTGCTTTATGAACAGGATCGCCAAACCTCCATGGCTCCGAGTGAAAATCCCTTCCGGGGAAACCCATGCAAGGGTGAAGGCACTCATCCGCGCAAAGTCCCTCCACACCGTGTGTGAGGAAGCAAAATGCCCCAACCTCGCGGAATGCTGGGGTGCCGGTACAGCCACATTCCTCATCCTCGGAGACCGGTGCAGTCGGCGCTGTAAGTTTTGCTCCGTGAAATCGATGGACGGGAGCGAAGCGATTCCTGCGGGCTGCTCCGCGGCCGAGGAATCATGGGAAGACGAGGTTGTCGAATTGGCCAGGGCCGTCGTGGCCATGGGGCTCAAGCATGTCGTGGTGACCTCCGTCACGCGGGATGATCTCTCCGATGGCGGCGCCGGCGCATTTGCACAGGTCCTTCGGACGTTGCGCTCTGAGGCGCGGGCGTGCACCGTCGAACTTCTGGTCCCGGATTTCATGGGCGACAGGCGATCCATCGCCACGGTCATCGGCGAGAGGCCTGACATCTTCGGGCATAATGTGGAAACCGTTCCCCGACTCTATTCGTCGGTGAGACCCCAAGCCCAGTACCGAAGGTCTCTGTTGGTCCTCGCCGCTGCCAGGGAACTGGAACCCTCCGTCGTAACCAAATCCGGCTTCATGGTGGGTTTGGGAGAAAACCGGCAGGAAGTGAGAAGGATGATGGAAGACCTCCTTGCCGTCGGTTGCCAGATCCTCACCATCGGCCAGTATCTGCGCCCAGGAAAAATCCAGCTCCCCGTGGTCCGTTACTACAAGCCCGAAGAGTTTCTGGCCATGAGGGAGGAAGCCCTCCAGCTGGGCTTCCGATGGGTTGAGTCGGGTCCCCTCGTTCGCAGTTCGTATCGCGCCGAAACGCAGGCAGCGGCGGTGCTCTCCCAGCAGCAAAGGCTTTGAAGCCCGTCCAAAGCGGAAAGGATGCAGTCGTTGGGCGCATCGGGTATTCAGGACCCCATGCAGCGAGACAGAGAACACAGAGACAATGAAATCCCCCGATCTGTCGCAAGGGACACAGACCATTCTCAACAGCATAGCAGACGGTGTCTTCACTGTTGACCTGGACTGGCGCATCACCTTTTTCAACCGAGCAGCGGAAAAGATCACCGGCATCTCCGCAGAGGAGGCCCTCGGGCGTCCATGCTGTGAAGTCTTCCGCGCCAACGTGTGCGAGACGACCTGTGTGCTGCGGCACACCATGCAGACTCTCAAACCGGTGATCAACAAGCCTATTTCCATCATGCGCGCCGACGGCCGGGAGATTCCCATCAGTGTCAGTACTGCACTTCTGGAGGATGCGGACCGAAAGATCATTGGAGGGGTGGAGACATTTCGGGACCTCAGTCTCGTGGAATCCCTGCGGAGAGAGATCGATCGGCAGTATCGCTTCCAGGACATCATCTCCCGATCCCCCCTCATGCGGAAGATCTTCGCAATTCTCCCGGACGTGGCTCAAAGCGAAAGCACCGTCCTCATCCAGGGGGAGAGCGGAACGGGAAAGGAATTGCTCAGCCGTGCCATACACAATCTCAGCCCGCGGGCCAAGGGAGCTTTTGTGGCGGTCAACTGCGGAGCCCTGCCCGACACTCTGCTCGAGTCGGAACTTTTTGGGCACGTGGCCGGCGCCTTCACCGATGCGAAACGCTCCCGCCAGGGCAGGTTCGCCATGGCCGAAGGTGGTACCCTTTTTCTGGATGAAATAGGCGACATTTCCCCAGCACTGCAAATACGCCTTCTGAGGGTTTTGGAAGAGAAGTGTTACGAACCTCTCGGATCGTCCACAACAGTGAAGGCCAATGTCCGCATCATCACCGCCACCAATCGTGACTTGAGCCAGCTCGTGGAAGAGGGCCTGTTTCGGAAGGATCTCTTCTACCGCGTCAACGTGGTGAAGCTGGAACTTCCGCCTCTCAACCGGAGAAAGGAGGATATCCCCCTTTTGTGCGAGCATTTCATCGAGCGGTTGAACCGCCTGAGAAACAAGAACATTGCGGGAATCAGCCACGAGACGCTCGCCATTTTCATGCGCCATGACTGGCCCGGAAACATCCGGGAATTAGAGAACGCCCTGGAATATGCGTTCATCCTTTGCCGTGAGAAGCTCATCCGGCCCGATCATCTTCCCGAGCAACTCGCATCCCTGGGGGCACCCGTGACCATTCCCTCCGGAACGACCCTCAAAGATATCGAGGCCCGAGCAATCCTGGAGGCCTTGGAGCGGAACCACTGGCGGCGGCTGGCCACAGCCAGGGAACTGGGAATCGACAAGAACACCCTCCGTCGGAAGATTCAAAGAATGAAGATCGAAGGTTTGAACGAGATGGGTAATGCCGAAGAAGACGTTTCGTCGTTGAAACGCTGAGGAAAGCGCTTCATCTGGGAACAATCCCGGATGAAGCGCGAAAAATTGGGCGAGGCCGGCGATCCAGCTCCAAGGCACCGTCGGCGGAAGCGGGTCAGGAGAAAATGTTCTCCGGTTTATACGGGTGGGTGCCCAGGATGACCTCTGCCCCGGCCTTGGCCTTGATTTTGTTGACGATGGTTTCCATGTGGGGGCAATGGTCCACGATGCAGGGGGCCACGTGAACCTTGGTGACCTTCTCGTTCATGGGTTTGTTCCAAAGGCTCATCTGGGCAAGACGGGTCACGATGGTCGCCCCGGGACAATCGCCGCAGTTGAGAAGGCCGATCATTTCCGCATCGGCCTTGCCATATCGGCTGAACTCCCCATCCCTTCGGTTGAAAGCCACCATACAGCGGGAACACCCGATACACACATCATCCATCGCCTTCTTACACCCCACGATCAAAATCTTTTCCATTCTTTTCTCCTTTGTCCCTGAACATGCCACGGGAGCAGCGTGAGTTCAGAGGGGGCGGGAACACCGGAACGGGGCTTGACCACACACACCGAACGCCCCGTACAGGGACACCTGCCGAGTGAAGTTTGAACCCATGTTCACGATTTTCCGTGCTCGGGAAGATGCTCCCGGAAGCGAGGTTTGGCCAGGTAGTTGTGAATGGCGATCCGCAGCGTTTCGGCTGCCAGCATGGCGCAGTGCCGATGATCGTCGGGAAGGTTCCCTACTGTGTCCAAGATGGTGTCTGCATCGATTCCCGCCGCGTCGTCGATGGTCTTTCCCCTGGCAAGCAAGGCGGCCGCGTAACCGCACAGGACACTGGCTCCGCACCCATCGGTGTAGAAACTGGTCTTCTCGATCCGTTCGCCCTTCACCTTGAGGTAGATCTCGATGCTTTCCCCACAGGGTCCGGTGACACTGGCAGACGATGACGCGTCGGGTAGCCTTCCCATGCCGATTCCCTTGGGCGTGGGAGGTTCTGAATGGGTTCCGTAGGATTTGCCGCTGAGGCGGTATAAACTGTCCTCGAACTCTTTCCAATGATCATTGTGATGCTTGGTCATGGAGTGTCATTCCTCTCCTGGCGAGCATGACGGGACATTGCGGTTGGTATGAACAATTTCCCTCATGGTTTCGACCTTCTTGGAAAGGCCTGCTGTCGGTTACGATGCCGGGACGCCCGGCAGTCCTCAGAGGGCTGGTTGGGTGTCAACTTCCATTGGAATGGCAGGATCGACAGATGCCTCGGTTCTTCAACATGTGGAAAAGGGTGAGCGGTCGTCGTATCAAATGATACCGCCCAACCGCGAATCGGGCAGTTCAAGGGGCTGCCGTTGCGAACGCATCGAATCCTCTACGGCAAGATTTGTTCCATTGTGCTCTCCAGAATTCAAAAGAATCTCTACTTCCCCCATCATGCCCTGGAGAGGTTCTCCGCTGCAAACTGCCAGTTGATCAAGTGGTCCAAAAGAGCGTTCACGTAGTCACCCCGGCGATTCTGATAGTCAAGGTAATAGGCGTGCTCCCAGACATCGATGGTGAGGAGCGGTGTCTGCCCTTTGGTGAGGGGATTGTCCGCGTTTGCTGTCTGAACTACCTTCAGGCGGTCGCCGTCCAGGACCAACCAGGCCCAACCGCTGCCAAACTGGGTCAGGGCGGTGTTGAAGAACTCTTTTCTGAAATTGGCAAAGCTGCCGAAGGACTTATCCACGAGGGTTTGGAGATCCCCCTCAGGTTTTCCTCCCCCGCCTTTGCGCAAACTCTTCCAAAAAAAGTCGTGGTTCCAAGACTGCGCCGCATTGTTGAAAACGGCTGTCTTTTCGGGAAGATTGGCCGTCTGCTTCAGGATCTCTTGAAAAGACAGGCCGGCAAGCGGAGTCCCTTTGATGAGTTCAATGGTCTTGTCCACGTATCCCTTGTGGTGCTTTCCATAATGAAATGACATTGTCCGGCTGGAAATGTAGGGTTCCAGGGCGTCATCCTTGTATGGAAGAGGGGAGAATGCCACCGCCGGGGGGGGTGGAGACTGGGCGCAACCCAACGGAAGAGTTCCCATGCCAAGAGCCACGCACAAACCCCCTGCCCGGACCAGGAATTCTCTCCGGTTCACGTCACCACGAGGTATCTCCTCCTTCATGTTTTCCTCCTCGTTCCTATGGTGGTCGCGGAATAAAGACTGCAATGAACTCTAAGGCAGCCATTATCCAGGTGTCAAGGGGAACCCTCCCGAGGCGCAAACTTGTTTGAAAGAAGTCGACCGACAGGGATGCCGCCGTCGGACCCACTCAGGCATCCCTCCGAATGCCCGTTTTGAATGGGTGCAGAATGTTCCGTGACCTGTTTGTTACCGGGTCATTATGCACCAAGTCCTTGCCAATGGCCATGCGCAAGGGGGCGGAAGGGAAACACGATTGAGGGGCGAAGCGGTGGAAGAATCCTGATGGGATGGGCTGCCGGGAAAGAGGTGGCCTGTCTGTCTTTCACACAGGCCACCTGGCGAACAGGGAGGAAGAAAAGGGGGAGCGTCTTTGGTTTCAAAGAATCCAGAGAGCCGTGGCATAATACTTGTTATGCAATCGTCCGTTGATCCGCCGGGGAGCATAAAAAACAATTGGACACAAAGGGAGTGGGCATTATGGGTTCCTGTCATGGTGGTCAGTGTGACCACGGAGCGAAGGAAAGCGAGAGTGATCGCAAGTTTGAACAACAGCTGGGAAAGATCCGACGCAAGATTCTGGTCATGAGCGGGAAAGGGGGAGTGGGTAAAAGCAGCGTTGCGAGCTATCTCGCCCTCGGTCTTTCCAACCTGGGGCTGCGAGTCGGCCTTCTCGATGTGGATTTCCACGGCCCCAGCATCCCCCGCATGCTGGGAGTGAGCGGCATGCTGCGCGTGGACGATGAACGCAAGTGCATGATTCCTCATCAGTACAATGACAAACTCCAGGTGGCTTCCATCGAGTGTTTCCTGGAGGATCGCGATACAGCAGTGGTCTGGCGGGGGCCGGTCAAACACGGGGTCATCAAGCAGTTCATGACGGATATCAACTGGGGGGAGCTGGACTACCTGGTCATCGACTGCCCTCCGGGCACGGGGGATGAACCCCTCAGTGTGGCGCAGTCCATCCCGGGGACCTATGCCGTCATCGTGACGACGCCCCAGGAGATCGCCCTGGCCGACGTGAGGAAGTCCATCAATTTCTGCAAACTGGTCCATATGCCCATTCTTGGTCTGGTGGAGAACATGAGCGGTTATGTCTGTCCCCACTGTAACCAGGAGGTTCCCCTTTTCGGAAAAGATGGGGGGGTCCGAACAGCGAGGAAGATGGGCATTGAGTGGTTGGGAAGTCTTCCGTTCGACCCTCGGGTCGTGGAGAGTGCCGACGTGGGTGTTTCCCTCCTCGGAAGGCAGGATGGGAGTCCTTTTGTCAGGGAATTGGGGCAGTTGGTGGCGAATGTCGTCCGCAAAATGGATCACCTTGGAAGCAGTGTCGCACCGACGACAGTTCCCAAGACGGTGTCGGCAGGTGAAAAGACCTTCAAGGTGGCCATTCCCCTGGCTGAGGGACGGCTCACCAATCATTTCGGCCATTGCGAGCAGTTCGCAATCATCCAGGTGGACGATGGACAGATCAAGGGAAAGGAATTGGTGACGCCTCCCCCCCACGAACCCGGTCTTTTGCCGAGATGGCTTGGAGAGAAGGATGTCCACTGCATCATCGCCGGAGGCATGGGGCAACGGGCGATTCAACTTTTCGCCGAGCGCGCCATCAAGGTGATCACAGGCGCTCCAAATCTCACGCCGGAGGAATTGGTGAAGAGCTATCTCGATGGAACCCTCGTTACGGGGGCCAACGTCTGCGATCATTGATCAGGATCGGAACATTTTGAGAAGAAAGGGATGATGTGAAGATAGCAGTCAGTGTTTCGGGAGGAGATCTGGATGCCCAGGTGGATCCAAGGTTTGGCAGGGCCTCCGGTTTTCTCCTCATCGACCCCGAAACGATGGACTACGAGGTTGTAGAAAACAAACAGAACGTCAATGCCCCCCAAGGGGCCGGTATTCAGGCCGCCGCCACCATCGCCCGCGCTGGCGCATCGGTTTTGCTGACGGGCCATTGCGGGCCCAAGGCTTTCCAGACGCTTCAGGCGGCCGGGGTCAAGGTGATCGTGGGCGTGGAGGGTTCTGTGAGGGATGCCTTGGAGGCCTTCAGGGTAGGTCGCCTGCAGACGGCGGGAGGCCCGGATGTGGAGGGCCACTGGAGCTGAACGAGGAGAAGAAAGCAGTGCGGAGTGGGCAGGGGAGATACCCCCACCCCACTCCGTTTCTTTTCCCTTAGAGAACTTGCACCATGTGGGAGCAATGCTTCTCCATATCGATCACATGGACTCCGCAGGCGATACAGGGATCGAAGGAATGGAGAATGCGAAGAAGTTCCAGCGGCTTGGAGGTATCTGCCACGGGGGTTCCCATGAGAGCCTTCTCCACCGGTCCTGGTTCGTTGTTCCCGCAGCGGGGGCTGAAGTTCCATGTGGAGGGCACCACGAGCTGATAATTTCCAATTTTTCCGCTCTTAACCGATAGCCAATGACCCAGGGCTCCTCGAGGGGCCTCGTTGAAACCCTCTCCCCTTGCCTCCAGCGCAGGTGAGTAGATCTCAAAAACCTGCCTGACTCCTTGGCTGATGTTTGTTTCCAATTTCTCCACCCATTCAAGCATGGCATCGGCGATGACAACGGTTTCAATGGCGCGGGCTGCAGTGCGTCCCAGGGTGGAGAACATCCCGGTGACATCGAGGCCGGTTGCACCCAAAAAATCGTTTACCTCCTGCGTCACGTGAAGATGGCCGGAGGCGTAGGCTGTGAGAACCCGGGCGAGAGGGCCCACCTCCATGGGCAGTCCGTCGTAGCGGGGAGCCTTCAGCCAGCTGTAACGATCCTCCGCGTCCATGGGGGTGAACAACGGTGTGGTCCTGCCGTCGTAAGGATGGAGAGCGCTGGAACCTTCGTACCAGGAATGGGCCACGTGCTCCAGGATCTTCCCCATATCGACGGGATAGACGTCTCCCAGATTCCTATCCAGAATGATCCCTCGCGGCAGGAAGAGGTCCTCAGGTTCATCAGGCCCCTGGGGAAATTCTCCAAAGCTCATCAGGTGGTCGTGACCACCGATTGCATCCCAACCACTATTCTTGTATACGCTTGCCAGCAGACGCACGTCAGGAAGATAGACCCCATTGACGAACTTCGTGGCCCCATTCAGAATTTCCCTGAAAAGATCCAAGGTCGAAGGTTTCCCCAATTCGCCGCTGCAGGTGACCCCTCCCACCACGACCGATTGAGGATGAGGGTTCTTGCCACCCAGGATGGCGTGAAGGCGGGCAACCTCAGCCTGCTTTTTGAGTGCCTCAAGGTAGTGGGCCGTCATGAGGAGATTCTCCTCGGGTGAAAAGCGGTATGCGGTATGTCCCCAGTATGCATTGGCGAAGGGTCCGAGCCTGCCGGTCTCAACGAAAGCGGCCAGGCGGGACTGAACGGCGACGAAATCGATGGGATCGGCATCAGGGGTCAGACTCTCGGCCAGCCGTTCCGTCTGAATGGGGTCTGCGCCTAAGGCGCTCACCAGATCCACCCAGTCCATGGCATGGAGATGGTAGAAGTGGACGATATGGTCATGGATGAATTGGGCCCCCAGGAGAAGATTTCTCACGATGCGCGCGTTTTCGGGAATCGACACACCGTATGTGGTCTCGATGCAGCGGCTCGCGGTGAGCATGTGGATGTAGGTACATACCCCGCAGAGGCGCTGAGTGATGTGGGGTGCATCCGTTGGATTGCGTCCGTTGAGAATGAGTTCGATTCCCCGGAAAAGAGTGGCCGTGGACCAAGCTCCCGTGACCCTGCCGTTGTCCACCTGCGTCTCGATCTTGAGGTGCCCCTCGATGCGGGTCACGGGGTCGATGACGACTCTGGTGCCGCTGCTGGCGGGCTGAGAGCTGTCCTCCTGGACCGCCGTAACGGTCGTCCCCAGAAGATTGGAGCCGAAAAGGGAGAAGGTTGCCGTGTCGTTGACGCTGTCGGCATCGGTGAGGGACTTGACCAAGACCCTGACGGGGACGGACCAATTGTTGGAATCGAAACGGATAGCCGTGGGTTGAGGCACCAAGTATTCACTCCCTTCAGTGCGCACGATACGCACGGCGACGCGGCGCGCAGGCCGCTCAGAAAGCCATACCGTAAAGACATTCTCCCCTCCTTCGGGAACCTTCAGGGAAGAGACGCTCGTCATGATTTGAATTGCCATCTGGATTTCCTCTCTAGTCTTTTTCCCAGCCTGCCTGGTGACGTATTCCCCTTCCAGGATGAAATGGAAGAAGGCGGAGGCCGCGTGAAAGAGATTCAGACAGGCAAGAGCTCATTTTCGTCGGGGATACCCTGAATCATCGGATGAAAAAAGTTCTTACAGGGACCGCAAAGCGCCAGGGCCCTTCAATCATCGCCTGCCGCTTTCCCTTCACCGATGAAGGCGTAATCGGCGTAGAATTTCCGCACGAACTCGGAGGAATAGAAGGGAGCAAACCTGTCCCAAAAACCGGGTTCAGTGCATCCGATGCAGTGATGACCGGCCTGAACGTCCCAACTGGTCCCATCGTTGAACCTGAGGGTTGGACAATTGCCGTAGGTCCTCTTGCCTTCGCACCCCAGATCTTCGAGGCAGCCGTAAGGCTTGTTGCATCGGTCGTGGACCTTGCTGCCATAGGCGAATTTTGGTCTTCCTAATGGATCAAGCTCCGGCAGTGTGTTAAAGAGAAGGTAATTGGCGATGGTGGAAACCAGGTTGATGGGATTGGGGGGGCAGCCGCTGATGTTGATGGTCTTCACTCCCACAGCGTCCTGTACGCCCTTGGCACCAGTGGGATTGGGTGCGGCGGCGGTGACTCCCCCGAAAGAAGAGCAAGTGCCATAGGCAATGACAGCCTTGGCTTTCGGGAGGATCGTCTGGGCAATGTCAAGCATGGTACGACCCCCGATGGTGCCAAATACACCGTTTTGCCCAGTGGGAATAGCTCCCTCAACGACACAGATGAATTCACCAGGGAAATCGGCCACAGCCTGGTCTCGATTGGTTTCCGCCTGTGCCCCTGCAGCGACCATCAACGTCTCATGATAGTCGAGGGAAATCGTATCCAGAAGAATCTGCTCCACAGAAGGCCGGGTGCTCCTCAGAAATGCCTCGCTGCACCCCGTGCATTCGGCGAAATGCAGCCAGACCACGGGAGGGCGCTCCGGACTGGTCAAGGCTTCCGCGATGCGACCGGCATAGGAAGGGCCGAGACCCAATGCTGCGGCGATGGTGCCGCAGTACTTCAGAAAGCTTCTCCGTGAGATCCCCTTGTTCAAAAGATTGGTTTGTTTCTCGCTGAATTCCATCATCCGTACTCCTTTTGTGAATTAACGTGCCTCACCCTGAAGCGCACCCAATTGTAGAGCAATATGCATACCTGACAACTAGGATTCTATCAAAGTGGGGCCAATGGGCTGGAATTCTGTATTTTTTTCCCACTCGAAGCATCCTATTTTGATGAAATGGCATGGTCGTCAGGCGTTTGTTTCCGGAAAAACAGACAAGAATCATCCGGTTTTGCCGACGCGAATGAAGGAGAAAGACCTCGGCAGCGGGGAATGCACAAGCAGTTCGGATGTCACAGGGGCTTTCCATGCGTGAGGAGATGCGTTAGGTTGCGCAATGGTGTTGTACACGAGATGCGCTGCATCGAGAGCGAAGTCACTCGAACCTATCTGTCTTCTGTCAGGGATTGCTGTGTTCCTTGACGCGAGCGAGGAGGGAAATGATGAAAACGAAATGGATGTTTGGATCGTTTGCCCTGCTGCTGTGCCTTTTTTATTCAGGTTCAGCCAATGCCGCAGAGCCGGGTGCGGGAGTCGAGGTGGAGGTGGCGGGACCACAGAGTGCGTCTGCGTGCACCGCACGGTTCGACCTATTGGATAAGGACAAGGACGGCAAGCTGATTCCCGAGGAGTTCAGCCCCGGCCAAAGAAGGCGGGGAAGGGGAGACAGGTTCATGAACCGGTTGGACCTGGATGGTGATGGTGTGGTGACGAAGGAGGAGTTTTGCGAGCGACGGGGCCGGGGGCGAGGGAAGGGGACGGTGGTGCCTCTTTCACAGTCGGGTACCTCTTCCACCTCCCAGATAGAGCAACAGTCGGGGCCCGAAATCCCAAAGCCCGAAAAACCTTGAAGTGTCCTGGGGGCGCCCACTCGATGGAAAGTCTTGCTGGACAGGAAGAAGTGGAAGAGTCCTTGAAGGGTAAGGGCCGGCTTCCATATCTTTTCGAAGGGCTCAGAATCGACGGCTGTGAGTGCTTCGATCCGGCGGGCCCGGCGGCGGTGAGCCGGCCGGGACCCGTCGGAGCATGTTGGAGGAAAAGGGAGCCGTCCGGGGGAGATGGATCTGGAGATACCCCGATGGCGGCTCCGCTGAGGCTTTGTCTTCAGTTGAAGTCACGGCAAGGGACCGGTCTCCTGATGGAGGGCTTGAGGGCCGAAGTCGTCGGGACACCGGCTGCTGTGGTCATGAAGTGGTATAGTTGGGTATTGTCAAGGATCCGAGTGCAGGGGTACCAGCTCCCTTCATATTTATGAAGAAGGGGGCTTTGAAAAGCGCCCTGGGCGTACAGCATCACGAGTTCATTGGTATGATCACCAGTGGAGTAGGTTACCTCACCAGCAGGGTAATTGAAGCACGTCTTGGTTGGGTCGTAAGGACAGGATCCGCCGGCTACCTGTTGCGGCAAATCCCCTGCACCCAGCTTCATCGATTCACTCAAACGCATGTAGCTGTTGGAATGATCCGCTGTGACAATCATTAAGGTATTGGACCAGTCCATGTTGTCGCCGGGCCGGTTCACAAAGTCGATGGCGGCTTGGACGGCTTTGTGGAGGTCCCACGTGGTGCCGATCATACGGTGAAAATCATTGGCGTGGTTGGCCCAGTCGATGTCTCCCTGCTCCACCATGAGGAAGAAGCCGTCTGGATCCGCGCTCAATACTTTCAAGGCGGCCTGGGTGGCATCGGCAAGAAGCGGGTTTTCAATAGTGGCCCTGGTCACAAGAGGGGTCTCGGGGAAATCCCAAGGCACGGGAGACTCGAAATTGCCGTCGGGTCCGCCAAAGAGGCCGAAAAGCTTCTTTCCTTCTGACACCGCTTCCAGTGCTCCTTCAAAAAGCTTCACCGAACCGTCCGCCAGTTCAGTGCGTTCCACGAAGACATAGGGACTGTTGGAGTCAAACTTCAGGTAATCGTATTCGCCCTGGGCGAGGTACTGCATCTTGTTGGTGCCACTGGGGCCGGGATAACCGCCTCCGATGACCACTTCAGGCTGAACGGTGCGGATGATTTCACGGGCGATGCCGTGATAGTCGTTGCGAGTGACGTTATGGCTCACAAAGGCGGCTGGTGTCGCGTGGCTGAAGGGGACCGTGCTCACGACTCCGATGGCGAATCCCTTTTCTTCCCGCAAGAGTTCAGCAATGGTCTTCAGTGCGCCGTCTGCAGGATCGGAGGGGAGCCATGCGATGTTGCCGTCGTCGGTCTTGTGTCCGGTTGACCAGGCGGTGGCGGCCGACGCCGAATCGGTAGCGGGGATCTTCCCGTTGATTTTGGTCAGGAAGTAACTGTCATCAAAGCCGGTGGACTGGAGGGGGTAAGGCTTCTTTCCGCCTTTTGCAGGATCGTATCCCACCAGAGGATCGAACCCGGTGGGGGCGTAGGGAGAGGTGGAGAGTGTTCCCGCATACTTGTTGTATGTCGTCACATCCCAAGTGGCAACATTCCCCTTGTACCACAGACCGTGGAAGGACAGTCCGTCGTCCTTTCCGAAAAGATAACGGCTCGTGGCGATCTCGTGCTCCAGCTGCATCCCGTCGCCGACGAACAGGATGATGTGTTTGGCCCTGCCGGTGATTCCACGGGCGTCGGCATGCAGGGAACAGCTCATCAGACAGATGAGTGTGAGCAGGAGAACCAACCTCGTCTTCTTCAGTGACTGCATTTTCATAGAACCTCCTTGGCAAAAGCATTGAACTGAACTGGAGTTGGCCGTGAAATTCAGCGCCAGCGTCCGGCCTCCATGCCGTCTCCGGCCACTGAGAGCTCCAAATGCTCCCTTCTCGGAGGAGGATGATCAAATACTTATGTGGCATCCCTGTTAAAAGCAGGTTAAAAATGCGTGACAATGTCTCGATCACGGCACTGGGGGAGTATCTGGTGATCGGGGTGTCCCACGTCATCTCCATTCCCGGCGGAAGCGAAGAAGGAGTTTGCTTGGGATGAAAGGGTCTTTCCGGCGACTGAACTCAATACCCCGTCCGTCATTCAGGAGCATATATTTAAGGCAACATGATGGAAACATGTGCATTTCCCGCCGAACCGGCGGGGTTCACTTTCATCAGCCCTGATAGACACCGTCGATGAGGTCCGCCAGCTCGGCGGAGACGCCCCTGCGACCGAGAAGATCCAAAGCGGAGACTGCCTGGGAGGGATGCTGCAACAGAACTTCAGGGCCCCACACGGTGTCCTCAACTGGAAACCCTGCTTCCTTCAGGATTTCCAAGGAGTTTTCCAGTCGGTCCACGTTGAGGCCGAGGACGGAGTAGTCCTGCATGTAAAAGACGGGCAGGGGCTTTCCATAAACACCGCATTGGGGAGAGTGATTGCCGGAACCTTTTTGGTCATGGCAGTTCTTCATGACGATGGGAACTTTCCACATCATTTTTCGTTGCCTCCTGTGCCACTGTTTTGCCCTTGCCCCCACGGTAATGCCTTATTTGATGGAATTCAAGCCGCCGCCCGGAGCGATCCCTTTCATGGTCGGGGATTCACAAACCGGAAATGCCATACGACAGGGTGAATCCTCGGCGGGAAACTGCCAATGCTTGTGATTCCATTGCTCCTTGGCTTTTTCCAGCGGGGCAGGTCTCTGTGTGTCGGGGCGAATGGGGTTCGGGTGCTCGACGGGAGGGTGTGACGCAGGCGTTTCGGGGACGGATTTTCATGAGAATTTGTGCACAAAGAGCACTCGACACGGGGACTGTTTTTCCGTAAAATGAAAAATCGAGGTTTTCTGTTCGAGCGCCTGTTCATTCGGAAACACTGTGGAGCAAAGGAGTGGAAGATGCCAGAGTTCAAATACCAAGACCCGTTCCCCCTCGCCAAAGACAACACCCAGTATCGACTCGTCACTAAGGATCACGTGTCCGTGGCCCAATTTGACGGCAAGGAGATCCTCAAGGTGGAACCCGAGGCCCTGACTCTTCTCGCCAACGAAGCCATGCGGGACGTTTCTTTTCTCCTTCGCCCTTCTCACCTGGAAAAGGTGGCGGCCATCCTAAACGATCCGGAGTCTTCCCCCAACGATCGTGGTGTGGCCATCGCCATGCTACGCAATGCCGAGGTGGCGGCGGAGGGGATTCTCCCCCTTTGTCAGGATACCGGCACGGCGACTATCGTCGGCAAGAAGGGGCAGCAGGTGTGGACCGGCGCCCCGGACGAGGAATACCTCAGCAAGGGGGTTTACAAGACCTATACGGAGGAAAACCTTCGTTATTCCCAGACCATACCCCTGACCATGTACGACGAGGTGAATTCGGGCAACAACCTGCCCGCTCAGATCGACATTTACGCCACCGAGGGGATGGAGTACAAGTTCCTCTTCATTGCTAAAGGGGGGGGCTCCGCCAACAAGAGCATGCTGTACCAGGAGACGAAGGCACTTTTGAACCCTGCGAGCCTCGAGAAGTTTCTCGTGGAGAAGATGAAGAGTCTCGGAACGGCTGCATGTCCGCCCTATCACCTGGCGTTTGCGGTGGGTGGAACTTCCGCTGAAGCGTGCCTCAAGACGGTAAAGCTTGCCAGTGCAGGCTACCTGGACAACCTTCCCACGAAGGGAAACGAAGGGGGCCAGGCATTCCGGGATGTGGAAATGGAGGAGAAACTGTTGCAGGCCGCGTACAAATGCGGGCTGGGCGCGCAGTTCGGGGGCAAGCATTTCGTCCTGGACGTGCGGGTGATCCGCCTTCCCCGCCACGGAGCATCCTGCCCTGTTGCTATGGGGGTTTCCTGTTCCGCCGACAGAAACATCAAGGCGAAAATCAACAGAGACGGCATCTGGGTGGAGGAACTGGAACGCAACCCCAGCCGCTTCATCCCCGAAAAATACCGTGGGAAGCATGAGCATGGTGTGGTGAAGATCAATCTCAATCGCCCCATGAAAGAGGTTCTTGCTGAGCTGAGCAAGTATCCCGTGACGACGCAACTCTCCCTCACTGGTACCCTGGTGGTGGGTCGTGATATCGCCCATGCCAAGCTCAAGGAGCGGATCGACAAGGGTGAGGGGCTTCCCCAGTACATGAAGGACCATCCCATTTACTATGCAGGACCTGCCAAGACCCCCAAGGGGATGGCATCCGGTTCCTTCGGTCCCACCACGGCTGGCAGAATGGATTCGTACGTGGACCTCTTCCAGTCCCATGGGGGGTCCATGATCATGATCGCCAAGGGCAACCGCAGTCAGCAGGTGACCGATGCCTGTAAGAAGCACGGCGGTTTCTACCTGGGCTCCATCGGCGGTCCTGCGGCGCTCATTGCCAAGGAAAACATCAAGAAAGTGGAAGTGCTGGAATTCCCGGAACTAGGCATGGAAGCGGTTTGGAAGATCGAGGTGGAAGACTTCCCGGCGTTCATCCTGGTGGATGACAAGGGGAACGATTTCTTCAAGCAGATCGGTTGCTGAAACCCTTTGCGGGTATTCAGTCCGCGAAAGGAAAGGATAAGCCGGCCCCCTGCGCCACAAACGGCACGGGGGGCTTTTTTTTGTGCTGAGGTTACAGGATGTCGAGGGGGATCCAGTAGCCCTCCGAGGACAGGCTTTTCTTTTGGAAATCCAGCCCAAGGACGTGGGACCCATAGGCCCCGATGCGGCGATTGATGTTGTAGGTGATGGGCGGCGTGAGCCCCGTTTCGAATTGCATCATGCCGTCCATGGCCTTGATGAATTTTTCCCGGCTCAGCTGTCGACCGGTTCGCTTGAGCCCCTCCACGAAGATTTTCGCGGCGCAGTATGATGAAATTTGGGCGGCCAGGTGTCTTTCCGGGAGTTTGCGGGAGGCGCGAAAGCGGCTGAAATCCTTTGCACCGGGCCCGGTGTAGTCTAGAGGGGCCGTGGCGTAGGCCAGGTAGACGCGGTTTCCCCAGTTTTCGAGGATCTGAAAGAGGTCTTCACCTGCGGAGGAACCGGGCAGGTACAATTGGGGCGACCACTCGATTCTGTCCGCTTCCTGGACCATTGCCTTGATCTCTTCCCATGTGCCGAGATGGATCACCACTCCTGTATCGCGCTGTTTCAAGGTCCCGACAAAAAGGTGCGGGGAGAGGGTTCCGCCGGCGGTTTCAATTTTTTCCAGTCTTTTCCAGCCCAGTTTCCGCGCCTGCCTCTCAGCGGCATCGAGGACGGCCTCGGGAGTCTCTTTGGATGAGTAGACAACGGCGGCGGAGCCTGTCGGTCCTCGGAGCTTCTCCCTTGCGAAGATGAGCATGGCGCGAACCTGTTCCGTGATCCCCGAGTAGATGTAGAAAGTGAATCGGTTGAGGAGGTTCACGTCGGCGGGTCGGATCGTGAACGGGCCCACCACCGGGACTTCCAGTTCCTCGGCGAGGCTTGCGATTGCATCTTCCGCCCCCGCCACGAAGGGACCCACGAGGGCGAAAATGTCCTCGCTCTCCATGAGTCGCCTGGCGGCCTCCAGCGGAGAGGCGGCGGTTTCCTCCAATTCCACCGGATGGAGCTCCAGGCGACGGCCGTAAACACCTCCCCCGCGGTTGATGTCCTCGAAGAATCCCTTCAGGACCGACTCCATGGACTTTCCCATGGGGGACAGTCTCCCTCCCAGGGGGAGAAAGGTGCCCACCCGGATGGAGGTTTCCTCCAGGCCGGGATCGAGGACGGTGCCGATGCGCCGGATATAGGCAATGAGGTCGGCCATGTCCGCTTCCGACATTGTGTAGCGGGGCATGGACACGTCCAGTTCGCGGCCCGCAGGGTCCAGTCCCTGGGAAATGGCCCGGGCCAGCGTCTCCTCGGTGTATGGGGGGTGTTCCCGCCCTGTGATGTGCCGAACGCCGTAGGGTTTGGTCAGTTCCTCCCAAGTGATGGTGGTCGCCGTCACCCCGCTTTCCACCAATCCGATGCCGTCATGGCCGTGGCAGTTGATGCAGGGAAGGGACACTCCAGGGGCCACCATTTGGGACTTCCCCACCCTGGCCGTGATCTCTCTTCCGGAAGGGCTTACTGTCTTGACATAGATCTGCTTACCGCGCCTTTCCTCTTTGGAGAGCTTGGCGCCCCACGCATGGGCGAAAAGAGCAAGAAGGATGACGGAGGAGAGTACCGCGCTAACGAATCCCTGAGGAAAGGGCTTTTCGCCCCGGCTTTGCATGGGGTTGCTCACAGGCCGCTCCTCTTGCGATGTTCTTTGCGCGTTCCCCCTTTTCACGGGGAGAAAAGTGCCCGATGCCTCTCCGTGGCCATGCCGCAGGAATGCGTCACTTGGTGGCGTTGAGGTTCAGATGGGGCATCTTGTGCATCAGGGCGTCCCTGGAGGGAGACTCGAAAAAGACTTTGTAGTAGCCCGGTTCCGCAGCCAGGAGTTCCACCTGGTAGACGCCGTCCTGGGACGGTTCGACCGGAATCCTGGATTGGGATGTCCCCGGCATGAGAACGAGCAGAGCCGTCAGATCCTGAAGGTCTTTAACGGCCTTGCCGCTCAAGGTGTCTTTCACCCGCATCTTCAGGGAGAAAGGAGTCCCCACTCGGATGTTTCTCTCCTGGGTGAGGAATTCAATGGTCAGTGGAACATGGACCTTCCTCGGGATGGCGGGGTTGGGCTTTACAGAGATTTCAAAGCAGTGGTAAAGGCGGGGCGACTCCATGAGGAAGGCCACATCGAACACGCCGCTGTGAGGCAGTCTGAGCACCGAGGAGTAGAAGCCGGGTTTGGTCTCCTTGAGACTTCGGTCCACCACCAGAATGCCTTGGGGCTCGCCCGGATAGTTCTGAAAGGTCCCCATAGGGGCAAGCATTCCCTCCATGTAATAATAGACATTTCTGTCGGCGGGGTTGGCGATGAGAACCACGTCGAATTCCGGGGTGGGGGTGATCACCCGGGTGAGCCCGATTTGGTTCGCGTGCCCGGGTGCATCCTGGCCGATGGGGATCTTCACCACGGGAAGCTTTTCCATCTTCTCGATGAGGCTCAACTGCAAAGCGTTGACCTGGCTGGACCCGAGAGACCGGACGTATGCATAGGTTGCGCTGAAGCCGACCTGGTCCGGTCCCGGTTCCACCTGGACCGTGTGGAGGACCCGGTTCACGGAGACGTCGAGAACGTGGACGAGGTTCTCCTTATGGTTCAGGACGAAACCCCAACGCCCGTCCGGACTGAATCGAATGGTCCGAATCCCGGGCTGCAGGTCGAGGGTCGCGGTGATTTCCTGTCTTTTTCCGTCTACGGCTACGA
Source organism: Deltaproteobacteria bacterium (assembly GCA_012517315.1). Taxonomy (GTDB): domain Bacteria; phylum Desulfobacterota; class Syntrophobacteria; order Syntrophobacterales; family Syntrophobacteraceae; genus JAAYUJ01. Next base: position 37,312 of record JAAYVE010000018.1, read on the forward strand.
CTTTCCCATCTTTCTCGTGGACGACGTAGAGGGCTTTGGCTCTCGAGGAGAAAGCGGCTGAAACGGGCATTTCCCCTGTCCTGACGTCTTTCACCTTCCGAAGCCCGGGGACGTCGATGACGGAGACGGTCCCCTCGTCCTGGTTCGTCACAAAGGCAAAGGCGCTGTCGTCCGAGAAATCAATGACGTGGTGGCCCCTCCCCGTTTCGATTTTGGCGACCACTTGGAGCCCTGAGGGGTCGATTACCGTCACCCCGCTGAAAAGCAAAGGACCGGCAGGTCCGTCATTGCCCACCCAGAGGTACTTTTCGTCGGGTTGCATGGCGATGCGAACAGGGTTTTCGGCAACGGCCAGATTCTGCATGACTTTCCAGTTTGCCGTGTCTGTCACCGCCACTTGGTTGACCTTGGGCAGGGTGACGAAGAGCTTTTTCGTGTCCCGGGTCAACACCCAATCCTTTCCCGGAGCCTTCAGGGGAATGGTTGTCACGGTCTTGGACACGTACATTCCCAATTGAGGGTTCAGCACCGTGATGCTGGGGCGGTCGTTCATCACCAGAATGAAGTAGGAGGTGAGATCGATTTCCGGCTGGTAAGCCAGACTTCCCTGGAGGAACTGGCTGATCTTCTCCTTGCAGGTCATGGCCATGCCCCCGTCGGTTTTCGATGTGCCGGAAGACGCCTTGGTGTCGATCCAAACCGCCGGCCTGAGTCCCGACATGGGGACGCCGGTTGCCGTATCCACCGCTTGGAACGCGATGGAGATGTCCTCTCCGTCCATGAGATCGTGGATTTTGTTTTCTCCGGTGAGGCTTTCCACCCTCATCTCCACAGAGATGCCGCCCTTCACCACTCGGGCTGGGGATTCCTCAACCTTTTCTCCCCCAGCCTGGGAGGGCCCGGATTCCCCCATCGTCGCGGCTGTTGCCGGGACAAAAGAAAAAAGGCCGAAAAGCCAAAAAACCGACGCTGGCAAAAACAAACTCTTTTTTCGGAACATGCTGCCTCCCCCCGGTGGCCCTCGGCCACCCTCTTTCCGGGGTTTTCCGACCGTTGGATTGTGCTCTATCGAGATGCGCTCCTGTCGCCACCTGTGCGTTAAAGCCTGCGGACCGGATGAGAGGACGCGGCCGCAAAAAACGCCCATGTTCGCCTCGGGGTGTCCAAGAAGGCATCATACCCCTTTGTTCCTGTTCCGATCTACTTTCAATCGATGCGATACCTTCTTTTTTCGTGGACGTACACCGTCACGTGAAAAGGGTGCATATCCCAGAGGACTGCACCCTTCTGTCAAAGTTGGTTCGTTGCAATCAGTTGACTCTCAGGATTCCCCAGACCCCGCCCACGAAATGGGGCGAAGAGAAATCCCTGTAGAGGTAATCCCCCCGGATGCCGAACCTGCCTCCGGCACTCCTCAGGATCAGGTTCCAGTGGGCATACGGGCCGTGCCCTTCCTGGGATCCCTGCACCTGAGACTTGGAGTTGAACCCAAGCCTGGTGGAATCGAACTGGTACGGAAGGCGCTCCCAACCATGCCCCTGGATGACCGGAACGTGATTGCGGGCGTGTCCGCCGGCCTTGAGGACGCGGAATCGGACCTGATGCCTCGCCCTGGCCAGGAAAACCGGAGTTTGAGGATCGGCACCACCTGTGATGGAATTGGAGAGAGCCGCCGAGAAATCCACGGCGTCCGTCTGTGCCCCCGTGGCATTGGGAGCGTACCCCAGTCGGAACCAGAGAGGTTCGGCCCTGTAGTTCAGACCCTCGTTTCCTGAATCCTCCGCGCCTTCCTCCACCACGGCCGGCGGAATGGGGATCCGGTTGGCGTCCATGAGGTTCACGTCGTCCTGGAACATGAGGACAAATTCCCTGAACGTTCCCGAATCCGGCGAAAACACGGTGGCTTGGGCCCTGGAGTTCGTGTCTTCAAGCCACTGGGCGTTGCGCGGTTCGATGATAAGGGCTCCGACAGCCCCCTTGTTGCTGTGCTTCATGGGATCTGCGGGAATCAGATTGGTGGCCCCGAATTCCACAGGAGTTGCGACCAGTTCCTCGCGTTCGCCGAATCTGAGGGTCCCGGCATACCACCGGTAGGTGATCACGCCGCCCGGGCCCACCGTCTGGTTGGCCGCCGGGGCCGCCGGGTTGATGCGGTTCGGGTTCAGCCCCACGTTGGTCCCGTCATGGAGGGACACATCGTAGGCCACCAGTTGGGCATGGAGTCCCACCTGGGTGGACGGCCTAACCTGGTTGGCGTTGAAGTTGTCGATGAGAAAGGGCCAGTGATTCCACCCGGCCGGGTCTTCCAAGACATTGGGCAGGCGGTTTCGCAGCGTCACGTCGATGCATTCACCGGCAGCCGCACGAAGAATGAGCGGTTCCACGGGCACCCCGGGCAGGAGCCTGCCGGAATCATCCAGGTCGGAGGAGCGCACATACAGGATAGCCGATGGATCGTGGAGCGGTCCGGGATTCCCCGCAAAAGCCCCCGTTCGACTGTTGTAAACCAAGGTTCCACGAGATCCACGGGGTGCGCCGGGCAAAGGAGGCAATGCCTCGGACGCGGCCACCGCCGTCACGTCAAAACGCCGCACCGGCGCCGTCCTGGGGCATACCCCGTTAAACTCCCGTGCGTTGTTGATGCGGATGGTCTCGGGCGGATTATTGGGCAAAGGCTTCAGTTCCACGCCGGAATGTTGCCGGTCATATGCCCTGAGGATTCCCCAAGTGCCGTTCCATTGGTCGTCCACCGATGCCCCGAACTTGTAGAGGAAGTCCGTGAAAGGAAAGCGAGGTGTCGTCTCGTTCAGAGTGGGAACGAGCGGGATGTTGAGTTCGAAGTGTTCCGCGATCCCCAGGTGCTGATGGTTGATGTACCCGGAATTGGGGGAATTGGTCTCCTGGAGCCAGGCAGCCCCGTGGATGGCCGCGTTGTGGGATTCTTCCGTTGCCCCGGTCCCCAACCTCATGACCACCCTGTCCCCGTAAAAGATTTTGAGGAGCGGCGTGAAGGGGTCCCCCCGCTGGGCCCCGGTGGTGAGGAAGTCACCGCCGAAGAAGTCGGGCTGAACATTGAGTTCAGGATTGGCCCGGTTGATGTCCGAGCGGTACACGAAGGCCAGGTCCCCGGCCAGGCCTGGGGACTGGCTCCCGGTCGCCGGGTTGTAGATACGATGGGCGATGGGTTCGTTTCGGTAGTTCACTAGCATGGTTCCAGGATCAGCGGCCGAAATGGCTTCCGGACAAGGGGGTGGATTGATGCCGTCAGGGCACACGTTGCTCCGGTTTACCACGATGGGCAAGGGAGCCTGTTCCCTTGCCGGGCCGTTGATGACGAGCTGCGGATTGGCTTCACCCACCACCACGGTGCCCGAACCGGGTTCGGACACACCGAGAACGCTTCGGCTCGGAGCCGTGTCCGTCACCGCGAAGAGGGGCCCCGGTGCGTATGCCTGCTGAAAATCCGCCGTGAACATGAAGAATTCTCGAAAGCTCCTGCTGCTGTCCGGCGGAATGATATTTGCCTGGAAACTCGTGGGCCCGCCGTCTTCCCTCACACCCAGAGGTTCGCCCGTTTCCGCGTGGAGCCACTGGGACCCCTCCGGTTCCACGCCCAAGAAGGCATAAAGGCCCGCCTGCTGATGGGTGGACGGTCCGAAGTGGTCGTGGGTGAACACGGTCCCGAGAGTCCTGTCCTCCCCCCTGTTGTTCATGGTCCGGTCGGCGTACCACCGCTGAAGAGTGGTCTGCGCCCCGTTTCTCAGTTCAAGGGGCAGGCCGGCGAAAGCCGGGTCGGGATGGGGCACGGGCTGAAGGTTGGTGTCCACCTGGCCGCTGATTCGAGTGAGGCCGCCACCGTGGTTGAGAGCCTCGATGCGCTCCCTCACCTCATGAGGGCTGAACGTGCCGTCTTCGTAGTTCCAGCCGTTGCCGGAACCGTCGGAGGAGGTCACGTCGAATTTCACCAAGTGAATGTGCTGGCCGATGATGTCCGTGGGCGTCCGCACCTGGTAGTCGTCCATCTGGTAGACATTGGGAACCAGGTTGGTGTGATGGAAGGTGATGCAGTCATTGGAGTTGGCACGGAAGAAGAAGGGTTCCGGTGCCTTCTGCTTGTTCATGATGGCTTCCACGTCCTGCCAGTGCGCCAGGATGCGAGCCTGGTTGAAGTGCCATCCCACCTTGTTCATGATCATGTCGAACTGGAAGGCGGCCCCCTTGATGATGCGTTCTACGCCGGTGGGTTCTCCCGAATCGTCGACGCACGGGTCAGCAAAAGGTGCTCCCGCGATGGGCGGCAGGCCGTTGGTCTTGAACCCGCCGGGGTCGTTGGCGGCAGCTCCTGCGGGTGTCCCATCGGGATAGAACGTGGGGTGAAAACGCAGGGCGTGAAAGGACATGGCTGCCTGTTCCAGGGGCGTGCCCGATTCGGGCAGTTCCCTCGCGGCCATCTCGATGAGCACCTTATCAAAGCTCAGCCGTGTCTCCGCGTGGTCATAGACGGACTGCTCGATTCCCGATGTCACCACGTGACGGGGCAACCCCCCGTCGTGGAGCGTGTCCAGAGGAGACCTGGGGGGCCTGTGGCCTGCAATGCCCGGGATGAAGAAGGGATATCCGGGGTTCCCCAGGGGCTGACCGGCGAGGGGAGTCACTTGCACCTGCCCCCCGGGTTCCCCCGCTCTCTGGACGATGGTCACGTTGGCTCCCGGTCTGGGGGGCATGGGGCGGCCCGGTAGAGGCACCACGGCGGGAATGGGGGTGCCGGTGGCGATTTCCGCGTCAGGGAGTGCCCGGCTTCCTGGGGCCGGCCGGCCCTCGGCGTCCAGCTGCGTCCCCGTCTCCAGCACATCGTGCACCCGCCAGAGGGCCCACATGCCCATGGCGAAGTGCGGATAGAAATGGCAGTGAAAAATGGAGTCCCCTGCCGTGAGGTTGCGATTGCCGCTGCCGTTGTAGGCAATTTCGTATGTGTAGCTGGCCCCGGGACCCAGTCCCTGGACGTCCACGTAATTGGAGTTGTCGTCATCGGGGGTGAACAGCCACTGATGGGCGTGGAGGTGAAACATGTGGTGTTCCTTGCCCGCGTGGACGTTGCGCATTTTCACATGATCGTTGAGGTAGCTGTGAAAGACGTTGGAAGGATCGTCGGCGTAAAATGCCTTGGTGGCTTTCGGCCCCGGCTGCAGAAAAGCTTCGGCGCCAATGAAGTCCCCGGGGCCTGCCGGAATGTCCACCACCATGGCGGGATCCCCCACCGCCCAGGAAGTGAGGAAAAACTCCTCGAATTTGCATTCGGTGCAGTCCCACATGGGTCCCACTTTGAGCCGGTTTCCGATGATCTCAGACCCGATGCCCCCGGTTCCGTAGTTCACGGCGAACGCATCCCGCACCGGATGCAAGGTGTGGCTGAGGGGATTCTGGTTCACCCCTCCAACCTCACCTTCCTCCTCACCCCCTCCCGTGAAGTTGGGCGTGAATTGGGGGAATGCCTGTGTGGCGTTGATCTCATCGTGAAACACAATCGTGAATTCCCTGTACGGCTCAAGGCGTGTGCGGGCGGGTAGATCGTCGGATCCCGGCGGAACGGCCACATCCACCCTGGGGTAGGTCCCCGGGATGAAGTTGCCTCTCCCCGGCCCCGTGATGATGGCGTTGATGTCGCTGTGCACCAGTTCATTGTTTGCGGTGAGCATCTTCAGGATGGGGCGCCCCGCCAGGGGGTGGCCTGCGGGGTAAACGGCGTCGTAATCGATGATGGGGTGACCCGAAGCGGTCTGATCGATGGTGGCCAGGGAAAGGTCGTCCTCGGTCACTTGGCTACGGTAATATTCCGCGCCAACCGGCTGAACGTTGACCGTACCGAAAAGCCCAACGGAAAAGGCGCCGGTTCCCTCCTCTCCGCCGCCGAGGGTGCTTCCGCTGTAGAGCAGGTAGGCACCCTCACGTTCCGCTGTGTAGGAATACGTGGCCCTGCCCCCCGGAGGCACCAGGCTGCTTCGGTTTCGCCCCACATGGGAACCCATGCTGCCCACGCCACCCACTAGGCTCAAGCCCATGACCTGAACCGAAGCGGTCCGGGTGGCCGGTTGGCCGGGGGCTGCAAGGGGTGTCAGAAGATTTTCGAAATGGATGGTGAGGGTGTCTCCCACGTTCATGCGGAGCACGATGGGGCGGGGTCTCTTGCCCGATCGCAGCTGTACGTTGCCCGGTACCAGCCCGAGCGCTGGGTTCCGGGGAACCACGTCCCCTTTGAGGGCGTAGATCATCCCATTGGGAATCATGGCGCCGAGTCGGTTCAACATGATGGAATGATCCAGTGCTACCACATTGGCTGTGACGTTCTTGGCGGAAGCTGTGGAAACCACAAGGGGGACCGCCAATAAACCAAACGCCGTTGCCAGTGGCCATCTCGTCAGTTTGCGTCCGAACCTGTTCATGAATGCCCTCCCATAGGACACGGGAGATGAGGTGCCATGCCCCAAAATTCCCCCGAAATCTCCCGGGTCATCATGCACGCCGAAGTGGCGGTTGCATACCTGCGTTCAGTTTTCGTTTCGGCCTCTGAAGCCACATGGCCTCTCCCCGGAGCCGCCTTGAAATGAAAACTGCGGAAGCCATGAAGCGATGGACGGTTCCATGGAACTCCCTGCACCTCAATGTTGCTCAGCAAAGATGCTTTCGTAAATGCGTAAAAATACCTAATTGCCACGTGAACAGTGGGATTTGCACCAGGCAGGAAATCTTCATGAACTCTCCGGAAAATGAAAGATGATCGTGGGGATTGGGTCAAGCGAAATTCAGGGAGGGTTCATTGACTTGAGGTCTTGGGAAGTGCCGGATCGCTCCCGGAGCGAAGGATGCCAGGAGCGGCTGGCCCTGTGAAGGAGGGGGGCGACGTCGCCGAGGGGATGCCCCCCTCTTGAGGTTCAAATGCCGTCAAACGTTCCAACCCCTGACCTCCCCGTCCCAGTCGATGATCATGAGGAGGCCGCCCCCTCTCAAGTCACCGTCCACCGCCCTTTTCCTTATGGCGAAATCCCAGGGCTTCTGGAGGTCGTGTTCCTCGATGTTCGTATTGGCCTTGCACCAGTTGACGGCCTTCTCACGGCTGGAAGCGATGTGGGCGATCACGGAGGAGTAGGTGAATCGATTGCTTTCAGTGAGGCCGTTGACAATGTGCTGTCGGAACTCCACAAGGTATATTTCATCACCACTGGTGTCCCTTGGACCGGGGGAATCATCCCGTTGGAAGGTGGGCTCCGACTTGTGGCGTATGAACTCGAGCGTCTCAGCTACGGCGGCTTCCCTGGCCTTTTCTCCGTCGTCTCCCTGGTTGGTGTGACGTTGAAAAAACGAGTCGATGGCCCTCTCGAGAACCGAGATCATCTCCTCCAGCGACAGTCTGTATTCCGGCATGGATGCATCCTTTCCATTTTCACAAAAAGTGGTGCTCTTCAGCGGGTCAGGGTTTGACGATGGGGTGCGAGCCGCTGCACAAGACAGTGCCGCAACCTTCCGGCAAGGCTCGGCGCAAGCGCGACCGCCACTGCATCGTCAGTATATTCGGGTGTTACAGCGACGGAGTTGAGAGGAATCCTCAAAGGCAACCCCTGATAGAAGCCCCTTTCTTGCTTGACCTCATCCCGGAAGTCCTGCAAGGATAAGCATGGAACCTGGGAGAGAGGCATGCCGTTTGAGGGTGCCCTGTCTTTGGTTCCCCTTTTCCTCTTTCCTTATCAGGCTCCTCAGAAGTTGTTCGCCCATGGAGGATTGAAGAACATGCCCCGAAGACCTTTCGATTTCTGCAAGGTTTTGTCGGAAGAACTGGATCCGGAAAAACTGCAGAAGAAGTTCCTGGGTGCTCTTTTGGACCTGCAGAATGTGGAGCGGGGTTCCATCTGGGTGAAAGAGGAGGGGGGCTACCGCTGTATTGAGGCTGCCGGTCTTCAAAGCGAACAGGTGAGGGGATTGACCATCAGTGCTTCCCATCCGAGCATTGTGGGATGGGTGATCGAAAACGGAAAAATGACCATCGGGGAGCCCGGCAAGGATGCCCGCCACTACAAGGAAGTGGAAGCGGGGCTGATTGTCAAGAGCAGGCTCATCCTCTGCTTTCCTTTGTTCCTTAGAAACGGGCAGGTGTATGGTGCGGTGCAGCTCATCGACACGAGTGCAGGTGGAGACCGGCTCAACCTCAACAAGGACTATCTGGATCTGCTGCAGCAGATCATCGACATCGGCTCCATTTCCCTGGCCAACTCCCTGGTCTATTCCGAGCAGGTGCGGGAGAACCGCTTCCTGAAAGAGCGGCTGGCGGAGATGCGGGGTGGCGGCCCCGTCATCGGGAGGAGCGAAGCATTCGCCAAGGTCTTGAAGATCGCCGGGGATTATGCGAGAACAGATTTTCCCGTGCTCATCACCGGGGAGAGCGGGACGGGCAAAGAGCTCGTCGCCAATGAGATGCACCGCCGAAGCGGTCGAAGTGAGAAGCCTTTTTTCGTGCAGAATTGCAGCGCCATACCGGAAACGTTACTGGAAAGTGAACTGTTCGGCTATCGCAAAGGGGCGTTCACGGGGGCATTGAAGGACAAGGCGGGGCTGTTTGAAGCGGCGGACGGCGGAACCCTTTTCCTTGATGAAATCGGGGACATGCCCTCACACTTGCAGGCGAGGATGCTCCGGGTTCTCCAGGACGGGGAGATCAAGCCCCTTGGGGGGACAAAGGCCACGAAAGTGGATGTGCGGATCATATCGGCCACCAACAAGGATCTACGGGACGAAATCGAAAAGGGACACTTCCGGGAGGACTTGTTCTATCGTTTGAACGTCTTGCCGCTCCATCTTCCTCCCCTCCGCGAGCGGAAGGAGGACATCCCCCTGCTGCTGGAGCACTTCATCCAGAGGGAGTCACGAAAAATGGGGATGCCACCGAAAAGGCTGGCGAAAGACGCCGTAGACGCACTGGTGAGCTATCCATGGCGAGGGAATATCCGGGAACTGGAGAACTTCGTCAAGCACATCCTAGTGGTGGTGAGGGGGGAGCTCATCCGCCTGGAGGAACTGGCGCCCCACCTGGATCTGGATTCGGAAAACCAATCCGGCGGTCTTGAACCGGCCCAAGTTCCAGAGGGGGAGAAGTCGGGAACGGCCGTTCGGCGGGCCGGATCTTTCTTCGAGGGCTATACCTGGACGGAATTGGAAAGGGATTATGTCCTGTTTCTCCTGGAGAAGAACAAGTGGCACATCACCCGGGCGGCCAAAGAGGCCGGGGTGAACCGGAGCACCTTCGATTCCAGGATGAAGAAGCTGGGCATCAGGAGATGAACCGGGCTTCTGGGAGATCCTGAATTCTCAAGGGTGCGGAGGCAATCGATGGCACCGGGAAACCGGAATCACGCCGGATCTGATGAGCCCATACTGAAAAAGATCTCCGTTGCACGTGAACTCAGGGAGGCGTGGGGCGGCGCCATGGCGGCAGACCCCCGGGTGTCCGGCCTTCTCATGTCCCTGAAAGAGGCTTCCAGGAGATCCGGTCGGGTCATGGCGCAATTGGGCGTGGTGGCAGCCTGTGCCCGGTGCGAGGAACTGGAAGGGGGCAGTTGCTGCGGGGCGGGGATAGAAAACCGTTACTCCCCGGTGCTCCTTTTCATCAATCTCCTTCTTGGATGCGAGCTTCCCGCCTCCCGAAGGTTCCTCAACAGCTGCTTTTTCCTGGGGACGCAAGGATGCACCCTGGCGGCGAGGCATGTCCTATGCATCAATTACCTGTGTCCTGCCCTCCGGAGAATGCTCGAACCCGATGCCCTCGCCCTTCTGCAGGGAACAACGGGTGAGGAAATGGACACGATCTTCGTCCTGCACGAGTGCATCAAGCAAAAACTGACGGCTTGAGAACGCCTCAAGATTATGCCGAGCTACAACTCTCTCCTGTCCGAAACCATCAGGCACATTGCGGAATTTTACGATGCCCGGAAATACGGGTACGAGGGCGTTGAAGGGTATCGCAAATCCACGGACCTTCGGAAGCTGGCTGTCATCATCGAGGAAATGGGCCGGCTGGAGATGATCCATCCCGGGCGAACCGTCTTCCTGGACTTGGGATGTGCCGACGGACGGGTGAACCTCCTTTTCAGTCACTTTGTGAAGCATTCCATCGGCATCGAGATCGATCCCCTGATCCTGGGGGAATACAAACCCCGCAAGCTGGCTTTGAGTCGTGAACTGGAAGAGAGGCGCCTCCAGCCTTTTCCGGAAAACGTCCGCTTGTTTCAGGGCAGTTCCCTCGAAGCCGAGACATACGCCAGGATCGCGGAGACGACGGGAATCCGCTTCGACCAATTCGACCTCTTTTACACCTACATCACCCTTCACGACCTCTTCGGGGAAAAGATCGCGTCGGAAGCCCAAAAAGGGGCCCTCTACCTAGTATACGGGTTTCACAAGGTGCTGCCCCGCTACGAGGGACTTGAGATCCTGGTTCCCGACATAGGGGGCCAGTCCATCGCCGCCGTCTACAGGAAAGTGTGAAAGATTTCATTCGCTGTTTCCGGTGAAGAGCCGCCCGGAGTGTTGTCTTCAGGAGGAGGGTCCCACCGAGCCGCGATGAAGAGTCCCAAAGGATCCGGGGCAACTTCTCGTATCCTTCGGGGAGGCAGTTGTGATTTGCTCAAGTCCACCGCCTTGCATCGGGAAGGGGGGAGCGTTTCGGACGGCCGGATGGCAACCGGCGGATGGCATTCTTCCGTTGACATCCGGCCGTCTCAGAAGAATGGAAGTGGAAGGTGATCACTTCTTGGCGATAACACCCTGGTGCACAATCTGCATGCAGTCGGCAACGGGCGTGTAATCCAGGGGCTTTCTCCAGCCCTGGATCTTGGCGCTGACCGCCGCAGGTTCGGAAGGGGTGAGGGAATTCAGGGCCTGGGCCACCTCGTTTCTCACATTCGCGGGCACATGGGCGACGGCGACCATGGGGAATTCCGGGTACAACGGGGTGGAATGAGCGACGGGGAAGTTGTCGGCAATAGGGTTGATGAGTCTGAAGTCTTCCATCTTCACCTTTCCCTCATGGGCCATTTCTTCGAGGGTCCCAGCGATGACCGCGCCTCCGTCGACCGCTCCGTTCACCACAGCGTAGACCACATGTTCAACCGATTTCGTTTCCCGCACAGCCTTGAAATCCCGGTCCGGATCGATCCCCTTCTCCAGGAACAACCTTTTAACAATCAGCCAGCCGGCGAAAGAACTCTTGGCCCGTGTCATGAACTCCTTGCCTTTGAAGTCTGCAAGGGTCTGAACGGGGCTGTCTTTACGGACGAGAATGCTGGACGCCACATATTCCATCGGCTGATTCTTGAAGGACTTGACCAGGGTGGCCACTGCCTGGGCTCCACACTGCCGGTTCAATTCGGTGTAGATGGACGGGTTGGAGAAAAAGAAGTCGACCTTTCCCTCTTTCACCGCTTCCATGAGGCCCTTGTCGTCGAGGGGAACGGCGGTGAATTTCTTCCCAAGTTTTGCCGTCAGGTATTCGGCGGTGGGTCTCCATTCGGTAATGGCCTTGTCGGCCCCTTTGTATGCCTGTATGCCGATCTTGTATTCCTGTGAAAGGCAAATGGAGGGACTCAGGCACAATGCGGCAATAACCATGTTTCGGCAGATCTTCTTCGTGAGGTTCCTGATCATAGCAGCCTTTCTCTTTTCAAACGCTTTGCAATGACGGGCTGGAACCGTTGCCCGCCTCCTCCGGTCTTTCCCGAGCGGTATCGGCAGCCATGAACATGGACTTGAGTCAAAATACGGAATGGTGTTGACAGTTCAGTGCATCACCCTTTAAAGTCTTCTTGGTTCATTTCGGCAGTGCGGCCTGTGATTTTGCAGGGCTTCTTGCCGCGCGGAACAGACAAACCTAGTGTGTGAGTGGCGGCCCGGATATCGTGGTGCCGAGTCATGCCCGCTCAGCCGACGTATGGAGGCACGACGTATTCATGCTTTCATGCAGCATCGCCATCTTCTTTTCCCCCCACGGTTACCTCTGACTCCCTGCCTGAACCCCAGGTGCTGGGACATGCTCCGGATTTGCCTGCACATCCGTTCATAGCCAACCACCGATCAGAAACATCGACATGCAGGGGAAGACCGTTCGGCGGATGAACCGCCGGGAGCCCCGAGTGGAAGCATTCGGCTGCGGCTGGAAAGTCGATCAACCCGTCTGCCGCCGTGAAACCGGGGAGCGTTGGAGGGATTCCTCCCATGGGAACTGGGTGTCACCGACGTTTCTCCGATCCTCGGCAGGACTCAGTGCCTGGATGCCTTCCGCCTTCACCAGGATGTTTGCCATGGGGGAGGAGGAATGGGTGCCGATCGTGAGGAAGGAGGGTGTATTGTTCTATGAAGGTCAGCAGAAGACAGTTCATGAAAATTTCAGGCGCCACGATGGGCGGCCTGGTCCTCGGGGGACTGGGTTTCGACCTGAAGCCCGTTGAGGTTCATGCAGGGACGCTCAAGATCGCCAACACCGCTGAATCCACCACCATCTGCCCCTATTGCGGTGTGGGTTGCGGTCTTGTTGTCCATACCACCAAGGACGGTTCCAAAAAAATCATCAACATTGAGGGCGATCCGGACCATCCCATCAACAGAGGGGCCTTGTGCGCCAAGGGATCGGCCCTGTACCAGTTGGCCACTACGGAGAACCGGTCCAGAAAAGTTCTCTACAGGGCTCCTTTCAGTGACCGATGGGAGGAAAAGTCCTGGGAATGGGCCCTGACCGAAATCGCCAAGAGAGTGAAAAAGACTCGGGACGCCAGTTTCAGGGCCACGAACAGCAAAGGCCAGGTGATCAACAGGACCGACGGCATTGCCCACATCGGCAGCGCGGCCCTGGACAACGAGGAGTGTTGGACGATCCAGGCCATGATGAGAGCTCTGGGGATCGTGTACCTCGAGCACCAGGCGCGGCTGTGCCACAGTTCCACCGTCGCGGCACTGGCGGAGTCTTTCGGTCGCGGGGCGATGAGCAATCACTGGATCGACATCGCCAACAGCGACTGCATCCTGATCATGGGAAGCAACGCCGCCGAGAACCATCCCATTTCGTTCAAATGGGTCACCAAGGCCATGAACAGCGGAGCAACCCTTATCAGTGTCGATCCGCGCTTCACCCGCTCCTCTTCAAAGGCGCACATCTATGCCCCCATCCGCACGGGGACCGACATTGCCTTCCTTGGAGGGTTGATCCGCTACATCCTGGAGAACAACCTCTACCATAAGGACTACGTGATCCACTATACCAACGCCGGATTCATCCTCGACAAAGGTTACGATTTCAAGGAGGGGCTGTTTTCCGGGTTCGACGCCAAGACTTCATCTTACGACAAGTCCCACTGGGCGTTTGAGAGGGATGAAAAGGGCAACCCCCGCAAAGACCGGACGCTCAAGAACCCTCGATGCGTCTTCCAGCAGTTGAAGAAGCATTACGCACGGTACACCCTGGAGAAGGTCTCGGAAATCACCGGTACGCCGAGGGAATCGCTTCTGAAGGTCTATAAGGCATACGCCGCCACAGGGAAGCCGGACAAGGTGGGGACCGTGATGTATGCCATGGGCTGGACGCAGCACACGGTGGGAGTCCAATATATCCGGACCATGTGTATCGTTCAGCTCCTGTTGGGCAACATGGGTCTTGCAGGAGGCGGCGTGAACGCCATGCGGGGCGAGTCCAACGTTCAAGCCTCTACAGACCATGCCCTCCTCTTCCATATCTGGCCTGGCTACCTGAAGACAGCCCGAGCCTCAAACGATTCCCTTGCCGCTTACAACAAGAAATGGACACCCGTTTCCAACGATCCCATGAGCGCCAATTGGTGGGGCAACTACCCCAAATACTCGGTGAGCTTCCTCAAAGCCATGTTCGGAGATGCCGCCACGCGGGAGAACGATTTCGGATATCACTGGTTGCCCAAGATCGACGATGACAAGAGCTATACCTGGCTGGACATGTTCGATGCCATGTACCAGGGGGCTTTTACGGGCTTTTTCGCGTGGGGACAGAACCCCGCCTGCTCGGGGGCCAATGCAGGCAAGACGCGGAAAGCCCTGGCGAATCTTGACTGGATGGTGAATGTGAACCTCTTTGAAAACGAGACGGGATCCTTTTGGAAAGGTCCTGGAGTGGACCCGAAGCAGGTCAAGACCGAAGTCTTTTTCCTGCCCTGTGCCTGTTCCGTGGAAAAGGAGGGCTCAATCACCAACAGCGGCCGCTGGATGCAATGGCGATACAAAGCGGCCGAGCCACCGGGCGACTGCAAGCCGGACGGGGACATCATGGTGGAGTTGTTCGAGAGGATCAGGGCACTTTACAGGAAGGAGGGTGGGGCGTTCCCCGAGCCCATCGTCAACCTTTTCTTTGATTATACCACCGATGGGAGATTCGATGCCCACAAGGTCGCGAAAGCGATCAACGGTTATTTCCTCAGAGACGTCAATATCAAGGGCGTCGAATACAAGAAGGGCACCCTGGTGCCCTCCTTTGCCCTTCTCCAGGATGACGGATCGACGTCTTGCGGCAACTGGATCTACTGCAACAGCTACACGGAGAAGGGGAACATGGCGGCGAGGCGGAATCCCGAGGACAAATCCGGCATTGGGCTCTATTCCGAATGGGCCTGGAGTTGGCCGCTGAATCGCAGGATCATCTACAACAGGGCTTCCGTCGATCCAACGGGCAAGCCCTGGGATCCGAAACGTGCGGTGATCCGGTGGACCGGGGAGAAGTGGGAAGGGGACGTTCCCGACGGCCCCTGGCCTCCCATGCTCACAGCGGACGGTAAACCCAACCCCGAAGGCAGGTATCCTTTCATCATGCAGGTGGAGGGGCACGGGCACATTTTCGGGCCGGGCCTCAACGACGGTCCGTTCCCCGAACACTACGAGCCCCTGGAATGCCCGGTGGAAAAGAACCTCCTGAGCGCTCAACTCATCAATCCCGTTCTCAAGCACTACCAGACGGATATGGACAAGCGGGCCACGTGCGATCCGAGGTTCCCTTTTGTGGGGACAACGTACCGGGTGACGGAGCACTGGCAGACCGGCCTCATGACCCGCTGGCAGCCGTGGCTGGTGGAGGCCCAGCCGCAGCAGTTCTGTGAAATGAGTGAGGAGCTTGCGTCGGCGAAGGGCATCAAGAACGGAGACCGCGTGGTCGTGGAATCCATCCGCGGGCAAGTGAATGCAGTGGCCATCGTGACCAAGCGTTTCCGGCCCCTGAAGGTGGCAGGCCATGAAATCCATCAGGTCGGGCTTCCCTGGTGTTTCGGATGGATCACCCCGAAGGATGGCGGGGACAGCTCCAACCTGCTCACCCCCTCCATCGGGGATGCCAACACGAGGATCCCCGAAACCAAGTCATTCATGGTGAATGTTCGCAAAGTCTGAGTGAAGGAGGTGTGATTCCAATGGCTGACAAATCGTTCTTCATCGATACCACGCGATGCACGGCCTGCCGCGGGTGCCAGATTGCCTGCAAGCAGTGGAACAACCTGCCTGCCGAGAGGACGACGAACTGGGGGAGCTTCCAGAACCCTGCCGATCTCTCTCACTCCACATTCAAGCTGGTGCGGTTCAGTGAAGTGGATGCCGGTGGCAAGGTGAACTGGTACTTCTTTCCCGACCAGTGTCGGCATTGCATCGACCCGCCATGCAAGGATGCGGCTGAAGCCTATTTGAACGAGGCGGTGGTGATCGACGGAGCCACGGGGGCCGTCGTCTACACGGAGAAGACCCGGGAGTTGAGCGCCGAAGCCTTCAAGGAGGTCAGAGCGGCGTGTCCTTACGATATCCCCCGCAGGAACGACGCAACGGGGCTGATCACAAAGTGCACCATGTGCTTCGACCGGGTTCACCATGGACTCCTCCCCGCCTGCGTGAAAGCCTGCTGCACCGGTGCCCTGAGTTTCGGGGACCGGCCCGCGATGCTCGAGGCGGCAAGAAGGCGCGTGGAGGAACTGAAGGGGAAGGGTTACGCCAAGGCCCAAATTCTCGATGCGGATTCGGTGAGGGCCATCTTCCTCGTCATCGATGACCCCAAATCCTACCATCCGTTCGCCACGGCGAGGGCAGAGATGGGCAAACGCCGGAAACTGGCTCTTCCAAGGTTGTTTCGTGGCGGAGCGGGACTGATTGCAGGAACTTATCTGGTTGGAAGCCTCATGGACTCCTGCGGATCCGAATGACCTCCACGCCCCCTGGGTGGGGATGAAACGCCTTGAGCCTTCGGCCTCGCTTTGAGGATCCTTTCATTTCCCACCCTCAGGGTCAATCCTGAGGCGTCGAGGTATTCCAGGACGGGAACACCGCCCGTGCGCCCGTAGCCCAGTATTTCCTTGCTGTCTTCAAGGGTGAGTTTTCCCTTTTTCTCGATGGTGGCTTGGACCTTCTCCCGAATCCTTTCCATGGCATGGGGCGTCATATAGCGGTTGTTCTTCAGGCGAACGAGTCTCTTTTGAGCCAGGAGGTAATCGAGCAGCCGCTGCACCTCGTTCTTCCTGAACTGCTGATCGTAGGCTCTGCAAAACATGTCGGCGTTGAAATGTACGAAATCAGAGTCTTCCGCGTAGCGCATCAGCAAGTCTATGAGGGTCTTTTGGTCGGGTGACAGGCGATCGGGGATTTGTGGGATCCTGTAACCTCCTGCTGCGAGTTCGACTTTTCTCTCGCGGCACAGTTCACTCAATGCGCTCTGGAGCGCCGTTTCTTGTATCTGTGTCCGCTTGACCAGTTCGTGCAATCCCACGAACTGCTTGAAGGGAGTACTGGTTAGGATTTCAGCGATCAGTTCCCTCAGATGGGATTTCAGGTCTACGTGGTGTTGCCTCCACAAGATAGCCCCTCCCGACAGTTGAAAATAATCCCCACGGTCAATCCCGGCCTCCACGGCGGTTCTTACGCTGGGCAGCGGAAGTCCGGTGTACCCCGTGATGTCCGGGTACGCAAGAGGGGTGTATACGCTCTTTTGAAGGAGTCGCTCGACGATCATCCCGGGGTTGCCTGCTTCGACGGCTTTCAGATAAGGGATGATGGTCCCCGCTTTGGCCCGCCGGTATTTCTGCCTTGCGACTTCCAGCACGGTCCCCCCCCCGGCCAACGTCCGGCAATTGAGTGGCCAGATGACAAATGGATCACCGGGTGCGGATGCGATCGGCTGCTGCAACCGAAACTGCACCAGCCCCTTTTCTCCCGGGTTTATCCGATCGGTTCCCATGAGTACGACGAGTGCGTTTCTTGATGCCGTTCCAAGGCAGAGCCTCACGCGCTGGTAGTTGACGACGGGGCGTCCGGCGCTGCCGGAAACCTCCAACCGAGCGTTGAGCAGGGAGCTTTGGAGGAAACCGCCGGCTTTGACCAAGGCCATTCCCCGCTGCACCTCCTTGTGGGTCAAATGGCGCAGGTTGATTCCCACCCTCTGGCCCGCCTTGGCACACTCCACCCTTTTGCGAAAGATCTCCAGGAATCGAACCCGTGTCTCCTTTTCACCAGGGATCAGCAGGAGAGCGTCGTCTTGACGGAGTTCTCCGGACATGACCGTGCCGGACACAACGGTTCCAAACCCTCTCGCGTGCCACCTTCCGTCAATCCATAGACGGAAGGCCGAGCCGACCCTTCCCCGGTCCGGCGCCCGGCATAGCCGGCGGATGCTCGCTCGGAGCTCCTCCACCCCCCTCCCATCGACTGCCGAGTAGGCAATGACAGGGCTTCCCTCGAGAAAGGTTCCCCGAGTCGCTTCCAGTGCCTCCAGTTCAGCCATTTCGAGGATTTCCTGATCCACGAGGTCGGCTTTGCTGAGGACAGTGAAACCGCGTTTCACCTTGAGCAAGGTGAGAATCCGCAAGTGTTCCAGTGTCTGGGGCATGACGCCGTCATCCGCCGCCACGACGAGCACTGCCGCTTCAACCCCGCTCAGCCCCCGCACGGTGTTTTTCAGGTAGCCGGTATGTCCCGGCACGTCAACAAGAACGGGGAGGATACCCGCTTCCTCGCGCATTGGAAAGATTCCCGCCTCCACCGAGCGGTTCTGTTTTGAGTCCTTCCACATGGGCATCAGCGTTCCCCGAACCAAGACATTGACAAGGCTGGTTTTGCCGTGGGCCACGTGCCCCGCGACCCCGATGATCACATGCCTGTTCAAGGAAGGTGGAGCCATCGTTCCCGACTCCTGAAGATTTCTTGAAACGTCACTGAAAGGGGGGCATCCTCGCGGTCAATTCGCGGCGCAGGCTTGGTGAGGGCAGGGGGAATCGAACCTCCTCCCGGTTGTTGAGACCGAGCCAACGGGTTTGAAGCCCGCGTGGCGCCCAGCGCCTCTGCCCTCGAACGCAGTCATCCCTTCTGCCGGCTTTTCTCTGGTCTCATGCTGTTCGGATGGCCGCCAGGAATGTTTCTGGGACTGGTGCAAAGAGCCCGGCGTCGGGAGGCGTACCTGGATGACTCACCACCAACGGCACCCCTGCCGGCGGCAAGGATGCCATTGCAATGGATGAAGCCGGGAAACAAAGTCTGTACAAGAAAATGAAGATGGTGCCGGCCTTACCTGCCCGATCCTGGCAGATCCACACCCAAAGTTCAGGTGAAGCCGGTTGAGAGGCGCATGGATAGATCCCTTTGGGGCAAATGGTTCGCAGATGAAAAATTCATAGTCGAAAACAATCAGTGGGTCAAGCGCCTGATGAGGGTGCGGTGCTGAGGATACATGGCCATGAGGGATTCCCGGTTTCCCAACTCAAAGTCCTGGAAATCGAAACCTGGAAAGACGGTGCAGCCCGCCAGGGAAAAGCCATCCCGTTGCTGTACCATGGCTCCGAACCAACGCCCGGCGGGTACCAGGACCTGGTAGGATTCACCCAGGCCCGGGTTGCTGCCCAGTTTCTGTTCCTCCAAATTGCCGTGAATGTCGATACTGTAAACAATGAGAGGGCTGCCTTCGTGAAAGTGCCACAGCTCATCCGACTTGATCCTGTGGAGCACCGACTTCTGATGTCCCATCAAGAGGTAAACAATGGCCGATGCCAGGTGACGGGAACCCTCGAAACCAGGGGGTAGGCATTCGGGGGGGAGTGTGTGGGGGGAAAGGTAAGTGCGCCGGTAGAACCCCCCTTCCGGATGTGGGGCGAGATCGAGAGTTTCAAGGAGTTCCCACGCCCTTGCCATCATTGCTTGCAGCTCCGTTGTCGCCAAATTGATTGAAATGTCAAGAGGCAAGGCTTAGAATTCGAAAACTGAGAAAAACTTCATTATTGATATTTGGATGCCTCTCTCTAATGGATCCTTTTGCACCGGTGTTGATGATACAAAATGATAGCGAATATAAGGTATTGAGTGATGGCTTGTCTCAGCATTTGTACTTATCCCGATCCCGTCTTGAGGCAGAAGGCGGCGGAGGTCGCCGATCTTGACAAACAAAGCCGGCAGCTCATCGAGGACATGGTGGAAACCATGTACAGGGCGCCGGGCATCGGACTTGCGGCGAACCAGGTGGGCAAGCCCGTCCGAATTCTCGTCATCGACCTGCAGAAACCCGACGAACATCGAGGCCTCATCGTGTTGGTGAATCCCAAAATCGTGGGAGCCCAAGGGGAAATCACCTACGAAGAAGGATGCTTGAGCGTGCCGGAGTTCTTCCATAATGTCAAGAGGTTTCGGGAGGTTACGGTTCAGGGGTTTGACCGGCACGAAAAGGCCGTGGAGATCACGGCCAACGGCTTGCTGGCCGTGGTTCTTCAACACGAAATCGACCACCTGGATGGGAAGCTTTTCATCGACCGCATAGGTCCTGTTGCCAGGGATGTGTTCAAAAGGAAATGGAAAAAGAAGCTGAAAGACGAGAGAGACAGGACTTAGTGTTTCCTCGCATCGCCTTTTTCGGAACCCCTGAATTCGCTGTCCCATCCCTCAGGAGACTCGTTTCGGCCGGCGCCCCCCTTGCGGTTGTCGTGACCCAGCCTGATCGTCCCAGGGGGCGGGGAATCAAGACGACTCCCCCCCCGACGAAAGTCTTTGCCCTTTCAGCTGGAATCCCGGTGCTTCAAGCGGAACGGATCAAGGAAAGGGGCGTCCTCGAACGAATCGCTTCCTTCGGGTGCGAGTGCGCCGTGGTGGTGGCTTACGGTCAACTGCTCCCCCAGATGCTGCTGGATTTGTTCCCCCTCGGGGTGCTCAACGTTCATGCGTCTTTGCTGCCGCGCTACAGGGGCGCAGCCCCCATTCAGCGGGCTCTCCTTTCCGGTGACACGACCACGGGGGTCTCGATCATGCTCCTCGATGCCGGAATGGACACGGGGCCAGTGCTCGCGAGGAGGGAAATTCCCATCGTTGAGGACGACTGTTTCGGGACCGTTCACGAGCGACTTGCCCACGATGGCGCAGACCTCCTGTGCGACGTGATCCCCCGGTGGAAGGCGGGTCTTCTCCATCCCGAACCTCAGCCGGATTCTCTGGCGACTTATGCTCCACCGATCCGGAAAGAGGAGCTGCGCCTTTCGTGGGGACTTTCCGCCCGGAGTTTGGTCAACGCCATCCGCGCATTCGACCCCCTGCCCGGCGCGTTCACGATCTTCGGGACCAAGCGCCTAAAATGCTTCTCGGGCAAGCTCCTCTCCTGGAAACGGGTTGGGGGGAATGCCGGTGAAGTGCTGGGGGGGAGCGAAACGGGCTTGGTCGTGCTTGGAGGGGACGGAATGGCATTGAGCATCGGCGAACTGCAACTTGAGGGACAAAAGAGGCTGGCTGCGGCGGATTTTCTCCGGGGTCACCCCATACCCCAAGGCACCGTCCTGCAATGATTGTTCACGAAGTCAAGAGCGGAAGCATGGCTTCTTCCAAGACCCAGCAAGAGTTCCCGATGTACCGGGAGACCCCCTCCAGGCAGCCCGGGAGAAAGACCCTCGCCTTCCTTCTCGGGTTTACGGCTCTTGCGCTCCTTCTCTTTCTTTTGCTCGCGTACCTTGTGCCCTACTACGGCTTCAGCGGGATCCATTCCAGACTGCCCTGGATCATGGGTATATTCATGCTGGTGCTGGGGGGCGTCGTCTTTGTCTCCTTTGTGCTCCTCATCACCGTGACGCTCATGGGACGAGACGTTCCCTTTTCCGCCAAGCTGCGCGGCATCACGCTGAAGTTCCTCCTTCCCGTTCTCATCGGCGTGGGCCGATTGCTCGGGTTCCGGAAGCAGGATGTGCAGCATGCCTTCGTGGCCGTCAACAACGAGCTGGTCATGGCCCAGTGCCGCAACGGTCATCCGCCTCGAAGGATTCTTCTGCTCATGCCCCATTGTCTCCAGGACAGTGAGTGCACCGTCAAGATCACCAACCGGGTGGAAAACTGCAAGAAATGCGGAAAATGCCCCATTAAAGACCTCGTGGAACTGGCGACGAAATACAAAGTGGACCTGGCGGTGGCGACGGGGGGGACCTTCGCCCGCCGTATCGTCATCGAAAAGCGCCCGGATCTCATCATCGCGGTGGCGTGTGAGCGGGACCTGACGAGCGGCATTCAGGACACGGCTCCCCTTCCCGTCTACGGCATTTTCAATCAACGCCCGTTCGGACCTTGCTTCAATACCCGCGTGGCTCTGGACCGGGTGGAGTCCGTGCTCAAAGAGGTGACTGCAATGAGACAGGGAATGTGAAGACAGGGTTCCTCCGCCCAGCCCCCGTTTCTTCCCGCCAGTCGGACACTCTCTCAGCAGGAAAAACCCATGATCAACGCCAGGACATTGGCTTTCCAGATTCTCCTTCACCTGGACCGTAAAGCATCCCATCCGGACAGGCTGATTCGGGGGGCCATGGGTCGGCACGTTCAGTTGGACGACAGGGAGAGGGCACTCCTGACGGAGTTGGTGTACGGCGTGGTGAGGTGGCAGGGTCGGCTGGACTGGCACATCGACCAATTGAGCCGCGTGAAGCCCGAAAGGATTGCCTCCTCCGTCCGGATCCTCCTCAGGCTCGCCCTATACCAGATTCTCTTCCTTGACCGTATCCCGGCCCACGCGGCGGTGAACGAAGCCGTGAAGATGACGAGGGCGACGCACCCCCCTTACCTGGCGGGCTTTGTCAACGGCATCCTGCGGGAAGCCATCCGGACCGGAAAAGAGTGGAAATGGCCTTCCATGGCGAAACATCCGGTGGAATACCTGGCGGTTGCCACTTCCCACCCCCTTTGGATGGTCAGGCGTTTCCTCAAGGAAATGGGGTTCGATGAAGCCTTCGCATTCTGCTCAGCCAACAATCAGGTGGCGCCACTGGTCCTCAGGGCCAACACTCTCAAGGTCACGGCTGACCGGCTTGCCGAAAAACTGGAGAGGGAAGGCATCCACTCAGAG
The DNA here is from genome assembly GCA_012517315.1 of Deltaproteobacteria bacterium. Taxonomy (GTDB): domain Bacteria; phylum Desulfobacterota; class Syntrophobacteria; order Syntrophobacterales; family Syntrophobacteraceae; genus JAAYUJ01. Next base: position 59,687 of record JAAYVE010000018.1, read on the forward strand.
CCGTCTCCTCACCTGCCCCACGCGCTGCGGGTGAAAGGGGTGAGAACAGACCCTTTCGCTTTGGGTTCCTTCCGGGAGGGGTGGTTTCAGGTCCAAGATGAAGCGTCCCAGTTGGTGAGCCTTCTCCTGGATCCAACGCCGGGAGACCGCGTGCTGGACCTGTGCGCGGGATTCGGAGCCAAGACCACTCACATGGCGGCTCTCATGGAAAACAGAGGGCGCATCGTCGCGGTGGACGAAGCGGCCTGGAAACTGGATGAATTGACAGAAAACGCCGCCCGGCAGGGGGTGGGTATCGTCGATGTCCACGGGGGCGATGTGCTTCAGACGCATCCCGAGGACTTGGGCTTCTTCGACCACGTGCTCCTGGACGCTCCCTGCAGTGGACTGGGGACCCTGCGACGCAATCCCGACATCCGGTGGCGCCGCCATGTGAAGGATCCCCAACGCTTTTCCCGGTTGCAGCAGGATCTGATCCGACAGGCAGCGCGCTTTGTGAAGGCAAAGGGTGTGCTGGTCTACGCCACGTGCACCATATTTTCGGAGGAGAATGAAACCGTCGTGGACCGGTTTCTCCAAACGCACCCGGCTTGGGAGCTGGAGCCCGCGGAACAGGTCCTCCCCGAGGCGTGTCGCTCTCTATGCCAGGGCGGTTTCCTCAGGACCTGGCCCCACCGGAACGATGTGGACGGTTTCTTCGGGGCGAGATTTCGAAGAAACCCATGAGTCGCCCTCCTTCCCCACCATTCCACCTCGTCAGTTGGCATCATTTTTGATTATAAAAATGAAGGCTCTTTTCATGGAGCGGGAGGTACCGGCGGAGATGGACAATGGTTGCAAGGAGTGACAAGTGATCAAGAGAGCACTGTTTCTGATCGTCGGTTTTGCAATGATCGCCGGAGGCATCGTGGGCATCACCACGGCTGTTTCCAGGGAGAAACACAAGGCCGCCCAAAAGGAAATGGAAACACTCCGGGAGAGGGCACGGCTGGCGGCCGAGGAAGAGGAAAGGACACTCCAGGAGAAGCGCAGGGAAATGGAGATCAGGGAAGCGGCCCTGCTGGATGAAAAACTGCGCGTCCAGGAAGAGCGCCGTTTGGCAGAGGCGGCCTTGCAGGAGGCTCAAAGGCTGACGAAAGAGAGAGAGCGGCGGGCGGAGAGATTCCGGCCAGCGCCACCCAGGGAGATGGCAGGGGATGCATCTTCGAAAGAAAAAGCACAGGGTTCTGCTCAGGATGCCCTGGAGCCGCCCGGGAGCGGAAGTGCAAAAAGGTCGGATTCCCGCAAGTCCATTTCTGCGGGAGCCGGGAGACGCATAGGGGAAGACCCAGAGATCCGCTGGATTTCCAGGAAGGCAAGCCTTGAGGCGGCAAGAAATATGGAGCCCGTGGAATACTACAACAGGGAGACCCGTCAGTCGGTCCTCGCTGAACCCTACGGGGTCACACATGGTTTCATGCGAGTGAGGGTTCGCATTTGGAAAGGTGACAGGCTGGTCAAGGATTCATGGGTGAAGGTCCCCCACGGCTTCATTCCGGATAGGCTGTATCCGAGGGTTTGATGCGAAAGCTCTGGGTTTATTGGAAGGTTCCCCCGAAAAAAGACTGAAAGGAGAGAGCCGTGCCTCTGTCTGCTATGCTTTTCCTCTGCGTTCTTTGTATCCTCACCGGCATTGTGCTTGTCCTGAAAGGGATTTCCACCCGGTCGACACGGAGAAGTCGCACGGAAGCATCCCCTTGGGAGCACTCTCTAGAAAGGGAAGAGTCCACGCCCGAGCAGGATTCCCCCCTGCCCTTCCATTTTTTGGGAGAAAACCGGTTTGCCCGCCGGGCCAGGGTGAAATCGAGCGGATTGTTATCTCTGGAGGAATGCGAGCAGGAGGAAATGGGGCCGACGGCGGACGGGATTCCAACTCAGGAGCGTCCGGGAAGGTTGGCCTTTCTCACAGCTCCTTTTCGCCGTTTTGCACGGAGAGGAAGGGCGGGGGGCGCTGCGATGGTTCTCGATGAACCCGTCTCCAGCGGGATCGTTCTGAATCCCAGGGTCCCGGCAAAACCGCACAAACCGACCTCAGATGCCGGAACACCGGGGGACGCCGACTAATGGTCCATGATTTGCTGGATTATTCCCGAATATTCATCATTTTCATGAGCATCCCGAAAAATCTGGACCATCTTGGGTTCAGGACGAGGGTTTCGTTGGCCCCCTGAAGAACCGTTTCAGGACACCCTGGCTCCAGGGGATACCGGTTCTTCAGGAGAGACGATGCGAAGAGCTTTGCCGTCGTGGGCTGCGAGGACCATGCCGTGGGATTCCACTCCCATGAGTTTGGCTGGCTGAAGATTGGCGACCAGGACCACCTGTTTGCCAACCAGTTCTTCCGGCGCGTAGTGCCGGCCGATGCCCGCAACCACCTGCCGCTCCTCCCCCATGTCCACCACGAGACGGAGCAGTTTGTTTGATTTGGGGATCTTCTCCGCCTCTTTCACGACCCCCACCCGCAGATCGATCTTCTGGAAGCTCTCGATTGTGACACCCTCCACCTCAGGCGGTTTGGCGGAAATCTCCCCCTTCTCCTTTTCTTTGACAGCCTGTTCGATGCGAGGGAACAGGGCTTCTCCCTTGGACACGGGAGTTCCATCCGGCAGAGATCCCCAGACGGCGTCTTCGTCCAGCCTGTAGGCGTCCATGGGTTTTGCGCCTCCGAGGCGTTCGAGCATCTTCCGGGCCGTGGAAGGCATAAAGGGAGCGATGAGAAGAGCCACCGTCCGGTTGGCTTCCAGGGCGCATCGGATCACGGTTCGCAGGCGCTCTTCGCAAGCCGGGTCTTTCGCGAGGTTCCACGGGGCGGCGTGGTCGATGTACTTGTTTGCCGCGTTGATACACTCCCAAATGGAGATGAGCGCTTTGTGGAACCCAAGCCTGGGAATTTCTTCCATAGCGGTTTGCAGGGCTTGCCTGGCATGGGCTTCCAGTTCCCGGTCCATGGCCTCGGCTTCGGATCCGAAGGGAGGGATTCTGCCTCCGAAGTATCGGGCGGTCATGGCCAGTGTGCGGCTGAAGAGATTTCCCAGGTCATTTGCGAGATCGGAATTGATGCGCTGCACCAGGGCCTCTTCACTGAAATTGGCGTCCAGGCCGAAGACCATCTCCCGCATGAGAAAGTAGCGAAAAGCGTCCAGACCATAGCGAGGTACGAGGTCGAGGGGTCGGACCACAGCCCCCTTGCTCTTGCTCATTTTCCCTTCGTTGATTTTCCAGTACCCGTGAACGTTCAGGGACTGGTACGGTTCGAATCCGGCCGCCCGAATCATGGTCGGCCAGTAGATCCCGTGGGGTTTCAGGATGTCTTTGGCGATGATGTGTTGCACGCAGGGCCAGAATTCCCGGAAGAGAGGCCCGTCGGGGTAGCCGATGGCGGAGACGTAGTTGATGAGGGCGTCGAACCACACGTATGTGACATAACGGTCATCGAAGGGGAGGGGGATACCCCAGTCGAGTCGTTCCCTGGGCCGGGAGATGCACAGGTCTTCAAGGGGTTCCTTCAGGAAGGAGAGCACCTCGTTGCGGTACCGTTCGGGCCGGATGAAGTGGGGGTTGGATTCGATGTGTCCGATGAGCCAATCCTGGTATTTGCTCATGCGAAAAAAATAATTCGCTTCTTCCCGCTCCACCGGTTCCCGGTCATGATCGGGGCATTTGCCGTCCACCAGTTCGCGCTCGGTGTAAAACCGTTCGCATCCGACGCAATACAGTCCTTTGTAAGTGCTGAAATAAATGTCCCCCGAGTCATGCACTTTTTGGAGAATGTGCTGCACCACGCGCATGTGCCCGGGGTCCGTGGTGCGGATGAAACAGTCGTTGGCGATGTCCAGCTTGGGCCATGTTTCTCTGAAAAGGGCACTGATGTGGTCGGCGTAGCTCTTGGGATCCATTCCTGCTTCCTGCGCCGCCTGAACGATTTTGTCCCCGTGTTCGTCCGTGCCGGTAAGGAAGAAGGTCCTGTACCCCAGGAGTTTGTGGAAGCGATTGAGCACGTCGGAAACGATGGTTGTGTAGGCGTGGCCGATGTGCGGTTCTGCGTTCACGTAGTAGATAGGGGTCGTCACATAAAAACGCTTCATTCCCGGGCCTTTTTCCTTTCATTCCCCCTGGGCAGGGGGTCGAGTTTCTTTTCGATTTCCTTTCCGTCTTCCAGAAGAACGGTGATGGTGCGTTCGATGATGTTCTGGCGGATCACCTTTCCTTTGCCTTCCGGAAGTTCGATCTTCTTGCCCAGCTTGGGCATGTCTTTTTTCAATTCCCTGTAAGTTTCGTATTCGTACTGAAGGCAGCACATGAGGCGGCCGCAAGAGCCGGATATTTTCGCCGGGTTGAGACTGAGGTTCTGTTCTTTGGCCATCTTGATGGAAACCGCGTGGAAATTCTTGAGAAACGTCGCACAGCAGAGGGGGCGCCCGCAAGCACCCAATCCCCCGACCATCTTGGCTTGGTTGCGGATTCCGATCTGACGAAGCTCCACGCGGGTCCTGAGTCTGCGCACCAAGTCTTTGAGAAGCTCTCGAAAGTCCACGCGCCCATCGGCTGTGAAATAAAAAATGATTTTGCTACCGTCGAAGAAGTATTCCACGTCCACCAGGTTCATTCCCAGGCCGTGGGCTCGAATCCTCTCCATGCAGTAACTCTTGGCGTCCGACTCGAATTCCAGGTTCTTTCGGTACTTCTGGATTTCTTCTTCCGTGGCGACGCGTTCCACTTTCTTCAGAACAGCCGGGTGTATTGCAGCGTTTCTGAAACAGGGGGGCTCGACCACCTGGCCGAGGCCGAGCCCCTGTTCCGTGTGCACCGCGACGAAATCCTCCCGCTTGAGGGGCAATTCGCCCGCGTCAAAATGATAAACTTTGCCTCCCTTGCGGAACCGGATTCCCACAACTCTTTCCATACAGACGGTCCTTTATGGCAAGGCACACACCCTCGAGCACGAGACTCTTGTTTGCGTTCCGCCGAAGGTGGAGCAATGCGTTCTCAATGGCTTCATAGAGTTCGAAGAGCGTGTCGATACCTGCGGCCATGGCCGCTTTCCGGCTCTTTTCATCGGGCGTTAAGTACGATTCGTGTTGTCCCGGGAGCCCACAAAGGATAAGGTCTCTCATCCAAAGTTTAAACCATTCAAATTCCTGGTCCAAGCTCTCGCTCTGTTGGACCCATTGGGCCATGAGGGGAAAGAATTCCAACATGGTCAGATTTCCAAGGTTCTGGAGTCTTTCTACCGTCTCCCGCCAGCACCCCATCCGCGTCTCGTCTGCGAGCCACTTTGCCCGCTCCATGCTCCCGTCTGCCAGCCTGGCCAGGTGAAGCGCCTGGGCTTCCGTCACCGGAGCCTCCCTAGCGAGAATCTGTGCGAGTTCTTCCCGCTCCAGGGGTTGAAACCTCACGTGGCAACATCTCGACAGGATAGTGGGCATGACCATCTGGGGCTCAAGAGTGGTCAGCAGGAAAAGATTTTTCCGGGGAGGTTCCTCGAGAATTTTCAGGAGCGCATTTGCCGCTTCCTCCCTGAGGGTGTGGGCTTTTTCCACGAGGATTCCCCGCCACTTGCCTTCGAAGGGCTGAAACCGGAGCCTCTCGCGCAGTTCGCGGATCTGGTCCAGCTTGATGAAGGCTCCGTCCGCCCTCACCGTAACCCAATCGGGATGGGTCCCATTGCGGATCTTGAGGCATGAAGCGCACGCTTCACACGGGTCAGGGTCCCCGGGGGCCTGGCAGTTGAGCCGTTTGAAGAATTCCTGGGCCATTGCGGACTTGCCGGACCCTCCCATGCCGCTGAAAAGCATGGCGTGGGGAACCTGGTCCGACCGGAGGAGTCTCCCAAGGAAGCGCTTCGCCCGGGATTGTCCCGGCACATCGGAAAACGGCACGGCTAGGGGACTTCTCCTCTTCCGGGGGTCATGACGCCCCCTTTTTTCCTGTCGCTTCAACCGCCCAGAAGTTCAACTGAACTCCCCGGTCTCGGGAAGCTTCAGGTTCTTCGGGTGGGGCCTCTTCCATTGAGGGGGGCAATCCCCTGAAGAAGAAACGGCCATAAACGGACTGAAAAGCCGTCCAGGCTGCGTCGCTTCCCTTTGATTCGGCCAGGATGCGGCTCAGGCTGTTCATCTTGGCGTCCAGGTCGTCTGCGTGGTGCAGGACAAAAGCCTCCCGGGTCATGGGAAGTTTGACGGCCCCGAATTCCGTTTGCCCGTGATGACTCAGGACCAGGTGCTTCAGGAGCATGGCCTCCTCCGGTGGAAAACGCTTCATGTGCCGGAGTTTTTCCTCCAGGATTTCAAGGCCCAGCACCATGTGGCCGAGAAGTCTCCCCTGGTGGGAGTAGTCGATGCTCAGATCGTACACAAATTCTTCCACCTTTCCCAAGTCGTGAATGATGGCGCCGGCCACGAGGAGGTCCCTGTCGAGCTCCGGGTAGCGGGCACAGATTTGGGAGACCAGGGCGGCGACGGAGACCGTGTGTTCGAGCAATCCGCCGAGGTAGGCGTGGTGCATGGATTTGGCCGCCGGGGCCACTTTGAAGCGCCTCATGAGATCCTCGTCCTCCAGGATGTGTTTCAGGAGGCGGCGCAGGGAGGGCCGCTTCACGCCGGCCACAAGCCGATTCAGTTCTTCCAGCATCTCCCGCACGTCCCGCGGCGAAACGGGCAAAAAGTCGGACGGATCCACATCCCGGGGCTCTGCGGGTGAGATCGCGTGGATGTGCAGCTGGAGTTCCTCACGGAACAACTCGCTTCGCCCCCGCACGAAGACGACTCCCCTGGAGGGGATGGAATCGGCGGTCTCCTGGGCGTTTTCCCAGATGCGCCCGGTGATTTCCCCCGTCTTGTCCACCAGTCTGAGGTTGAGGAAGGATGTCCCGTTGCGGGCGGTTTTCAGCTGTTTGTCGGCAACGGCGAAGGCGCCGGCCACATCCTGGTTGGGCTGGATCTCTCGAACGAAAAGCTTTGCCAAATGGGACCTCTGCACGAAAGGTTCACCTCGATGAGGCACCCCACTTCTATAGTATACGACCACAAAACATGTCAAACTGCGACTTTTCCGAGGGGAATCTTGTCATCATCCCGGAAATCCCCTAAGATGTTGCGGAAAATGTCTCGCCTATTCACGCATAAAGGACCGCCATGGAAATCATCGCCAGGCTTGGATCGCTTCTGGGGTTGTCTTTCATTTCCGGAATCAACCTGTATGCCACGGTGGCTATGGCCGGATTGTGCAGGAAATTCGGATTGGTTCAGGGGCTTCCCGCCGATTTCGATGTGTTGGCCAACGATGCGGTCATCGCCGTCGCCATCATTCTTTTCGCCCTCGAATTCTTCATGGACAAGGTGCCGGGTCTCGATACGCTTTGGGACTCCATCCACACCCTGATCCGCCCCTTTGGGGGCGCGATGTTGGCCCTCATGCAGGTGGGGGAGGCGTCCCCCGCCCTGGAAGTGATCGTGTTCATGCTGGGGGCCGCTCTTGCATCCTGCGCCCACATCACGAAAGCCGGTACCCGGCTCATCATCAACACCAGCCCGGAGCCATTCTCCAACATTGCAGTCAGCCTGGCGGAGGATGCAGGGGCCGTCGGCTATACCTACATGAGCCTGGCCTACCCCAAGGTCACCTTTGTGGTGACCTTGGTCTGCCTCGCGTTGATCGGCCTCTGCCTGCCGCTCATTTTGAGGACGGTCCGTATGCTTTTCAGTGCCCTGTTTTTCAAACTCAGGTGTTTCCTGTTCCAGGAATGTGCCTGGACCTCTTCCCGGTCCCTTCCTCACGCGCTGGATGCCTTCTTTGAAGCCCACAGGGACGCGGACGAGAAGTTTCTGTGGACGGGGCTTGCCTATGCCATCAAGGTTCCGCGGGTTTCAAGGCATTCCCGGGTGCATGTGATCGTCACATCCAAAAAGGTGCACATCCTGCACCGTCACTGGAGAAGACTTCAGGATCAGGCCGTTGCATCGAACGAACTGCTCCATACCAGGACCTATCCAGGGTTTCTCCTGAACCGATGGCTGCTCAGGACTTCGCGAGGGGACCTGCACCTATACGTCTATCCTGCACTTGCCAGGACCCTGCCGCAGGATTTTGTGGGCCGAGCAGGACACCATGACAGCTGAACCAGAAAGACAGGGCACCCTGCCGTTCCTTGTCGCCCAAGAGGACGCATCCGCCTGGGAAGGGATTCGTTGCCCGGGAATCACTCCGGCCTGGGGACAAATCCAGTTCCTGGCACGGCAAATTCTCCTGCGCCTCCGGGTCATCCGATTCAGGTGGTCCCGGCCTTGCCTTTGGGTCCTTTTCACCGGGGGGACGGGAACGGGCAAGTCCACTCTTTTCAACGCCCTTTGCGGTGCCTCTCTCAGCGAGACGGGGGTCGAGCGTCCCAAGACGGCGGGATCCATTGCATTTGTCCATCGCAGCATCTCCGTCGAGGAGGGCTTTCCCTTCGAAGCCATGGCCTTCCGGAGGGTGTCCGTGGAATCCGTGCCCGTTTCCGGGCAGAGCGGGGTTCCGGGCACACTGACCTTGGTGGAACATGACAGGGAGATGTTTCGACATTGCGTCATCGTGGACACTCCCGATGTGGACAGCGTGGAACTGCGCAACCGGCAAGCGGTGGAAGATCTCTATCTCCTGGCTCACGTGGTGATCTTCGTGGTCAGCCAGGAGAAATACGCGGACGACGTCCCCTACCGTTTTCTGGCCCGGATTCTTGCAGATGAAAAACCTCTTTTCCTCGTTCTCAACAAGGCAAACAAGCTGGAGACCTCCCGAGAGGTGTTCGCCTCCCTGGAAGCCCAGGGGCTTGCCCTGGATGGCCAGAGGTTTCATGCGTTTCCCCTTGTGTCCCCGGATCCGGCTTTAGCCCTCGTGACCATGGATTCCTTCAGGGATTTACGGGAAATTTTTCTTGGCGTGGTCTCCAGGGGTGAGGCGGAGAAGATCATTGGGGAGGAAGAGAATCGGGCCGCCAGGACTCTCTGCGCTGAAATCCGGCGGCTGCTGTCTCTGCTGCAAGGGGAGGAGGCGGCTGCGGCTCACTGGAAAGAGCAGTTGGATCTGTTTTTCCAGGAGGCCTGCAGGAACCTCGTTGAGGCGCAGCAACAGCACTTCGCGGAGGGGACCCGGGAGGCCCTTCAGAAGGAAATACGCCGCCATTTCAGCAAGTACGATCTCCTGCGCACGCCTCGGCGCGTCGTTGCCCGGATCGTTCGGACCCCCCTGGAGCTTTTGGGCCTGCTGGAAAACCCGTCTACCGATTCCCACCGTGACGAGCTCATGCGCATCCGCCGGCGGATCGACCTCGTGCCCGTCAAGGCAGCCCTGGAAAAATTCAACCGGGAGGTGCTGGAGAAGCTTTCCCCTGGGGACCCTTCGGCCCCCCTGTATGCCGGCTTGCGGGATCCGTCCGTCGTACTCACGGGGGAGGAGGTGAAGGAAAGGGTGCTGGAGGACCAGGAGCGGCTTGTCCAGTGGCTGGAGGAGACCTTCAGCGAGTTGGCCAAAGGGATTCCCAAGACGAAAGAGTGGGGGATCTACTCGGCGTCCATCCTTTGGGGTGGGCTGATCCTTTCGCTGGAGGCGGCCATCGGGGGGGGGATCACCGTGCTGGAGGCGGTGCTGGACACGGCCATCGCCCCTTTCGTCACCAAGGGGGCCGTGGAGCTGTTTGCCTATCAGGAACTCCAGAAGGTGGCCCGGGAGTTGGGGAGGAGATACCAGGACGGTCTCCTTTCCACTCTGCGGATGCAGCGCGACCGATATGCCGCGTGCGTGGAAAGGCTTCTGGCTTCCCAAGAGGCTCTTCGTCACTTGAAGACCCTGGAAAGGAACCTTTGCAGCGTCAGCAAGGCTCACCGGGCGAATGGGATCCGCCCGGAGCCGTGATTGGGGAGGAAACCACCCATGACTGCCAGTGAAGCACCCCAGAACAGGCTTGCTGTCCTCATCGACGCAGACAACGCTCAGCCTTCCATCACGGAAGGACTGCTGTCGGAGGTTGCCAAATACGGCGTGGCCAGCGTCAAGCGCATCTACGGCGATTGGACTACACCCAGTCTCGCAGGCTGGAAATCCGTCCTGCTGGAACACTCCATACAGCCGGTGCAGCAGTTTCGTTATACCGTGGGCAAGAACGCCACGGACAGCGCCATGATCATCGATGCCATGGATCTTCTTTACGCCAAGCGTTTTGACGGGTTCTGCCTCGTGTCCAGTGACAGCGATTTCACCCGGCTCGCCTCGCGAATCCGGGAAGAGGGTCTCATGGTGTATGGATTTGGAGAAAAAAAGACACCACGGGCTTTTGTCTCCGCATGCGACAAGTTTATCTTCACGGAAGTCCTGCGATCCCCGGAGAGCGCCGAACCGGCGGTGAAGCCCAAAAGCACCCATGAACTCAAAAGGGACACCAAGCTGGTCACCCTTCTGCGCAGTGCCGTGGAGGCCGCCTCGGACGAATCGGGCTGGGCTCACCTGGGTGCGGTGGGGAGCAACATCGCCAAGCAGGCCCCCGAATTCGACCCTCGCAACTACGGCTTCACCAAGCTTGGGCAGCTGGCGGCGGCCATCAAGCTCTTTGAATTGGACGAGAGAGTTCACCCGGATGGCCGATCCCGATCCATCTACATCCGGGACATGCGCAGGAAAACCGAGAAAAAGTGATCTTTCCCCAGCACGAAAAGCGCTTTCCTCCTTTTTAGAGGGAGGCGTACAGGGAGTTCCCATGCTTGAGATCCGTATTGACGACACCCTCTGCCGCCGGGACGGGATTTGCGTGACCACCTGTCCCCAGGGGATCTTCCAGAGGAGTGGAGAAGACGACCTGCCGGCAATTGTCCGCCGGGAGTGGTGCATCGAGTGCGGCCACTGCGTGGCGGCGTGTCCCCACGGAGCCATCACTCACAGCGGTTTTCCGCCGGAGGCGGTGACACCTGTTGCCTCAGGCATCCTCCCCCCATACGACACGCTCCTTGAACTCATCCGATCGCGACGGTCCCGGCGCGTCTTCAGGCCGGACATCCCCGGCAGGGAACAGGTGTCGAGGGTGATCGACGCATGCCGCTTCGCTCCCTCGGCGCACAATGTTCAAAGCACGCGGTACCTTGTGGTCCAGGACGGGGAAAGACTGTCCAGGATCGCCGCTCTCACGGCGGACTACCTGGAAAAGGCGGCCAGGCAGCTGCGGAACCCCCTCATCCGGAATTTCTACCGGCTGCTCCTGGGCCGCGAATTGGACGGGGCCCTCCAGGGACTGGAAGACATGGAATGGGTCGTGGCCGAGCACAGGAAGGGCAACGACCTAATCCTGCACCGTGCTCCGACACTTGTTCTCTTCCATTCGGACCGGGCTGCGGTGTTCGCGGGAGTGAACGCCAACCTCGCCCTACAAAACGGGGCACTGGCGGCGGAAGCGATGGGGCTGGCCGCTTTTTACACGGGCTATGTGGTCGCAGCCTGTGATCGTGATGCAGGCATTGCCCAGTACCTGTCCCTGCCCCGGACTCACAAGATCTATGCGGGGCTGGCCATGGGGTATCCCCTGGTCCGGTTCAACTATTGGGTGGAGAGGAAACCGGCCCGCATCACATGGCTCTGAGAGCGGAACACCCCAATTTCATGCGGCTTGCGGCGAGAAGTCTTGCCGGGGCGATTATGGCGGCAGGTCTCCTGCTCCTGGTGAAGGTCATCCGGGACGCCTACAGCGGTGCCCTCGCCATGCGCCTCTTCGGTTCCGCGGCAGAGTCCCCTGCAGCCACCCTGTGTGCCTTGGGCCTCGGACTCCCCGTGCCGTTCCATGTCATTTCCATCGGTCTCGTTCTCCAGAAACGGTGGCTGTCATCTCCCTGGAGGAAAGCCGCCTGGATCTGCATCGTCACTTCTGGGTTTTGGCTGGGGATCGCCGTGGCCGTGAAGATCGTCCCTTTCTAACCCCTCCCTGCCGACAGGACGGCTCGTGAGAATCCTTCTCATCAATACCAATCTCAAGGATGATTTCATGGCGGCGCCGCCCATCGGTCTCGCCTATGTGGCCAGTGCCGCGCAGGACGCAGGCCACGAAGTGCACGTGCTGGATCTCTGCTTCAGAAAAGACGTCCGCGGGGACCTGGATGAAGCCCTGTGCCGCATCCGCCCGGAGTTGATCGGGCTTTCCATCCGGAACCTCGACAATGTGAACCTCATGCATCCCGTCAGCTACGTGCCCGAGGCCGAGGCAATGGTCGGGCGCATCCGGAGGCTCTCCCGCGCCCCCATCGTGCTGGGGGGATCCGGGGCCAGCCTAAGTCCACGATCCTTGTTGGAACGTCTGGAGGCTGACTACATCATTGTTTCTGAAGGGGAGTCCAGCTTTGTGGAACTTCTCCGCCGCCTCCAGGAAGGGGAGTCCACGGATGGCATCCCCGGTTTGGGCCGGCGGATCCGGGGGGAATTCTCCATGACCCCCCCGGTGCTTCGGGACTTCCCGTCCGTGGATGCCCAGCTGGGGCGATGGATCGACATGAAGCCCTACATGAGAATGGGAAGCAGCTACACGATCCAGACCAAGAGGGGATGCCTGCTGCAGTGCATCTACTGTACCTACAACCAGGTCTTGGAGGGGAGGAACCTCCGCCTGAGGTCACCGGTGGAGGTGGTGGATGAACTGGAGGAGGCCCTGCTGAAGTATCGGCCGGAGTCTTTCGAGTTCGTGGATTCGGTGTTCAATCGGCCCTACGACCACTGCATGGAAATCCTCGAGGAAATCGTGAGGCGCCCCTGGAAGGCTCGCTTCACCGCCATGGGCGTCCACCCCGTGCGCCTCGATGCTCCGTTTTTGGATCTGATGTGGAGGGCGGGCTTCAGGTCGTTCATGATCACCCCGGAATCGGCTTCGGAGACAATGATCCGCAGTTACCGCAAGGGCTTCCACAAGGACGACCTGGTGCAAGCTGCAGAGGCCGTCCGGAAGACCGGTTTCACCGTCATGTGGTTTTTCCTGGTGGGAGGCCCAGGGGAAACCAACCGAACGCTCCAGGAGACCCTCGACTTCAATTTCAGGCACCTGCGGATGGTGAAGCGGCCTCCCTATAACATGTCCAACTTCTACCTCGGGGTGCGGCTTTATCCGGGAACGGAAATGTGGCGGATCGCCATGGAGGAAGGGTTCGTCACGGACAGGAGCGATCCGCTGGACTCCCTGTGGTATGTCTCCGAAGGGCTCGATCTGACCCGGGCCGTACGTCAGATGGTGGATGCCGCCTCCCTGTGCCCGGAGATCGTCCTGGGATTCGACGAGCAGTTCCTCGCCCTTTCATGGATCGTCTCCAGAGTTGGAGGTCTTTTCCGCATGGCCAAGCCTTACTGGCGGCACACCTGGGGGCTCAACCAACTCCTCATTAAGACCGGCTTCCGCTTTCCTTCCGGACCTCCACCCATGGTGGCCCGCATCAGAGAATCCCTGAGGCGTCAGGGTTACAAAGGCCCTCTCCTCGGTGACCCCCCACCGCAAGGTCTCGACGGTCCGCAACGTGGAGTTGAACGGCCCGTATTTCCACAACGGGGGCGCCGCGACGATTCAGCAGATGCTGGATAACTACGACATCGGCGGCAAGTTCCGGGAAGCCATTCTGAACAAGGTGGACATGCTCCCGGATATAACCCGGTTAGGACTGGCCGACGCAACTCCCATGAGCTGCCGAGACAACCCCGATGCGTGCGGTTGGGACGCGGAAGAAGCCCTTGTGGCTTTCATCTTGGCCCTCACCGATCCACGTATGAAAAAGGAGGCCAAGCCTTTCGACCATCCGCAGCTGTTCATCCTGGTGGACGGCACTGCGCCCATGTTGGACCCCGCCAACCCGGAGGGTTTCTTCAGCGCCCATAACGCCCAGTTTCAGGAACTTCCAGCCACGGAGGCTGCCGGACGGTGCAGACCTTGACCCCTTCTTGAACCTGGATCCTTTTCCTCGTGACACGGGCAAGGGCTCCATCATTGAGGTGGCATCGGACTAGTCCATCACGACCTCTTACGGGATCGGCACCCGGCCGAGCCCGTCATGCCATCGCGCCCGGACCAATGGGCGCGGTTTCTTTTGTGCACGCCGGTTGATTGGATTTCATCGAGGAATCGTCCACAAGGAGACGTGGATGAACCATCGGGCCTTCCCCCCTTGCCCGTGGGTGGGAGGAGCCGGCGCAGTAGTCCAGCATGTGCTTCGGCTGTCTCCATCTTGGGGCCGAGTGGGGAGATGACCCGCAGGGGGCTCAACTCCCCAGTTGCAGGATGCTGCCGCTGGGGTGCCAAGGGGTGGTTTTCTTGATGGGGACGGGTTCGAAGCACTCGATGAGATCCCCCACACTCACCCGGTTGAAGTCGCTGATTTTCAGCCCGACTTCCTGTGCCGGTTTCCCGCTGTGGACCGGTTGCCTACCCACCTGGAGAGAATCGATTTTTCCCGAATAGACAGGTCCCATGGTGGAGATGACCCGGAATCGCTTTCCCACGGCCAGCGTGCCTTCTTGGACCCTGCACCCCGCAATGATCCCCCCATGTCCTGTTTTGAAGAGGGCAATGACCTCCGCCTTGCCGGTGATCTTTTCGTCGGGTTCTTCCGTCCCCGATGGCGTGAGGCTCCTGGCGATGTTCAACACGTCCTGCGCCAGGGCGTAGATCACCTTGTGGATCCGCACTTCCACGCCGTGTTCCTTGGCCCACTGATCGAGCCTAGGCATGGCGCCTACGTTGAAGCCCACCACCAGTCGGCTGCCCGTCAAGGCCATGAGCAGATCGGACTTGGAGACGTCTCCCACCCCGGCGTGGATGATTTTGATCCGGACGCCGGGCGCTTCCGTTTTGGCCAAGGTCGCGGCGATGGCCTCCTGGGTCCCAATGGAGTCCGTCTTGAGGACGATTTCCAGTTTGTTGGCGGGGGATTCAGGTGGAAATGAGATTCCATGTGAGTCCTTTGTGCCTGCCTGCCCAGACTTGCCCTTTTGGTGGCTGTGCTTCTTTTCCGTCACGGGATACTCCTATCTTTGATGCATCCCCAACCGTCTATGTCCCAATTTAATCTTTCAGCCGGAAAAAGCAGCTGTTTCCGCGGCATTTTGGACCCTGGCCAAATGGTTTTGGCGGGCGGACCGCTTCATTTTCCGCAAACAAAGGAGAGGGGGCGACAGGATCTAAAAGAGCTTTTCCAGGAGCCAATAGGTCAGCATCCCCACAATGACCGTACCTCCCAGGGATTTGGTCTTGAGGGCGAAACACAGGGTGGGAACGGCCGCCAGCGACTTGAGATTCACCGGCTGAAGACTCCGGCTGCCGCTATTGCTGCCGGAGAGGAATAGGTCTGAAAAGATGAGGGCGCTCAGTATGGCCACGGGAATGAGATCGAGCCATTCCATGAACCATTCCGGGAGACTCTTTCGAGACAGGAAGAAAACGGGAAGCCATCTCGGGAGGTAGGTGACGATGCCCATTCCTGCGACGAGGAGTGCATAATCAGGATGTGTCATGGGAGATCGCCTTTCGGAAAATGCGTTGCCTGAGGGCGTAGCCTGCGGTTGCCGCCAGGATGGATGCAATGATCAGGTAGGCGTTTCCCGGCAGGACCAATGCCCAGAGGACCGAAAGTCCCCCGGCGATGACCGCCGTGACCGCGTAGATGGCCCCTCTCAGTTGATAGACCAGGAGACAGAGAAACATGGCGCTCAGGGCATAGTCGATGCCGAGACTCCCCTCCGGAATGAAATGCCCGCCGTATCCCCCCGCGATGGTGCTCAGGACCCACACTCCATTGGACACCTGGTTGACCACGAGAGCCCGGCCCGGGTCCCAGGATCCGTCTTTGAACCGGGCCGTGTTCACGGCGAAACTCTCGTCGGTGATGCCGTAGGCGAAGAGGGACACGAAGAGGGGGTGGGCCGCAGGGCGCAGATGCACGGCGAGAGATGAACTCATGAGCAGGTGCCGCAGGTTCACCATGAAGGTGGTTACAACAACGGGAAGAATGGAGGACCCGCCGGAGATCATGGAAACGGCGATGAACTGGGCACTCCCTGCAAAAACCAGGAGGGACATGAAACCTATTTCGGGGGGACTGATTCCCGCTTTCTGGGCGAGCACGCCAAGGGCGAGGCCGATGGGCATGTAGCCGAGGCAGATGGGCCAAGCGGCCTTGACTCCGTCCCGGAGCGTCGCGATGGTCCGTCGACCCTCCCTCGAGTCCACTGCCAGGTCCCCGGCGGAAAGCTTCGTGTCCGGCTGAGGAGTCACCTCACACTTCCATCCAACCGGCGGGAAGGTCCACCTCCATGGTGATATCGATGGCCCTGGCCGAATGAGTCAGTGCCCCGCAGCTGACGAAATGAACCCCTGTCCGGGCGATCCGGGCGACGCGCTCCAGGGAGACTCCACCGGAAGCTTCCAGAATCGCTCTGCCCCGGTTGCGATCCACCGCTTCCCGGAGCATCTCGATAGAGAAGTTGTCCAGGAGGATCACGTCGGCCCCCGCATCCAGGGCCTCCTCCAGTTGCTCGAAGGTTTCCACCTCCACCTCGATTTTCATCAGGTGGCCCGCATGCCTGCGGCCCCGCTCCACCGCCTGGCGCACTCCACCTGCGGCGGCGATGTGGTTGTCCTTGATGAGGATGCCGTCGAACAGGCCAAAGCGGTGGTTTGTTCCCCCGCCATGGCGCACAGCCGCTTTCTCCAGTTCCCTCCAGAGGGGGGTTGTCTTCCGCGTGTCCAGCAGTCGGCAGGCGCTTCCCTCCATGGCGTCCACCATGCGGCGAGTGAGGGTCGCGATGCCGCTCAGGCGCTGGAGAAGGTTGAGCGCCGTGCGTTCCCCGGACAGGAGGGCACACATGGAGCCTTCCAGGAAGAAAAAGGGATCCTCTGCGTTGATCTTGTCGCCGTCTCTGTGGGTCTTCTTGATGCGGATGCGAGGGTCCAGGAGTTCAAATACTCTGCAAAACGGCTGAGAACCCGAGAGCACGAAGGACTCCCTGGCGAACACCAACGCCTTTCCCGTGGCGGCCTCATGGATGGTGGCCTCGGTGGTGACATCCCCCTGGCCGATGTCTTCCTCCAGGGCGAGAGTGATGAGTCGGTCCAGGCGGCTGTTCATGGGCGGGTCATTCTTTGTACGTTCGCGGAGTCGCCTCTCATGGACTTGATCCGCTCGTAGTGATGACGGAGTTTTTCCAGCTTTTCCCCGAGCCGTGCGCCCTTTTCCCTCTCCTTTTCGATGACGTCTGCCGGCGCCTTCTGCAGGTAGTCCTCGTTGGAGAGTTTCCTCTGAGTGATCCCGAACTCTTTCTCCAGCTTGCCAAGCTCCTTCTCCAGACGCTTGGCTTCACTGTCGAAATCGATGATGTTTTCCAGGAGGACGAAAACCTGCACCTTCCCCACGACGGTGCTGGCAGCCACGCGAGGGCGCGACGCCTCCGCCGCCTGCCGCACGGCCAAGTCGGAAACCTTTGCCAGATCGACGATCATCCCCTCGTGGCGCAGCAGCAGCTCCCTCTCGGCGGCCTCTTCGCAAAAGCAGATCACCTGTACACGGGTTGCGGGGGGAACGTTCATCTCTCCGCGAATGTTGCGGATTCCCCCGATGACCCCCATGAGACACTTCATCTCCTCTTCCGCTTTCGGGTCCAGCCGCTCCGGTTCCATCTCGGGCAGCCGCGCTTTCATGATGGAGTCACCGTGAACCGGCAGCTTCTGCCAGATTTCTTCGGTCACGAAGGGCATGATTGGGTGGAGAAGGACGAGCATGCGCTCCAGGACACTGATGGAGACCGCCTGGGCGAGGGACTTGGCGGCGGGATCCCCCCCATAGAAATCCGGCTTGATCATTTCCAGGTACCAATCGCAGTACTCATGCCAGATGAACTGGTAAAGGGCTCCCGCGTACTGATTGAAGTGGTAGTTGTCCATGGCTGTGTCCACTTCCTCCACCACCCGCTGAAGGCGACTGAGAATCCAGCGGTGAGCGAGGCCGGAGGGACGGGGAGGGATTGGAGGCAGTGCTCCATCCCCATCGAGGTTCATGAGGACGAGGCGCGCCGCGTTCCAAATCTTATTGACGAAATGCTTGTACCCCTCGATTCGCTCAGGGGAGAGCTTGACGTCCCTGCCCTGGACGGCGAAGGCGGTGAGGGTGAACCGGAGGGCATCGGTCCCGTAGCGGTCCATCATGACGAGAGGATCGATGACATTTCCTTTGGACTTGCTCATCTTCTGCCCTTGGGCGTCCCGGACCAGGGCATGGACATAGACGTCGTTGAACGGGATCTCCTGCATGAAGTGGATGCCCATCATCATCATGCGCGCAACCCAGAAATAGAGAATGTCGAATCCCGTGACCAGTACCGACGTGGGGTAGAACTTCCGCAGTTCCGGAGTCTCATCCGGCCAGCCCAGGGTGGAAAAGGGCCAGAGTGCGGAACTGAACCAGGTGTCGAGGACGTCCGGGTCCTGTTCCAATTGGTCGCTCCCGCAATCGGGGCAAATGGATGGGTCCTGCAAGGAGACGATGACCCGCTCGCACACCTTGCAGTACCACGCGGGAATACGGTGCCCCCACCAGATCTGACGGCTCACGCACCAGTCTTCCAGGTTCTCGAGCCAGATGAAGTAGTCTTTCTCCCACTTGTTGGGAATAATCCGTGTCCTTCCTTCCCGAACGGCTTCCATGGCCTTTTCGGCAAGGGGTTGGGTGGAAACGAACCATTGAAGGGAGAGCATGGGTTCCACCACGCTTTTGCACCGATAGCAGTGTCCCACCCTGTTCTTGTGGCTTTCGGTCCTGGCCAGGAAGCCGCCGTTTTCCAGGTCCTTGAGGATTCGAGCCCGGCAGGCGTAGCGGTCCATTCCCGCGTATGGGCCCGCATCTCGGGTCATGGCTCCGTTTTCCGAAATGACCTGGATGGAAGCCAGGTGGTGCTTGCGCCCGATTTCGAAGTCGTTGAAATCATGAGCAGGGGTGATTTTCAGGGCACCTGTCCCAAACTCGCGGTCCACGTATGGGTCCGCGATGACAGGGAGGCGCCGCTCCAGGATGGGCAGCACCACCTCCTTGCCGATGTGGGCTTTATAGCGGGGGTCCGCTGGGTGCACGGCGACGGCGGTGTCACCCAGCATGGTTTCAGGGCGAGTGGTTGCCACGACGAGGAAGCCTTTGCCCGAGGCCAGAGGGTATCGAATGTGGTAGAGGTGGCTGTCCAGTTCCTCTCCCTCCACTTCGATGTTCGCAAGGGCGGTCATGCACCGGGGACACCAGTTGATCATTCTCTTTCCCCGGTAGATGAGCCCCTCTTCGTAGAGGCGCACAAATACCTCCCGAACGGCCCGGGAGAGGCCTTCGTCCATGGTGAAGCGCTCCCTGGACCAATCACAGGATGCTCCCAGGCGCTTCAACTGGTTGATGATGATCCCGCCGTACTTTTCACGCCATTCCCAAACCCGGTTCAAGAAACCCTCTCTCCCCAGTTGGTAGCGGTCGGTTCCCTCTTGGGCCAGTTGCCGTTCCACGACATTCTGGGTGGCGATGCCGGCATGATCGGTGCCCGGGACCCAGAGGACCTCGAAGCCCTTCATGCGCTTGAACCGGCAAAGAATGTCCTGGAGGGTGTTGTTGAGAGCATGTCCCATGTGCAGCTGGCCGGTGACATTGGGTGGCGGGATGGCGATACTGAAAGGGGGCTTGGAGTTGTGCGTATTGGCCTGAAAATAGCCACGGTTTTCCCAGTACCCGTACCAGCGAGATTCCACTTCCTTGAATGTGTAAGCCTTAGGCAGAGTGCCTTCGCTCATGGGAACGCCCCCTCACGGTTCATCGCTCTTTCTCCATGTCCTTCCTCAGATTTTCCAGTTCCTCCCGAAGAAGGCTGCGAACGACTCCGGGAAGCTTTGCTTCGACAATCTCCCGGATCGCCTGGAGAAGCCTCTCCTCCAGGTCATCGATCAACCTGTCCACGTCTGTAGAGCCGGTAGTCGTTTGGGGAACAAATCCGGCTTCGGGGGGCGGCGTGAGAGGCTTGTCTGCAACCGGGACTGCGGGTTTGCCTGCCGCTTCCCCAGGAGGCTTCCCTGCATCACGTTGTCTTTCCACAAGCCTCTGGGAGTCGTTTTCTTCCTCGTCCTTCAAGAGGAAATCGAGATCGGAATCGATCCCTTTCTCACCCCTCGAGGGACGAGGGGCGGAATCCTCTGCCGAGATGCCCCGGACGGCTTCCCCTGGCGGGGCGGTCTTGTCCTTTTTGAGAAAGGGCGCTGACTCAAGATCCTCTTCGAAACCGAATTCCTTGAGCAAATCCGCTTCGAGGGCGTTTTCATCCCTTTCATCGAGTTCCGCGTCCAGGGCGTTCAAATCCAGGTCACCGTCGGCATCCAGTATGATCTCATCCTCCGCATGTCGACCTTTCCCCTTTTCCACAAGTCCTAGTTCAACGATGTCCTCCAGATCGATGATCTCATCGTCGTCGCCGTCACCATCGGAAAAGATATCCTCGTCCCTGGAAGGCTTTCGTTCCTGCAGGTCCCGGTTATTGCTCGTCTTCCCCTTTTTCATCGTGATCGCTTTCAATGTCCCCGAAGGTTGAATCCTCCCCCTGCACTGAACTCAGCTGCGTGGGTGTGTCGTCTGTCTGGAATCATGGCGACCCGTCAGCAGCGGGGCAACCGCCCAAAATGAACAGGGTCGGATCGCGGGGCTGAAGGTCCAGAAAAAGCAAGCCACCGATACCATGTTGAAAATTTCCATGTCAAGGTGCATATCGATCGGACGAGTTCCCGCCGACCTTCATCCACGGCCGGGGAAGGAACAGCCGGCTGTAAAGGTCCAGGGCGTAGCGGTCGGTCATACCGGCGATGTGATCGCAGACCTGACGTTCCCTGGGGCAGTCCGCCTGAAAGGCCCCCAGTTCTTTTCGAAAAACGGCGTCATCCGTCATGAATATTTCGTACAGATCCCCTATGATCTTTCTCACGCGATGGAATTCCTGCCTGAAAGGCGGAATGTCGTAAACCCGTTCGAACAAGAAGGTGCGCAGGGCATCGACTCTCTCGAGCATCTCCTCGCTCAACCGCACCTCCGTGAGTCCTGTATCGAGGCTGGAGAAGACGATGTTTTCCACCAGCCTGTGGATCCTTTCCCCATGACTTCGTCCCACGTGTTCCAGGATGTCTTTGGGGATGTCGTCCATTGTGAGGATCTCGGCGCGCAGCGCGTCATCGAGGTCGTGATTCAGGTAGGCAACGATGTCGGCCAGTCGGACCACACGGCCTTCAAGGGTCATGGCCCTGCCTTCGGGTTCACCCAGGATGGGCTTGGATCTTCCCTTTGAATGCTTAAGGATCCCGTCGCGCACCTCCAGGGTCAGGTTGAGACCGCGCCCGTCTTTCTCCAGTTCGTCCACGATCCGCAGGCTCTGTTCGTTGTGGTAAAAACCACCGGAAACCAGGCTGTTGAGGGCTCGTTCACCCCCATGCCCGAAAGCCGTGTGCCCCAGGTCGTGCCCCAGGGCGATGGCTTCGATGAGATCCTCGTTCAGGGATAGGGCCCGCCCGATGGTGCGGGCAATCTGGGAAACCTCCAGGGTATGCGTGAGGCGGGTTCTGTAGTGGTCTCCCGTTGGGGAGATGAAGACCTGGGTTTTGTGCTTCAGTCTCCTGAATGCCTTGCAGTGGACGATACGGTCCCGGTCCCTTTGGTAGGCCGTTCTCAAAGGGCATTCGGGTTCCTCCCGCAGGCGCCCTTTCGTCTCACGGCTCAGTTGTGCCTGGGGGGCGAGGTACTGGCTCTCTTTGCGTTCGATCCGGGAGCGCAGGGATTCCCCTGAAAACTCTGATAGATATGGGGCAGCAACCATCCAAACCATCCTGATGTGAAGTCGATCCGTTCCCTCCAATGGAGGGGGCGACATGCGAATGTTGCCGCCATGGTCAAAATACGCAGACTCTGCTATATGGTTTTCACTCCAACACCCGGGGCCGGCGGGCGTCTCGTTCCCTGATGAGAGAATGGGCCAGTGGCAAAACCGGCCTTTGAACCTCGCACCGGTGCGCGTTCTCCGGCCTTTTGCCCCTGTTGGACGCGGGAGAAGGACAGAACCTGCCAGGGTGTTCCTGGAATGTTTCTGCCCGCTGAACCAGGCGTGTGCCGTCCAGTCAAGGCACAGGGCATGGACCCCTCTTGATGGGGGGCGCGACGATTCAGGAGACCAATGCCGAAAACGCTCACCCGATATCTGATCAAAGAACAGATCATCCCCCTGAGCATCTGCTTTCTCGGACTGTGCCTCATACTCGTCACCGGCCGCATGCTGCAGCTCTCCCGGTATCTCTTCGCATCCTCAGCCAACCTGTGGGATTTCGGGGAACTCATCGGGTTCGCCATGCCCAAGCTTATTATTTACGCGTTTCCCATGGCCAGCCTCATCGGGGTGCTCCTTGCCCTGGTACGCTTGAACAGCGACAGCGAGTTGGTCGGGTTTCGAGCCGCCGGCATCGGCTTCGCTCAATTCCTCCCGTCTGTTTTGCTTGTGGCAAGCCTTGCGGCAATCCTCTCTTTTCTGAACAGCGTCTACCTGCTCCCCTCGGCCAACACATCCTTTCAAAACAAGCTCAAGTCCATTGGTCGCATCAGCATACCAGCCCTGCTCAAAGAAAACACCTTCATCGATCTGATTCCTAACCTCATCTTCTACTTCGATACGGTGAAGACCACGGAACTCATTGTGGAAGGCATCTTCGTGCAGGATCACAGGCAGCCGGATATCAGGATCGCCATTGTTGCGCAGAGTGCTCGCATTCTATACCAGAAAGACTTGAGCCACGTCATCTTCAAGATCCAGAATGGCATCATCACGCGCATTCCCGATGCCCTCAAGGATGCACAAGCCATCACTTTCAAAACATATGAACTTTCCCTCTCCCTCGACGAAGTCTTCGGCAGCCTTTCCGGCGGTGCAAAGGGAAGGAAGGAAATGAACCTGGAAGAACTCTATCTCATGAGCTATGGTGCGGACAAGAGGGCGGATCCCCGCTTTGCCCTGGAATTCCACAGTCGCCTGGCCCTGCCCGTGAGTTGCTTGCTCTTCGGTCTGGTGGGGGCTCCCCTGGGCGCCCTTTTTCGCCAAAGAAGCCGAATGGCGGGCGTCACCCTCGGAATCCTCATTTTCCTGGCCTATTACATGGGACTCTCCGCTGGAAGGGGGCTTGGGGAAAACCGGTTGCTCTCCCCCCACTTGGCCATGTGGGCTCCCAATTGCAGCATCGCCCTGCTGGCCGTCTATCTCTGGGTCAAGGTGCATACGGAGACCCCCTTCGGAATCGCCATCCTGTTGGAAAAGATAGAGCGGCGCTTTCCCCGCCTCCGGGCATGGATCTACAAGAAAGGACGATACGCCGACTGAGTTGCTCGCCGACATTGCTTCGGGGATCCGGCCCAGTGCCGGGCCTGCGGGTTTTTCCAAGAATCAAAATGCCCCCTGAGGGCGTGAGAGAGTGTGGTGAAGATCATCCCCCGTTACGTACTGCAACATTTTTTCCCCGTGTTTTGGCTTTCCATTCTCGCCTTCACGGGACTCTACCTCATCATCGATTTCTTCGAGAAGATCGAGGACATCGTGAAAAGTGCGCTGCCTGCCGGCCACATGATCCGCTATTTCCTTTGCAAGGCACCTCTCATCGTCACGCAGGGCTTTCCCATGAGCAGTCTGCTGGCTGCACTCATTTCCCTGGGTATACTCAAGAGAAACCGTGAACTTGTCGCCATGAGAGCCGCAGGAATCGGGGCGATGCGCTATGCGGGGCCCATCGTGGCGGCATCCCTGGGGTTGTGCGTAGCCCAATTTGTACTGGACGAGTCCGTCGCCCGACCGCTCAACAAGGAGGCGCAGGAGTTCTGGCAGCAATCCAGGAAGAAAGGTTCGCCCATCTGGCGGCACGAGAACGTGTGGTTCAAGGGACGGGACACAATTTACCAGATCCGCATTTACGACCGGAGCAATGCCAGCATGGAGAAGGTGTCGCTCTTTTACCTCGGCCCGGGGTTCAAAATGACCCAGCGACTGGACGCCAAGTCTGTCCGCTGGAACGGGCGCAAGTGGGTGGCGAGGGAGGGAATCCTGCTCCAGTTTTCCGAGGATGCCACGAAGCAGGAGTGGTTCGAGGAAAGGGAACTGGATCTGCCCGAGACCCCCTCCGATTTCGCGGGCATTGAGACCCTGCCGGAGCAGCTTCAGTGGCTTGACTTGCTGCGCTATGCCAGGAGAATCCGACAGGAAGGCTACAATTCAGCCCCCTACGAAGTAGAACTGCACTTGAGGATTGCGCTTCCTCTCACCTCGGTGATCCTATCTCTGCTTGGAATCTGTATTGTCATGCGCCAGAGCATTCAGGGAGGAATCGCCGGCGGCTTGGTCATCGCGTTAGTGGTTGCTTTTCTTTACTTAACCGTTCTACAAATAGGATCCTCCCTCGGCAGCGTGGGGATCCTTCCACCGTATGTGGGGGTGTGGGCATCCTGCATCATTTTTCTGGCTTTGGTGGGCTATCTGTGGATCAGGGATTATCAGTGAGCCCCTTCCTGAGGAGGCCTTTGCCGGGGCGGTCCCTGGCGGCAGCATGGGTGCCCGAACCATGGAGGCAGGAGGCAAGTTCAGTTGCCTGCGACAGCCGGCTGAGGAAAAATGGCCTTTGATGTAAACGTCTCCATCATCATCCCGGTCAAGGATGAAGCGGAAAACATCCGGGAACTGGCTGCAGAACTCTCGGCTGTACTGGATGGGTGTTCATGGCAATGGGAGTGCATCTGGGTCAACGACGGATCCACTGACGGGACTCAGGAAGTTCTGGAGCGAGTCGTCCGGGACGACCCGCGTCACCGGTTCCTCACCTTTGAAAGCAATGCGGGTCAGTCCGCAGCTTTCTGGGCGGGTTTCCGGGAGGCCAGGGGTGCGATCCTCGCCACGCTCGACGGGGATGGCCAAAACGACCCGTCGGATATTCCCGGGCTGGTCCGGATGGTCATGGACGGCCATGTCGATATGGCCAACGGGTATCGTGTCCGGCGAAAAGACAGCCTCCTGAGGAAGGTCGCATCGGTTGTGGCCAATGGGTTCCGCAATGCCGTTACAGGGAGGACTGTTCGGGATGTGGGGTGCTCGTGTCGGGCCTTCAGGCGGGAATGTGTGGAATGCCTGCCTCGTTTCGCCGGAATGCACCGTTTTTTGCCCACCCTTGCAGGGCTGGAGGGGTTTCGGTTGGGTGAATTTCCCGTCCGTCACCGTCCTCGATTGAGAGGCAAGACCAAGTACGGCATCAACGATCGTCTGTGGGTGGGCCTTCTGGATACGATGGGCGTCTGGTGGCTGCGCAAGAGAGCGTTCCGCTACCGGGTTGTGAGGCGTTCAGGTGAGGGGGGCCATTCCGGAGCCAGTGAAAGGATCCCATGCCCCCGGGTGTCGCCATGAGAGGGGCCTGGATCGAGGAACCGTCGCCAGGAACAGGTGTGAATCTCTCTTATTCAGCTGAAATCATGAAACGCCATGCCCCGTTGGTCATCTTCCTCACGGGGGTGGTGCTTCTTTTTCCCAGCATCTGGTCCGAGACAAGCATCACGGGAAGGGACGAATACTGGCTTTCTCTTCGCACCCCCATGGAGACCATCGCACGGGGGGATTGGTTGACGCCGTGGGTGAATGGGGAGCCGCGGCTGAAGAAACCGCCCCTTCTGTACTGGGCGATTGCCCTGAGCTATGAGTTGCTGGGGATTCATCTGGTTGCAGCGAGGATGTGGGGAGTTCTGTGCGGCGCAGGTCTGGCGGTATGCTCCTGTTGTATTTCCAGGGAGCTGTTCGCAAAAGGTGGCGTGCTGGCTGGTTTGATGACCCTGGGAACAGTCGGGGTTGCGATTCAGGGGAGACTGGCCATGATCGACCTACCCCTCGCATTTGCGGTTTCCCTCGCCGTTTGGCTTTCCCTCCGGTGGTGGAAATCGGGAGGCTGGTCTCCCATCCTGGGTGCTTCCCTCTGCCTGGGTGCCTCATTTCTTCTCAAAGGGCCCATTGGCTTTTACTTTTTTGCCTCGTCGGCAATCACCGGTTTGATCGTCTTTAAGGGATGGAACGTCCTTTGGGCCCGGCTGCCCCAACTCGTCGTCTCCGGTCTTCTCATCGCGGCCGTATCCATCCCGTGGCCTCTTGCCATGGCCCACATGTGGCCGCAATACGTCGGGACTCTGGGAGAAGAATTTGGAGCCAGGCACTTCGGGGACTGGAGCATCGTCTCACCGTTTTCAGCACTTGGGGGGGCCCTGGGTCTTGTCTTTCCCTGGTCCCTGGTGCTCATCGCCGCAGTCCTGCACACCCTGATACGCCGAAAGGAGCCTTGGGATCGCCGCCGCCTCTGGCTCGTCTTTTGGTATCTTTTCAGCGTCCTTCCATTTTTCTTCATGAGGACCTTTGAACGCTACATGCTCCCCCTTATTCCCCCCATTTGTGTTCTATGCTGCGAGTGGCTGGAGGAGGTGGAAGACTCCATCAGAATTCTGATGATCCAGATTTCCATGTACATGACAGCCATCGTTGCCCTGCTCATCAGCCTTTTCTCCCTTTGGTTCGGCATCGGCATCGTTTCCGCCGTGCTGAATCTCACCCTCGTCATGAGCATGCTGTGGGGAGCGCACCAGGCAGGAAAGTTGAAACCCGCCGGGGATTCCCCCGCGGGGCAGCGAATCGCCGGGAGCGGAGGCCGCAGTACCTCTCACCCCTCCACTGCACATCCCCTTTCCCGATACATTCATGCTTCGGTGGGAGCCATCGCTCTCCTCCTTGCCGTCATCATGGGTGGCCTCTACCCATCCCTTGGGATCAACGCCATGCCGGACGATGTTCAAGATGTCGTTGGAGATCTTCCAGCAGGGGTGTTCAGGAGTTCACAGCCCTCCATGCTCTCCATGCGCCTCAAGCGGAGCGTCATTCCCGTGAGCCTGTCGGACGGGGCGGCTGAACGTTCCTTGGCGCGGTTCGACGGGGTCGTCTTCGTGGAGGAGGTCAACGCGGCATCGTTCGAAAAGGCGACCGTATCCCTTGGACTCATGGTGACGAAGGTCGGCCACTTCAGGACGTTTTTCTCCAGGAAAGCCTGGCTGCGTTTCACCCGTGAAGGCACCACTTGGGAAGACTGGCGCAGAGCCATCAGGGGGCGGAGCTTGGAAGATCTCAAATCGGCGATCTGTTACTATCGGGTTCAACCGAAGGACGCCCCTTGAAGACGCGCACTGCGGCCCTCCTCATGGCCGCCGCATGTCTCCTCCATGCCTGGGCAGCGCTCCGGTGGTTCGCCTCGCCCCTGTATTCCTCGTCGACACTGCGATTCGCACAGGCGGTCCCCCCACCCGAGTCTCAGGATAACCCATGCCTCGTGGAGGAGTTCATCAATGCGCCATCTGAAGGGCATTCCGTTCACGCCGCGTCCCTCTGTGAACTTTCCGGGGGCAGGCTGGCCGCCGCATGGTATGGAGGGAGCAGGGAGGGAGGTCGGGACGTCTCCGTTTACTTTGCGGAGAAATCGCCGGGGAACGACGGGCGTTGGGCCGCGCCCCGGCCCGTTGTGAACGCAGCATCGGCATCCAGGGAGCTGGATCGGTATGTGAAGAAGGTTGGGAATCCCGTCATCTTCAGTGAACCGGGCGACCAGGTCTGGCTCCTGTTTGTGACTGTCTCCGTGGGGGGTTGGTCGGGGAGTTCCCTCAATTTGAAAACCTCTAAGGACTCGGGAAAAACCTGGTCCGAAAGCAGAAGGCTGACGCTCAGCCCCTTTTTCAACGTGAGCGAACTGGTTCGCAACCGACCTGTCCCCCTTGAAGGGGGTATTCTTGCCGTTCCCGTGTACCATGAATTCCTGGGAAGATTTCCAGAAGTCCTGTGGCTTGCACCGGCTTCATCCGCCCGGGGTCACACTTATCGAAAGTCGAGGATGGCGGGTGGGAGGCGTTACATTCAGCCCTCTATCGTGCCCTTGGGACCCAACCGCGCGGTAGCGTTCTACAGGAACATGTCCGAGGATCGAACAGTGGTCATGGCAACCTCGAATGACTCGGGCCTCAGTTGGTCGCCTCCGCGCCCCACACCCCTTCCCAATCCCAACTCAGGGCTCCAAGCTATCCTGCTGCCTTCACAGAGGGTGCTCATCGCCTTCAACGACAGCAGGCGCGAAAGGGACAACCTCACGCTGGCAATTTCCGAGGACGGCGGTGCGAGCTGGAAGCGGATTGCGGTCATGGAAAACACTCCTGGGGCTGAATTTTCCTATCCTTACATGATACGAGACGGGAAAGGCTGGACGCATCTGGTGTACACCTGGCACCGGAAGCGCATAAAACATGTGGCTTTCAATGACTCCTGGATCGAAGCCCATGCAGGTGGTGCTATTCCCTGAACACGACGGTTCCGACGCTCGTGAGTTCTGGAGGTGCCGGATTCCGTGAGCGCATATCTCTCTTCCTATGTTTTCCCTCTCCTCGTGTTGGCCCTCGGGCTACAGTACCTGGGCGAACGGTTGTTCCGGAGTGCGAGCCGGAGGCGAAGGGGGATTCTGTCCTGTGCCGCGGCGTTCTTCATCGGCTGCATACCCGTCGACGGTCTGCCGCTGGCGCGTTGGCCGGCTTCAGCGAATGCCAGCTTCTGCATCCCCTTCACACTCGTGGTTCTTAACGGGATCTGGAACAGAACTTTTGGCAATCCCCTGATGAACGGGCCGGCTCTGCGGGCAGCCTGGATTTTCGGTTTGGTGGGTGGGGGAATCCTCTACCCCATGGCCTTGGGGTGGGGGTCGTGGGATCCCTACGTGGCTGGTTACGGATCCATTTGGCTCTTTGCCGCCCTATGGCTTGTGACCATTCTCCTTCTCTTGAGGAAGAACGGTTTCGGCACCGTCCTCGTTTTGGCCGCCTTGGCCTTCGATCTGCGCATCCTGGATTCGGAAAATGCCTGGGACTATTACATCGACCCCATCTACACGGCATCATCCCTTGCGGCGATGGGCGTTCCCCTGGTCAAGAAGGTGTTCAACTCCGCCCGCACCAGGCTGCGAGGCATCCCGCCGCACCCGCGTCACGACTGATGATCTGCGAGAGGTCATCCTGTGACATTGTTTCAGCAGACTCTGTTTCAATTCGATTTTCGGTCTGGGTTCTTCCATGGGAAGAAACGCGTTCTCGGGTTTCAAGTCGGCAGCCGGGTTTCGAGGGCCATGGCAATCTTCTTTTTCAGTTCGGTCAGGTCGAAGCTCTTGACCACATAGAAATCCGCCGCAATCGATTTCATGTCCTCTTTGAAGGTGTCGTAAGCGGTGGAAAGAATGACCGGAAGATCGTAGAAACGGTTGCGGATGTCCTGCAGCAGATCCAGGCCGTTGTAGTCCACCATCTTGATGTCCAGAACGACCAGGTCAGGCTTCTCTTCCTCAATGCGTTCCAAGAGCTTGTAGCCGCTGTCGGCAGTGATGACCTCGTAACCGGCTTCCTTCAGTTCTTCAGAGTAGAGCAAGCGAATGTGTTCTTCATCGTCAACGACCAGAATCCTCGACATTTCTTGACCTCCTGGTATTCTTCCCATCATTCCCATATCTTCGCCAGATAGGGCTTGTTTTCCTCAAAGACCGTGCACTCGTTTTCTATGTATTCTTCAGCCTGCTGTAGGGACATGCGTTCCGTTTTCTTCACGAATGAGAGAACCTTGCCTAAATAAAGAGGGAGAAGAGAATCGAGCAGAGACACCCGTTCGCCTTCCCCCAGAGATTGGTAAGCCTTGGCGGTATCAAATAGAATTTTCGCCCAAGTCTGGGTGGGAAAGGAAAAATGCTGCAGTCCAAGGCCACGGATCTCCTGGATTTTAGGGCAGATGGTCTGATCGTACACCCGCTCCCAAATGCCGCTGTACGTTTCAAAACCCTGTAGGAAGCGCTCGTGAAGTTGGCTGACGTTGACCTCGACGGGCAGGGGAGTTTCCATTTCGTGGGAGTCCGTTCCGAAGAGAGAGGTGGGCTTGCTCCACTTGACCTGCAGCCAGAAGTTGGAATAAATGGACATTTGATCGAATATGGTGCGAACCACCTGCTGAAACATGACAGAAAGATGGGCGTACGGATCCTTCATCCGGTGGATTTTGGGAGCGCCCATGACTGCTTGGCAAATCGGCAGCCTCGAATTCAGGGCAACCGTGGTCATCCAGATATCCACCCCGTACATCCGGACGGATTCAGTCCAGAGGGGGGAATCCAGGAAGGAATCAAGAAGTCTTCCGGTAAATCCGAAATCGCCCACATTGGGTTGACGGACCCTTCTGCCGTAAAGGCAGCGCATGAGAGGGTAGACCAAGGAGCTTGTCAGTGTCGCTTCATATTTGTGACGCAGGTACAGGGGACAAACATAGCCCGCACCCTTGAGGACAGGTTCTGCGAGATTTCGGATCCAGTGAGGAGAGACGTTCTTGATGTCCGCTTCAATGACGACGACAACCTTCGCCTGGAGATCCCGGGCTTTCACAAACAGGTTCCGCAGGTTGCTCCCTTTTCCTATTTCACCCGGTTGAGTCGACAGGTAAATCCTGGGGACATCCACCGGGGCGGAGAAAAATGTATCCCTCGTCTTGTCCGTTGAATGGTTGTCGCAGTTGATCAGGACGCTGCTGAGGTAGGAGAAGTGCTGTTTGATCCCTTTGCTGCATTGTTCCACCGTGTGTCCGATGCTCTCTGCTTCGTTGTACGATGGGACAGCCACCACCAAATCCGCTTGCTTGATGTCTTTGGGATTCTCCTCGTAAAAAGGCATCTTGTGGTCTCCTGAACTGCTTGCCCGTCTATCCGTCCGCCTAATTTTGCTGCCGTTCCAGCTCTGGTTGCGAACATGCCCCCCGCCCGTTTTGAGTACACAGTGATTACCGAGGCCGTTCAAAACGCGTTGTGCAGTACCCAAGTTGCCCGTAGATCCAGGGCTGTGGAAGAAATACTTCCCGCTGTCAGCGGAAAATACCTATGAAAGCGAGGGAATTCAGCTGTAGACCGTTCGCTCTTTTCTCTAATGAACAGAGCCGCTCAACTGGAACCCGCCAAACATGCAGCATCAGGTGCATCTTCCCAGCACAATCGGCCCCTCACGACCTGCAGTCACTCTTCTTGCGAATATACTCAAAAATGTATGAAAAGAACACGAGGACAATTGCCGTGAACAGGTACACAACCGCACCGGAACCGGGGTGGAAGAACCTGATGAGAAAGAAAGAGAAAAAAAGCCCCAAGGCTAGTCGAATGATAAAAACACGTTTGCGGAACCTTGGTTCCTCCGTCATCTACTTGCCCGCCTGTACCCCTGATGACAATTTCCTATTCCAATGGAATGGATTCCCAGTGTTTCCGCCAAGCATCCTAATGAGGGCATTTTCCGTTGTCAAGCGGACTCGGTGTCTTCCAGCGCCTTGAATCTCCATGCGGTGCCTGCCAATTTCTTCCCCCAAGACATGATTGCGTTTCCCTGTGCCCATGGATCTCTCCCAGGGTTGGAATCCACATGGTGGGAGATTTTTTTCATGTCCGAAGTGTGGCCGTATAGAAGGGGGTGGACCACACCACAGGGGTGGTCGGATCCCGGCTGCATTACCTGTTGCGTTGTTCTTTCCCGTGGCTGTATAAATAGATGGTAGCCAGCCGCCGGAAAGATCCACCCCCCTGTCGGGAACCGTTCATTGAAGCTGCTCATGTTTTATGCCTTGGATATGCCTTGGAATTTTGTTTCAGACCCTGCTGCAAGTTCACTCCGTTGGCGAGGGATTTGCCTGCTGCACAGATCATCTCCAATGCCGCGGTGATTTTCTTTCATGCAGAGCCAGAAGACATGGGGCGGGAGGCTGCGGTGGTCTCCAAGTGGGCCAAGAACGTGAAATGGATCGCCGGAAAATTTGGCACGAGAACCGTTGTCCTGTATTCATTCAATCATCTGTCGTAAAGCAAGGCCCCTGTTGAAATGGCTTTTGCCCTCTTGCAAGAGACGCATAAACGCCTCGAAAAATCGGGTTTTGTTGCTCACGAAACGCTATTCGGCGTTCAAAACGAGTGGAAAATGCACGTTTCAGGACAGTCACTCGCCAAAGTATTGAAGCAGATCTGAATGGAGTACCCAATGGAGAGTCTGCTGGTTGCCCTGGACAAATCGCCCGAGGCACTGAAAAGCATTCACTACATCGTCAGACTCCTTGCGCCAGCCCAAGAAATCCAGTTCATCCTCTTTCATGTCCTTCCCACCACTTCGCCGGATATGTTGAAGAAAGAGGAGATGCAGCGGATTGAAGGCCTTCATTCAGAACATCCTCACTTGAGCGGGTACTTTTGGAGGCGTGAAGAGCAGGAGAGAATGGAAAAGACGTTTCACGAGGCAAAGCACCTCCTTCTCGAGGCGGGATTCAGCGAGTCGCGGATCCGGACGCACTTTGCCGTGGATTTCACCGATGTGGCCCAGATCATCGTCAATGAAGCCCGCAGACTCGAATGTGCCACCATTGTCCTGGGTAGGCGCGGCGTGGGGCGGGTGAAGGAATTTCTCCTGGGAAGCGTTTCCAGCAGTACCACGCGAATTGGAAGGGGACTGACGGTCTGGGTCGTGGACTAATGAACGCCCGGGAATCCCCTTCGCAAATTGCTGAGTGCCACGACGAAACGGCGCTTCTGCATCGCCTTGATCGTCGGCCCTGTGAGGCGCCCGCTGCAGGTACCATCTGAAAGGAAAAAGGAAAGAGGAGACCGACCATGTCTGAGACTCTTTTTACCAACATTGCATTGTGTACCGATTTTTCCGAGAACGCCGACGAGGCCTTTAACACGGCAAAGGATCTGGCGTGGCGCTATGGTGCCCAGCTTCATATCGTCCACGTGATGGTCAATTTTTCCCTCTCTCCACCCATACACAGTACCTACATGCCCATCGAGTACGATTCCAAGTTTATTGAGCAGGTGACCGTGGCAGCCAAGGAGACCATTCAGCAGCGCTACATCAGCAGACTAAAGGAAAAGCAACCCTACGAAGTCCACCTCCTTTCGGGATATGCTTCTTCGGAGATCATCCGCCTAGCGAAAGAAAAGAACCTGGACCTCATTGTGATGGGGTCCCACGGTTTGACGGGCATCGCCCATGTTCTTTTTGGGAGCACCGCGGATCGGGTGGTTCGCAGGGCACCGTGCTCTGTCCTCACCGTCAGGTCGACCGCCAAGAAGGAGTAGCGCGTGGTTCGGGTTCACCCGCTTTTCGCGACGTTTCCCTCACCAAATCAGATTGCAGGGAACGGATATAACGGAGGGCGATGGCTTCTCTTCCCTGCCGAATTTGGAGCAACTTCATGAGCCATTTCCAAAGGAACATTCTCATCACGGGGGTTGCCGGTTTCATCGGCTACCACTTGGCCCTTCGCCTCTTGAAGGAGGGTGCTCCGGTGGTGGGGATCGATGTGGTCAACGACTACTACGACGTCAATCTCAAGTGGGATAGACTAAGTCAGCTGAAAACCTTCGGGCACTTCGAGTTCCGGCGCCTGGACCTCAAAGATCGCAACGATGTAGACGCTGTCTTCAGGGAACACGCACCGGAAACGGTTGTTCATTTGGCCGCCCAGGCGGGTGTACGGTATTCCCTCACCAACCCCCATGCCTATGTGGACAGCAATCTCGTCGGCTTTACAAACATCCTGGAAGGGTGCCGGCACCACCAGGTGAAGCACCTTGTGTTCGCTTCTTCCAGTTCCGTTTATGGTGCCAATACGGCCATGCCGTTTTCCGTGCACCAGAACGTGGACCACCCTGTGTCCCTTTACGCCGCAACGAAGAAGGCCAACGAACTGATGGCCCACACCTATGCACACCTTTACGGTCTCCCCTGTACAGGTCTTCGGTTCTTTACGGTATACGGACCATGGGGAAGACCGGATATGGCGCTTTTCTTGTTCACAAACGCAATACTTGCAGGACGCCCTATCCAGGTCTTCAATCACGGCAGGATGCGCCGGGATTTCACATACATCGACGACATTGTGGAAGGGGTCAGCCGTGTCATGAAACGTGCTCCACAGCCGAACCCCGATTGGAGTGGAAATCGTCCGGATCCGGGCTCCAGCTACGCTCCCTATAGGATATACAACATCGGCAACAATCAGCCCGTTGAACTGCTGCATTTCATTT
The DNA here is from genome assembly GCA_012517315.1 of Deltaproteobacteria bacterium. GTDB lineage: Bacteria > Desulfobacterota > Syntrophobacteria > Syntrophobacterales > Syntrophobacteraceae > JAAYUJ01. The sequence goes on from JAAYVE010000018.1 coordinate 93,936, forward strand.
CTACCCTAGAGGAGTGTCTCGGAATGGAGGCGGTCAAGGAGTTTCTCCCCATGCAACCAGGAGACGTTCCGGCAACCTATGCCGACATCAGCGATCTTTCCCTGGACTTCGGATTCAGCCCCAAAACGCCGGTGAAGGAGGGAATTGCCCGCTTCGTGCAATGGTATCGTGAGTATTATCGGATCTGACTGACGATGCGTCGGCGGGGAGTCATGGAAAAGGACTGCCGGTGCAGGAAGGGGTTGGGAAGGGTTTGGGGGAGAGCCGGCGAGAGGATGGAGTGGCCGCATCGAGGGCGGAATCGGTTCTGAGAGAGGTTGAGCCGGCTCCCTGGATCAATTTTGCAGCGTCTTGGGTTGGCCCCTGGAGGGGTGTTCGCCAAGGCACCTTAGGCAACCTTGTCGAGAATCGTCAGGTCCTCTGCGTTGAGAATGCGGTCGATGTCGAGGAGGATCTTCACACCGCCTCCCATTTTGGCCATTCCCAGAATATAGTCGGTCTCCAGCTTGGTCCCGAATGTGGGTGTTTCCTCGATGTCCGATGCCTTGATGTTCAGTACTTCCGAAACCGAATCCACCACGATGCCGATGGGGAGACGCCCGGAGGTGCTTTGGATCTCCACGACGATGATGCAGGTTCTTTCGCTGTATTCGATGGATTCCATTCCGAACCGCAACCGGAGATCGATGACCGGAATCACCTTGCCTCGAAGGTTGATCACTCCTTTGACGAATTGGGGAGTCTGGGGTACCGGAGTGATGCGCATCATTCCGATGATTTCCTTGACCTTGAGAATCCCAATCCCGTATTCTTCACTGTCCAGAGAGAAAGTCAGGTACTTGCCCTCCTTGTCTCCCGTGTTTTTCATAACCTGATCAATCACCGCCGTTTCTCCTTTCATGATCTCACAACTCCTCGTCGGTACGGTCACATTCGGTCTTGTCTCTGGCATTGCAGACAGGGCTTGACGGGCTTCCCTCTCTTAATCGGCAGAAAACTGGAAAAACATAGGAAAAAGTGTGCTGGTCGGCACATGGAACTTTCGACAGCGGGGTGGGATTACCCCACAGCCCATTGCAATCCAGGCCCGAAGTCCTAGTAGGGATAGAACAAGTCCTGTCGATTCAGGACTTCACAGCCATTGGAGGTGACCCGCACCATGTTTTCTAGGCGGACCCCGCCGGCACCAGGCAGGTAAATACCGGGTTCGACGGTGACCACCATGTTTTCCTGGAGCACAGTCCCTTCGGTCCTTCTCAGGCCGGGCTTTTCATGCACCGCTAGGCCGACACCGTGACCCAGTCCATGACCGAAGTATTCTCCATAGCCGGCTTCGGCGATCAAATCCCGAGCGGCCGCGTCCACTCGAACGCTGTCCTCTCCGGCGCGAATGGCGTCCTGCGCCGCCAGTTGAGCTTCACGGACAATGTGATAGATCTCCTTGAGTTGCTTCCCAGGGGTGCCGGCAATCCAGGTTCTCGTCATGTCCGAGCAGTACCGGTTCAGCCGGCTGCCCAAGTCCAGAATAACCGGTTCCCCAGCCTGGATTTCCCGGTCGGATGGAACCGCGTGGGGCAGGGAAGCATGGGGGCCGCTGGCTACGATGGGGGGAAACGAAACACTGTCCCCTCCGGAGCACCTGATGAAACTCTCGATAGACCAGGCAATGTCCCGCTCTTTCCGGCCGATGGCCAGTTTTTCCCACACCGACAGCAGCGCCTGTTCCGTGAGTTCCAGGGAGCGTCGGATCCATTCGATCTCCTCCGGTTCCTTGATGATGCGAAGCTCTTCCACAAGGCCGTCGAAAGCGAGTACGGATGCCGATGGGCAGGCATCCTTCAGTGCCTTTTCCACTTCCTGAAAACGTTTCCAGGTTAGAAAATGCCCTTCAACGCCCAGTCTTTCAGTCCTCAATGTCTGAAAAAGATCCCGTAGAGGCTGTGCCAGCCCCTCACTGTATACATGCACCCGGAACTGCGATGCCTGCTCTTCGGCTTCCTCCTTGTAGCGAAAGTCTGTCAAGAGCAGCTGTGAAGAGTCGGTAATCAGCAGCGCGCCGGAACTCTCCGTGAGTTGCAGGTCCTCCGCCTGGAAGCCGCTCAGGTAAAAGCGGTTTTCAGGCACGGCAACCAGAAAGGTGTCCAGCTGCTCCCGGGCCATGACTCTCCGAAATCTGCTCAGCCTGTCGTGGATTCTGCCCTCTGTCATCATTGCACCCTGCCCCTTGAGTTTGGGTCCTGTCGAAAAAAGGAGATTCCCCGCCCACAAAACCGAAAATCAACAAAATCCCCGGCATTTCACAGGGAAGCCCTTCGGGCCCCTGCAGTTTGAAAGTACGCAATGTGCTGGGGATTTTCAATGCATCACCGAAGGAGGGCTGAATAACAGACGGAATTGGGGGTGCCTGCTTTGGGTGAGTTCACGGGGGATTGATCGGGCTGCGGCTTCACTTCCTTCCGATCCGAGAGGGTGATCACCCGCCACACAAAAGGGTTGGGTGAAGTGTGTGGTCATGATATGAATCACCACTTCAGCCTCTTCGCCTCTGATCGGCGGATCATTGCGAGGGGTCGGCGGCAATCTCCGGCGTACCGATGTCGGGGGGTATTTGTCGCAGAATGCTCATACGGAGAAATTATTCCATGCGTATTGCGGTGGCAATGAGCGGTGGTGTGGACAGCCTTCGGTCAGCGGTGCTGCTGAAGGAGCAAGGGGGCTCCGTCTGCGCACTACATATGCGGTTGCCGGCTCAAGGGGACCTCGAGGGAGACGAGGATGGGGTGTTTGACAGGAGGGTGGAGAAATTGAGAGAATTGACTGCTAGGTTCTCCATTCCTTTAACTGTTGTGGACATGAGGCAAGCATTCGAGGAGAAAGTCATCAGGCCCTTCCTCAAGGCTTACCTGGAGGGATGCACCCCAAACCCCTGTGTCGTCTGCAACAGTGCCATAAAGTTCGGATTACTCCTTGAGGAGGCTTTGAAGCAGGGGGCAGACGTTCTTGCCACAGGCCATTATGCGCGGGTTCTGCGTCCCCATTCCCCCAAAGGCCGTTTTGCTCTTCTGAGGGGAGAGGACCTCTCGAAGGACCAGTCGTACTTTCTCTTCCAGTTGACCCAGCAGCAGTTGTCGCGAATCCTGCTTCCTCTCGGTTCCCGCACCAAGCAGGAGACAGTCGAATGGGCGATGAATGCCGGGGTCCGGTCTTTCTTTGGTAAGGAGAGCCAGGAGATCTGTTTCATCCCGTCAGGGAATTACCAGGAATTCCTTCGCAGAAGACTGGGGCTTGACCCCTCTGCTCGAAGGGGGTCCGTCATCGATGTGCAGGGCAACCTCGTGGGTGAGCACAACGGGGTTTTTGGATTCACCGTCGGCCAGAGGCGCGGTTTGGGCATCGCTTCTTCGGCTCCCTATTACGTCGTGGCCCTGGACCCTGTGGCAAATGTCGTGCGCGTGGGGCGCAGCAAGGATCTTCTGTGTCGTGAATTCGGCGTGGGGGCGGTGAACTGGGTGTCCATAAAGCCACCCGTAAAGGAGGTGCGAGTCGGTGTACGGATACGCCACCAGCATGCACCCGCCCCTGCCACCGTCTTGCCTAGAGGGGAGGAAGAAGCGGTCGTCCTCCTGGACGAACCGCAGCAGGCTGTGACTCCGGGTCAGGCAGCCGTTTTCTATGACGGGGACACCGTCGTTGGGGGGGGGACTATAAAGCGGGGGTGATCGCACGATCGCCCTTTTCGTGCGGCAGGAAGCATGGAACAGATGGGGGAGTTGCTTGAGAGAGTGGGGCACAAACCTGCGGCTGCGCTTGAAACCCTCGGCTGCAAAGTCAACCAGTACGAGTCCGCCCATCTGCTGAGTCTTCTTGCGGGAGAAGGCTTTCGCATTGTCCCGTTTCAGGAGACGGCAGACCTGTACGTGGTCCACAGTTGTGCTGTGACGGCCAGAGCTGCATATCAGACGCGTCAGTTGTTGCGCAGGGCACGCAGGCGGAATCCTCAGGCGCAAATCGTGGTGGCCGGATGCGGCGCCCAGCTGGAACCGGACCGATTCGAAGCAGAAGGTCTGGCGACGCACATCCTCGGCAATCCCGAAAAGCACGACCTCCCCGAATTTCTGTCTCAACCTGCATCCCTTGCTCGACCGCTGAAGGCTGTCAGTAACCCGCGCCTCTGCAGCACACTCCAGGCACTGCCCGTTCAGGGCATGGGCAAGGGCCGTTCTCGAGCATACCTAAGGATTCAAGACGGTTGCGATGCCTTTTGCACCTACTGCGTGGTCCCTTATACCCGGGGAAAGAGCCGAAGTCTCCATGGGGAGGAAGTGCGAAGACAGATGAGCCGTTTCGTTGAAGCCGGCTTCCATGAGGTGGTTCTCACGGGGATTCATCTCGGCCGCTGGGGCAAAGATCTGCAGCCGGCGAGCGATCTGTCCAGCCTGATCGTCTCTCTCACGGAGGGACAGGAGGGATGGGGCAGGATCCGGCTGAGTTCCCTGGAACCCATGGAAATTACCCCTTCCCTCCTTTCAGTTCTCCGTTCGAATCCTTCGATCTGTTCCCATTTCCACGTACCTCTCCAGCACGGCGACGAGGCCATACTCGCCAGGATGAGACGACCCTATTCACCGGGTTATTATGCGGAGGTCCTTTTTGAACTGCGCCGCCTTTTTCCCAGGGCTTCCATTGGAGCCGATGTCATGGTGGGATTCCCGGGCGAGACAGAGAGGGAGTTCCAGAATACCTATTCGCTCATTGAGGTTCTGCCTTTGACATACCTCCATGTCTTTCCTTTTTCCCCGCGTCCCGGAACACCGGCGGCCGAATGGAAAGACCGCCCACGGGGAAGGGATGTCCAGCGCAGGGCCAAAGTGCTGTGGGGGTTGGGGGGGAGGAAGAAGAAGGCGTTTTCAGAATCGTTCCTGGGACAGAAGCTTCAAGTTCTCGTGGAAACGCCGCTGGGAGGGGGGTGGTGGCAGGGCACGAGCGACAACTACTTGAAAGTGCGTTTTTACTCCCCCACCCCCCTCGCTCAGGGCTGTCTTGTATGGGTTTCCTGCGAAAGGCCGGAAGAGGACGGCCTTTCGGGAAAGCTCTTCGAAGGGGGTCTCAATCTTCTCTGAAGAGGAAAAATCGGACCAGACGGGGATCGGGCACCTTCCGTTCTTGTAAAAAGGGTTCCATCTCCCGGGCGTAAGCGTCTAAAACGGGTTGCATGTAATTCTGCAGCATATGACCTTCCGCGTTGTCTGCCACCCAACTATTCAAACCTTGAAAGAGAGTTGCCGCAAGTTCCTCCGGAACCAACCGGGGGAACAGGTCGGGCCATTCCCCGAGGACGATCGGTTCGAGGTTCCATCGGCGCCGCCAGGTGCAGTTGGCCGCAGCCGTCAGGACCATGGCGCCGATGGTGACGTCTTCCATTCCCCTGATATGTCCATCGTACCATATGACGGCCTGAAGGCAGTCTGCACGAGGATCAAGCGCTTCGTATACTTTCCTCAGGGCTTCGATCATGGCGACCAGTGCTTCCCCATAACGCAGATCCTCCCGATTTCTCATGTGATCTGCAGCGGGTTTCAGGGTGTCTGTCTTGCTCCGTTGTCGAAGAATTCGGGGTGTCGGTTCGAGGAGCAGTTCCACTGCCTCGTTCCATTCGGGATCGATGCAGTGAAGACCGTGTGGCCATCTGGAAAGCCAGCCCGTGCGCAGGATTCGCTGCATTCGATTGCGGATTTGGACCGCCTGGGAATGGCCCAGCCTGAAGAGGTGCTCCAAAAAACAGGTCTGCACGATCTCCGGTGCTCCAACCCCTGTTTCCATGGCCAACGTCTCCATACCCAGACTGACGCAGGCCGCAGCCTTGTCCATGGCCTTGCGCAGTGTTTCCGGGGCTTCCAGGGACATTCGGTCCGCCGTGACGACTTTGTTGGCTAAGGCAGCCAGTTCCCATTGAAGCGTGTCCCGCATGCCGCGGTCCTCAATTCCCCTCACGGCAGCGGCCAGCAGATCTCCCCGGGGAACAAGGGCGAAGGCAAACGCAGGGGCAGGGGAATCTATGATCGCGGAATCCATGACACCGACCTGCCGGGGGAGGATTTCCCGGGTGGATACCGCCCGATAGATTTCCAGCGCATCGAAAAAATCGGGAATGGCTTGGTCCTCCATTCGTCCCCTGTGAAAACGATAGGCTTCCTCCTCCATCTCCGCTTCACTGGCCCAGATGACATGCTGGAGGAGTTGAGTGTAAAATCCCCGGTTCACTTCGAAGAGGATGCTCAAAAGGTTCTTGAGCAGATCTTCATGTTGGGGATATCTTGCGTCCCAGTAGAAGTGGTCGTCGAGCGTATTGGCAGGCAGTTGGTCCATTGCCTCGAGTGGATCGATCTCTTCCGGGGCTGCGGCCACATGAATCCACTTCTTGAACAAGGTGACCAAAAGTTCGAAATCCGCGTGGCTGAGCCACTCCAGCAGCTTTCGTCGACTCCCTCTCGCCAGCAGATCAATCCATTCCAGGGCTTTCGCCGGCTGGACCCGGTCTTTTCCCCACCATTCCAGGCCGAACAAAAGGTCCAGTTGCTGGACCCTCGCCATTGTGAGGAGAGGGATCGCATCTTCTCTTCCCAATTCCATGACGGTGAAAAAGAAGTCCTGGGGTGAGAGGGCTTCAACGGTCTCCCGTGCGTCCTCTCTCTCCAGGATCGCTCTGAGACGTTCTTTGACCGGCATGGCCATCAAGAGCGCGTGCAGCTCAGGGCTGGCCAGGTATTTGCCTGCGTCCGCCTTCGGGAGAGTTGCATCCCTATTCATGAAAATTCCCAAGATTTGAGGCTGTTGCCTGGCTCTGTCCCATCCATGTCCTTCCGTTACTCAGTACCTCAAGATATATCATAAACTTATTGCTTGCGTAACGGGTGGACAACCATTATAAAATGTCCATACCATGGGATATCAGTTCACTCGAAGATCCCATGGTGGAGAAGACCCTCATTTTTCTTGTCGTGGCAGGTGTGCATCGGCACCTCAGGAGATGCGTCATGCTCGTTGTAGAAGACCTGCAGGTGGAACTGGCAGGAAAAACCATTCTCAAGCATATCGATTTGGAAATCAAGCCGGGAGAAACGCACGTTCTATTCGGTCCCAACGGTTCGGGGAAGACGTCTCTTCTCATGACCCTGATGGGATATCCACAGTACAAGGTGGTGGGTGGGAAAATCCTGTTCAAGGGCTTGGATATCACGCACAGTCCGATCAACGAGCGCGCAAGGCTTGGGATCGGCATGTCATACCAGCGGCCTCCGACCATCCATGGTCTAAAGACGCGGCAGATGGTCCAAATTTGTGCCGGCAACCGGCCGGATCTGAAGGTGGAAGACCTCGCGCAAGATGTCCATTTCACTGATTTTCTGGAAAGAGATGTGAATGCCGGTTTCTCGGGAGGAGAAATCAAGCGCTCGGAATTGCTCCAACTCATGGCCCAGGATGCGGACCTCCTGCTCTTCGACGAACCCGAATCGGGAGTCGATCTGGAGAATATTGCGCTTGTGGGCAATACCATTGCCAGACTGTTGCAGAAGAACGGCGACGACCTGGGAGGCAGGACCCGGCTCCAGTACAAGCTGGAAAGGACCAAGATGGGGCTGATCATCACGCACACCGGCTATATCCTGGATTATGTGCCGGTGGACAAAGGACAAGTGTTGTTCGACGGTGTGTTGAGCTGCAGTACAAACCCTCGCGAGATATTCAGGTGTATCAGCGAGGTGGGATATGAGGAATGTGTGCGATGTACGCTGGAGAAAACTTAAAGGAAAAGGCTGCAAAAGCCGTTGAAAAGAGAGCGATGATCGGGCCGGACGTGGACTTGACCGAGTTCGAAACGGCCCCTGTAGATCATGCGTATCTGACCGATGAGCAACTTCGGAATCTGCCCGCGGTCGAGCAAGAGCGCTTGGTCATGTCGGGTGTCGACGTGTTCGAGCGGGAACGGGGCGGCACTTATTTTCAGAAGGACACGGCCGTTGTCCACTGCAAGACCAAACAGGAAGGGGTGGAGATCATTCCCATCCGGACGGCTCTGGAAAAGGATGACTGGATTCATGATTATTACTGGAAGCTGGCTTCCGTGGACCTCGACAAGTACACGGCATCGGCGGAGATAAATCTGCACAACGGCTACGTCATCCGGGCATTGCCGGGCGCCAGGAGCATCTACCCAATCCAGGCTTGCCTGTATCTGGACAAACAGGGAATTCAGCAGAATGTCCACAACATCATCATCGCGGAAGAGGATTCGGAACTCCACGTGATCACCGGATGTGCCACATCCCCCCATTTGACGAGAGGGGTGCACATCGGCATTTCAGAATTTTACGTCAAGAAGAACGCCAAGTTGAGTTTCACCATGATTCACAACTGGGCGGAAGACATGGTCGTGCGACCCCGTTCCGTGGCCCAGGTGGAGGAGGGTGGGCTTTTTGTCAACAATTACATCAGTATGAAACCCGTCAGGACTTTGCAGATGTACCCGACGACGCACCTCGTGGGGGAGAACGCCGTTGCCCGACTCTACAGCATCGTAGTGGGGAGCCCCGGTTCCGAGTACGACGTGGGGGGGCGCGTCTACCTCAAGAAACCCGGCACCCGGGCTGAAATCGTCGCCCGCACCATCAGCAACGGGGGAAGGATCATATCCAGGGGACACCTCATCGGTGAGGTCCCTGAAATCAAGGCTCATTTGGAATGTAAGGGGCTTCTCCTGAATGGTGGGCTCATATACGCGGTTCCGGAACTGGAAGGCCATGCCGACGGTGTCGAGATGTCCCATGAGGCTGCGGTAGGTAAAATCGCTCAGGACGAGATTTTCTACCTCATGTCCCGTGGATTGAGCGAGGAGGAAGCGACTTCCACCATCGTGAGGGGGTTTCTCAGTGTGGATATTCCCGGTTTGCCGCCGCAGCTCAAAGCCGAGATCGATAGAGCCGTCGAGATGAGTGAAAAGGATGTGATGTGAGTGGGAGAGGATGTTGTCGTGAGGACAACATCAGGGGGGAAACGCTCAGCAACAAGGAGGAAGGAGAATAGTCATGAATCAGTGGATACGCGTGGTGACCGTGTTGGCAGTTTTGTTGGGAATGATGGGAACCCCGGCGTTCGGGGGGTACGAATGTTCCCCGGGATGTGTCCCGTCGACTTATCCCTGCGCCGAGGATTGCTATGAAGAGGACTCCCCTCCCGGCGAATTCATCATTGCAGATGTCCTCATCCTTCGCCCTCTCGGCCTGATCTCCATGGCGGTGGGTTTGACGGGCGCGGCGCTGGCCATGCCCTGGGGTTGCTCCAGTTGCACGACGCACAGGGTCCGGAAGGAACTTCTTGAGGAACCCTGGAATTATACATTCGCACGCCCCCTTGGAGAGGAGACCTTCGACCGGGATCGGAGATACTAGTGCGAGGCTGATTGAATCGTTCCGCCATGAACGGGGAGTGCGGCGTTTCATGTCCCGTTGATGAGGGCCCACCCAACTGGCACAGACAGGACGGTGGGCTTTTTTCTTGCCGTGAGTCGTGGGCTTGTGGATTTCCCAGGCAGCTCGACGGCTTCCACGAGGAAGTCCTGTCTCCAGTGTGGAGGATCTCTGCCTTTTCCCATGAAACCGAGACGTATTGCATTGACGGGCGGCATTGCCACTGGCAAAAGTACAGTGGCAGGAATGTTTGCTGAATTGGGGGCCGTGGTTCTGGACGCGGACCAAGCGGCCCGGGATGTGGTGGAACCCGGCCATGTCTGCTGGCACCAACTGAGGGAAGCGGTCGGGGCATCCTATTTTGAACCGGACGGGCACCTCAGGCGCAAGGCCCTCCGGGACGGAATCATCAGAGATGCGTCCCTTCGATCCCGGGTCAACGCGATTCTGCACCCTGCCATCCTGAAAACGATGGATCGACAGTGGAGGGAGTGGAGAGACAAGGATCCCCGAAAAGTCATCATTTTCGATATACCTCTCCTTTTTGAACTCGGCCTCGACATTCGATTCGACACTATCATCCTAGTGTATGTTCCGGAGCACGTGCAAATCGAACGTCTCATGTCCCGCGACGGGCTGAGCCGGGATGCAGCCCTTCGTACCCTTTCCATGCAATCTCCCATAGAATGGAAGAAGAAACGCGCACAGATCGTTATCGACAATTCAAAAGATCTTTCGGCCACGCGCGGGCAGGTGAAAGAAATCTGGGTGTCCCTGACGGAGGAAGAGAACTGGGAGCATTCCCAGTGACCAGGGGAAGGGGGAGACATTCTCTCAACCCACTCCCCTGTGTGTTCTTCAAAAGAAACGAGTCAGGTGTCGGAATCCAGGGTGTCCCGAATGGTTCCAGCGAGGTCGCTGATGCTGTAGGGCTTGAAGAGCAATCGCTTGATTCTCGTCTGTCTTACCGTTTCTTCGCTCACTTGCGCATTGTATCCGGTACAGAGAATGATGGGCAGTCTTGGTCTGATCTGCAGGAGTTCTCTTGCAAGCTTGAGTCCGCTCATCCTGGGCATGGTCTGGTCCGTGATGACCAGATCAAACCCATCGGGGTCCGATTTGAAAATTTCCAGGGCCTCCAGGCTGCTCGTGCCTGCAGTGACCCCATATCCCAGTCGACGCAGAACTCCCTCGCCAAATTCAACCAGCGCCTCATCATCGTCCACAAAAAGGATCCGTTCGCTCCCTCCTGGGTATTCCACGGCTTCTTCGCCCTTTTCGGCAATCGTTTCTTCCATGAGAGGCAAAAGGGCACGGAATGTGGAACCCCTGCCCGGCTCACTCCATGCGTTGATGGTTCCCCCGTGGCTCTTCACGATTCCAAGCGCTACGGAAAGCCCCATCCCAGTCCCCTCGCCCGGCCCCTTCGTGGTGAAGAAAGGATCGAAAATGCGTTCCATGAGGGCTGCGTCCATTCCATGACCACTGTCTTTGACGGTCAATTGGGCATAATTCCCCGGTCGCCCAGGGGAATCGTGGGAAAGGCTGCCGGGCGCCAGTGCTTCCCTCGAAAGGCTGACTTCCAGGGTTCCTCCTTCGTCCTTCATGGCATGTATGGCGTTCGTTAGCAGGTTCATGAACACTTTGTTGATTTGGGTGGGGTCTCCGTGGACCATCAATCCCTCATCCATCTTTCCCCGGCGGAGTTCCACAGACGAGGGGAGGATGGCTTGGATGAACCCCAGGGTCTCCTCGACCATGGGAAGCAGATGGAAGGGCTTGCGTTCATGGGGAGCCTGGCGACTGAAGGTGAGGATCTGGGCGACCAGGTCCTTTGCCCGGTTGGATGCCTTGAGCACCTGGGAAAGGCTCTGGCGTGCCGCATGTTCCGCGGGAATCTGGTGGAGGGCAAGTTCAGCATAGCCCAGAATGGCCGTGAGAATGTTATTGAAGTCGTGAGCGATACCACCCGCCAGGGTACCGATTGCTTCCATCTTTTGCGCTTGCATCAGTTCGGCCTCCATGCGCTTTCTCTCCGTGACATCCCGGAGGAAGCTCAGGCAGCCGATCCTTCCTTTCCACTCAATGGGCACCAGGTTCATGTCCACCCAGGTGTCCTCCCTGCCGCTGCGGATGACTCGGAACGGGGGCACAAAGACGATGCTGCGGCCGGCGAACGCTTCCTGAAGCCTCCCCTCCACAACCCCCCTGTCGTCTTCTCGCACGAGACTGAGGAAAGGCATTCGAGCGAGTTCTTCCTCGGGGTAGCCCAGGAGATCCAGGGCTCGTGGGTTTGGAAACGCAACGGCGCCGTCCTGGACCACGAAGATCCCGTCGTGGGCGTTCTCAACGAGCAGGCGATATTTCTCTTCCGATTCCGTCACGCTGTGCTCCAGGTTTTTCGAATAGACCCGGAGTTGCTCCTGTGCCGTTTGAAGTTCGACCCGGGCGAGATACTCCCTCAGCCGTAGTCGGTGACTCACTTTGGCAACGACGAGAGCGATGACGACGGTCGATGCCACGAACATGTTGTTGGAGAGGAAAAGACTCATGTCTCCCGATTTGCTCAGGAGCAATACGGACAACAGGTAAATGCAGTAGATGATGGCGGTGTGTCGTGCAAGATGATTGGTGTGAACGGGAAGCATGGTGCAAAACGCGAGAAAAACCAGGTTGAGGCCTGCATAGTATGGCGTCGCATAGCCGCCGGTTTCCAGGATCATGGCAATGAGCGTCAGGGATACGATATAAGTACCTGTAATACCGAGATAAAGACTCTTCTGGCCCAGGTCCCGCCTCCAATTGACAGCGTTGAGCACCAGACAGATGAGGGCCGCACACGAGCGATAGAGGGCGAAGCGGGAAAAGTGCTCAGGATAAAGCACATAGTCCACCCAGCCGAAGACCGGCACGAGGACCCATCCGAGCATCAGCAGAACAGTCACTCTCTCCCTGATGAGGGGTTCCTGGTCTCGTGAGAATCCTGCGAGGATCTCTTTGTCGATGGGGGTGCTTTGCACGGCATCATCCTGGATATGAAAACGCGTTTTCCGGCGGTCATGAAGCCTTGGTGGCGATCGCGAATAAATTGACCTTGTTCGCTTCCGCCGTGATTTTGACCCTGTCTCCGAAGGGACTCCTCGCAAAGAGGGCGCGCAGTTCATTCCCGTCTCTGTGGATCAGTTTCCACTGGAGGATGTGATCCATGAACACGCGGTTCTCGTTCTCGTTTCCAAAATTTCCGATGATGAGCGTACCTCCGGGCTTGAGATGCTCGTGACATTTGTTGACCAGCGCGATGAAGAGACGGTCATCCAGGTAATCGGTCAACCCGGAGGAGTAGATGATGTCCTGGGGTCCGAAGTGATGACGCACACGTCCAAGAGACCATTTCACCACATTGTCGTTCATGAGGCGAATGGATGCGGCATGAGGAATGACGTTGACATTCTGGTTGGTGTACTCCAAGGCCTTACGGTCCGCATCGATGCAGATGGCTGCGATCCTGTTTGTGTAATCGCATGCTGCCAGGAAGTCGAAGAGTTCTCTGTTGGAACCGCAGGCGAGATTCATGATGCAGATGCTCTCTTCCTGTTCTTTTCTCTCTTCCGAGAGTCCTCTCAGCAGGTCGCGAAGGAGGATGCGCCGTTCTCGGACGGCCCGGGCGGGTGCGGTGGTCAGACACCAGCCGTCCATAAGCTTTCCCAATTTCCCGTCCCCTTCAGGCTCTTTCCGATAGATCATTTCCATCATCATGAAATCGCCCGCATACCCCCTGGGCTTGTAGTAGGCCCGCTCCGCAAAACGGCTCCTCATGAAATACGGGAAAATCTCTTTGAAAAGGTAACCCCAAAGATAAGGGGCGGCCTCTGATGCCGCCACCCGGCTTTGAGCATCCTGAAGTCTTGAGTTGAACGCATTCATCACCGACTGGCATTTTACCTGGATCTCCTCCGGTATCTCGTCGGAGGCGTCCTGCTGCAGTTGGTGAGACACATTGAAAAAAAAGGCCTTAAAATCCTCCACGATCCCATTGATCAGATACCATTCGGGGGTTGTGAGATACTGCTCGGGAACCGCGGTCGTCTCCTGGAAGGTGCGTCCGCCCGTGGAAAGGGAGGCTGCATAGGCCGTGAGAGGCTCCCGCTCTTCCAGCACCCTGCGGAACTTGACACAGATGGATTGGGCCATCATGGTCAGGAACCGGTTGTAAAGGCGAGGGTCTTCATCCTGCATTTTCTTGACGGACTCGCTGTCGAACAGGCGTATGATCGAGTCCTCGGTTGCTCGAATGTCCCGAACCCTGGATCTGCCGTCGAAAAAGCCGATCTCTCCGAAAAACTCCCCCTCCCCGATGATGGCAACGGTGATCCGGGTGTCGTCCGTCGTGTTGGACACCTCCACACTGCCCCTTTCCACGTAGTAAAGGCAACGGGACTGCTCTCCGCCCACGACGACGGCTTCATCCCTGCCGTACTCCATCTTGTGGGAGCAATTCAGAATTCTCGAGAGCACTGCGTCGTCCAGCGGGCCGAACAGAGGGTCCTCTGGTAAACGGTCGGTATTTCTCCAAGGAGCATCTTGGGGTTCTCTCCTGCCTTTCATCGCGTCTTCCCCCGTCGATGATGATGTGACCGGAATGTCATCAGATAACGTCCCTTAAGGATGGTACGGTCATGAAGACTTGCCGCACGGGCCTGGCGCCAAGCGCTATGGCAGCTGTTGAAAAGGTTCTGGGACAGACTCTCTGGTCTGAACTGAAGAATGTAAGCCTTACATAGTACATTTCATAGGATGCGTCAATAGGGGTGCCCAGTGACAACATTGGGTAATCATTAAGGAAACTCGCAATCAACCGGGAGGGGAGGGATGTGCACGGAGTGCGGATGCGTAGACGGGGGGGGTATGGATCTTGGCGCATCGAACGGATCGAGGAGACGATCAGCCCGCAACTCCCTTGAAGCTCATTCGATGAATGGGGCATGGTCCGTGGCGGCGAATGGCCTCAAGATGTTCGCGCGTGCCGTAGCCCTTGTTCCGGTCGAAACCGTAAATGGGATAGATCTCGTGGTACTGCATCATGAGTGCATCCCGGTGTACCTTGGCAACAATTGAGGCTGCAGCGATGGAAACGGATTTGCGGTCGCCCTGGGGAATGCCCCGCTGGGGGTAATGGATGGGGAGCGTGTACGGGCCGTCGATGAGAAGGCATTCCGGCTGCACCTTCAGTGCGCATACCGCCTGTGTCATGGCGCGGAAGGCTGCCTGGAGGATGTTGCAGGAGTCGATCTCCAGGGAATCGATCAGACCCACTCCGATGTCCAAGGCCCGGGAACGGATCTCCCGGCAGAGGGTTTCCCTTCTCCGGGCGGAGAGCGTCTTGGAGTCTCTGATCCCGGAGGGGGGAAAGTCCCGGGGCAGGACTACCGCGGCGGCTACCACTGGTCCCGCAAGGGGGCCGCGGCCCACCTCGTCGATCCCAGCAACCACCTGAAAGCCCTGGAGGTGGGCTTCCCTCTCGAACCGGCACATTTCCACCTCCAGACCGACGGTATCTTTGACCCGCACTAGCGCTTCTCCCGAATGCGAGCGGCTTTCCCCACAAGAGATCGCAGGTAGTAAAGCCGGGAGCGCCTCACCCTTCCTCTCCTGAGAATTTCGATCTTGTCCAGCTGCGGCGAATGGAGCGGAAAAATCCGCTCAACCCCCACGCCGTAGGAGACCTTTCGCACCGTGAAGGTTGCGCCCATGCGTCCCCGGTGGTGACGAATGACCACCCCCTCGAACACCTGGATCCGCTCCTTTTCCCCTTCTCGAATCTTGACGTGCACCTTCACGGTGTCGCCGACGCGGAATGGAGGAATGTCCAACCGCATGAAGTCGCTTTCGATACTTTCAACCACGTTCATTCCCATTTTCTTCCTCCGCTCGTTCCAACAGTCAGTCAATGGTATTGGAAAGCAGCCGATCCAACATGATCGCTGCGGCACATCTTACGGAAAAATGATTATACGTCCCGACCCCCCGGATAGGTTCCAGGACAGCATGGGCGCCTTGAAGCACGGAAGGGGCCAGCCCCCAGCCTGTGCCCAGCAGGAGCATGAAAGCCTGTCCCCTGTCCTTGAGACCGGTGCGAGCCTCGGCATAGTTCAAATTCCCAACGCCCTCCCTGGCACTGGAAGCCCATATCTTGGGCGGGATTCCACATTCCGAAGCGACTTGGGTAGCCGCCTCGTCGATGCTGGTCACGACGCGCAACCTGCTCAATGCCTTTGCCCTTTCCGGCAGCAGTTCCCTGCCCACGCCTTGGCACCAGTGTTTCAAAAGGCGTCCCGCCAAAGCCTGCTGGTTCCGGAGTGGCGTCACCACGAAGCAAGCGGGCAGGTCAAAACAGGCGGCACAACGGGCCAAATCGTGGAGATCCAGGTTGGTGATGGCCGAAGCGATGACCTCCCCTCTCCGGTTCAAAACCGGATAGTGCACAAGAGCCAGATAAAGCGGCGCCAATCTGCCAGCATCCCTTTTACGGTAAGCCGATCCCCCCGGATCGCGTTCTTGCCTTTGTCTTTCCCCGGGGTGCGCCTCGGCGCGACGGATGCCCATGGTGTGAGAGGAGGCGGTTGTCCCACATTTTCTCTCCACCCGGTCCCGGGCGACTCATTCGGACTCCTTCCACAACCGTCCCCGCCACTCATCAGACGCCTGCCGGAGGAGTTCCTCGTCTTCAGGGGTCAAGGTCATCCGGGCAAACAAATCCGGCCGACGGGTTCGGGTTCTTATGAGGGCCTGCCCTCTCCGCCAGCGCTTGATGGCTTCATGATGGCCGGAGAGAAGGATCTCCGGAACCCGGTACCCCCTGAACTCCTGAGGCCGAGTGTACTGCGGGTACTCCAAAAGGGGTTCAGTGAAAGATTCTTCGTCCGTTGACGCCGAATTCCCCAGGACTCCAGGGATGAGCCGCGAAACGGCATCCACGACGACCATGGCCGCCAATTCGCCACCCGTCAGGACATAATCCCCAATGGAGAGTTGTTCGTCGGTGAAGTGCTCCGCAACCCTTTCGTCCACTCCCTCGTATCTCCCGCAGATGAGGATCAGTCGGGGGACACGAGCGAGCGAGCGAGCGATCCGCTGGTTGAAAAGGCGGCCCTGGGGGGTCAGCAAAACGACCAGAGGGGTTGGACGCGTCTTCCGGAGAAACTCGACGGCTTCCACGATGGGTTCTGGTTTCATCACCATCCCCTCTCCCCCACCGAAAGGCCGATCGTCCGTCATCTGGTGCTTGTCGAAGGCGAAGTCCCTGATGTTGTGGAGACGGGTTTCGATCAGCCCACGTTCCATAGCCTTGCCCAGGATGCTTTCACCGAGGGGGGACGCAAACATCTGGGGGAACAGGCTCAGAATGTCAAAGATCATCCAGGAGACCTTCCGGGGGATCGATCACCATCCGGTTTTGCTTCAGGTCAATTTCACAAATCACATCATCCACGGCGGGAATGAGAGCCTCCCTTCCATGGCATTCAACAGCGTAAACATCATGGCTGCCTGTTTCTAGAATCCCCCGGAGAATACCCACCTGAATTCCCTCGCGCGTCACGACCTCAAGCCCCAGCAACTGGTAGTGGTAGTATTCCCCCTCCTGCGTCGGCGGGAGCCGATCCTCTGGAAGCAAGATTTCGCGACCCGCCAGTTCCTGGGCCTCGTCCCTGTCCTCCAACTCCCGGAACCTCACGATCCACATTCTGCCCTGGGCCCTGCGGCTGACCAGAGTCAGTGTTTCCCGTGGGTGACCGGATTTCCTTTCCAAGAGGAGGGTCTCCCCAGCGCCGAGAGAGGCCATGCTGTCCCCATAAGGGTACAGCTTCACTTCACCCCGCACTCCGTGAGTTCTCACAATCCTTCCGACAGCAATGAGGCGCGGTTCCTCCATGGGACGGTTCTATTCGATGATTTCCAAAACAGCTCTCTTGCGAATCTTGGTCGAAGCGGCGCTCAGTATCGTTCGCATCGCACGGGCCGTACGCCCTTGCTTTCCAATCACTTTACCCAGGTCTTCCTTGGCTACACGCAGTTCGATCACAGATGTCTGTTCCCCTTCAATTTCGGAGACCTTCACCTTGTCTGGATTGTCCACCAAAGCCCGCGCCATAAACTCGATCAGTTCTTTCAACATGGTGACCTCCGGATTTTCTGCGCCGCAAACACACCCTCCACCCATCAAGCCTCAGCCGCTGCCTGAACACCGTACTTACGAATCAAGCTTCTCACCGTGTCAGAGGGTTTCGCTCCCTGTTGGAGCCAATAATGAAGTCTCTCCGTGTTGAAGGTGACCTCGGGATTCTCCGGCAAAGGATTGTAAGTGCCGATACCTTCGATGAATCGGCCATCCCGCGGCGCCTCCGAAGAGGCCACGACGATGCGGTAAAACGGTCTTTTCTTCCTGCCCCCTCTAGCCAAACGAATGCGAACTGCCATGATGTGCGTCTCACCTCCTAAGAATGAATTTCGCTCGTGATTCCAGCGATGCCTCACCGGGTCAAGACCTTGGGCTGAGTGAGGGTGTGCTTCCCATGACTTCCAATGCAACAGGGGAAAAGTCCCACCGGAAAAGGACGTTTAGCGGCCGTGCAACCCTGAGCTGAAGCCAATGCCATTGACCACCGATGTAAATTAACTCGTATAAACCATTCATCCCAACTTAAAAAGGGAAAAATGCCCTCTTGCGCTTTCCCTTGCCTTTCTTTTTCTTTGTGCCGCTCACTCCCATCATCTGGCGCATCATCTTGCGGGCTTCGGAGTAGCTGTTGATGAGCCGATTGACGTCTTGGACCGAGGTGCCGCTTCCACTCGCGATACGGCGGCGCCTGCTGGCGTTGATGATGTCCACGTTC
>JAAYVE010000001.1 GCA_012517315.1 Deltaproteobacteria bacterium
CAAGGTCCTCGGCCCCTTGGTTCGACGATATATCGGTCTGTGATGAGTTGCAATTCATGATCGGACAAAGCACCAGGTGCTATCTTGCGCATTAGACGGACATTGCCCCCAGCGGCTTCACCCCTGAGTGCGGGTGACGTGATAGCGGGGCTTCGCGCCCTTGAGACCGGGACTAGAGAGCTTGACAGGTTCAAGGCAGACCTGTGCAGCCATTTTGCGGTGAAGCACTGTTTTCTCGTTTCGTCGGGGAAGACCGCTTTGACCCTCATCCTCCAGGCGCTGAGAAGACTGTACCCTGGCAGGGACGAGGTTCTGATTCCGGCGTTCACATGCTACTCGGTGCCCTCCGCAATAGTGCGCGCCGGACTAAAGGTAAGCCTTTGCGACGTGCGGCCCGGCTCATTCGACTTTGACATGGAGAAGCTCGAGCAGTTACTATCGACACGCGCCGTTTCATGCGGAAACTCCCGGAGAGGAGGGGCCCACGCAGCCTCCCCTGACACCCTGAGCACAACGCGGGATGGCTTTGGCGACGATCTTTCCGGCCCGATAAAACCGTTCCTCGCGATAGTTCCGACACATCTCTTCGGCTTCGCTGGGAGAATGGATCAACTGCAGCGACTGGCTTCGCATTTCGGCTTGCCTGTCGTCGAAGATGCAGCTCAGGCAATGGGGGAGGAGATCAACACCAGGAAATTGGGAACATTGGGCGACGTCGGGTTTTTCAGCCTTGGCCGGGGCAAGGCCTTCTCAACCGTGGAAGGAGGGGTCATCCTCACGGACCGGGACGATATCGCGCTGCAACTCTCGATAGCCCTGGAAACACTCCCCGATTACACACCGCTGGAAACGGCCGCCTTGATCTGCAGAGCGGTTTCAATAGTCGTCCTGCAAAGGCCATCCTTTTTCTGGCTGCCAAGGTCATTGCCCTTCCTGAAGCTCGGTGAGACGATTTATGATCCGGATTTCCCAATGAGGAAAATGAGCCCTTTCCAGGCAGGACTGGCAATGAACTGGAAGGCCAAATTGGAGAGGTTTAGGTCGACCCGTCGGCAAAATGTGGCCTGGTGCAAATCGGTGGTGAGCTCCCTGCGGGTTCGTCACTACTGTGAGGAGAATGGAGCCGGTTATTCTCTTCTGCGATTTCCCCTGAGCATCGATGACACGGTGGCCAGAAATGCCCTCCTGGTGAGAGGCAAGGAAAGGGGCCTCGGCATCATGCCTTCATACCCGGATTCCGTTGACGGGATTGAAGAACTCCGCGGTTTCGACGGGCGCGCTTGTGAGGAGGCAAAGAGACTTGCGCACACGCTTGTCTCAGTCCCTGTTCACCCGCTTGTGTCCAAGAGAGACAAAGCACTCATACATGAACTGCTGGGAGAGGTATTGGGGGAAGGGCACTGAGAGATGGGTGCAAATGGTGCAGTTAGTCCAAATGGGTCTATCATCTCCTAATTCCCGCAGGGGTATCATGCTGAGGTTTGGGACGCTCCTTATTCTCTGGTTTGCCGCCTTTTTCCCAATTTATCCCCAGATGCTGAAGACTTGGCTCAACCATTCGGACAACTCCCATGGGATGATAGTTCCCCTGGTGTCGGTGTACTTCCTCTGGACGAACAGGGCTGAACTGGCCGAGGCGAAGATTTCCAGCATGAATTTGGGGGCTTATGTGCTTTTCTTTTCCCTGCTTGTCTACCTGGTCAGTTACGCGGGGAGTGTGGCGTTTATTTCTCGTTGCATGATGGTGTCGTCGCTCATCGGCCTGGTGCTCTTCTGCCTGGGGAGGGAGTTCTTCAGCAAGACAGCCTTTCCCATCCTTTTCCTCCTATTCATGATCCCCATTCCCGAAACGGTTGTGAACCTGGTCTCGTTCCCGCTTCAATTGTTCGCAACCAAGGTTTCGACCTCGCTCATTCAACTCTTTTCCATCCCTGCGTATCGGGAGGGGAACATGGTCTATTTTGCCAATACGCAACTGGAAGTTGCGGAGGCATGCAGCGGCATTCGCTCCCTTGTATCCCTGGCGATGATTGCCGTGATATTCGCCCACCTCCTGAGGAGAGGGTGGTTCATCGGCGCCATTCTCGTCCTCTCAGCAGTCCCTTTCTCCATTCTTGCCAATATACTTCGAGTGACCGGAACCGGCCTTCTCGCTCACACTTTTGGAAGCAGGATTGCGTTGGGGTTCCTTCATGACATTTCAGGCTTTGCTGTGTTTCTGTTCGGCATGTCTATGCTCTTTGCCGAGTATCGCCTGCTCAGAAACGCCCTCTGATGCCTTCATGCAGCATTGATGATTTTGCAGCTCATTGAAGCGGACATGGTTCATGTTCCATAAGCCCTTCTCCACATCCCTTGTGATATTACTGGTCACGATCTCTTCAGTCGCCGGCGTCGGTTTGCGCGGTGAACCGGAGGTGGTCAAGACCAGCCTGGAACTTCTCCCGATGAACATTGGGAACTTTCAGGGCCGTGACGACTCTCTCCCCGCCGCCGTGAATGGCGCATTGAATGCCGACAAGCAAATTTACCGCCATTATCGGTCTGATCGCGGAGAACAGGTTGACCTCTACATTGGTTACTACGGGACCGCCAAGGGAGGGCGCACAGGTCACAACCCATTCGGGTGCCTGCCTGGTTCGGGCTGGGGGATCATCGATTCGTACCCGGTGCGTCTGACGCCAAAACGCTACAACAATGGTGTTGACGTCAACTATGTGCTTGCCAGGAGAGGGGATGCTTACTTTTCTGCCCTGTTCTGGTACCAGTCGGCTGGGGACAAGGTGCTGGCGACCGGCATCGAGCAGAACATTCAACGCTTCGTCGACAGGCTGATGAAGAACCGCAACGACGGAGCCTTCGTGCGGGTATCGGTTGTCTCCGCGGAGGAACAGATATATGAGGCCAAGTCACTGGGAATGGCTTTTGCCTCGGAGACCCTGGACCTGCTTCCAGACTACTGGCCTGTTGAAGAATAAGGGCTTGGGAGCCCATTCCTTGTCCGCTCCCAAGCATTGAAAGGGGCCGTCAAAATGACAGCTGCAGGCGGTCTGGTCAGCGTCATCATCCCCACATACAATCGCTCCAGACTTTGCAGGCAGGCGGCTGAATCCGTCCTGTCGCAGACATACCCGAAGGTTGAAATCCTGATCGTGGATGACGGGTCACAGGACGATACCAGGGATGTCGTGTCCATGCTGGATGACCGGGTCCACTACATCAGGCAGGACAATGCCGGCGTCTCCGCAGCCAGAAACCGGGGACTTCTGGCGGCAAAGGGCGAATATATCGCGTTTTTGGACAGCGACGACCTCTGGTTGCCGTGGAAGCTGGAGGCGCAGGTCAGCCTTCTCAAACGCTGTCCGAATGCCGGAATGGTGTGGACGGACATGGTTGCTGTCGACGAGTCGGGCACTCCGCTGTTTGAAGCTTACCTGAGGCGGATGTATGAGGCATACCGCTCCTTCACGCCTGAAAAGCACTTCAGCCGCAGTTGGGACATCGGTGACGTCTGGCAGGACTGTCCGGCCCGGTGGCGCAAGCGGAAGTGTTATCAGGGCGACATCTTCTCCTGGATGTTCATGGGCAACCTGGTGCACACGTCTACGGTGCTTCTGCGGCGTGAAAGGCTGGAAAAGGTCGGGTTTTTCGATGTGACTCTATTGAGGAGCGGTGAGGATTACGACTTTCATGCGCGGACCTGCAGGGTGGGGGATGTGGCCTTCATGGACTTTCCAACCATTCACTACCGGATAGGAGCGGCGGACCAGCTGACCCAAAGTGAGCACATGGTATGGATCGCTCGAAACAATCTGACGACGGTCCTGAAAATGCTCGACTCGACGCATGGCGAAATTGCGCTGCCACGCCGGCTGTTTCGTGCGAGGATGGCTTCGGCATACGCCTGGGTGGGCATCAGTGAGTTCTCCGAAAACCGGGCCGCCGCGCGGAGACACCTCTGGAAAAGCCTTGCCTGGTTCCCTTTTCAGCCAAGAACTGCCGCCTATCTCTTCCTTGCCATCATGCCATTGCCGTTTACAGCAGCGCTCATCAGCCTGAAGCGCAATCTGGTCGATGCCTTGATTGCGTAGATGCAGTCTGAGCCACTGACCTCCCAGTGCGAAAGGTTTGTGGTGCAGCCCTTGGCGGGCGTTGAGGTTGTGTTCCGCACCGATTTGTCGCAAGTGTTGAGCCGCTTTTTCAACGAATCTTTTCGAACGGATTGGCTCCTGTCCCGCTCACTCGTGAGGCATGGATGAACAGCACCGTAACCGTGGTGGAATCCTTTGACGAATGGTCCAAGTTGTCCAAACAATGGAACCACCTCCTGGGTGGATCTCGGTCTGACACGGCGTTTCTCACGTGGCAGTGGCTCTATTCCTGGGCCGAGTGCTTCCTCTCCGGGGGCAGGAAACTGTTCATACTGCTTGTGAACGATGACAATGGGAAACTCATGGGGGTTGCACCATGGTATGTCAACCATCGTGGGTTCAAGCCTTTCCTCCTGAAGCAAATAGAGTTTCTTGGTACCCCCGAATCCGGATCGGACTACCTGGATGTTTTTGCCGCCAGGGGAAGAGAAGAAGAAGTTGCTGGCGCCATTTACGATTTCCTTTTGGGAGATGGTGCATCATACTGGGATTGCATGGCGCTCCGTGAAATTCCATCAAATTCCCTTTTCCTTTTACATTTCCTCAACAAGATCAAGGCAGATGGAAAGCATGCCGAAATCAATCCTGCGTCTTTCTGCCCGCGTGCCCTGTTGCCAAAATCAGAAAGCGACTATTTCTCTGGGGCCATGTCCAAACGAGCCAAACGATTCAGGCAGGAGCTCAGAATCCTGAACAGAACGGAGGCCGTCGAACATCGAACCTTCACAGAGGGTGGCTTGGATGAACCCATCAAGGAGTTCTTTCGACTCTACGAAGAGAAGGCTGGCTGGGAAGGGAAGCACCTGAGGGAGCTTATCGAAAAGGCCATCGAAAGATCCACCAATGAGCCAATGGTGCAGATTGACCTTCTTGCCGGCCGTGATCAATATTTTGCCGGGTTTCTGCACTTGCGGCATGGCGATACCCTCTCCATGTATCTGATGGCGGTGGATAAGGAGTTCAACCCCAAAGTCAGCATCGGAAATGTCCTGATCGGGCTCTGCATCAGTTCGGCAATTGGGAACGGGATATCTGTCTATGATTTTCTCAAAGGAGAGGAGGAATACAAGTTTCATTGGTCCAATGAGGGCCGGCGAGCCCTTGAGCTTCTCTTCGGGCGGAGGAGGCTGGTTCCGCTTGTCGTCGGGTTAGCGAGACTCGCCAGGTATGCAGGAAAGATGATCCTGCGTTGATGCGGTGGAGGATGATCCAAGTTGGAATCAGTTCATTTCTGACTGGTGCACCACCGGAGTGCAGACACAGCAAAATAAGGTCAGGCTGCGGAATGAAGCTCATCATCACCATCGATACGGAAGAGGACAACTGGGGCGAATACCGAACCAGCGGGCAAACTCTTGAGAACATCAAGAGGATAACCAGGCTGCAGGATGTGTTTGACCGGTATGGCGTCATCCCCACTTACCTCATCACCTATCCCGTGGCCACCGATGAGCAGAGTGTTTCAATCCTTTCCGGAATACTCAAGAGGGACGCCTGTGAGATCGGCATGCACTGTCACCCCTGGAACACTCCTCCCTTTGAGGAGGAGTTAAGCGCCAGGAACAGCATGTTGTGCAACCTGCCCCCTGATCTCCAATACAAGAAGATGGAGACGCTGGATCGGACCATCAGGGAAAACTTCGGCATTGATCCCAAAACCTTCCGGGCGGGCAGATGGGGCTTCAACCGGGAGGTGGCGAGGAATCTCCACAAGCTCCAGTACAAGGTGGACTCGTCCGTCACTGCATACACCAATTGGGCAAGTGAGCATGGCCCCGATTTTTCCGATATCCCTCCGGAATCTTTCTGGATGGATGCAGGGAATTCCGGCTGGGGGGATCTGGGAATCGCTCTCCTGGAAGTGCCCGCGACCATCGGCTTCCTCCAGGAGAACTTCGCCCTGTGCGCATTGGTCTGGAATACTCTGGATTCAAAGCCCCTGAGAGGTCTTCCTATTAAAGGCCTCCTGAACAGGGCAAACCTTCTCAACAGGGTTGTGTTGTCGCCGGAGTTTGCCGACAGCGCACGGATGATCCGGCTCGCCGAGGTTATGAAGAAGAAAGGAAGTAAGTTCGTGAATATGTTCTTTCATTCCACCTCACTCCTCCCTGGGTTGACGACGATCGTGAACAATGAGGCGGAAGAGGAAGCCTTCTATCGCCGTATTGAGGATTTCCTGATATTTGCCAGAAAAGCTGAATTGACGTCAATAAGGCTGTCTCAGGCCCTGAAGATGAACCAATAGGTTTCTTATGAGGAAACCTTGGTTAATGAGCATAAATTTAGGGCGTCCAAATCGGCGCGCGCCCGTTGACTGGTTTTTGGCTCCAGGCACAGGGAGCAATACTTTTACCATTCTAAAATGGCCCACGTGAGGGCATCTTGCGTCTAGCCGTACCCTCCTTGACACTGAAGCCGCGGACC
>JAAYVE010000019.1 GCA_012517315.1 Deltaproteobacteria bacterium
AAGAGAGAGAAGGACACAGAGGCATCGGGGGTTCCCGAGTTCCAGGAGGGCACCCGACCGGACCCGTCCAGCGCGGAGATGCTTTATCAAAAAGCAGATGCCTACTTTGAATCACACCAGGAAGACATGGTCCGACACGCTGCTCAAATCCTCAACCTCTATCTCGACGCCCTGAAAGCGGATCCCAGGTCTCTCCGGGCTCCCGGCGCGTTCTATCGTTCCGGTATCGTCTACGAAGCTATCGGAAATACCAAGAAGGCTGAAAAGTACCTGCAGCAGGTCATCTCCGCGGGACACGATCACCCACTGTATTCCAAGGCTTGGCTCAAGCTCGGGGAAATCTACCATCGGAATGAATCCTACGTGGAGGCGATCGAGGCTTTCCGATTCGCGCTCCGGAGCAAGCTCGAGAAGCAGGAGCGTCTGGAGGCGACCTATTATTTGGGCCGGAATCTCAATGCGGTAGGAGCGCCCAAGGAAGCAGCGGAAATCCTTCAGCAGTGCTTCAACGAGGACCCATCGTACTACCTTCGCAGGCCGGACCTGATCAAGTTCCTCGGGGAATCCTACTTCTCCCTCAAACAGTACGACAAGAGCCTCGAATTCCTTTTCCGCTATCTGAATCTGGCTCCGGGCGCTCCTGATCGGGACCTGGTCCTGGCGAAGATCGCGGAAATCTTTCTCAACCTTGGTGACCAGAAGCTTGCAGGCAAGATGTATTCCCACATTCAGCGCCACTATCGGGATTCGGAGGGAGATATCATCAGCCGGATCAGGAACGCGGAAATGCTGGAGAGACGGGAGCACGGCAACCAGGGGCCAGCACTGGGGATCTACCGGGAACTCTCCAAAAAGGAACTTTCACCGGCATTGCGACGCCTAGTCTATTTCAAGCTCGCATCGTGGGAGTGGAAGCACGGGGATTACCCAAAAAGCATGGCACTCATTGAAGAGATACTTGCCGACAAAAAGGACGTGACATCCCACGAGGAATTCCTCGCCCTTAGGGAAAAGGTACTCCAGGCGTGGATCACCAGGGCCGCCGAATCGCAGGACAATCTCCTGCTCGTTCAGATACACGAACAATACTCGGCGGCCTTCCGCGGCAATCAGCCGCTTGAAGGGGAAGATCTCATCGCCGACGCCTACGCCGCTCTTGGTCTTCACACCAATGCCGCCGAAATCTACGAGCGGCTTCTCCTCAAAAGTCGGAAAAGGAACGAGGAATGGATGTTGAAGCTCGCCCTCTACAGTTTCCTCATGGGAGACACGGACAAGGCCATGAAATTGTGCGAGCAAATCCAGGCACCTGCGTGTGAAGGGCGGAAATCGGAACTGCTGGGCCGCATCTGTGCGCAACAGAAGAAATACGGGGAAGCGGTGAAACACTTCTCTCGGGCTATCCAGAAGGATGGGGATGTGGGGCTTGTCGCGTTCGAAGCCCTTCTGGCCTATGCCGAGAGCCTCATGGGAATGTCCCGGTACGATGAAGCCCTCAGATTCCTCACCAAGTGCCAGGAAGTAGCGGACAGGAGTGACCATTCGAAAATGTTGCCTCTGCTTCTGCTCTTAAGCCGGTGTCAGCAGGAACTGAAGCAAGGGGACCTGGCTGCGGCATCTCTGGAGGCAGCCTTAGAGCACGCGTCCTCCGAGGAACAGAAAAGCCGTCTCAACTATGAACTGTCCCGGCTTTACTTGGGGGCAGGGGAGACGGACAAGGCATCACAGAAGTTGTCCCAGCTTTTGGCATCCACCCAGTCCTTTTGGAAAACCGCTGCTCAGCAGCAATTGGAAGCCATCAAAATGGCCAAACCGAAGACACCGTGAAGCGGGATAGGGCTGTTCTTCAGGAAAAGAAGGAGACGGCGCCGGAGACGAGTGCAAGGAGAGTACACAGCCGTGTCTTGCACTTTGCTCCTTCACCGGGTTCTCCTTTTTTCCGGAGTTTGCGGCATGGAGTCATGAAATGGTTGTTCTGATTGTCGATAACGATCTGAGGGAGGTTCAGAACCTTTCCTCGTTTCTCCGGGAACATGGGCATCTGCCCATTGCAACGGATTCCTTCAAGTCCGCGGAGGGCCTGGCCAAGCGTGAAAGGCCCGGGTTGGTACTGGTGAACCTCAACGGCCACGCGGCACCCGTCATGGAATTCATCCAACTGACCCAACTCATCCAACCGTCTCCCCAAGTGATCGTCACAACTCAGAGGCCGAGGCTCGAGGATGCTGTCACAGCCATGAAGATGGGCGCCTACGATTTCTGGGGGAAACCCCTTTCCAAGGAACGTCTGGTTAAGACCATCGATTTGTTGGATTCCCCCCTGCAGACCTCCCCGAAGTCAGCTCCGCCCTCCTGCCCGGATATCATCACGCGTGACCCGTCCATGCTGCGACTCAAGGCCATGGCCCTCAAGGTGGCTGCAAGCAACGCCACCGTGTTCATTCAAGGTGAGAGCGGCACGGGCAAGGAACTCATTGCCCGGTTCATCCACAAAAACAGCGCCAGAAAAGACCGTCCCTTCGTCGCCCTCAACTGTGCGGCCCTTCCCGAGACGCTCATGGAGAGCGAACTCTTCGGTCACGAAAAAGGCGCATTCACAGGTGCGATCAAAACGCGGGAAGGAAAATTCGAAACAGCCAATACGGGGACTCTCCTCCTGGACGAGGTCACGGAAATCCCCCTCCACCTCCAGGCCAAATTGCTGCGGGTCCTCCAGGAGAGCGAAGTGGACCGACTGGGGGGCCGCCATCCCATTCGCGTGGACGTGCGGGTTCTTGCCACAACAAATCTCACCATGGATGAAGCCCTCAAGGGGGGACGTTTTAGAAAAGACCTCTATTACAGGCTTAACGTGATCCCCATCAAGATTCCACCCTTGCGGGACCGCCCCGACGACATCCTCCTCCTCTCCAACCACCTGATCATCCAGTACAACAGGCTTCACGGAGGCTGTGTCAAAGACATTTCGCCCGAAGCCCGGCGAAAGCTGCAGCTGCATCCCTGGCCTGGAAACGTCCGCGAGCTTCAAAACGTGATCCAGCGGGCCGTGCTCCTCTCCACAAGTGAATCCATCGCCCCGGAACATCTCATCTTCGATGAAGACGGAGTATCGGAAAGCCCGGCACAGGATCGGGAGTGGACTCTGATGCCCCTCAGTGAAATGGAAAAACGAATGATCCATAAGGCCCTGGACACTGTGGACGGCAATCGAACCCGCGCGGCCGAACTTCTGGGCATCAGCGTCCGCACGCTCCGAAACAAGCTCAACGAATACCGGCAGCAAGAGGAGATGTAAGTCAAAAGTCCGACCGACCCCTTTCAGGGCAGTGTGTCACTGATTTGACGACTCTATTGACGCCGGACTGCACGCCATCTCGACAAAACCTTTGCCCCTGAGCCTCGTAGCCTTCTTCTTCGCCCAGATCAGCGGAGTTTCCCCTCTTCAAACCCGTGCCTCCGCTGGTACGCTATTTGCTCTCAATGCGGTCGAACCAGCAAGAGAAGGAGATGCAAACATGGCCGACGCATCAGTATTCGACCGGACCATCGGGCTCATGAAAGACCGCTTGAGCCTCAATTCACTCAACCAGAAAGTCATTTCGGGAAACCTCGCCAACCTCAACACTCCCGGATACGCCGCAAAAGAGCTCTCATTCGACAAGGCACTCCGGGAATCTCTTGAAGACCAGGTTCTGCAAATGGTGCGCTCAAACGGCGGACACTTGGCACCGGATGATCTCACCGTCGCCATGCGCTCCCCCGAGACGGTGGAAACGGGTCCGGTGGACCTTGACCAGGAAATGCTGAAGCTTTCCCGAAACAGCATCGAGTACCAGCTCATCGTCGGGCTTCTGAACAAGAAGTTCGCCATGATGAAACAGGCCATTGGAGAAGGAGCTCAGTGATGGATTTCGACTCTTCCATGCGAATCAGCGCATCAGGCCTTAGCGCAAACCGTGCCTGGATCAACGTGCTCTCGGCCAACCTTGCCAACATGAACACGACGCGGACCGAGGACGGGAAACCCTATCAGCGCCGAACCATCATTTGCGAGAGCGTCCCTTCTCAAGACGCCTTCGATCAAGTGCTGGAAGCAGCCATGGGTGAAGAGGTCCAGAAGGTTCGAGTTGCCGACATCGTTCCTGACGGTCGGGACTTCAAGGAAGTCTATGACCCCGATCATCCTGACGCCAATGAGCAAGGGATCGTTCTCACTCCCAACATCAACCAGGTGGAGGAAATGGCCAACCTCCTCAATGCCAGTCGGTCCTATGAAGCAAACCTTGCAGCTTTGAACGTGGCCAAGCAACTCGCCCTGAAAGCTCTGGAGATCGGCAAGTAGGCCTTCGAGTCAAGGAGTAGCGCTCATGCGAATCGATCCTCTCTCTACAGGAATCGGGGAAGACGGAAGTCTGGTGCTGCGGTCTTTCCGGAAGGCCTCTTCCGAATCCTTCTTGGGGGCTTTGCAGTCCAAAGTCCAGGAGGTCAACGCGCTGCAGAACGCGTCGGATCGCGCCATGCAGGAAGGATCGGTGCAGGGGGCCAGCAACATCCACGAGACTATGATCAAGGTGGAGGAAGCGGAAATCGGCCTGAGGCTTCTCACCAAGGTTCGCAACAAGGCCCTGGAAGCCTACCAGGAAGTGATGCGCATGCAGTTCTAGCCACTGAGAGGATCCACCCGGAGGACCATTCCAGCCATGAACCACCTTTCCCGCTTTCTCCAGCAGATCAGGAGCGTCTTCGCCGCTCTGCCCACCCGTCACAAGGTGATTTATGTCGCGGCCGTTGTGCTGGTCGCAGGAAGCTTGGCCACCGTCGTCGTCAGCAGCAACAAGACCGAATACAGCCCTCTCTACTCGAACATGTCCGAGAACGACATGGGGGACGTCGTGGCATCGCTCAAGGCAAAGAAGATCCCCTACCGCATCGCCCATGGGGGGAAAGTCGTGGAAGTGGGAAAAGACCAGCTCTACGAAGCCCGCTTAGCTCTCGCCAGGGATGGCATCCCCAAGGGGGCGGGCGTAGGATTCGAGATCTTCGATCAGCAGAAGCTCGGGAGCACCGATTTCGTCCAACGGATCAACTATCAGCGGGCCCTTCAAGGGGAACTGGCAAGGACCATCAACGAGATGGACGAGGTGGTGGAGAGTCGTGTGCACTTGGTGATGCCCGAAGAAACGCTGTTCGTCTCCGAGCAGAAGCCGCCAAGCGCCGCGGTCGTCGTCAAGCTGCGGCCGGGTGCCCGACTGGAGCAGAGGCAGGTCCAGGGGATTGTTCACCTTGTCGCGGGAACCGTCCGCGGCTTGGACGAAGAGCGTGTGACGGTCATGAGCACCGATGGACAGGTTTTGTTCAAGAAAAACGGCTCCGAACAGCCGATGCAGATGACCGGCACTCAACTGGAGGTCAAGGGGCGCCTTGAGGAGGAGTTGCGGAGTAAGGTTCAATCCATGCTGGAACAGGTCGTAGGCGCCAATCGCGTTCTGACGCGCACCAACGTGGACCTGGATTTCAATCGAGTTCAAATCGCGGAAGAAACCTATGACCCTGACAGCGCCGTGGTTCGCAGCCAGCAGCGCAGCATCGAAAACTCACACGGGAAGGAACTGACCGCCAGGGGGAACCCCGACGTCCCCATCAATGTGGAAAGCAAGCTGATGCAGAACTCCCCAACCGGCGACGCTCCCTCCCCAAAGGGTAAACAGTACAACCGTCAGCGGGAGACGGTCAACTACGAGATCAATAAGGTGAGCCGGCAGATTGTCCAATCCCCCGGAACCGTTAAGAAAATCTCGGTCGCTGTGCTTGTGGATGGGCCTTACGAGGTCAAACAAGAGGCTGACGGGACGTCCAAGTCCGTCTTCCTGGGGCGATCTGCTGAAGAGCTCAAATCCATCGAAGAAGTGGTCAAGAAAGCGGTGGGATACAATGAAGGGCGGGGGGACCAGATCACCGTTTCCAACATCCCCTTTGCCACGGACACGGCTGGCATGGAGACCATCGCGGCGGAAAACCGTTGGATCAAGCTCCTCAAGAGCAACCAGAAGCTGCTCTTCAACATGCTCTTGGGACTCTTGGTTTTCCTCTTCATCATCCGGCCCTTCATGAAGAAGTTTCAAGAGCTTTCAACGGAGTTCAAACAGCTTCCGGGAACGGCGCCGGCGCTTCCGGAGGGGGAGAGCGCCGAAGCCGCCCTCCTCATGGAGCACTCTCCTAAGAGCAACAAGCTCAGCCTTCGCAAAAAGGCCGCTCTCCTGGTTCAGAAGGACACGGAGCGGGCCACTGAGATCATCCGCGGACTCCTTAGGGAAGAGGAATGATCCATGGCCAAACTCACTGGTCCGCAAAAGGCCGCCATCATCCTCCTCGCCCTGGGCGAAGAGGCTTCCGCTCAGGTCATCAAGAATCTGACAACTGAGGAAATCAAGGAGCTTGGTGTCCAAATGAGCTTCATCCAGGGTGTCAAGAAAGACGTGTCTGATGAGCTCCTGGAGGAATTCACCAGCCAGTTCGACTCCGATGACAACCTCTATATTCCGGGGGAGCATTTCATCCGGTCCGTCCTTCCATCCGTGCTGGGAGAAAACAAGGCATCCGAACTAATGAACAAGATCGAAATGGAAAAGCAACGGGTGCCATTCAAAAATGTCAGGGAAATCGATGCAAGAGTGCTTGCCAATTTCATCCGCAATGAACACCCCCAGACCGTCGCCATCATCCTGGTGCATCTTGGGCATGACAAAGCCAGCCAAGTGCTTGCCTTCCTGCCGGAGGCTTTTCAGTATGAGGTGATCAACCGCATTGCCCATCTGGAAACGGTGCCACCGGACCTGATCCGGGAAGTGGACGAGGTCCTGGAAAGGGAGCTAGTGTCCATGGGCAAGGAAAGCCACCAGCTTCTGGGTGGGGTAGCCACCGTTGCGGAGATTCTCAACCTGAGTGACCGAAGAACCGGAGACGGGATCATCCAGGCCATGGAAGACCATGACCCGGAGCTTGCCGAAAAAGTCCGCAAGCTCATGTTTGTCTTCGACGACTTGGTGAACATCAGTGATCAGGGGATACGGGAACTCCTCAAGGAGGTGCGCAACGAGGAACTCACTCTCGCGCTCAAGACCGCCTCCGAGGATCTCAAGGGCAAGATCATGAAAAACCTCTCCCAGCGGGCCGCTCAGATGCTCGAGGAGGATCTCACCATGATGGGACCGGTTCGGTTGAGTGATGTCGAGACGGCGCAGCAAAACATCCTCAACATTGCGCGACGACTCGAAAAGGAGGGCAAACTGGTGCTTGCGGGAAAAGAAGGGGGGGATTCCTTTGTCTAAAATTATCAAAGGATTCGAGCAACCGTCCCTCTCTCACTACGATTTCCGGATCCTCTCCGACGAAGCCGGTGAGAAACGCAAGGCTTTCCATCCTGGAGAGGACGGCTTCAGCCCATGGCATGACGTTGCATCGGGTGGGCCCGATCCCTCATCGGTTCTCGACGACCTTGAAGAGACTATACAGAATCGATTGCTGGAACTTGAAAGAAGAGCCCAGGAAATTGAAGAGGAAGCCTATACCAAGGGTTACGCTCAGGGCGAACGGGACGGTTACGCAGTGGGAGAGAAAAGGGTGCAGATCGTGACGGAGCGCGTAAAAAAACTCTTCACCACACTGGAAAACCTCCCTCAAAGAGTCTTTGCCGATTACCGACGTTGGCTCGTTTCCACGAGCATCGCCATCGCCCGAAAAATCGTGGGGTCGGAGCTAAGCATCAATCCCGAGGCCGTGAGCCTCTTGGTGAAAGAAATCCTGGACGACGTCGAGCCGCATCACAGTCTCACTCTGTACATGCATCCCAAGGACATGGAGATCCTTGCCAAAGGCATGGACCTTGCCCGTTGGAACGGTGATGGGCAGCGTTCTTTCCTGCTCAAAGGGGATTCCGGGCTGGAACGGGGCGGATGCCGAATGGAGAGCGATCTCCAAAGCATTGACGCCAGTCTGGAGACACGGTTTGCACAGCTGGAGCAACTCCTTGACGAAGATGGATCGACACGAGACGCATAGCCCGTTCATGGGGGACTACCTGAAGCTGCAGGGCACCGAAAAGTGTATCCAAATGTCCCCGGCTTTCCGGATTCAGGGCAGGGTTCTGCAACTTACTGGAAACCTCATTGAAGTAGCGGGCCTCAAAGCGACCCTGGGAGAAATCTGCCGCATCACCCTCAGCGGAGACAACGGTGAAATCTTAGCTGAGGTGGTGGGATTTGATAACATGCGCCTGAAATTGAGCCCCCTCACCTCCATGGCGGGCATATCGCCCGGGGATCTTGTTGAGCCTCACAGCCGATTGAGCAGCTTAGCCGTGGGCCCTGCCCTCCTGGGACGTGTCATCGATGGATTGGGACAGCCCATAGACGGCCTGGGACCCATTTCTTTCCAGAAGACCATGCCTCTGGCGGGAAGGGTTTCCAATCCCTTGAACAGACCGGTCATCCAGGAGCAACTGGATGTAGGGGTGCGATGCATCAACGCATTGCTGCCTCTGGGAAAAGGTCAGCGCATGGGGATTTTTGCCGGTTCAGGTGTGGGTAAGAGTACCCTCCTTGGCATGATGGCCCGATACACCACTGCCTCTGTCAATGTGATCGCTCTCATCGGAGAGCGGGGCCGAGAGGTGAACGAGTTCTTGAAACATGACCTGGGGGAAGAAGGCCTGCGGCACTCGGTGGTCGTGGTGGCCACCTCCGACCAGCCAGCGACCGTCCGGGTGCGGGCGGCCCTGATGGCGGCGGCGGCGGCCGAATACTTCAAAGACTCCGGAAAGGACGTGCTCCTCATGATGGACTCGGTCACCCGTTTCGCAATGGCAGCCAGGGAAATCGGTCTTGCGGCGGGAGAGCCGCCGACCACGAAAGGATACACCCCCAGTGTCTTCAGTCTCCTGCCCGCCCTGCTTGAACGGGCGGGGAATTTCCAGGAGGCGTCCATCACCGGTATCTATACGGTCCTCGTGGAAGGTGACGATCTGGAGGAACCCGTCGCAGACGCCCTTCGATCCATCCTGGACGGGCACATCGTTCTCGACAGAAACCTGGCTCAGACCGGACATTACCCGGCCATCGATGTCTTGAAAAGTGTCAGTCGGCTGAAAGACCGTCTTCTGGATGCCCCTCGAAGGAACCTCGCCTCCCGATTCGTGGAGACCCTCTCCAACTATCGAAAGAGCGAGGACATGATCCGCATCGGTGCATATGCGCGCGGAAGCCACCCTCCTACCGACTACGCCATAGACATGATAGACAAGCTGAACGCTTTCCTTCAACAGCCAGTCGACGATCCGTGCACTGTGGGGGAGGCATCGGCCGCCCTGGAAGCACTGTTTCAATCATAAGGCGGTCCATGGCATTTCGCTTTCGATTCAAGTCGCTCTTGCAAAAGCGCGAATATACCCTAAGGGAGGCGCAAATCGCTTTTGCAGCAGCGCGCGGCTATTGTGAAGAAGTGAAACGACGCCTCTCCTTCGTGAGGCAGACTTACGAGCGCTCCTGGCAGGAATTGCAAGAGAAGCAACAAAGGGGCATAGAGGCGAGATACTTTCTTGAGCATTTCCATTATCTCGAATCATTGGAACAGCAACTGCTCTCCCTGGAGAGGAAGCTGAACGAGGCCCGGATGGAAATGGAAAAACGCCAGTCCGCCATGCTGCAACGAGACAGAGAAGTCAAGATCATGGAGGAACTCAGGGATAGGGAAAGGCAGATGCACAGCACCACAACTCTCAAAAGGGAGCATAAGCATATGGACGAGATTGCCGTCTTCAAGCACTGCCGCTCCCGTTCCCTCTAAATGGAGATACGCGCCATGTTTAAAAGATTCCATAGAAACCGGGCCAAGTTCTTCTTTCTTCTGATCCCGTTGGCAATCGTTGCGAAGATCCTCTTCTCCGTCATTCCCCTGCTTTCCGAGAGGCCTGTTGAGTTTTCTCCCCCGGTGGTGCTCGCCGGCGATCAAAAGGCGCAACCTCCTGCCGATGCACTCGCCAAAGCGGGCAATGTACCGGCAACTCCTGCCATCCCACAGGTTGGAGCCGTAAGAGATGTCTCTGCCCAAAAGCCCGCTGAAACCTTCGCTTTCATTCAACAGAAAGAGGCGGAATTGAAGCGCAAAGAGGAGGATCTCCGGGCGAAGGAGGAGACCTTGTCGCGAATGGAGAAAGAGGTTGAACAAAAACTCAAGGAACTCATGGCCATTCAGAAAGAGATCCAGGCATACCGGACGGAACGGGAAGAAAACCAAAACGGGAAGGTCCGTTCACTGGCCAAGATATATGGAACCATGAAGCCGAAGGAGGCTGCAAAACTCCTGGACAATCTCGACGAAAAACTCGTCATGAACATCATCGCCACCATGAACTCCGACGAAGCGGCAGGTATTCTCTCCAACATGGACGTGAAGAAGGCGGCCAAAATTTCCGAGGCCCTCACAGCCCGTTAGACTCTGGTCTCCGTCTTCGCTGTCCGCGCCAAAAGTTGTTGATTAGCTGAGCGAAATGATGGAATCTAGGATTCATTCATTCCGGCATCTCCTCCACTGAGGTCGAGAACTGGAATTGACGGGAGTCCATTCTGTACAGAGGCGGTTCAACGACAGCGTTTCATGCCTTGGGGGACAAGATGGACCGGGTCCTGATTCTTGAAAACGACCAAGATTGGCAGGGGATTCTCTCCAAAGCCCTTTCCGACAGACTGCAGGTGCATTTCTGGTCTGGTGGCCGTGACCTCCCGGAACGACTGCGGAAAGAGGTTTTTGAGGTCATCATTCTGGACATCCGGCCAGACCAATTAGCCCGAAACGACTTCCTCAAGACGGTGAAATCCAGGGCTGCGGTCACGCCCATCATCGTCACAAGCCAAACGGGGGAACCGGAACTTGTCGTCAAGGCGATAAGAGATGGTGCTTTCGATTTTGTCCCAAAACCCTACACGCCGGAAAAAATCAGGTTGACTGTCGCCCATGCCCTCGAAAACCGCAGCATGAAGAACGAAATCGATTACCTGCGGCGTGAACAAGACATCATCTACGACTGGAACCGCATTGTGGCCGACAGTCCCGCCATGAAGAAAGTCATCGCGACGGTCAAGAAGCTGGCCAACACCGATTCGACCCTTCTCATGACAGGGGAGACAGGGACAGGAAAGAGTTTTCTGTCGGGAACCATCCATTTCAACAGTCACCGCAAGCAGAAGCCTTTCATTAAAGTGAACTGCGCCAACATTCCCGAGACACTTCTTGAAAGTGAATTGTTCGGGCATGAAAGAGGCGCTTTCACTGATGCCAAGAAAATGCGAGTGGGTCGGTTCGAACAGGCAAACGGGGGAACGGTGTTTCTGGACGAAATCGGAGAACTGAGTTTGCCGCTTCAGGCCAAGCTCCTCAGAGTCCTTGAAGAACGCTGCTTCGAGAGACTCGGAGGAAATCAGACCATCTATTCCGACATCCGCATCATTGCGGCAACCAATCGCAACGTGGAGGAGATGGTGGCCAGGGGCACCCTCCGCGAAGACCTTTACTACCGCATCAACGTCATCCGGGTGCACCTGCCACCGCTTCGGGAACGCCCTCAATGCTTCGACCGGATCGCGGAATATCTCCTCGTAAAAAACTGCAGGAACATCAAGAAGTACATCAAGGGATTTTCCCCCGGCGCCTTGAAACTCCTCAAACAGTACAACTGGCCGGGAAACATCCGGCAGCTTTCCAACACCATCGAACGGGCGGTTCTGCTGGAAGAAACACAAGTGATCCAGGAAGAGAGCATCTCCCTTCCCCACCCCATCCCCGTTCGTGAGGAAACTGTTCAGGAACCCATTCCCCGGACTCAGGACCTGAAAAAGAACGAAAGAGACCTCATTCTCACCGCCCTCGAAAAAAGTCTCTGGATTCAGAAAGATGCCGCCGATCTCCTGGGGATCACGCCAAGAGCCCTCAACTACAAGATCAAGAAGTTCGGCATCAGTCATCACCGCTGGCGTAAGAACAAGTGACCGGTCACCCCCCTGAATTCATCTCATGCCATGCCTGCACCCGATTCGAATCGGCGAACCTCAGAGGAACACAAAAAACCGTCTACCTCCCTCCCTGAGTGCCTGAACGAACTTTGGCAACGATGCAGCCGCGCCAAGAGACTGTTATTCTGTCGCCCTCTCTCGGCCGACGAGGCATTTCTTTCCGCAATGCGCATGCCTTTGCCCCATTTTCATGCCAATCAGCAATTCAGTTGGCGATAAAATACGATTGCGAAATTCCACTTCCACCCCGGTAACCTTTTCCTACTCCGCCACACCAACGCGCAAAAGAATAAGCGTTCTCCCTTTGCGCGTTTTGCCCGCCGCACCTACACGATCCTAGGCAGGAATTTCTCTCCGGTTCCTTGGCCGCATCTTTCGCCACACATCTGTAAAGCCAATCTCGAAAAGGACTTACATGTACGGCACGCAATTTGCTTAGAAGTCAAGTGCTCGCTGGATGTCACCGGGAAGAAGCGTTCTAGCGAGTCGCTGATCAGGGGCAGAAAGTGTTTGCCACCTGGGACAAGTTCCTGAGAAAACTCATGAAAAAGTCATAGAAGAGGCATCCATGGCAAGGCCCGGACCTCCCTTCAAGAGGCCGGGGAAAGTGTAATTCAAAACCGACCGAAAAGGGCAGACCATTCGAAAGGGTGGGACGCAAAGCCACTGGCCTAAGTTCCGGGAAACCGGAATACGGTCGCAGGGTTGCCGGCCGGAGAAAGCTCGAGTAGCTCGCCTCCAGCTGGACTGCTTTGCAGGTCAAACTGGAGGTGTTCCAATGATGATTCTTTCCCGTGTATTCCGTCAATCCAAGAAGGTCCGCATCTCTTCTCTCTTTCCCTTTCTTCTCTTTACAGGATTGCTGCTCTGCTTGTTCAACGGCCATCCGGCCCGGGCGGCCCAGGTGACATTCGCCTGGGATCCCAGCCCCAGCCCCGTTGCCGGCTACAAACTTTACTACGGCACAACGAACGGCAGCTACACCAACAGCTCCGATGCACAGGCCAATACCACACACGCACTGGATCTGACGGCACCCACCTACTATGTTGTTGCCAAAGCATACGATAGCGCCGGGAACGAAAGCCCCCCCTCCAACCAGGTCGTTGCACATGCCATGACCGCGTCAGCGGGGTTGGGAGGGAGCATCAGCCAAAGTGGAACCACATACGCAAGCGAGGGGAGCACCAGGACTTACACCATCACGCCGAGCGGCGGTTATCAAATCGCAGGGGTCACAGTGGATGGCGCATCGGTGGGAGCCGTGTCTTCCTATACATTTTCGAACATCACCGGTCCCCACACCATTTCAGCCACTTTCGTGGCCATCCCCACGGTTTTCACCATCACGGCAAGCGCCGGCCCAAATGGGTCCATTTCTCCATTAGGATCAGTAAACGTCACGGCTGGGACAAACCAGACTTTCACCATCACACCCAACTCCGGCTACAAGATCGCCTCTCTCACCGTGGACGGCACCACCGTGGCCGCAACCAACTCCTACACCTTCTCAAACGTGACCGCTGCACACTCCATCTCCGCTACATTCGCCCCCATCACCTACACCATCTCCAGCTCCGCCGGCCCCAACGGCTCCATCTCACCCTCGGGCAGCGTCACTGTCAACCACGGCGCCAGCCAGTCCTTCACCATCACACCCAACTCCGGCTACAAGATCGCCTCTCTCACCGTGGACGGCACCACCGTGGCCGCAACCAACTCCTACACCTTCTCAAACGTGACCGCTGCACACTCCATCTCCGCTACATTCGCTCTCTCCAACCAGCCTCCAGTCGCCAAGGCCGGGCCAGACCAGACAGTCGTGGAAGGAGCCGAAGTGAAGCTCGTGGGTTCCAACTCGACGGATCCGGAAAACACGCCGCTGACTTATAGCTGGGTTCAGACCGGCGGCACTCAGGTGGTCCTCTCCAGCAGTACAGCTGCAGACCCCACTTTCACGGCTCCCACAACAGGGTTGGACGGGACATCCCTCACCTTCAGGCTCACCGTAACCGATCCGGAAGGGCTGAAATCAGAGGATACCTGTATCATCAATGTCACTCACGTCAACCAGCCTCCAAAGGCCAACGCCGGACTGAGCCAAACAGTTCGGGAAGGGGTTCTCGTCACGCTCGATGGGATCGAGTCCACTGACCCCGATGACGGAATTGCTTCCTACTCGTGGACTCAAATTCTTGGCACACAGGTGGTTTTGAGCCAAGCTTCCGAGAGCAGTGTATCCTTTGAGGCACCTTATGTAAGCAGCCAGGGTGAAGCCCTCACCTTTGAGCTGACCGTGATCGACCGGGGCGGCCTCAAGTCCACTGCCACCTGCATCGTGAACGTCACGGACAGCGCACCGCCCGTAGCCAGCGCAGGCAA
Organism: Deltaproteobacteria bacterium; assembly: GCA_012517315.1. Classification (GTDB taxonomy): domain Bacteria; phylum Desulfobacterota; class Syntrophobacteria; order Syntrophobacterales; family Syntrophobacteraceae; genus JAAYUJ01. The sequence continues at coordinate 14,445 of JAAYVE010000019.1, forward strand.
AGACCAAGTCGTCTCTCAAGGCGAATCGGTGACTCTGGACGGCTCCGCATCGTACGATCCCGACGGTGTCATCATGACCTATCAATGGGTCCAACTCAGCGGCCCCCCTGTCACCCTCGCCCTTGCCGACGGCACTGGAGTCCGGTTGTCTTTCAACGCCCCCGATCTGGGCTACGAGGATGCCCGCCTGGAGTTCGCCCTCACGGTGACCGACGACACGGGCCTTCAGGCAGTGGATAACTGTTCTGTGTACGTGAAAGGGGATCAAGGTCCCGACCTGATGGGGGAGTGGGTGCGTGTGGCATACAATGGTTCAATTCTGAGTGCAGATTTCAAGATCACCAACTCTGGAAACACATCCAGCGCCCGGTTCATCGCGAGTTTCTACCTCTCTGAGGATGGAAGCACGCCGAGGACTCTCATCAAGAGGCTGAGGATCGGTTCCCTTGCAGCGGCTCATAGTGTGGACGTTTCGGTAAAATACATCGCCAGGGGAATCTCCAAGAAATATCTTCTGGCCATCGTGGACTTTGCAGATGCTATCGTGGAATCCAAGGAGGACAACAACACGGTTCCGGTGGTGATTCCATAGCCTGGAACCGGCGAGGCCATGCAGACGACAGAAGGGGCGGGCTCCTTAGGGGAGCCCGCCCCTTTCTCGTTTCTCCCGGGGGCTTTTCCAGGGATGTGCGGCATCCTGCCACATACCTATCGATGGAGGTTTCGCGAAGTCATCAAGAAAGAATGCGTTCCCTGCGATGGGGAAGAGTGATCCTTAAGATGAGGCGGTCCGGTTCTTCCCGCACCAGGTCGATCAACCCCTGGTGCTTGTGAATGATCATCTTGGCCAGAGGCAAATCCAACACATCACTGCGTTCCAGTCGGCTGGTGAAGGGGTAGAAAAAATGCTCGATCTCATCATCGGAAACCCTTGTGCCCCGCACGGTCATCTCAAGATGCACCACATGGTCGCCAGGGTACGTGGTTACCTCTACTTTTCTTCCTTGGGGACAGATATCGGCGAGAGCGTAAAAGATCGTCCGCAATAAAGCCCGAAAAAGCTCCTTGTCGAGGGGTACCAAGGGCAGATTTGCGGAGAGATTCATTTCCAAACTGACGGACCGCTCCCGAAAGACCACATCCTGATCCTCCAGGACCTGAATGAGCAGTTCATTGAGAGAGGAGGTTTCCGGAAGGATATGGAAAGGCTTGAGGTAGGCCAGGGTCTTCTCAAGGATTTTTTCCAGGCGCCCGATCTCATGGACGATGATTTTCACCTTTTCGCGATTGACGTCTTCCTCGGCCAGGGCATCCAGAACGCGCCTGGCAAAACCTCCCGCGGCCACCAGAGGGTTTCGGATTTCATGGGCCAGCCTGGCGGAGATCTCGCTGAGAGTTTTCAGTTCCTCCGTCTGGATGATCTGCTGCTGCAGGTGGTGCCTGTCCGTGACGTTGACGAGAAATCCGTCAACGGTCTCCACATGGCCTTGTTCATCGAAGACAGGAAGTGCATGGTCCAGGACAATGACGAGCTTTCCGTCGGGTCGTGCGACACGGTATTCGGCTTTGAACTCACGCCCTTCGTGGAGGCAGCGGTCCATCAGGGGCCAAATAGACGGCCTGTCCTCAGGCCATACCTTTTCTTTCCAAAAAGACTCATCGCCCAAGACTCTCTCCTGGGAAATGCCCAGCAGGTCTTCCACAAACTGGTTGACGAAGATGGTCTTTCCGCTTCCGAGAAGCCGATATACCACAAGAGGGACGTTTTCCACCAGGGTGCGGTATTTCTCTTCCGATTCCCGCAATGCGCGCGTACGCAAGTGAACCATGTATTCGAGGTTCACCGTGTAATCCTTGATTTTCTTTCTTGAATCTTCGAGGGATTGAAGCATCTCTTCCAAGGCTTCGGCGAGGACGCTCAATTCCCCGGATGGTTTGGCCTTTAGATGACGAACTTCCTGCCCCGAAGCAATGTCCCTCGCAAAACGGACCATTTCCCCGATGGGCTTGCTGAAGTATCTGCTAATGAAGTAAATAGCTCCGACGGAGAGAGCCATTCCCAGAACGCCAACCCAGAGCATGAGCTTGCGATAGCGGTTGATGACGGAAAGGGTTTCCGTCCTTCTGGCGCAGAATTCCACCAGAGCGATGGTGTTGCCGCGGTAATCCCTGACAGATCGCACCAGGATGGAATAGGGTACACCGGAAATCTCTTCCGTCAGGAGTTCCGTTCCTTGCTGCAGGTAAACCTTTGCGTATATGGGGGCCGATCTCTCAATGGGCTCTGGAAAGGTGGTGGCAAGAGTAGTGAAGGTGTTGATGTTTTCATCGGGAATCAGGATGGTAAGCTCTACGCTGAATTGATTCTTGATTTCTTCCAGCAGAGGTCTGCCGAAGCTGAAGCCGATTTCCACAGTCCCTGTCAGTTGCCCCTCGTGAAACACCGGAGCGACCCCTCGAATCCCGTAGCCGGTGATGCCCTTCTCTATTCCAAACGTTTCTTTTCGCTGGCTGATGGCATCCAGTATGGTTTGCCGGTAATGAAGATCGTCCCCGAAAAGGTAGAGCATTTGCATCCGCACGAAATTCCGGGGGGGGATGGTGTGGAAATTGAACTGCCTGATTCCATAATGATTCCTCATGAAAATGAAAGCCGAGTAGCAGAGCTGCACGAGACGGTATCGGTCCTGCTGCGCGAGAGCTCCTGCCACCTCGGGATTGAGAGCGAAACTGGAGGCGAGGCTGACGGCCCACTGACCCTGCAATGCAATGTTGTGATCCAGCGCCTGACTATACCCCTGAAGGCGCTCCCGTTCTTCCTGGCGAATGATCTCCCTCTGGCTGAGGATGCCCAATTCCACGAGGGATGAAGTTCCAAGAAGGGCAAGGCAAAAAAAGGCAATGCTCAATCGGAAACGAAGCGGCATTTGAACGATGCGCTCAACAAGCCCCCCTTGCCTCTCCGATTGTTTCCGCTCTTCTTTCATCTTGCAAGCCCTGTATTTGCCTTGAATCACTTGCGCTTTGCCCGTTGCGAAACCAGTGATCTCCCTGAAACGTTCATTCACAAGGATTGACGCCCGCCTCTCAATGCTTTGAAACGCAGTTCAAACAGCGTTCAGGTACTCCAGTGCTCGGCCCAAACGCTTCAAGACCGTCTGCTTGCCCAGCACATCCATGATCTCGAAAAGCCCGGGGCTCACTGTGCCACCTGTCAATGCGACTCGAACGGGCTGGGCCAGTTTTCCGAGTTTCATCCCCAAGCCAGCCACTACCTCACTGAACACGTTCTCCAGACTCGCCTCGTCGAAGTTCTCAAGGCGTTCCATGGATTCCATCAATCTTTGAAAAGGCGCACGCAGAGTCGGAACCAGGAATTTCTTCGCGGCGTCGGAGTCGTATTCCATATTCTCAACCATGTAGAATCTCATGGAGTCAGCCATCTCCACCAGGGTCCTGGCTCTCGCCTGCAATGTACGAATGGCCTTCGAAAGGTAAGCGGCAGGCTTGCGAGGGTATCCGCGCTCCATGAGAAAAGGCTCGAGGAGGGGAACAAGGCTCTCCGGAGACCTCTCCTTTATGTGATGGGCGTTGATCCACAGGAGTTTCTCCTGGTTGAACACGCCTGCCGATTTGCCCACGTGCTCCAGGGAAAACTTTTCGACGAGTTCCTCGAGGTGAAAAATCTCCTGATCTCCATAGGACCAACCGAGGCGTACGAGGTAATTGACCATCGCTTCGGGCAAGAAACCCATGTCCTTGTAGGCCATGACCGATGTAGCTCCGTGGCGCTTGGACATCCGTGTCCGATCCTCCCCTAGAATCATGGGAACATGGCCGAACTGGGGGAGAGGAGTTCCCAGCGCCTGGTAGATGAGGATCTGGCGGGGAGTGTTGTTCACATGGTCGTCTCCTCGGATCACGTGGGTGACGTTCATGGTGATGTCATCCACAACCACGGCAAAGTTATAGGTAGGCATTCCGTCGCTTCTCTGGAGCACCAGATCGTCCAGTTCCGCATTGTCAAAAAAAATCGGCCCTTTAATCAAGTCATTGAGCACCGTGGTGCCCACATCGGGACACCGGAAGCGGACAACACGGTCCGGCCCCGGTCCCAGGCCCCTGTCTCGGCAAAGCCCGTCATATTTTGGCTTTTTGCCAGCAGCCAGGGCGGCTTGCCTTCGCCGCTCCAGACTTTCGGGAGTACAATTGCAATAGTAGGCCTTTCCGGAGTCCAGGAGTCTCTGCAAGTAATCCTGGTAGAATGGAAGGCGCTTCGTCTGAAAATAGGGACCATCGTCCCAATACAACCCAAGCCACTCCATGGCATCCAGGATAGCCTTGATGGAAGCGTCTGTGGAACGGGCCACATCCGTGTCCTCAATGCGGAGAATGAACTTGCCGTGGTGGTGACGGGCAAAAAGCCAGTTGAAAAGTGCGGTTCGGGCTCCTCCAATGTGCAGGTATCCTGTTGGGCTGGGAGGAAATCGCGTGACGACAGGGTCCATGGAATATTCTCCTTGATGAACGAAACAATGTCTTTCCAAGTAGATAGGGTATCTTACCGGATATCACACCCCTTGTGGAAACACAAGGACTTGCAGGCAAAGGCCTTTGACTTGGCGGTTGTCGTCTGGAGCAACCCAGCGGGCACCCCCCGCAAATGCAACACAGAACTTGCCCAAATCTCGAGCATCTGGCAGTATACAGCGGGCGCTGGGGACATCCCCGCAACACGGGACTCCAGAGAGGCTGCGTTGGAACGACCGGTGGAGAGGTTCATCGTCTGGCATGAGGAAGGGAAATCGATCATGGTGAGGAAATTCAGTTTCGTCGTATTCTTTCTGATCCTCGTTGGTCTCGTCGCTTGCGGAAGGAAGGTGGATGACTTCACCGTGGATCCTGATCCGACCAGGATCCCACAGATGAGTGTGAAGGTCCGCGTTGCGGATGTCACCAATGCCACCCGGGAACTTTACGATGTGGACGTCATTGGGATGCTCTGGAACGCCCTCAATGACTCCCTTTATCGGCGGGGACTGCTCTGGATGCAGGAGGCGGACGTTCCTGTTTTGACCGTTGAAGCCCGGGTCGTTCGTTACAAGAAGGGTCACGCTGTGTTGAGGGCCTTTCCCCTGGCGGGAAATGTGGAGCTTGCGGTGGAATGTGATGTCAAGCAGGGAGGGACATTGCTGGAGACCATCGAGAGCCGGCGGACCATTTCCTTTGGCGATGAGGTTTTTGCGAAGGAGGCCTGGAGGAAGATCTTCTCCGTGGTAGCGGAAGACGTGGTCAGCCGGATTTCCAGGAGAATCTGACAATCTTTTCACCTCAGATATCATGAAGTGAAATTCCTTGACACCCTGGAAAGAAAATTTATAGTTAGCAGTTTACGCCCTATGGTGCTGGAGAAGTAATGCGGATTCGTGTCGATGAGATTCCCGAGTCGGGCAGATTCATTCATTTTCATTGGGACGAACGTCGGCTCGGCCGCTTCCTTCCCGCCGACGACCCATTCCGGTTGAGGCTCCTCCACCCGGTCAACGTTGACCTGGAATTGCAAAAACATCCCGATCACGTCCGGGTGATGGGGATCATTCGGGGCTCGCTCCAACTGGGTTGCCACCGTTGCCTCGATTCCTTCGAATATGCTCTGGAGGAACCGGTGGACGTCTTTCTGATGGAAGAAGAGAAAGCACCCAAAACGGAGGAGACTGAACTCGACGAGGAAGAGCTGGACGTGGAGTTTTTCGATGGAGAAGTCATCGACATTGACAGGCTTGTGGCTGAGCACATCTTTCTCGCTCTTCCCTTTAAGGCTCTCTGTTCTGAGAATTGTCAAGGTCTTTGCCCCCAATGTGGAGCAAACTTGAACAAGGGTCCCTGTCCCTGTGAAAAGAAGCGGGGAGAGAGCCCGTTTTCACATTTGAAGACCATTCGGTCCCGCCTCCCTGAATAACTTAAGGAGGTTTCTACGGCCGTGAGAGAGTCGGGGAGACACTTATGACCAGGGGACCGATCACCACAGGAAAGGAGAAAAAAGGAAATGGGGGTACCCAAAAGGAAGACTTCCAAGGCCAGGCGAGATAAGCGGCGCGCACATGACAGCCTCACCATGCCATCTTTGTCCCGTTGCCCGCAATGTAACGAAATGCGCCTTCCTCACAGAGTTTGCCCGGGGTGCGGTTATTACCGTGATCGAGTCGTACTAGAATATGAAGAGGATTGAGCCTAGTGAACGGGCATGTGGGGGGCACACCCCATGAGGATCGCAGTGGACGCCATGGGCGGGGATTACGCCCCCGAGGCAATCGTGGAAGGGTCCCTCCTGGCGGAACCGCGAAGCGCGAACCAATTGGTCCTCGTTGGCCATGAACAGCGCATTCGGGAGATTCTTCGGCAGCATGACCGAGGGTCCGCGATGGAAGTCGTGCATGCCCCCGAAGCGGTGAGCATGGATGAACCTGGCCCCACGGCCATACGGAGGAAGCGGGATTCCTCAGTGAGTACGGCTGTGCGGTTTTTGGCGGAAGACAAAGTGCAGGCTGTGGTGAGCGCCGGGAATACCTCGGCCACCGTTGCAGCGGCAAAACATTACTTGGGTTTGATCGCCGGAATCCGTCGACCGGCACTGGCAGTTCACATTCCGACTCCGACGGGCAGGGTACTTCTCCTTGATGCAGGTGCCAATTCCGAAGCCAACGCGATTCACCTGGCTCATTCCGCAGCTCTTGCCCATGCCTACCTGGAAGTTGCCCAAGAGATCGTGAAACCCCGTGTCGGGTTGCTCAACATCGGCCAGGAGCCGGGAAAGGGGAAAAAGCAGGTTCAACGGGCATTCGCACTTTTGAGCAGATCCGCTCTCAATTTCATTGGAAACGTCGAGCCCCAGGAGTTTTTCAGGGACAGGGCGGATGCGGTGGTATGCGATGGTTTTGTGGGAAATGTGCTGCTGAAGATGTACGAGGGACTTCTGGAAAACCTCCCACATTTCTTGGGGAATCAGGAGGCAGATGCCTCAGGACCGCTGATGCATATCAACCACCGGATCCCCTCCGTTTATCATTACCGCAGTGTGGGTGGCGCCCCTCTTCTGGGTGCCAGAAAGGTAGTGGTCATAGCCCATGGACGTTCCGAGGCCGGCGCCGTCGCCAATGCCATTCATTTGGCCGGTCGTCTTTTCGCGGCAAACATCTGCGGACGGATTGAGCAATTGTTGGAACGGGACCGCCTGATCGCAGACCTGAAGCACCATTACACACTTCTCATGGTGGACCAGTTTCGAAGCCGGTGGGGTTTTCCTCATCGCTCGTGAACCGCCAGGCTGTGGTCTCCTTTGTCAATGCCGAATCCTGCAAAGCGGCAAGGAAATCATTCCGATCCCTCTCGCCGAACAAGGATGAGGAACTGCTGGGTACCGGACTGTTTTGGGGTCTTTCAGAGAAACTTCGAAAGCGGACGAAAGGAGAATCTGAGTGGATTATTTCCTCACCGAAGAACAGAAAATGATCCAAGAGCTGGCGGCCCAGATTGCCAAGGAGAAGATCAGACCGGTTCGGGCTCAACTGGATCAAAGCGAGGAGTTCCCTTGGGAAATCATGAAGATCCTGGCTCAGTCTGACCTTTTCGGTCTTTATATCCCCGAGGAATACGGCGGAATGGGAGGAGGCATCCTGGAGAATTGCCTGGCCATCGAACAGGTGGCACAGGCATGCATCGGAGTAGCCACGTCTTTTGCCGCGAGCGGGCTGGGTGCTTATCCCATTCTTCTTTTTGGGAGCGAGGAAATGAAACACCGTTACCTGCCGGACATTGCGAGCGGCAGGCGACTTGCCGCCTTCGGCCTGACGGAATCCGGCGCCGGAAGCGATGTTTCCGGGATACAAACGACGGCGGTTCGAGATGGAGACCATTACGTCCTCAACGGAACGAAGCAGTGGATCACAAACGGGGGCGAGGCTGAGATCTATTCGATTCTGGCCATCACGGACCGTTCCAAGGGACCCCGAGGGGCAAGCTTTTTCGTTGTGGAGAAGGGCGACCCGGGTTTTTCATTCGGCAAGAAGGAAAAGAAGCTCGGCATTCGGGCATCCGCAACGCGGGAGCTTGTTTTGCAGGACTGCTGCATCCCCAAGGATCGTCTCATCGGGAGAGAGGGGATCGGATTCATCGTGGCGATGAAGACCTTTGACAAGTCCCGACCGGGGATTGGTTCCCTCGGAGTCGGTCTGTGTCAGGGAGCACTCGACATCGCCGCGGAATACGCACGCAAGCGGGTGCAGTTCGGCAAGCCCATCATGAGCTTTCAGGCCATCCAACACAAACTGGCGGACATGGCTGTGAAGACGGAGGCAGCCCGGGCGCTCATCTATTGCAGTGCACGATACATGGACACGGACCCCCCTGATGCAAGCAAGGTGGCAGCCATGTGCAAGGTGTTCGCCGGAGATGCGGCCATGCAGGTGACCACGGAAGCTGTACAGGTACTCGGGGGATACGGTTACATGCAGGATTACCCCGTCGAGAAGATGATGAGGGACGCCAAGATCCTCCAGATCTACGAAGGCACCAACGAGATTCAGAGAAACATCATCGGGCAGGAACTGAACAAGGAATACGGTCGTCTGAAAGAGACTTTCTTTTAGCAAGCCGCCATCCCGGCTCTTCCCGGCATCTCACATGGGGATGAGGACATTTGCGGAGCAACGGTGGCATCATATTGCAACGACTTTCATCCATCCCCAGGTTGCGTTCTTTGCGGCGGACAGCCTTACCAGTGTCTTGCTGAAGGGGGATTTCCACACAACCTTCTTCCCGGGCGACGGAGAAGGTTTCGCCAAGGAGTGAAGAATCATCATGCACATTGTGGTCTGCATCAAACAAGTTCCCGACACAAAGAACGTCCGTATCGACCCCGATACGCACACCCTCGTGCGTCAAGGTGTCGAATCCATTGTGAATCCGTTCGACTTTTTCGCGGTGGAAGCGGCTTTGAAGATTAAGGACGAACGCGATGCCCGGGTCACCGTCCTGACCATGGGTCCGCCTCAGGCAGAGGAGGCCTTGCGGGAGGTCCTTTCCCGAGGGGTCGACGACGCGGTACTCCTCAGTGACCGTGCCTTTGCAGGGTCCGACACCTGGGCCACTTCCACCACGTTGGCCGCCGCCATCAGGAAGCTGGGCGACGTGGACCTGATCTTGTGCGGCAAGCAGGCAATCGACGGAGACACGGCGCAAGTCGGCCCGGAGACGGCGACGATGCTCAACATCCCATACGCAACCTTTGCAAAGAAAATCGAGCCAATGGACGACAGACATCTCAAGATCACGCGGCAAACCGACGAGGGAGTCGAGGTGTGGAAAGTTCCCTTGCCCGCTCTCGTCACAGTGATCAAGGAGGTTGGAGAACCGCGCATGCCGTCACTGCGGCACAAGATGCGGGCTAAGAAGGCCTCCATTCCCCTTTGGGGAATTCAGGATCTGGGACTTGCTCCTGAAAGCGTAGGACTGGCCGGTTCTTACACACAGGTCGTCAGGGTCTTCAGCCCTCCCCGCCGGGGAAACCGACTCATGATCCAAGGAAGTGTTGAAGAGCAGGCGGAGAGACTATACCGGTTACTCAAGGAATCCAAGGTGCCAGGCCTATGAAAGTCTTAGTGGATCGCCAGAAATGCACTGTGTGCGGTGTTTGCGTCGATGTATGTCCCTTCAGTGCCATCACCCTCACGGAGACTTCCATAGAGGTCTCTGATGCCTGCACTCTCTGTGGAATGTGTGTGGACACCTGCGAGTTCGGCGCTCTCTCACTTCCGGACGTGGGTGCGGGCCCGGGGGAGGATTTGTCCGCTTTTCGTGGGGTTTGGGTTTATGCCGAATGGCGTGAAGGGCTCATCCACAAGGTCAGCTATGAGTTGCTCAGTGAGGGGCGGAAGTTGGCGGACAAGAGAGGAGTGCCTTTGTGCGCCGTTCTCCTGGGCCATGGTCTGGATGGGACGCTAGCCCACGAACTCATTGCCCATGGCGCGGACGTGGTTTACGTGGTAGACCGTCCGGAATTGGCCCATTTCACTGACGAAGTTTACGGAAATGTACTGGTGGAGCTGATCCGGGAAAAAAGACCGGAGATTCTCCTGGCCGGGGCCACCAGCATGGGAAGATCGTTCATTCCGAGGGTGGCGGCATGTCTCCGTACCGGCCTCACAGCCGACTGCACGGAACTCGACATCAGCCCGGAAGGATTGCTTCTGCAGACAAGGCCGGCCTTTGGAGGCAATGTCATGGCAACCATTGTGTGCCCCCACAGAAGGCCGCAAATGGCCACGGTTCGTCCCAAGGTGATGAAGCCCGTGAAACGGGACGGACGAACGGGGAGCGTGGAGTCTCCCACACTTCCTGAAGAATGCTTTCGGGCGAGGATCGAGGTCCTGGAGGTCATTCCGGAAAAGGACCAGACGGCAAAGCTCACGGAAGCAGACGTGATCGTCTCGGGAGGCCGTGGTCTCCGGAAGGCAGAGAACTTCGCGATCATCGAAGAACTGGCCCAGTTGGTGAGGGGAGCGGTTGGAGCCTCGCGGGGAGCCGTAGACGAGGGATGGATCCCTCCCTCCCACCAAGTGGGTCAAACGGGGCGCACCGTTGCACCGAGCCTTTACATGGCCGTGGGTATCGCTGGCGCCATTCAGCACGTGGTGGGGATGCAGGGATCCAATGTCATCGTCGCCGTAAACAAGGATCCCATGGCCCCTATCTTTGACGTCGCAACCTATGGGGTCGTTGCGGATCTCTTCGATTTTATCCCCGCTTTCATCCGGAAGATCAGGCAGGACAGAGGAGAACTGTGATGTCGGAAGCACGGGTCATCGTTGTGACCGGAGCGAGCAGGGGGATTGGCCGGGCTATTGCGGAGGGATTCAGTGAGCCGGGGTGCCGGGTCATCGTGAACTACCATTCCAGCGCAGACGCTGCGCAGGAGACGGCCGCAGCCGTTGAGGCCCGAGGGGGAGAGGCTCATTTGAGCCGCTTTGACGTAGGGGATGCCGATGCCGTGAGAGACGCCTTCAAGGAGATCGTCTCCACCCACGGGCAGGTTGATGTCCTGGTGAACAACGCGGGCATCACCCGGGACAACTTGCTGGCCACAATGAAACCTTCCGAATGGGACGCCGTTTTGGACACCAACCTCAAAGGGGCTTTCCTCTGTTCCCAGGCCGTTGTGAAACCCATGATGCGCAAGAGATACGGGCGTATTGTCAACGTCGCCTCGGTGGTGGGATTCATCGGTAATGCCGGTCAGTGCAATTACTCGGCGGCAAAAGCCGGCCTGGTGGGCCTCACCCGTTCCATGGCGAGAGAGCTCATCTCGCGCAATATCACGGTCAACGCGGTTGCGCCGGGGTACATCGAAACGGAAATGACCGTCCACATGCCGGAGAAAGCCAGGGAAATGCTGCTGACACAGATCCCGGCGGGCCGTTCGGGAACAGTCGAGGAAGTGGCCTTCGCGGTAAGGTTCCTTGCTTCTCGGGAGGCGGCTTACATCACCGGGCAGGTCATCCACGTAAACGGCGGGATGTTCATGGGGTAGAGCGGCGGGCAAGACGGCAGATCGCTTGGGCCGATGCCCCGCCTACAGGCCACTGGCTTCGGAAACACGGATTCCACCATCCGAAAAGGGAGACTGCATGAATATGAAAAGGCGTCGCCGCGTGGTGATCACCGGAATCGGATTAGTTTCACCTTTAGGGGTCGGCATCGAAGACAATTGGTCCAATCTCATCCAGGGAAAATCGGGTATCGGCCCCATCACCTATTTCGATACCAACGGCTTCGCCACCAAAATAGCCGGGCAGGTGAAAGGCTTTGATGCGGAGGCTTTTATTCCCAAGAAAGAACTCCGAAAAATGGATCCTTTTCTCCGGTTTGCTCTGGGAGCAGCTCACCTGGCTGTTGAGGACGGCAGACTAAAGATCGCCCCCCAAGTGGCAGACCGGGCGGGAGTCATTCTCGGGTGCGGCCTGGGGGGGCTCTCCACCATCGAGGAATATCACAAGATCCTTCTTGATTCCGGCCCAAAGAAGATCAGCCCTTTCTTCATCCCCATGCTCATTGGCAACATGGCCCCCGGCCTCATTTCCATATATCACGGAGCCAAGGGACCGAATCTTTCCGTACAGACGGCGTGCGCTGCGGGCACTCACGCCGTGGGGCAGGCTTTTCATATGATCCGGGACGGGATGGCCGACATCATGCTCACCGGAGGGGTCGAATCCACCATCACACCCCTGGGCGTCGCCGGCTTCAACGCCATGCGCGCGCTCTCCACGCGTAATGATGAACCCGAGAAGGCATCACGCCCATTCGACAGGGACCGGGATGGATTTGTTCTGGGAGAGGGGGGCGCAGTGCTCATCATGGAGGAAGCCGATTCAGCCCTCGAACGCGGTGCAAAGATCTATGCCGAAATCATCGGTTTCGGCGCGTCGGGCGACGCATTTCATATGGCTGCACCTGCTCCTGAGGGGGAAGGTGCTGCCAGGTGCATGCACAACGCTTTGCAGGATGCGGGAGTGAGGCCGGAGGAGGTCCAGTACATCAATGCCCATGGGACTTCCACCGATTTGAATGACAAGTACGAGACACAAGCTATCAAGACGGTTTTCGGGGAGCACGCTAGGAAGCTTGCAGTGAGTTCAACCAAGTCCATGACGGGCCACCTGTTGGGAGCGGCGGGTGGCATTGAGGCCGCCTATACGGCACTTTCCATTTTCAAACAGGTCATGCCTCCCACTACCAATTATGAAAACCCGGACCCGGACTGTGACCTCGACTACGTGCCCAACCAATGTCGTGAAGCGTTCATCGACGTGGCCCTTTCCAACTCCTTCGGCTTTGGCGGGACCAACGGAACCCTGGTCTTCAGGAAATGGGAGCCTGCCAGGGAAATTGGGTAGGGTTGAACAAGAGCCGTGACTGATGACTGGAGGCGCAGGAGGCGATGCTTAGGGGGGACAGGATTGCAACCATCCACCCGATTCAATGACGTCGACCCGGTGAAAGCTCCTGATCCCCGAGGGAGGGAAAGCCGAGAGGCTGCCACCGTTACAGAGGCCGAGAAGGCGTCGTCAGCCGTACGGGGATCAGGCGCCGTAAGGAAAACCCTCAAAAAGGGCCGGAGCGGCGTGGATTGCCTCTGGTCAAGACTCCTGGAAAACTATATACTTAGTGGTCATCGACGAAATTCATGGCTTTTAGGGCCGGGCTTTTCTGATCCAGGACATTCGGGGTGATTACAGCGTAGTGGGCATGCCATCCATCCCTCCCGAGCAAAGACCGTTGAAGATCATCCTTGGATCCGATCACGCAGGTTTGGATCTCAAGGAGAAGATCTTTCAGCATCTCAGGGAGAACGGCTTCTCCATTGAGGACATCGGAACCTACACCCCGGAATCCGTCGATTATCCACTGTACGCCCAGAAAGTTGCCCGATCGGTTGCAGAGGGGAATGCTGACCGGGGCATTCTCATTTGTGGAAGCGGGTTGGGAATGTGCATTGCGGCCAATCGCATTCCCGGCGTCAGGGCGGTCCCCGTCTCGGATCCTTACGCCGCAAAAATGAGCCGTCGGCACAATGACAGCAACGTGCTTTGCTTGGGTGCCCGGTTCCTGGGGCAGGATATGGCTATGGAGATCGTGGATACGTGGCTCAATGAATCGTTTGAAGGGGGGCGCCATCAGAGGCGGGTAGCCATGATGGATCAATTGCCCAGGTTTGAGAATTCCTCCAACCCTGATACAAGCGAAAGATGATCCATGTCAAATCCTCACGGAATGTTAGCGGTTGAAGAGGGCATCATGTCTTGTCTCGATAGGGTTGACCCGGAGGTAGCCCAGGCTATTCGCCAAGAGAGAAACAGGCAGGAGGGGAAACTCGAACTGATCGCATCTGAGAACTTCGTGAGCGATGCGGTGCTGGAAGCCACGGGATCCGTCCTCACCAACAAATACGCCGAAGGCTATCCGGGAAAGCGCTATTACGGCGGTTGCGAATTCGTGGACGTTGTGGAGAAACTAGCACAGGATCGGGCCAGGAAGCTTTTTCATGCGGAATATGCCAACGTCCAGCCCCATTCAGGATCACAGGCGAACATGGCCGTATACTTCTCCGTACTGAAGCCGGGGGACACCATTCTCGGCATGGACCTGAGCCAGGGGGGACATCTCACCCACGGCAGCGCAGTGAGTTTCTCTGGACGCTTCTACAAGGTGGTTTCTTACGGGGTGCGGCGGGATACCGAAACGATCGATTATGAACAGGTGGAGCAATTGGCTCTGGAAAACCGCCCCAGAATGATCATCGCCGGGGCCAGCGCCTATCCACGCATCATCGATTTTGCCAGGTTCAGGCAGATTGCGGACCAGATTGAAGCTTACCTGACGGTGGACATGGCTCACATCGCCGGACTGGTCAGCGCCGGGCTCCATCCCAGCCCCTTTCCTCACGCGGATTTCGTGACCTCCACCACTCACAAGACTCTTCGAGGGCCACGAGGAGGCCTGATTCTCTCCCGCTCCGATTATGCCAAGCTGCTGGACAGCCAGCTCTTCCCGGGAATCCAGGGGGGACCCCTCATGCACGTCATCGCCGCAAAGGCCGTGGCATTTCAGGAAGCGCTCCTTCCAGCCTTTAAGGAATACCAAAAGCGGATTCTCGCCAACAGCAGGCGGATGGCTCAGAATCTGTCGGGGCTCGGCTACCGGCTGGTCTCCGGAGGAACGGACAATCACATGATGCTGGTGGATCTCACAGAGCACGGCATCACGGGCAAAGTGGCCGAAGAGACCCTAGACAGGGGCGGCATCACGGTCAACAAGAACACCATCCCCTTTGACACTCAAAAGCCCAATATCACAAGCGGTATCAGGATCGGCACGCCCGCACTCACCACCCGGGGCATGACACCAGAGCACATGGACGTGGTCGCTCAATTCATTCACCAAGCTCTCCAGTCGGTCGGAAATGAGCCTGCACTGAGGAGACTGCGCAACGAGGTGGCAGAGTTCTGTTCCAAATTTCCCCTGCACCAACCGGTGTGTCCCGTGGCATGAGTCTCTCTCCGGCACGGACTGCCATGCAACCCCATCCAGAAGACCTGCGATTCATGGAAAAGGCCTTGCAGTTGGCCGCCAAGGGACGGGGACGAACCAGCCCCAATCCCATGGTGGGAGCCGTCGTGGTCAAGGAAGGCCTGTTTGTGGGTTCCGGTTATCATGCATGGGCTGGCGGGCCCCACGCTGAGGTGAATGCCCTGAGGGATGCGGGCGAAAAATCACGGGGGGCAACCCTTTATGTCACTCTGGAACCGTGCAATCATTTCGGAAGAACTCCTCCATGCACAGCCGCGATTCTTAAGGCGGGGATTTCACGGGTGGTGGTGGGAATGGCCGACCCCAATCCTCGCGTCCAAGGTGGCGGAGCCGCTTTTTTGAGGGAGCGGGGAATCGAGGTGGCGGTGGGAGTGGGGTCGGACCGATGCCGACTTCTGAACCAGCCCTTCATTAAGCATGTGACCACCGGTCTTCCCCTGGTAACCCTCAAAGCAGCCATGACCCTTGACGGACGAATTGCCGCGGCATCCGGTGATTCTCGATGGATCAGCAACGAAAGGTCCAGGAATTTCGTGCATCGGTTGCGTTCTTACCTTGATGCGGTCCTTGTCGGCATCGAAACGGCCTTGCAGGACGACCCCCAGTTGACTGCCAGACTCTCATCCCGAAATTCATTTCGACAGCCCATACGCATCATCTTGGACACCAGACTGAGACTGCCCCTGTCCAGCAACCTGGTGCGCACGGCCGAAACGGTTCCTGTGTGGGTCGCGTGCGCCGAGGACGCGCCTCGGGAAGCGGAGGAACGCCTCAGGCAGGCTGCATTGGACATCATCCGACTCCCCCGGCGCGATGGGCGTTTGGATCTCGAGGCTCTTCTTGGGGAACTGGGGCGGCGCGACATCACGAGCCTGCTGGTGGAAGGTGGCTCCAAGGTGCTAGGGGACTTCATGGAGAGGCGGCTTGCCGACGACTTCTATTTCTTTTACGCTCCCAAGATCCTTGGAGATCCAAGGGCAGTTGCCGCTCTCTCCGGCACCCCAAAAGCCAATATCTCCGAGGCGCAGGCTGTCCACTCAGTGAGTGTGAGACGGTTTGGGAGCGACGTGATGCTCCACGGTCGATTCCGGGAGACTCTGTACTGAGCGGGAGAACACATGTTCACAGGGCTCATCGAAGGGACGGGAATCCTTCTCCGGGTGGAGCGGCGGGGCGAAGATGCCAGGATGTTCATCCAGGCCGAGTATCCCATCGACGACTTCAGGCTTGGAGAGAGCATTTCCGTGGACGGGGTGTGCCTGACACTCGTTTCCTTCCAGGGGAGGGAGTTCGCTGTCGACGTCTCAGTGGAAACTCTCAACCGCACAACCCTCGGGAACAAGAGAACCGGAACGCGCCTGAATCTCGAGCGGGCCCTGAGACTGGGGGACCGACTGGGTGGCCACTTGGTGAGCGGCCATGTGGATGGAATCGGCTGTCTTTCCAACCGACTGGAGGAAGGAAGGTCCGTTCGCCTTTTCTTCCAGGTGGAGTCGGCCATCTCCCGCTACATCATCGAAAAGGGATCCATCGCCGTCAATGGAATCAGTCTGACCATCAACGGCTGCAGCGAAGGGCATTTTGATGTGAACATCGTTCCCCATACCGCTGGACAGACCACAATCTTGCACGTGAAAAAGGGGGAAGCGGTCAATATTGAAACGGACCTCATCGGCAAATATGTGGAACGCATGCTCGCCCCCTGGGGAAAAAAAACGGAAAAACCAGGGGAGAAAAGACCCATCGACGAGTCTTTTTTGAGGAGTCATGGTTACCTGTGATATTCGGAGGGTAGCACGGCATGGTTGCGGGAGAGGCGGATCTTCGCCGAGAGGAGACGAACCCCTAAGCCATCGGGCGAAGAGCAATGAGGGTTTTTCCCATGACACAAGAGCCCGAACCTCTTTCTTGAGAAAATCCCAGGTACGTGTTATGAAAACATGCATTTAAATGGAGAGAAGGGCCGTTAAGGCCCTTAAGTCTTTTCTTTGAAGGAGTGTGACGCAATGCCCCTGGCAACGATCCCAGAAGCCCTGGAAGACATTCGCCAAGGCAAAATGGTCATTCTTGTGGACGACGAGGACAGGGAAAACGAGGGCGACCTTTGCATGGCTGCTGAAATGGTCACACCGGAAGCAGTCAATTTTATGGCGAAGTATGGCAGGGGGCTCATCTGCCTCTCACTCACCCCCGAATGGGTCGACCGCCTGCAGTTGCCTATGATGGTCTCGCAGAACAGGTCTCCTTTTCAGACGGCTTTCACGGTCTCCGTCGAGGCAAAACACGGGGTGACAACAGGAATCAGTGCGGCGGATCGGTCCCACACCATCCTCACGGCCATTGCCGACAACGTGAAACCCGATGACTTGGTGAGCCCCGGGCACATTTTTCCGCTGAAAGCCCGAAAAGGGGGTGTCCTTTTCCGTACCGGCCAAACGGAAGGTTCCGTGGACCTCGCCAGGCTCGCCGGGCTCAAGCCCGCAGGGGTCATCTGCGAAATCATGAAAGATGACGGCACTATGGCCCGCATGCCTGATCTCCAGATCTTCTCCCAGGAGCACGGCATCAAGATCGTCACCGTCGCCGACATCATCCAGTACCGCATGCAGAACGAAATTTTCGTGCACCGGGCCGCGACCGCCAAGTTGCCCACTTCCTTTGCTGGTTCCTTTCAAATCATCGCCTACACCAACGATATCGACGAGTACACGCACCTAGCCCTGGTAAAGGGGGAAATCAAGCCGGAGGATGAAATCCTCGTGAGGGTCCATTCGGAATGCCTGACCGGAGACGTTTTCGGTTCACTACGTTGTGACTGCGGTGGGCAACTGCGGGCGTCCATGGTGCAGGTTGCCAAGGAAGGGAAAGGTGTCGTTCTTTACATGCGCAACCACGAAGGCCGCGGCATTGGCATCGTGAACAAGATCAAAGCGTATGCACTCCAAGAGGAAGGCTACGACACGGTTGAAGCAAACCATGCCCTCGGCTTCCAGGCGGACCTGAGAGACTATGGGATCGGCGCTCAGATTCTCGTGGATCTGGGTGTACGCAAAATGCGCCTCATGACCAACAATCCCAAGAAGATCGTGGGACTGCAAGGCTACGGCATCACCATCACCGATCGGGTCCCCATCGAGATCCCGCCCAATGAACACGACATTGAGTATCTGAGCACCAAGTGCGTGAAAATGGGTCACTTGCTCAGCTGCGTACGCCAGAAGGACGCATGAAATGCAACTTTACGAAGGCAAACTCCTTGCTCAAGGATTGCGTTTCGGCATCATCGTGAGCCGCTTCAATGACTTCATTTGTGACCGCCTGCTGGGAGGGGCCCTGGATGCCCTGAGGCGCAGCGGAGCCGACGACGCCTGTATCGATGTGTTCAAGGTCCCGGGCGCATTTGAGATCCCTCTTTTGGCGAAGAAAGCAGCTGCCTGCGGCCGGTACGACGCAGTCATCTGCCTGGGGGCGGTGATCCGTGGATCGACTCCCCACTTTGACTACGTGGCCAACGAGGTTTCCAAGGGAGTGGCCTCCGTGAGTCTCGAAACCGGAGTTCCTGTGACATTCGGGGTTCTCACTACCGACACGCTCGAACAAGCCATCGAGAGGGCAGGCTCCAAGGCAGGAAACAAGGGATGGGATGCGGCCGTCTCCGCCATCGAAATGGCCAACCTCATCAAGCAGATGCCAGTTTGAGAAGCATCACCGGAACATTTTGACAACCGCAACGGATTTTCCCTTTTACGGAAAGAAGCCCTCCCAAAGGGCTTCCATCACATCGCCGAGGGATTGATCATTGAAAAGCAAAGCGAAGGGAAGGCGGCTTTCGAGGGAAATCGCCCTCCAGGTTCTCTATCAGATGGACATGACAGGAGCCTCCCCCGAAGAGGCATTGCCACTTTACTATGAACTGGTTGAAATCGAAGAAGACCCCGAAATCAAAGCCCCGGAGGCTCTTAGACCCTTCGCCGAAAGGATCGCCCGGGGTGTCCACCTCCACCGCTCGGAAATCGACGAAATGATCATGTCCGCATCGGAAAACTGGAGGCTCGAGCGCATGTCCGTGGTGGACCGCAATATCCTGCGACTCTCCCTTTACGAGATGCTCCACTGCAGCGACATTCCTCCGAAGGTCTCCATCAATGAAGCCATCGACTTGGGAAAGTCTTTCGGCAGCGTCGACTCCGGAGCATTCATCAATGGCATACTGGACCATTTCCTCCCCCGCATTGCCGAAGAGACTGCCCAACTGCAGAGTTCCTCCGCCTGAGCGCATCCCTTTTTTCATCAGTCTAAGTACAGCTCCCCAGAATAAAGTGGCCGTGGTCTTGAAATCATTCCCGCGAAGGCGGGAATCCAGGTGCCTGTGAACGGCTGGGTACCCGCCAAGAGTCCGCGGGGATGACGATAGGGATTCTGACACCCATTTTTGCGGCCGTTTACCTAGGGGATGTGCAGGTACGGAAGACCTGCATACTCAAGCACGGAAATTGCATCTTATTGCAGTGTTGTGTCAAACGGAATCTCCTTGCGAAGGAATGTCCCATGGCCATGAAGGCAGCGTCCAGCACTGCGGGTGTAAGCATAGACCAGAGCAAATCCATGGAGAACGCATACCGAACTCTGATGGCATCCTCCCGCCAGAAGACCTTTGAAAGAGTGTTGAACCAGGTTCGGGACGCGGGACAGGATCACTCCAATGCGGAAACAAACTCCATGCAAGGGGAAATAGGTGAACTCCAGTCGCTCCAATCAGGGGAGAGATCTTTGATCGGTTTGGACAACAATTCGGCGGGAGGGAGGCAGACACCCTTCCCCTCGGCAGATTCTTCAAATACCCTGGCTACATCCGCGCTCCTGAGACTCTCCGCCCTCTCTTCAAGAAGAGGAAGCCTGGGGCAGTACTGCCTCAGCTCTGCGGAGGCTGGGGCCGGGGAAAAGGGCAAGACTCCCAGGAAAACACCCAGGAGAACGGAGGGACAAGGATCACGCCAATACTCCGGCGAGATCGGCACCCTTTCCTCACGCTTCGAATCCGGCCCAGCAGGTGTGGATGCCATTGGATACGACACAAACGGCGGTACTTCCTATGGCATCTACCAGATCTCTTCCCGTGCGGGTACGATGAAGAGCTTCATCGAGTTCCTCCAGGAGCGATCCCCGCAATGGGCACAGAGGTTGCTCTCAGCGGGACCGGCCAATACCGGCGGTGTGACCGGCGGGATGCCGTCTGAATGGAAACGCATCGCCGCAGAAGACCCTGAGGGTTTCTCTCGAGTGCAGCACGATTTCATCGAAGAAACTCATTTCACCCCCGCTTTGAAGGAAATCCGGGAGCGCACCGGTGTTGACGTGACCCAGCACTCCCGGGTGTTGTCAGAGGTTCTTTGGAGTACTGCAGTGCAGCACGGTCCTGCAGGGGCCGCCAGGATTTTCTGCAAGGCCATCGACCGGGGAAGGTACGACGGATCGTCTGTTACGGCTTCGGAACTCATCGGTGATGTGTATGCAACCAGGGCAAGACAATTCGGAAGTTCCACCCCGGCAGTGCGGAGTGCGGTGCAGGGACGATTTCGAGAAGAAAAAGCTCTCGCTCTCGCCATGCTTTCCCGAGACGGAACCTCTTCTTCGGTCGACGTCTGACGACCATCTCGTCTTTTTTCCGTGGCCCCCCAAATCCCGTCGAAGCTGCAGAAATGCGGCCCGCCCTCCCGCACTCCTCGGGCAACCCCTGGAGTCAGGGGGGGAAGTGGGAAAAGATGCTCCCCCTCATGCGGAAATATCTTCCTTAGCCGACGCCCACCTTGTCGCACCATTTTCTCACTGATCACTCAACCAATTGTAATTCCTGTTTTTCCTGGAATGTCTTCCATTGGTATCCCTGTTGCTTAGGGATTTCCTGACGGAGTACGGTCGCGAGGAAAGTCACCGGGAGAGAGGAAATCCCATGCAGGCAAATCCCATCAACGCCGCTCAATTGATGATGGAGTTCCTCGAGAAGGAACAGACGGACATCGGCCAGGGCATTGTCACATCTGAATTTTCCAGGGAACTGGAACATCAGCAATTGAAGCTGGAAGGGAGGCCATTAGCAAAGAGCCGGGAACATTCCAGCGAGACTTCCCCCACTTCCCTGCTTCAGGCCGCCTATCCCGCTAACGATCCGAAGCAAGAAAAGGATGCCGGGGCCAAAGAGGGGCTACAGAGGAAAACCGATGCCTTGAAGCGTCTTGCGACTGACCGAAGAGCCGCCGAGGATGCCTCCTCCCAGGTGCGGGACCAGGTTTTCGTCACCGACCCCGCTCTTTTGAACAAGGTGCTCGCAGACCTTAAACTCCCCGCGGAGGCCAGAAAGGTCTGCGCAGCATCGGAGGACAACCAGGGCAAGGTGTCACTGGGTGACCTCATGAGCCTCCTGGAACGGCATTCTGCAGACGCAGGGGTCTCAGGACTGGGACGGGCAAACGGAGCGGATCTGCGCGCGCTTTTCGCCTCCCTCACCCTCCCAGGTTCGGCCGAATCCGTACATTTGGTGGAACTCATTGAAAAGCCCAAAGGGACTTATTCATTGGATGAACTGAGGCAGGTTCTCGGGAAGGCGGTACAAAAAATCCAGGGGAGACGGACAAACGCCTCCTCCCCGATCGGCGGCAACGCCGAGACCGTGGCAACATCCCGGGTCTCGTTCAGCACGACCGGCGGCGGTTTCACAAGCAACGCTTCACCGGGTCAATCGGCTCACCTGGTCAAAAGCTCCCTGCCCTCCTTCCTCAAGGAGAAGCAAGTGGATCGGGGTAACGGAGAGGGCGGCGCGCTCAAATCTCTCGACGCTCGACTCACAGAGGGCGTGGAGAGGGGATCATCTCAAGGGAGGGCTGACATTCTGGTAAAGAATCCCGATGGAGAGGAAAGTATTTCTCCACCATTTGCCGCCCATGCCCGTTCAGCACCTGCGGATCTCTTTCAGGAAGGAAGGATTTCAGAAAACCAGAAAAGGGATCCAATCGTGGCGCCCCCCCCCATCTTACCTGGTAACGAAGGCAGCACGGTGGCGGGGGGCCCCGGACATGAAGCGCAGGTGCCGCTCAGGGCCCTGAGTGACATCCTGGGGGCAATCGCACAGCAAGTGTCCGTCATGGCTTTTGAGAAGAACACTTCAGAAGACATACTGAAACGGACGGAAAGCACACTCTCCAATGCTTTGGCCGGAGATGGTGGAAACCAAACTGCCGCATCCGTTCTTGAAGCCCTTGGCATGCGTGAACGCTCGCAGGACAGATCCGTTGTCAACCCCTCAGTGGTCCAGGGAGAAACGGAAGAGAGCTCCGACGCACTTCCTCCCGTCGTCTCGGGGAGAACCATGGATGCCAGGACGACTCCCAGAAGCGATGCCATATTCGATGCACCCCGGGAAGGCCCCGCCCCTCAATGGAAGATGAATGCCGAGAAAAAGGATTTCTTGCCCCCAAAACCCACAGATACCGAAACCGAGTTGAAGCTTGAATCGGAAGCGTCCACGGAAAAGGGCGGGAAAACCCTCAAGGAGAAGGAGCCGGAGTCGGCGGCTGTCCGGAGCGCATCACCTCAAGCCCTTCCAGTGAAAGCGAGCGGGAAACCAGCGGGCTCCGGCCCAGGGACTGCGGAAGCACCACCAACTGCCGAGACTCGCGCGAGTTCCGTGGAACGCTCCCTCCAGTCAGGGGCAGGTGAAACAACGGATTCGGAGTCTGTCAGCGCCCGAATTGAGACCGTCCCCGAAAGTTCTCAGCCGGAAGTGACCGGGTTTCAGGAGGATCGCAATCGGAAAATCCAGTTGGCGGGTGTTCTCTCAAGGCTAGATGGCATGCCCTTGGAAGAATCCGATAACTCTGTCGGCTCAAGAGCACTGGAATCTAAGGAGTCCGGGACGGCCGCCGTCGATTCACAGGCGCTTTCCGAAGCGTCTCTCTACAAACCTTGGGTTTCCAGGTTGAACCAAGGAGCAAAGGCCGACCTCCAGCCTACAAATGGGACAGCAGGCCCAGAGTCGCCGGTCCTTGAAGCGGGGCCGGCAGGGTTCGATTCCCGGTCTTCTCAATCTGGAGACCCCGGCTCCGGGCAATATTCTTCCCCATTCCAGCAGAACCCTTCCCCTTCAGTTGACCCTGTCATTTCACGAGATGGGGAGAGGCTTTCTTTTCTTTCTTCATCCTGGCAGGGACAGATGGTGCAAATCATCCGCGACCTGGCAAAAGAGAGGCGGGGGGGGCAGCTTACCCTCGAACTGGAACCCAGGGAACTTGGCCGCCTCACCCTGCGGGTGGGAACAAAGAGCGATGAAGTCATCGCCCATGTGAGTGCGGAAAAGGAGCAGGCAAGGGAGATCCTCCTCAGGAACACTTCCGTTCTGCGGCAGCAACTGGAAGAACAGGGACTCACTCTGGGACGTTTCAACGTGGACGTGCAGGACAGAGGAGCTGACGGAAGGTATCGCGCGCAAGGCGGACTTCCCGGCGGCAATTTGGGGCGTGCTTCTCGAATCACACGACAGGAAGCGACTCCGAGAGATGTCACCGTTCAACTCATGAAAGAGTCTGAAGAACGGCTTATCAGTATTTTCGCTTGAAAGGAATGCCCAGCTCCCTCCGGGGCATTCCACCCATTCCTTTCCCACCCCATGCAAACATACCGGCACAGCCATCTCGATCTACTCACTTAAGGCCAGCTCAGTCCTGACTTTCTGCCCCCCTGATGTCCCGTCATTCTTCTTGGAAGACGCTTTGTATTTGTGAATACAACCTGTGAGAGACTCCTAAGGGTGAACAGTCACTCGTGCGGGTCGGCCGGAAGTGCCGTGCCGTCACGAGTCGCCCGTTGCCCGAAATACTGATGTTGTCTCAGCGTCAGGCAATTGAAAGCCTCGGGGAGAAATCATAGGCACATATCATCTGTGCCACCGGATGTATTCGCTCATTGGGCTTATGGGGACTTCGGCAAATGGCTATTGTCCTCTTTCCCGGGAACACACAGGGAGAGGCAGGCATTAGTGTGCTCAGGCACGGGATACACGGGATAGGTGGGGGAAGAGGAGGAGCAGATCAAACGGGAAGGGGGCAGGCTTTTGCGGACCTGCTCCCTTCCTGCTCATTTGTGGAACTGCCGACGGAGATTACCGGATGAGGTTGGTGACCACCTCGAGCATTTCGCTCGCGGTGAGGATGCTCTTGGAGTTGGCGTTGTAGTCCGCCTGGTAGATGATCATGTTGACCATTTCCATGGCCAGATCGACGTTGGAGTTCTCCAGGTTGAGGTCCAGGAGGAACCCCCTCCCATCCGCGTTGGGGGCTCCCAAATTGGCTGCACCCGTCTGGGGGCCCGCTGTATAGAGGTTGGCACCTTGGCGAATCAAACCGTCCTGGTTGGGGAAGATGGTCACGCCGATCGGTCCGGCAATGGTGACGGGATCTCCACCCGCAACCGGCGTTCCCCAGATCATCCCGTCGGCATCAATGTTGTAATTGGTGTATTGGGGAGCGGCCGGGTTATCCACGTTGATGGGATTCCCCCCGGAATCCAGGACGGAGTAGCCTTGGAGCGTCACCAGATTGCCGTTCTGATCCATGTGGAAGCTCCCGTCGCGGGTGTACATGCGGCCGGCCGGGGTGTCGATGGTGAAGAAGCCGTTGCCGTTGATGGCCACATCACTCCATTTGTTGGTGGCCACCATGGGTCCCTCGCTGAAATCGGTGGCGATGCCCAGGATAGCGCTTCCGGAACCCGCCCGGTCAGTATCCACCGACTGGGTGGAATAGTAACTGGAGACCATATCCCCGAAGCGCACTGAGTTCGCCTTATAGCCGGTGGTGTTGGAATTGGCCACATTGTCCGCCACGACGCTCAGGGCAGAACTGAAGCTGTTCAAGCCGCTGACCCCGATGTACATAGAACTGCTTGATCCCATCTAGAACCTCCTTCTCTTTCTATCCCTGAATGATGGTGCTTTCGCTCGTCTCTCTCTTTCCGATTGGATGCGCTCCCCCGAGGTGCGTTACCCGCAGCTCCCCGCCTTTGTGAGAAGGCGTCGCAGGCGGTTCGACCAAGAAGCACGCACTGTTGCATCAGCCGGTTTTCCCACTCCCCGTGATCTCCAGGATCGAATTGACAGGAAGCTCAAGACCGTTTGAACCATCCAAAACAAGATATGGAACCCCATCGACCATGCGCAGGGAGTGGACGGTGCCGCTCACGGTCGTTGAAATCTCCAGGACTCTCCCCTCTTCATCAACGGCCTCTACCTGGAACCGATAGCGTCCATCCGGCATTTTTGTCCCCGTTCCATCGCAGCCGTCCCACGACACTTCATGACTGCCGGGTTTTTGAGCACCCAGCTTGATCGTGCGGATGAAAGTTCCGCTTTCGCTGTAGATCTTGATGGTGACATCGGCGGATACATCCAACTTGTAACTGCCTTCGGATGCCTTGCCCTCCACAAGCTGAAGGCCATCGTTCAACGCTACCACTTCCTTGCCGATCATTCCCACCATGAGACCGTTGTTGAGGGACGATAGGTAGGACTGCATTTCCTCGAGCTGGGCGCTGACCTGGGTCAGTTTTTCCACGGAGGAAAACTGTGCCAGCTGGGCAGCCAGTTCATAGGATTCCAGGGGATTGGTGGGATCCTGATGTTGGAGCTGCGTGGTGAACATCATGAGGAATGCGTTCATGTCCATTGTCTTCCTACCGGATTCGCTTTCAATCTGCGATCCACTCAGCTGAGACGGAGTGGAACCGAAAAGGCTTTTCACCGACTGCGCACTGATTGTGTTCACTCCCAGCATGACTCTGTCTCCAATCCCCCGCTCCATCCGTCGGGTCTGAATATCGTCATCCATAAACCATGTTTCCCCTCCCGTTGAGCAACATCGGTACCAATCAGCCATGCTTCCATAAACAATATGATTTCAGACACTTATGGCAATCCGACAGGGAATGGGCGCACGGCGATCAAGGAATATTTTGCTGAGGACCGTGCAACTTTTTCCTCACAAGAAACGAAAGGACTCAGA
The DNA here is from genome assembly GCA_012517315.1 of Deltaproteobacteria bacterium. GTDB lineage: Bacteria > Desulfobacterota > Syntrophobacteria > Syntrophobacterales > Syntrophobacteraceae > JAAYUJ01. The sequence continues at coordinate 40,637 of JAAYVE010000019.1, forward strand.
GACCTTTTCGTCAATCCATTGACTTTTAGGGTTTCCATCGTCGTGCCCCCTTGTTCATTGTTTTGACTCCAATCTCGGCTGAAAACCGGATCAAGGGGCATCGAGTGATTGATTTCAGCGCTTTCGCCAGATACGCACGAACTGAGGGGACCCGGGGAACCCATGGCATACCTATTGCTCTCTCATGGGACCGTTTCCCCCGATGGCTGTGCATACATGCGTGGGTTGTGGGGAGCCACCGCCATCGCGGAAATGGCATCAACCGAATGGGCTTGGGTTTTATGGATCTTGCCACACTGATCGGAATCGTATCCGCCTTTGCTCTGGTCATGCTCTCCATCATGATGGGAAGCGGGCTGGGGATATTCATCGACGTGCCGTCTGCCATGATCGTGGCGGGAGGCACGTTGGGGGCTACCATGATCCATTATCCCCTGAAGGATGTCCTCAGCGTCTTTCGCGTGATGAAAAACGTCTTTTTTACAAAGGCTTGGAGCGGGCAGGAGGTCATCGATCTTTTCGTAGATTTTTCCAGGAAAGCGAGGCGTGAGGGATTGCTTTCCCTGGAGCGGTATCTCGATGAACTGGACGACGGTTTTCTCAGAAGGGGACTCCAGCTTGCGGTGGACGGCATGGAGCCGGAAGCCATCCGGGAGATTCTCGAAACGGAGATCGATTACCAGCAGGAGCGGCATCGGGCGGGGGCGGAAATTCTCAACACCATGGCCAATTTCTTTCCAGCCATGGGCATGATCGGCACCCTCATCGGGCTGATCCAAATGCTCCGGACGATGGAGGATCCGAGCACCATCGGCCCGGCCATGGCCCTTGCCCTGGTAACAACCTTTTACGGCGCCCTGGCATCCAACTTCATCTGTCTTCCCATGTCGGGGAAGCTGCGGAAGAGGAGTCAGGAGGAGACATTGATCAAGGAGATGGTCGTGGCCGGCATCCTGTCCCTCACCAACGGAGAGAACCCGAGGATCGTGGAACAGAAGCTCCACGCATTCATGCCGCCCCGTTCGCGTTCAAGTCACTTCCAGGCCCATGCCTTATGAAGGGGCGGGCACAGGGCGGAAAGCATCCCGGACAATAGAAAGGAGTTCCAAAGACCATGGCTTCCGACAAGACGGATGAAAGCAAGGAAGTGGAGCAGACAAAATCCTCTTCCAAGAAGATGATCCTCATCATCGCTCTCGCGGTAATGCTCGCCGGCGGGGGAGGCTTTTTCGCCTACACGAAATTCTTTCAAAAGGACGGGGAGGCCCATGCCAAGGCACCTGTCTCCCTCCCGGTCATCCAGGAACTGGAAACATTTCTTGTGAACCTGAGCGATCCAGGGGGCAAGCGCTATTTGAAACTCACCATGAAAGCCAAGCTGAGCGGCAAGGAACTGCAGGAGGAGTTCGCTGCGCGCACCTTCGAGATCAGGGATGCAGTCATCATGCTCCTTTCCAGCAAGGAATTCGAGGAAATCGCCAAACCCGAGGACAAAGCAACACTGAAGCAGGAGATCATGTATCAGATCAACCGGCTGGTTCAGCGGGGTCAGGTCCAGGACATCTATTTCACCGAATTCCTGGTTCAATAGAGCGATCATAGAGGAAGCAGGCGCGGATGGAAAAGATCCTTTCCCAGGATGAAGTCGACGCGCTGTTGCGCGGACTTTCGGACGGGCAGATCGAACCGGAGAAAGAAGAGCAGATCGAGACGGAAGGGGTTCGGGTCTACGATCTCACCTCTCAGGACCGTATCGTCCGTGGACGGATGCCCACCCTTGAAATCATCAACGACCGGTTTGCCAGGCTTCACCGTGTCACCCTCTCGGGTGCCCTCCGACGCGTGATCGACATCACCGTGACCCAGACCGGGATGATCAAGTTCGGGGAGTTCATCCGAACCCTTCCGGTTCCCACAAGCCTGAACATCCTGAAAATGGAGCCCCTCCGCGGCCACGCTCTCCTGGTTGTCGAGAGCAGGCTCATCTTCAACCTTTTGGACTGTTTTTTCGGCGGGACTGGCAAATCGAGCTACAAGATAGAGGGCAGGGATTTCACTTCCATTGAGCAGAGGGTCATCGCGAAGCTTGTCCAGGCCACCTTGAAGGACCTGGATGCAGCCTGGAAGCCCATCACGCCCATCTCGTTTCAAACGATCCGGTCGGAGGTGAACCCGCAGTTCGCAACCATCGTCCCCCCTTCAGACCTGGTGCTCACCATTCACTATGAAATGGAAATGGACCGTCTTATCGGAAAAATGATCCTTTGCCTGCCTTATTCCACTATCGAACCCATCCGTCAGAAGCTTTATGCAAGCTTCCAGAGCGATCAACTGGAAGTGGACGTGGAATGGCTGGCCCGCCTCAAGCGCCGCCTCCACGAGATCCAAGTGGAACTGCTCGTGGAACTGGGAAGGAGCACCATTACAGGAAGAGACCTGATGAATTTGGAGGTAGGGGACGTGATCATGCTGGACCAGGAGGTGAGCGACCCCCTGGTTGTGAGAGTACAGGGGGTCCCCAAGCTAAGGGCCATGCCTGGGGTCTTCAAGGGGCAGCAGGCTTCCGTCATCTGTGACGAGATCGAGAACAATCTCCAGTCGTAGACCGGTGCAAAGGAGGTAAGACAAAAATGAGTGAAACCACGCAGGAATCTCCTAGGAGAGAGATAGCCGAGCCACAGGAGAAATGGGACGACGGGGCGAAATTCCCTTCCTTAGAGAAAAGCGAACCGCGTAAGGGCACCAAGAGGGATCTCGACTTCCTACTGGACATTCCCCTGGAGATTTCTGTGGAACTGGGAAGGGCCCAGATGCTCATCAACGATCTGCTGCAATTGGGACAGGGCTCCGTGGTGGAACTGGATAAGCTGGCGGGGGAACCTCTGGAAATACTCGTGAACCAGAAACTGGTGGCAAGAGGAGAGGCGGTGGTCGTCAACGACAAGTTCGGCGTACGGATCACTGACATCATAAGCACTGTCGAACGGGTCAAGCAGCTGTCGTGAAGCGTGGATTGCAAGCCTTCCGGCGGTAGAAGCTGATGGTAACGGAGGAAAGATGCAAGACACGGCCGACATGATCGTGCAGCTGGTCCGGGTGGCCGGCAGCCTCGCTGCGGTCCTGGCGCTGCTTTTGGGAAGTCTTTACGGCATCAGGCGATGGGGACATTGGATGAAAAGGGGTGGGGCGAACGAGGCGATTCAGGTCATCGCTCAGCATTCCTTTGGACCCAAACATCATTTGCTCCTGGTTCAGGTCCAGGAGGAAAAGCTTCTCGTAGGCGTTTCTCCACAGGGAATGCACACCCTATCCGCCATTTCGGGACCCCACCGGGAAGCCTTATCCAAATTCGACGGTGATTGATTCATGAAAGCACATTTCTGCAACCTTTCATCGGTGAGGACCCGGTCGCGTCGTACGGCGCGAGTCCTCGTGGCATGCATCCTTCCGCTGGCATGTTGTTGGGTATTCGGCCTTTGTGCGGTTTCCGACACCCTGGCCGCAGGCATCGACGTCCCCGCCATTCATTTGGATCTGAATGACCCAAAGGCCCCTCAGAACATCTCGGGAGTCCTCCAAATCGTTCTTTTTCTAACCGTCATGTCTCTCGCCCCTGCTTTTCTTGTCATGATGACTTCCTTCACCCGTCTCGCCGTCGTCTTTTCCTTTCTGCGCCACGCTCTCGGCACGCAGCAGTCGCCCCCCAATCAGATCATCATCGGCCTCGCGCTGTTTCTCACCTTCTTCATCATGCAGCCCGTCTGGCAAAGCATCCATCAGGAAGCCATCATCCCATACCAGAATCACAAGATTTCCGGTGAAGAATTCCTTTCCCAGGGAACCAAGCCACTGAAAGCATTCATGCTCAAACAGACCCGCAAGGCAGACCTGGCCCTGTTCGTCTCCCTGGCACAAAAGGAGAAGCCCAAAGACCCCGAATCCCTTTCCATGGCGACCATCGTCCCGGCTTTTGTCATCAGTGAACTGAAGACGGCCTTTCAGATCGGGTTCATGCTCTACATTCCCTTCATCATTCTTGACATGGTGGTTTCGAGCATTCTGCTCTCCATGGGCATGATGATGCTTCCCCCTGTCATGATCTCGCTCCCTTTCAAACTCATGCTTTTCGTCATGGTGGACGGATGGAACCTCCTCATCGGTTCTCTCGTGAAAAGCTTTCAATGAGGCAGTGACCATGACGTTCGAGTTCATCATCGGGTTGGGTCGGCAGGCGGTGGAAACCATGCTCCTGGTGAGTCTGCCCGTGCTCCTGGTGAGCCTTCTGGTGGGTCTGGTCATCAGCATTTTTCAAGCGGTCACCCAGATCCAGGAGATGACCATCACCTTCGTTCCGAAGATCTTCATGACTTTCCTATCCCTGCTGCTTTTCGGCTCCTGGATGCTCACCAAACTCATCGACTTCATGAGGGGAATTATGGAAAGTATCCCCTTCATGGTGCGATGACCGTTTCAAATGACCATGAACTTCACCGTCGACATCCAGGAACTCGCCATCTGGTTGGCTATCCTGCTCCGCCTCAGTCTCATCACATTCCTGCTTCCCATTTTCAACAGCCGGCAGCTCCCGTCCTCCCTCAAGGCCTGCCTTGCACTGGCCCTTTCCCTCGTTCTTCACCCCCTTCTGAGGGAAACCGTCGCCCCCATACCCTTCGAGCTTCCCACACTCCTGGCCGTCGTCGTGGGCGAACTCATCTTCGGCATCGTCGTCGCGCTTTCCATCACCCTCATCTTCACCGCTTTCCAGGTTGCCGGCGAACTCATCAACTTCGAAATGGGTTTCGGTTTCGCCTACGTGGTGGACCCCCAGAGCGGCACTCAGACAATGTTGTTCAGCATGTGGTTCCAACTGATCGCTCTCATGCTTTTCCTGGGAATGAACGGCCATCACTTTCTCCTGTCGGCGATCGTGGAGAGTTTCAAGGTCCTCCCCATCGGTGCATTTGCCGTCGATGCGGAGCTCTACGATGGGATCGTCGCCCTGTCGGCCAGTTTGTTCATCATTGCCGTGAAGCTCTCGGCTCCTGTTGTCGTGGCCCTGGTCATGACCCAGCTGGGAATGGGCCTCATGGCCAAGTTCGCTCCGCAGATCAATATTCTCATGACCAGTTTTCCATTGACCATCATCATCGGGCTTTTGTTCATGAGCCTGTCCGTGTTGATCTGGGGGCCGGCCATGGAAGACATCAACGGGGACCTCTTCCGGTTTTTGCAAAAGATCATGCGGTTGAGAGGGGTTTGAGGCGGGGGGAGCCATTCGCCAAGAATTTGACAAAGTCTCCACTCTTGACACCAAGTAAGGATACGATTTGGCCAGCAGTCAGGAAAGGTCCGAAAAGCCAACGGCAAAACGCCTGCGGAAGGCAAGAGAGCGCGGGCAGACGGCCAAGAGCAGGGAACTCGTTTCCGTGGGCGTTCTCCTGTTTGGGGCGGCGGCAGTCTATCTCAGCGGCCGCCTTATTTTCGAAGGTTTCCGGGATCTTTTCCAGGCCGTTTTGAACCAGTCGGCCCGTCCGGAATCCATCCCCAGCCAAGTGGAGTCCCTTTTCACAACCGCTTCCGTACATCTGCTGCTCATGATCGCTCCCACTCTCCTTGCGGCCTCCATTGCAGCCGTCGGCATCAACATCATTCAGCTCAAAGGCTTTGCCTTCTCCTTCCAGGCCATGCGGATCACCCTCTCCAACCTGAATCCTCTGCAGGGGATCAAGAGATTCTTCTCCCTCAGGTCTTTTACAGAACTGGTGAAGTCCATTGCCAAGCTGATCATCATCGGCTACGCCGTCTACTCGGTGGTGTCGGGGGAGAGGGAGACTCTGCTGCAAATGGTGGATCAGGATGTGCCGACCATCGCGTACACCACTGCGAACCTGGCTTTCAAACTGGTGGTCCGTGTCATGGCTGTCATGCTCATGGTGAGCCTTCTCGATTTTGCTTACCAAAAATGGCAGCACAACCGGGATCTCATGATGACAAAACAGGAGATCAAGGAGGAATACAAGGAAACAGAAGGAAACCCTCAGATCAAGTCGCGCATCCGAACGATCCAGAGGACACTTGCACGGCAGCGCATGCTCTCGGAAGTGAAGAAAGCGACAATGGTCATCACCAACCCCACCCATTATGCCGTTGCCCTCTCCTATTCAGCAGAGATGGAAGCACCCCGTGTCGTCGCCATGGGGGTCGATCATCTCGCCCGGAAGATCATTCAAATCGCCCGCAGGGAAGGGGTACCCATTGTGCAGAATCCACCGCTGGCACGTGCTTTGTATAGACAGGTGAGACTCGACGAAACCATTCCGGTTGAGCTTTATCGAGCCGTGGCCAAGGTTCTCGCCTACGTACTCCAGCAAAAACGGCCTTCGGCAAAATAAACCCAGACGACGATCCCCCACCGAGGTCTTGGGCCCGGGCAATTCTTGGACGGCTGCGGGAGACATGCGCGGGGAACGGAAGGAAGAGCGATGGCGACCAGCGCCCAATCGGCGGTCACGGCCAATCCGCTTATGGAGAGGCTAAAAAGAGTTTCCGACAGTGAAGCCTTTGTCGGCATCGGCATCATCGTCATTCTCTCCGTCATGCTCCTGCCCATGCCCAGCGGCCTTCTTGACATCCTCCTGGCAATCAACCTCTCCACAGGCCTGTTGATTCTCCTCACCACCATCTACACCGTAAGACCATTGGATTTCATCACATTCCCATCCCTTCTCCTGGTGACGACCCTCTTCCGCATTGCCCTCAACGTGGCGAGCACCCGGCTGGTGCTTCTCCACGGCAATGAAGGGACCACGGCGGCCGGCCAGATCATCCATGCCTTTGGAAACTTCGTCGTGGGAGGCAATTACGTTGTCGGATTCATTGTTTTCATCATCCTGGTCCTGGTGAACTTCATGGTGATCACCAAAGGCACGGAACGCATCTCCGAAGTGGCCGCCCGGTTCACTCTGGACGCCATGCCGGGAAAACAGATGAGCATCGATGCTGATCTGAACACGGGGGTGATCGACGACAGGGAGGCGCGCAGGCGGCGGGAAGCCATTCGCCAGGAAGCGGATTTCTACGGCACCATGGACGGGGCGAGCAAATTCGTGAGGGGAGATGCCATTGCGGGCATCCTCATCACGTTCATCAACATCCTGGGAGGAATCGCCATCGGGGTCGTCCAGCATGGGATGTCCCTCACAGACGCCCTGCAGAACTATGCGCTCCTGACGGTGGGGGACGGACTGGTCTCCCAGATTCCCGCCATTATCATCTCCACTTCCGCGGGCCTTCTCGTCAGCCGTGCGGCCAATGAGATGGGCATGGGCAAGGCCTTGGGCAGTCAGTTTCGCATGCAGCCCAAACCCCTGGCCATCACCGGGATCGCTCTGTTCCTCATCGGCATCGTACCGGGCTTCCCAGCCGTTCCCCTGTTCATCGTCGGAGGGATTCTCCTCGTCCTCGCCCGTTGGACTGCCGGGAAGGCATCTTCGGTGGAGACGGAACCGGGCGATGAGATGCCCTCCTCCGGCGAGACGTCCCGCGACACCACGGAACTGCCCCCGCCTGTGGACACCCTGGAATTCGAGCTGGGCTACGGACTCATTCCACTCGTGGACGAATCCCAGAGAGGCGATCTCCTGCCGCGGATCAAGGCCATCCGGCATCAGCTCGCCATGGAATACGGGATCATTGTCCCCTCCATGCACGTTCGTGACAACCTGCAGCTCAAGCCGGCCGAATATCGGCTGCTCCTGAAAGGAAACCCCATCGCCAAGGGGGAACTGGTCCTCGACCACTATCTCGCCCTCGGGTCCAATGGGGCGACACAGACGGTCAAAGGCATCCCCACCAAGGATCCCGCCTTCGATCTGCCAGCCCTCTGGGTCCCGGAGAGCCGCAGGGAGGAGGCTATCAGGGCGGGTTACACGGTCATCGACGCATCCTCCGTTCTGGCAACGCATCTCACAGAGCTGTTCAAGCGTCATGCAGACGAGATGTTGAGCCGTCAAACGGTGCAGCAACTGCTGGACAATCTCTCCGAAACCCAGCCGAAGCTCGTGGAGGAGCTGGTGCCATCCCTTTTGTCCGTGGGTACCGTCCAGAAGGTTCTGCAGAATCTCATCCGTGAGCGCATCTCCATCCGCGACCTCCAGACCATCTGTGAGACTTTGGCCGACCACGCCGCGTTCAGTAAGGATCCTGAAATTCTCACCGAATACGTGAGACAGGCTCTTGCCCGAACCATCACCCATCCATACGAGACCGAAGACGGCAGACTGTGCGTTCTCTCTCTGCAGCAGCAGCTGGAGGAACGCCTCAGCAAGAGCATCCAGAAGACGGAGCACGGTTCATTCCTGGCCCTGGAACCGGGATTTCTCCATCAGTTGATCCAGAGCACCGGCAACGAGGTCCGCAGAGTGGTGAGTGAGGGGTATCATCCTGTCATTCTCAGTTCTCCCCTTGTTCGCAGGCATTTGAAGCGACTTTTGGAACGGTTTTTGCCTGATGTGATCGTCATCAGTCACAATGAGTTGATCGGCTCCTTCGAAATCCAATCCATTGGAGTGATCAGGGTGGAACATGCAGGTTAGAACATTCACGGCACCGCACATCCACAAGGCTTTGGAGCAGGTAAAGAGGGAAATGGGACCTGACGCCATCATTCTGGCCAACAAGCAGGTCGCCATTTCTCCGACAGAGTGTCATGTGGAAGTCACTGCTGCCATCGATCGCGAAGAGCCGGCTGCAAGCCTCCGCGACCGCCAGGTTGACAGGGAACTTGACATCCGGTCGGACCTTCGGGAGATTAAGAGTTTTCTTTCCATGCTCATTTCTTCCAAAGACCATCTCACCCAACTCAGATCAAGGCAGCCCCTGGCCGAGATCTACCACGCCCTGCTTACGCGCGGACTAGACGAGAAACAGGTCTACCTGCTCCTCAACCGTGCAGTGGAGTCGCTCAACCAAGACACGGCTGATGCGACGGTGATGGTGGATGCCTTTTGCCGTCAACTGCTGGGCAAGGTGAAGCTTTCCAGGCCGTTCCATCACCTCGCCTCCAACCACGGACGCGCACCGGCTTTTAGCTTCGTTGGCCCGACGGGAGTGGGAAAGACGACCACCCTGGCCAAGATCGCGGCCCATCTCAAGATCAAACGCAGACTGGATCTCGGCATCATCTCCGTGGACACTTACCGCATCGGTGCTGTGGACCAATTGAAAACCTACGCCAACATCCTGGAAGTTCCCTTTCTCGTGGCCCAGAACAGGGGGGAATTCCTCCACTCCATGGAGCACTTCGGCCACCACGATCTCGTCCTCATTGACACCACCGGGAAGAATTATCTGCAGCGGCAGCACGTCCAGGACCTACAGAACCTTTTCGGAGACCTGCCCAACATGCATCACTTCCTCGTCCTCAGCTCCACCGCCAAGGACGAGGATCTCAAGCAGACAATCCATCATTTCCGAGGCATGCAGATTCACAGCCTGATTTTCACCAAGATCGACGAAACCATCAATCACGGCAGCATGATGAACCAACTCCTGCGTTTCCCCCATCCACTTTCATACCTTGGGACGGGTCAACGCGTCCCCGAGGACCTCGAGGCAGCGACCTCAAAACGATTGCTTTCATTTCTTGTTCCGACGAAAAGCCAGTTGCATGGAAAGGGTTAACATGGATCAAGCAGTGGGATTGCGAAAAAAGGGAAATGGAGCGACTTACTGGAGCAAGTCGCCGTCCCCATCCCCAGCGGTTCACCGTCGTCCTGTCCGCGTCATGTCCATCAGCAGCGGAAAGGGAGGCGTAGGAAAGAGCAACGTCGTTATCAACCTGGCGATGGCCTTCGATCAAATCGACCAGCGGGTCCTTATCATGGATGCCGACCTGGGGCTTGCGAATATCGACGTATTACTGGGACTGACCCCCAAGTACAATATCAGTCATGTTTTGGAAGGAGCGAAACGCCTGGAGGAAGTGCTGGTGGATGGACCGGGGAAGATACGCATCATGCCGGCCTGCTCCGGCGTCCATGAACTGACGCGACTTACGGACGAACAGAAGCTCATCTTTCTGGAGGTACTCGACGAACTGGAACCGGACATCGATGTGCTCCTCATCGACGTGGCGGCAGGGATATCAGACAGCGTGCTCTATTTCAACCTCGCCGCCCAGGAAAAGATCATCCTCGTGACCCCGGAACCCACCTCCCTCACTGACGCCTATGCCCTGATCAAGGTGCTCTACACCCGCCACGGGGAACGCCATTTCAAGATCCTGGCAAACTCGGCAAAAGACGAAAAAGAGGGAAAGGCCATTTTTGCTCAGATCAGCCGCGTCGCCGATCATTTCCTCGATGGCCTCTCCCTGGACTATCTGGGCACAATCCCGCGGGACTCGAACCTGCCCAGAGCAGTGCTCCAACAGAAACCGCTCATGGAGGCATTTCCCGATTCTCCCGCCTCCAAGGCATTCATCGCGCTGGCGAGAACCATTTCCAGGACACCGCCATCCGTCAACCACGGCTCGATCCAATTTTTCTGGAAACGTTTACTCAGTGCATGAGACCTCCAAGAAAAAAGGGAAGATATGTTACAGAGAATCCCTCTCAGCAAGAATCCTTACGGGGCCCCGAGAATTGAAAGTGGAATCAACCGCGACGATAAGGAGCAGATCATCCTGCAGCACAGTGAGCTTGTACGATACATGGCCCTGCGGCTGATCTCCCGCTTGCCCGACCATGTCTCGGTTGAAGACCTGTTCAGCGCAGGGATCATCGGCCTCATCGATGCCATCGACAAGTACGACACCAATCAGGGAATTCCTTTCGAGTTCTATGCGAGAATCCGCATCAAGGGGGCCATGCTTGACGAGATTCGATCCATGGACTGGATCCCTCGTTCTCTGAGGCAGAAGGCCAATTCTCTGACCAAGACATGCGCAGCCCTGGAACAGCGCCTGGGGCGCTATCCCACGGACGAAGAGATCGCGGGAGATCTTGGAGTCTCCCTGGACGAATACTTTAGGCTGCTGGACGACATCAAAGGGATCTCCCTCGTTCCGGAGAACATCCATGAAACGGTCTGCGAAAACAAGGAATCGTTCAACCTCGCCTCGGAATCCGACGACCTGTTTCAGCAGACCTACCGGAGCGAGTTGCGCAAGCACATGGCTGAAGGGATTCGCACCCTTTCCGAAAAAGAGCAGTTGGTGCTTTCCCTTTATTACTTCGAAGAGCTCACCATGAAAGAAATCGGAGCAGTCATGGGCTACACGGAATCGAGGATTTCCCAGATTCACACTAAGGCGATTTTGAAGTTGCGCACAAGGCTATCCAAGCGCTTCAAAAAAGACGACCTGCCGCACTACGTGAAGGCGATGGATGCCTGAGGAACGAACACCCATGGACCGGGAAGCCGCAACACAGATGAATGGTCGGGATCCCACCGAGTCTTCCCGTCACTTTGGACCTTCCGACCCGGAATCGACCCTCACCGGCTTGGGAACACCCGATTCAGACACTACCTTGCCTCCACTCGGCGGGAGTTCCAGCAACGGGTTTTCACTCAATGCCTTTGAAATCTCCGAAGAGAACGACGGCGGTCTCAACCTCGGAAATCTCCAGGAGGAAACATCCCCTCCAGGGGAAGAGCCTACGGCCACACAGGAACAAAAGAGCAGAACGCATCTCTTCTGCTGGATCCCTCTGAACAGAAAGACCCTTCTCGTTTCCATCGGCATCCTGACCCTTCTCGCAACAGGGGCGGCGGTCCACCGGTTCCGATATGCCAATCGTCCCGAGACACATCCCATCGTCACACACATCAGAAAGCCGGTTCCCATTCCTCAATACAGCGAAGAAATGGACTTCATCGTTCTTGCCGAAGCACAATCAGACAAAAGCGTTCTCTCTCTAACCCTTGAGTTTGAGTTTCGATCTATCGGCGCTTACGAGAAGTGCAAGGATGAAAATGTGCTGTTTCGTGACGTGGTCTACCGATTTTTACAAATGGGAAGGCCCGTCAAGAACACCCAGAAAGCCTGGACGCAAATTGTCCAGAACGAATTGCCCCCGCATTTGAAGTCGAATCTGCCGGGGATGCACCCTGAAATCATACGCGTCCAACGTTTTGAAAAACTATGAGGAGGCCCGCTTGCTCACACAATATCTCATGTCATGGTCCATCGATCAGCCGACCCTGGTAAGCCTCCTCCAGGTGACGCTGGACATCCTGATTTTACTGGCTATCTCGCTTTTCTTCCTTTTTCTTGGCAAACGGCAAAAACTTCCCGCCGGAACCGAGGAACTCTTGCACAACCTCGAAAAAATCCTCGAAGAAACCCGTAAGATTGGCAAGGAATTCGACACCAATCTCCAGGAACGGCAGGATCTCATCCGCCAGATCCTTGCACGGCTCGATCAGAAGATCGAGGAAGCGGAAAAGCTCTGCGACCGTATGGAAGGACTGGGGAAAGCGCAGGCGGCCGCCCCCGTCGAAGATCAGGCTGCAATGCCATCCCAAAGCGACCACAGGAAGGTTCTCCTCCTTTCCAAGAAGGGCATGGATCCCAAAGCCATCGCCAAGCGGCTTCAGAGACCCATCGGGGAGGTGGAACTCATCCTGGACATTCAGCGCCTTTCCCAAGACCGATAGATTCTCTTCACGTTTCCTGCTGCAGTGGGAAGAAAATTCCCTGCCCCTCCAGCGGGATCCTCAATCACCTCCTCCCTTGATCCAAATCCGCTGACTTCCTGAAATGTTACAGATTCAGTCATCTGGCATTTTCATTGCTAATTTATCAGTCTGAGAGGAGACACAGTCATGGGAATCGGCAAGAGTGCATTGGTTTTGGGTTCTTTGCAGCAACTGAAGCGCCTGGAAGTGGTCGCCAACAATGTGGCCAATGCCGGCACGGCTGGATACAAGCGAGACGATGCCCTTTTCTCCCACTTCGTCTATCAGGCCACATACACTGACTTCGGTCCGGGGTCCGTGCGGGCTACGGAGAATCCCCTGGACGTGGCCCTGCTGGGAGACGGTTACCTTCGTGTGCAAAGCGATGAGGGAGTCGTCTATACCCGTGCGGGAAACTTGACACTGAACCAGGATAATGTGCTCGTGACCCAGGAGGGATGGCCCGTCCTCGGAAAGAGCGGGCCCATCCAGGTCCAGGATGCCAGGATTCGAATCGATCCAAGTGGTCAGGTTTTTGACTATTCCGACGGCGCGGAAAACCTGGTCGACACACTCGATATGGTCAAGTTTGCCGAAGACACTCCCCTGAGGAAGGTGAAAAACGGTTACATCAAGCCGGTTCAGGAGGCAATGGAACCAACCGAGGCGGAAGACTGCCGCGTTCAACAGGGGGCACTGGAAGGGGCCAATTTCAATGTGGTCGAAGAGATGACCCGACTGGTGGAAACCATGAGAGCCTTCGAAGCCTACCAGAAGGCCTCCCAGACGCAGGGGGAACTGGACTCCCAGTTGATCACCAAACTCGGCAACGCATAGGAGGGTACGTTCATGATACGCAGTCTCTGGACCGCTTCAACGGGCATGGCAGCCCAGCAAACCAACATGGATGTCATCGCCCATAACCTGGCCAATGCCAACACCACGGGTTTCAAGCGCAGTCGAGGAAACTTCGAAGACCTCATGTACCAGGTGATCACCCCGCCGGGGGCTGAGACCTCCGACGACACGAGAATTCCCGACGGGATTCAGATCGGGATGGGAGCCAAAACCGTTTCCGTTCCCAAGATCTTTTCACAGGGCAGTTTTACTGAAACGGGCAACTATTATGACATGGGAATCGAGGGGAAAGGTTTTTTCAAGATCTTGAGGGGGACAGAAGAGGTATACACCAGGGCGGGCAGCTTCAAGCTGGACAGTGAGGGATATCTGGTGGACAGCGGAGGGAATCGCCTTCAACCCGAAATCAGCATTCCCGGAGACGCCGTCAGTGTCCATATCGATTCGGGGGGTAAGGTGACGGCCGTGGACGTCAATGGAAAGGTCCTCTCCACTCAGCAGATCAACCTTTACAGCTTTCCGAACCCGGGAGGGCTGCAGAGTCAGGGGCACAATTACTTCACGCCCACCGAAGCTTCCGGGGAAGAGGAGGAGGGGCAGCCCGGTTCCGACGGACTGGGAACTCTGTTGCAGGGCTTTCTGGAAAGTTCCAACGTCAACGTGGTGGAAGAGATGGTGAACATGATCGTCAGTCAGCGGGCGTATGAAGCCAATTCCAAGATCATCAAGACAACCGATGAGATGCTGCAGATTGCCAATAACGTCAAGGCATAGCCGACGTACAAAGGACATTTTCATGCCGCTTGCCATTTTCCCGTCACCCTGGCGGCCGCCGATCCTCCCTCTCCTCGCCTGTCTGGGAATCCTGGGCATATTGCTGCCCATCCCCGAGCGGTGTCTCGCCATGAGTTCCCTCGGGGAAATTCACGTTTTGAGCAGAGTCTTCCCAAGCCAAAAGCGGGTCACTCTCCTGGACTTGGTGGATCGGGGAACCATCCCGGAAGACTGGCAACGTGCCATGTCTTCCGTCGATATCGGCGAAGCGCCATCTGTCGGCCAGCCGAAATACATCGACCCAAAGAACCTGAAACCTTTTCTCAACCAGTTCGTCGAGTCACAGGGAACCGCTGCATCGAGGGTTTCCCTGTATGTTCCCGAAATGATCGTCGTGGAGAGGAAAACCTCGGGGGTTTCCCAGGAGCGACTGGAGGAGATCTTCCTCAAGTTCGTGCAGGAACACGTGCCGTGGGACCGAGAGGAGATCACCGTGCAGGGTATCACCTGCTCTGGGCTGCCGCCCATTCCCGCCGGGGAAATGACATACGAAGTCATCGCCTCACCCAGGGAGAAATTCGTGGGCAACGTCGCGGTGACCGTTCATTTCTTTGTGGACGGGGAAAGGGCCGGGACCGCCAGAGTGTCTGGACGGATCGACCTTTACCGGGATGTGGTCCACCTGAACCGACCGCTCAAAAAGAACGAGATTGTCGGGGAAGCCGACCTGGAAATACACAGGATCCCCGTGGGAGAGTCTTCCGACCGGTACATCACTCGGCCTGAACAGGTCATCAACAAGCGACTCATTCGAAGCGTGGAAGCCCACGAACCACTCCAGGAAAAAGACTTGGACAACGCCCTGGTTCTCAAGCGGGGGGATATGGTGACGATCGTCTACGACGACAGCGGCCTCAAGCTCACCGCCAAGGGAAAAGCTAGGGAAGACGGATGCCTGGGAGAACACATCCGCATCCACAACGTATCCACCAACAAGGTCGTGATCTGCCGGGTCCTGGACGGGCAAACCGTCCAGGCCACCCAATGATCCATCCACGGGAGCCGCCATGTTCCAGCGATCCAACCCAAATTGGTTCAATTCCCAAACGCAGACGGGCAGAAGCTTGCGGCGTGCCGCCTGGAGTCTGCTCCCCGGTCTGGCATGCATCATCCTTCTGCCCTCCTGCATCCACACCCGGACCAATCCCCCCCCCTCCGTTGCAGCGGCACCGGTTCAAGTGAAGCCCAATCCCCTTTTCACGACACCCATGCCTCCACCCGGCCCACGACCCATCGCACAAAGTCCCAACGGCTCCCTCTGGCCACAGGGGAACGTCTCCCTTTTCAAAGACATCAAAGCTTCAAAGATCGGCGATCTCATCACGATCACTGTAAGCGAGGAATCCAAAGCGTCAAAATCGGCAACGACCCAAACCAGCCGCGACAAGACCCTGTCCGCTCAGATGGATTTCGCCGGAGTCGCGGGGGGCGGCTCCACAAAGGTGGGCGATTTCAGCATGGGCCCTCTGGAAGGAAAGTTCAAAAACGGCTTCAACGGAACGGGAGCCACTTCCAAGGAGGATTCCATGACCGCCTACATGACGGCGACGGTGGTAGACGTCGCTCCCAACGGAAACCTCATCATACGGGGATCCCGCTGGACACAGGTCAACAACGAAATGCAGCAGATCGTCCTGGAGGGGGTGGTACGTCCCACGGACGTCACCCGCCACAATACCGTCCTCTCCCAGAATGTGGCGGAAGCGAGGATCTCCTTCGTGGGGAAAGGCCCCCTCACCCAGCACCAAAAACCTGGGTGGGCCATGCGTTTGATCGACCTCATCTCTCCGTTCTAGTTTCCGTGGAACCACAGCGGTGGGGTCATCCCGCAACCCCTTTCACTGCCCTGCCGATGGAGATGAGACAGGGCGATAGGCCCAGAGTTTCGCAGCCATTGGTTTGGAGAGAAGAAAACGTGCACTGGACCGACCGCCCAGACACCGTAGTCAGGCACCTGGCAATCACGTGGAACGAAAAGAAGAAATGGGAAAGCATATGAGAAGCGTATGTGCCTTTTCCGTATTTCTCACGGCCTTGGCCGCTGTCTTTCTGACTGCCGCCATAAGCCACGGGGCTCGAATCAAGGACATCGCCTATTTTCTCGGGGATCGATCCAATAACCTCATCGGCTATGGGCTCGTCGTCGGATTGAACGGCACCGGGGACAAGGAGAAAACCCAGTTCACCACCAGCACGTTGGCCAACCTGCTGGACAACATGGGAATACATATCGATTCCAACAAGATGAAGGTGAAGAACGTGGCCGCCGTGATGGTCACGGCCAAACTTCCCCCCTTTGCCCGCAGCGGAAGCAGAATTGACGTGGAAGTCTCGTCCATCGGCGATGCCAAGAGCATCGAAGGGGGCACATTGCTTCTCACCCCCCTCCAAGCTCCCGATGGAAAGACCTATGCCGTTGCTCAGGGCCCCATTTCCACTGGCGGTTTCAGTGCATCGGGAGCCAGTGGTTCGACGGTGCAGAAGAATCACCCCACCGTGGGCTTTATCAGTGGCGGCGCCTTGGTGGAACAGGAGGTGAGGCTCACCTACCAGGACCTGGAGAGCCTCGACCTGGTGTTGAGAAGTCCGGATTTCACGACGGCGGGGAAAGTGGCATCGAGCATCAATAAGGTCCTCGGGGGGACTCACGCCAGGGCTCTCGACGGAGGAAACATCAAGATCGACGTCCCTTCCCATTATCGACAGCAGATCGTGGAAATGGTCACCAAGGTGGAGAACACTGAACTGCAGCCGGAATTGGTCGCCAAGATCGTCATCAACGAACGGACGGGAACCATCGTCATGGGGGAGAATGTGAAAATATCCCCTGTCGCTGTGGCTCATGGGGGACTGACCGTTCAAATCAGCGAGCAGCCTGCCGTGGTGCAGCCCGGCCCGTTCAGTGAAAAGGGAAGGACCGCCGTGGTGCCTCAATCGGACGTGGAGGTCAAGGAAGCCAAGGGCTCCCTCTCCCTCGTGGGAGGGGTCACGATTCGCCAAGTCATCAAGGGACTCAACGCCATCGGGGCCACCCCCAGGGACCTCATCAACATCCTGCAGGCCATCAAGGCTTCGGGAGCCCTGCAGGCTGAACTGGAAATCATCTAGTAAGGGCTGAGGAGCGTCGGAGGAGCATGGCCCGAAAACCGTCGGAGCTTCTACCCGCCCATTCCAACGGGTGGGTGGTCACCTACACCGATCTCTGCACACTGCTCCTGACCTTCTTCGTGCTTCTGGTGAGCATGTCCACCATAGACAGCCGGAGGGAACGAAAGGTCCTGGACTCCCTCACCGGTTCCTTTGGCCCCATGCCGGGAGGCCGATCCTTCGCGGGCAGCCCCAGGGGCACGGAAGCCGTGGAAAGGAAGCCCAGGAGCGCTTCCGGCAAATCCCTGAACCTCCAGATGTTCAGGGACTTGAACGTGAAAAACCATTTGGAACAGGAAGCCGTCAGAAGCGACAAGGACAGGACTATTCTCGAAATCAGTGAAAAGGTCCTTTTTCAGCCCGGTTCGACGGAACTGAATGGAGAGATCACCACCTATCTTTCGGAAGTCGCCGCACACCTCAAAGATGGCGATGATCCCATCGAGATTCGGGGGCACACGGATCTTTTCGAGGGAATCCGGGACAGCGGCTGGTCCGACCAATCCTGGCAGCTTTCCCTCAAGCGCGCCCAGGCCGTCTTTGCTTTTTTCCAGGCACAGGGAATTGATCCAAAGCGTATGAGCTGCCACGGCTACAGCTACTACAGACCTGCAGTCAACAGCCGGGAGTTCCCCCTGCTCAGTGAAAGAAACCAAAGGGTGGAGATCGTGCTCGGCGCCGGTCGAATCCTGGCGGCGTCTTCACTGAGAACCGGGAGGAACTCCAGCCGGGTGATGAACTACAAAAACTTCTTCTTTCGCCTGTTTCCTCCGGAGGATACAACCATTGAGATCAATGATTGGGAAAAGCCTGACATCTATGACAACATCGGGACCCGGTAGGCGGCGCAGAAACCGGCACGGTGACGCCCATAGCCCGGAAGTGCGGTGGATGATCACCTTCTCGGACCTGTGCACCCTTCTCCTGACCTTCTTCGTGCTCATCCTTTCCATGTCCTCCATGAACAAGCTGGCTTTCAGGAGCACCTTCCGCAATTTCGACGGCTCCATCGCAGACAAGTTCTTCAAGGACAAGGAGAGGATCGTCACCCCAAGGGATGCCGTCATCAAAGAAATGATCAAGAGCCTCGAGGGGGTCTTGGAACTCAACGCCGTGGAAGTGGACGAAGCCGTTGAAAGAAGCACACTGGACGAGGATTACAGCCTGGTTGTGACTTCGGGTAAAGCCTTCTGGATATGGAAGGACAGGATGAGCTCCACTTTTTCCCTGATTTTCGGCGAAAAACTGCTGTTTGAAAGCGGCAGTGCGGACCTGAGTCCCGCAGCGGTCCCATTGCTGGAGACCCTGGGAGGGTTTCTCACAAAGTCCAACTACAGGGCCTACATCGACGGGCACACGGACAGTGCCCCTTTAGCCGGCGACCGATTCGCTTCCAACGAGGACTTGTCCTTAGCCAGGGCACAGGCGGTTCTCTCGTTTTTTGTCACCCGCTGCAATGTCAGTCCCCGCCGACTGGCCATGGGAGGCTACGGCAGCAGTCATCCCCTTTCGGACAACCGAACTGCAAAGGGCAGAGCCATGAACCGCCGGGTGGAAATCACCTTCGAAGGTTAGCTGTAGAGGAGGAAAGTGCATGACGGAATTCATCCGATCGACGACGGAACTCCTCCAATGCCGCCCCAAGGGTGTCCAGGAGAAACGACTCAAGGAAAGCTGTCAGGATTTTGAGGCAGTCTTGGTCGGATTCTTGTTCAAGACGATGCGGCAGAGCATCATGAGATCCGATGAGCCGGATGGGGGGATGGAGGTGTATGAATCCATGGTGGACGAAGCAGTGGCAAGAGAGATGAGTCGTCAAGAGCAGATCGGCCTTTCACGGCTCTTGTATGAATCCCTGAATGCGGGAATCACCGGTCCGAAATCCGGTGAATGATTCCGGTGCGCTCACTGGAAGGGACAGCGTCGGGAACGGAGCGAAGAGTGTTCCCTCAAACCCGTCTTGTCCCCGGAGTGGAGATGCGAATCGGTGGGCTCTCCACGCTGACCCGGTGCCATGGCCCGAGAGGCCGGGGAGAAATGCACCTCAAGAAAACATTCAAGGAAGCCGATAAAGCGACTATCACCCCCTGAAGGGTGATCGAAAAGGGGAGACACAGTCTCATGGGACAAAAAATCCAGGAAACGTCAGACCGGCCAGCCTTCAGAAACATCGCAGGGGAATGCCATTTAACCGCTCTGCAGCTGCTGGCCACCATCCGGAAGGAAACGACCCTTCTCAGGCGCTTTCAAGGGGAGGAGCTCCTTGAACTGCTTCCCCAGAAGGAATTCCTGGTCCGAGAACTGGAGTCCAGGATAAGAGAACTGCAATCACTGCCCGAGTGCTCAGGGGAATTTTCACGATCCGATGAAATGGAAGCCCTGAACTCCGTTTTGATCCAGGTGAAAGATGCCAACCGTGTCAACCAGATGTTCGTAGAAGGCACCCTCGAATACTGGCAAGGCCTGATGGCTGTTTTCTTTCCGACCGGCTACGGGCATCGTCTCAACCCATCCGCGGGTAAGCTCTCCTCCCTCCCCAGGGGAGTCAGTTTCAGCAAGGAGATATGATCATGCCGGGTCTCTCTCTCACCTTGGAAACGGCGAAGAGCACCCTTCTCAACACCCAGGTCCAAATCCAGGTGAACTCGCACAACATCGCCAACGCCGAGAACAAATCGTATGCCCGACAGAAGGCGATTCTCGGCACAAGTCCGGCCAACCTGACTCACGCCGGATGGATCGGGACGGGGGCCACCATCGAAACAATCGTTCAAATGCGGGATGCGTATATTGAGCAAAAGCTCATGAACAGCATGTCTGCAGAATCGCACCAAAACACCTTAGCAACGCAGCTGTCCATCGCCCTGGCCGGTTTTTCCGACAGCGGAGAGACGGGAATATCCCAGGCGCTTGGAGCATTCTGGGACTCTTGGGATGCGCTGCTTCAGGACCCTGAGGACATCGCGGCCCGGGAGGGCGTCTACCTCGCTTCAAGAAATCTCTCTCAGAATATCCGGACGACCTATGCAGACCTGGACGTACTGGTAAACTCACAGATCTCAGAGGAGATCCAGGAAACCATCGACAAGGCCAACAGCCTGCTGGATCGGATTGCAAACCTCAATCACCAGATCCAGCAAAACGAGTCTCCCGGACACTACGCAAACGATTTGAGGGATTCCCGGTACCAAGCCCTGAAAGAATTGGCAGAGATCATGCCCATCCAGTACGGGGAGGAGGCAAATGGATCGGTGACTGTCCGGTATTCCAACGGCACAGTGTCAGTGACCCTCGTTTCAGGCCCCCAGGCGAGCCCTTCACCCCTCCACTACGACACGGTGTCCGAGGAGGTCACCCTCACTTCTTTTGACGGCGGAACATCTGCTGCGGAGGAATCCGTCCAGGGTGGAATCCTAGGGGGATTGACGGCAGCGCGGGAAGATATCCAGGCTTATATGGACCGGTTGAATGCGTTCGCCGGCACCCTCATCGACGAAGTCAACGGGGCTTACGGTTCGCCGGTGTTCACCGGCTCTGACGCCCGGGACGTAGACATTTCACCCGATTTCCTTGACGGGCCGACTGCCGCCGAACTATCGGAGCGCGCACTGCAAATCTCAAACCTCCAGGAGAAGAAGGTGTCATTCGGCACCGGGGGCGTCGATGCCCGTTTCATTGACTTTCTGGGTGGCATTCAGAGTCGAATGGGGGGGGATCTGCAGGAAGCTGAAACTCAGGCGGAATTCTATGCCACCCTTCGAACGGAGTTGGACGGGCAACAGCAATCCATATCCGGCGTCTCTCTGGACGAAGAGATGGTGGACCTCCTGAAACATCAGCAAATCTACCAGGCAGCAGCAAAAATCATCCAGCAGACTTTGGAAATGCTCAACCGCATCCTTGACATCCGATAATCGAGGAATAAGTCATGCGCATCTCCTTCGCAATGAGCCAGGAAAGTCGAATCCGGGAGATCAACGGGAAGCAGCAGGAAATGGACCGACTGAGCACCATGATCGCCTCCGGGAAAAAGCTTCTCTCCCCTTCCGATGATCCCCATGCCTGGGCATCGGCAATGGATCTCAAGCAGGGGCTGAGGTCCATCGAAACTTATGAAAAAAACATCCAGTTCGGGCTTTCCTGGGGAGAAATGACGGATCTTCAGCTAGGTCGCCTCTCCGATCTCATCGGCCAGGCCAAGGATATCGCCGTCGCAGCGGTGAACAATGCGGTGCCTGAGGAGCATTCCGCCCAGGTGGAAGGGATGGAGCAGATCGTCAAGGATGGTCTGGAAGTTGCCAATGCGACGCTGGATGGCCGGTATCTCTTCAGCGGCCTTGAGGACCCCACGCCGGACAAACCCTTCCAACTGGATGATGCGACTGGTCTGGTCATCTACAACGGCGACGATGGAAGTCTCAAGCTCCGCACTGGCAAGGGAGTGAACAACGAATCCGTTGTGAACTTGAACGGGCAGGAAGTGTTCAAACCCGGCGATGCAACAGGCGATATTCTCCGTGAACTATGGTCGCTCCGTGAAGCGGTCAAGGCAAACGACATGGACGCGACCCGCGCGGCCATCAGCAGTCTTCAGGGAAGCCTGGAGCACGTGCGCTCCCAGCGGAGCGTCCTAGCAGTGCGACTCTCGGATCTCGAGAGGCGGCAGGAGGCTCTTGGAGCAATGCGCCTCAACCGCCAGGAGCGCCTGTCCCACCTGGAAGCTGCGGACACGGCGGAAATGATCGTCCGGCTGCAGCAGAAGCAGACCGCCTTTGAAGCCAGCCTGCGAGTCACCGCCATGGTTGATGACCTCAATTTATTGGATTTTCTATAGAAAGACGCCTCGCGCCTTAGCAGGGGATCCTCCACTCAAATCCACGCAGACGCCGTCAAGCGGTGCACGCGGTGCAGCGGCGCCCCGGCGGTGGAATGCAATCCAATCCGGTTGAACACCCCTGGAATCGGTTGCCCCCTAGAGCAGGTCGAACACCTCTCTTGAGACCGGTCACATTTGCCTTGCCTGCCGCCGGAATCCGGTATATTCATCCGTGCCCTGTGGCCCAACTTGGCGCGGGGGACGGGATGGTCCGCTCCCATTTCTCCTGTCAAGCATCGTCCGCGAGAAGTTTCGCACCAGGCGGAGCCGCCTGGTTTGGGGTTCTCCTGTCCCATCATTGGAGGGAAGCACGGCATGCTGTGGTTCATCCTGGCCATTCTCACCGCTCTGGCCATGTCGTCTGAAGGAGCATGGCTCAAGAAGTATTTCTCTCACCTGGATCCCTACGAAATGGGAATGGCTTCCATCATCTACAGCCTTCCGCTGTTCGCCATCGCCATGATCCTGATCCCTCACCCGCCGCTGCCGCACCAATTCTGGGCGGCTTTCCTGGGAACCTTCGTCCTCAATGGCATCGCCTATTTTCTGTATGTGAGGGCTATTCAGATTTCCCCCCTTTCCCTGACCATTCCTTATCTCGCGTTTACGCCAGCATTCATGATCTTCACCGGGCGGATTCTTCTCGACGAGGAACCCAGTCCTCTTGGAATCGCCGGTATCCTGGTCAGCTTGGCAGGCGGGTACCTTTTGAATCTCGACGTGACCAAATGGAGCCCTCTGGAACCGCTCAGGGCCGCTCTCAGGGAGAGGGGATCACGCCACATGCTGGTTGTTGCAGTGATCTACAGTGTGTCTTCCGTGCTGGACAAGAAAGCCATCCTCCATTCCTCGCCCATTTTCTTCGGAATTTTCTTCTACATTGTTTTCGCCCCGACCCTATTCATCCTTCTCCTGCTGGGCCAAAAAATCTCATGGGATTTCTGGCTGCGGAATCCTGGAAAAGGAATTGTGGCAGGCCTTTTGGTCTTCGCCCACTCCGTCTTTCATGTTTGGGCCCTATCCCTCACGAAAGCGGCGTACATGATATCCGTCAAACGCCTGAGCATCCTTTTCAGTGTCATTTACGGCTGGATCATCTTCGGAGAAAGCAACATGGCGGCAAGATTGGGGGGTGCGGTCCTGATGATGTTGGGGGCCGTGATCATTGCATTGGCGGGGTAAGAATGCCCACCTCCTCAGCGGTTCAGGCCTTTTTGACCTCTCGGAAAATCCGTCACTTGAACAGGACCTCTTTTGCGACAGGCTGGAATGCTATGCTTTGAGAGAGGCTCGACCGGGAGATTGGCAGGGCCGATGCACGGCGGATTTTCAGCGAAACGTGTGAGCCTCCATGGCCGAATGGCCATTATGCGATGACTTGCGATGCACGCCTCGTGCTCCTTCACAGAATCGGAAGCCCCGCCACAATGTTACGGGCTGCATCCCGGTCGAGCGGGAGACGTCCTGCCTACTCACTTGGGAAACTTGATGACGGCCTCTTCTCCTTCTTCAGCCTCTTGAATCGTCACCTTGAGTTCGATGCTCCCGTCACGGACCCCCAGGGCCAGGGGCGTCTTCCCTTTGGATCCCTCTATGTGAGTGATCTCCCTCAAAGCCTGCAGCACTTTGTCGGCCACTTCGGCCCCTGGGGAAGGAAGCTCGGCCTTGTTATACTTTGCCTCAACCCTCACCTTACCGTCCTTGCCCCTGGAAAGGGTAATGGATTTGGCGTTGCCATTGACTCCGTGGAGAACCGCCAGGGCAATCCATTTGAGAGCCCCCTCCTCCTTATCCGCCTCCCCCTGAACAAGGGACATTTCCCTAAGGGGGTCCGTCGTGGCATAGCAGTCACAAAACTCCTGCACCCTCAGGTGTGCACTCCTTTTGTCTTTCATTCTTTTCTCCCTTCATTCAAAGAAATCCTCTCCATGCAACGGACAGGGCGTGTTGAGGCCCGCCTGATTGTTATCGCTGACGATACCTGCAAAATAGGTATATTGAGATACCGGTCAAGGAGACGTTCCGGGGAAAGGTGACCTCGCCCCAGGAAAAGTCATCACAATTTCACCCCAAAGGAGTTCCTTCACGATTTCGAGGAAGGCGCGCACTTCACGGGCAGTCTTTTTCCCAGGGGACCGCAGGATACTCGGCACCTGGCTGCCCTGGCGGATTTCTCAACGAGACATTCTAGTTTGAAGCGAGAAATGACGTTTTGGAAACCAACTGCAGGGAAATCAGCCCCTACGGAGGCACGGAGGCTTTTATGGTCAGCGAAGCTACGGATTCAGAGAAAATTGGGGTGCCAACTCGGACACGCTGAAACGGGCTTGTGACAGCATCTCAATTTGCCCGCACCCCACTGCAAGGCAGTTGAATTTGAGGTTCAAACCCGGCAAAGCATCACCTCATCGATGCGGGAGACAGTGCCTCCTACTTCTTGTCCGTCTTATAGCTTGTCTGATAAATCTGCTCGTTGATATTCTTTGAACCAGGGCCACCGCAGTCTGGAATGTAACAGGTGACATCCACAAACTCGCATTTTTGATGACACGCTGGGCATTCATTGGGGGGCGAAACCACATCAATGGTGTTTCCGCAGTTGTTGCACTTGAAAATAGCCATGGCACTCTCCTTCAGACTCTGGCATTGGGTGAGAATTTGTGAGATTCCAGCGAACCCCTTTGGTTGCCAACTGTTTGCTTGACTATAATTGCCTTCTCCAAGGAAATCAACCCGCAGGCATGCCTCTCCCCTGCCGATCTTCCATCTTTCTCCCAGCGCTTTTGCCTTCCTTTTCGCGAGAGGGTGGTCTATTTTGACCGGACTCGAGGGATGGCAAGACATGCCGAGATGGGAGACCCACCTGGACACTCCGAAAGGCGAATGTTGTGCTGCAATACACCGGAGTGACTCCCCACCCCCTACGCCTTTTTTTCACTCTTCCCATCCTCCGCTTGGGGAGAGGGTGCGCAATCTTCAAAGGCTGGCATGGGCTATGGGTTGGGATCAGACGGACAGCCCTACCAAGCGGGAGCGATTGGAATGGTCGGCACCTTGATCAATGTGGGAATGATCCTGGCCGGAAGCTGCGCCGGCATTTCCGTCGGTTCCAGGTTTCCGGAAAGAATCCGGGAGATCGTTTTGCAGGGGCTCGGTCTGCTGACGCTCCTCGTGGGCATGCAGATGGCACTGCAGACAAAGAACATCCTGATCGTGCTGGGAGCCGTCCTCATGGGAGGAATCACCGGCGAGGTGCTTCGCATCCAGGACGGGCTGGAAGGGCTGGGAGCATTCTTTCAAAAGAAACTTGCCGGGAAGAGCCCTTCAGGACACGGTACCCATTTTGCCGAAGGGTTTGTCACGGCGAGCCTGGTTTTCTGCATCGGTCCCATGGCCATTCTGGGTTCCATCCAGGACGGCCTCTCGGGGGACTACCGTCTCTTGGCCATCAAATCGATCCTGGACGGATTCGCTTCCATCGCTTTTTCCGCCAGCCTTGGATGGGGGGTGTCCCTTTCCGTGGTGAGCGTTTTCCTGTACCAGGGAGGGATCACTCTTTTCGCAGAGCTGTTTTCCAGGATTCTCACCGATTCCATGATCGTGGAGATGACAGCGGCGGGAGGATTGATCATTGTGGGAATCGGTCTGAAGCTGCTCAGCGTGAAAGAGATCCGACTCGCGAGCTTCCTGCCCGCCCTGGTCGTCGCGCCCGCCCTGGTGGCGCTCATTCCCACCTTCAAGTCGTTTTTTGACTGAGGACCGCATTTCTTGATCCGCTTCCTGCTGATTGTTGTGCTGTTCGTGTTCGCCTGGGAGCTTCTCTGGTGGACTCTCGGCGTCGCCCCCCTTTCCCCCTGGCGGTTGAAGCGGATGCTCTCCCAAGGAGTCAATCCCCCCATTCTTCTGGATGTGAGGACCGCTTTCGAGTACAATTGGATGCACATCGAGGGTGCCATCCATCGTCCCCACGCACTGACCGACTCGGTTCGGAAGGAGTTGAAAGAGGCTGACCGCCCTGTGGTCGTCATATGTTTTTCAGGCCATCGTTCCCCCATCATGGGCTATCTCCTCATGAGGAAGGGCCTTAGAAATGTTTCCTACCTTTCGTGGGGGATGCTTTCCTGGTACTTGAGTGGTGGCCCCGTCATCAGGGGCGCAGGATGACGGGGGCCATGGAGCAAGTCATCTCGAGATACGGAGGGTGTGCGATGAGTGTACTGCAGCCGCAAGTGATCCAGCAGTTGGCAGACAGACCGTTCCGTGATGATTCTCCGGTTCTGAGCGTTTACCTCAACCTGGACCCGGGAGATTTCCTGCACCGGCGGGGAGGATACAAGGTCACCCTGGACGGGATGCTTCGGGACATTGAATCGCATCTCAGTGACGAGGACAAGCGCCGTCATTTCCGGGAAGACGCCGACTGGATCGTCCAAAAGGTGGAATTCCACATCCCCAAGGGAAAGAGTCTTCTCCTGTTCTGTGACGTCTCCGAATCCTTCTTCCTCGTGGAAGACCTCCCTATTCACCTGGCCAGTCAGGCCTGCTACGAACCTGCACCGTTCATCCGTCCCATCCTGGAAGCCAGGGCCGAGTATGAGCGCTACGGCATCGTTGTCTTGGACCGCGAACGGGCAAGGTTCTTCGTCATCACCATGGGAACCATCGAGGAAGTGTCGGATGTGTTTCAGACGCCACCTTTCAAGGTTCGGAGCACCTCTGGAAGGGACCAGCTGCGTTCTTCCCAGACGGTGGCACAGAGGCGGGCCGCAGTTTGGAGCGGATGGTTCCTGAAAGACGTGTCCGACCTTCTCCAGGAACTCATTCAGAAGTATGACATCGACCAAGTCTTGCTGGCGGGTCCCGAGGATGTCACCGCGGAACTGCAGAGGGTTCTCCCCAAAGCGATTGCTGCCAGAGTCGTGGAACGGGTGCGGATGGCTCTCGGTGCCAAGCCGAATGAAGTCCTCGACCTCGTTTTGCCCATCATTGAGAGGATGGAGAAGTCTCGGGAATTGGCTGTCATCGACGACCTGGTGACCATTGCACGGAAAGCCAACCCCACCCTGCAGAAAGCCGTGGTGGGCCTCAATCCTACCCTGGATGCCGTCAACCAGGGGAGAGTCTACAGGCTGGCCTACTGCAGCGGCCTCAAGACCAACGGCTTTCACTGCACTTCCTGTGGGGTGCTGCTGGATCAATGCACCGCCGATTGTAAGTGTCCCTACTGCTCCCAGCCCCTCCGGGCAACGGAGGATCTCATGTGGTTGGCTTCCGAGCGCGTTTTGGAAATGGGCGGGAAAATCGACGAAATCAAAGGAGAAGAAGCGTGTGCCAAGCTCAACGGGGGGGGAGGGATCGGCGCATTCCTTAGGTAGGGAGCATGGGATATCGGCCCTGAGATTTCATTATGCCCGTTCAGGATTGATTCTTTCGTTGTCGTAGAAACGGCTTCCTGCTGCGATGGGAGCCTCGCCGCCGGAAGCCGCCCATGCAGAAACGCCGGCGGCAGTGAAAAAGCATTCCGCCCTCAACGCAACCATCGGGGTCAATACATGGGCAAGAACGTCACGGTGTCAGGGTAAGTAGGGTGAGACCCTTTGGCTCTCCTGCGGCGGAACCTCTGCACTCCCCCCGTTCTGTAAGGTCTGCAGATGGAAATAGAGTCCTCGACGGGCCATGAGCTCATCGTGGGTGCCCTCCTCCACGATACTCCCGTGGTCCATGACCAGAATCCGGTTTGCACGCCGGATGGTCGAGAGGCGGTGAGCAATCACGATGCTTGTCCGCTTAGCGAGGGCCACTTCAATGGCCTGTTCGATGAGCATCTCCGTTTCCGTGTCGACGTTGGCGGTGGCTTCGTCCAGGATGAGGATTCTCGGATCCCTCGCGAGAACCCGTGCGAAGGCGAGGAGCTGCTTCTGGCCCGCTGAGAGATCCATGGCTCCCTCACCGATGCGGGTTTCCAGTCCGTCGGGGAATTGTCGGACCACCCGTGAAAGCTGAGAGAGTTCCACTAGCCGTCCCACCTCGTTGTCCGATGCTTCACGCCCAAGGAGAATATTTTCTCGAAGGGTTCCGGGCACGATAAAAACGTCCTGCATCACTAAGCCGATCTGGCGTCTCAGCCAGAGAGGATCGAGAAGACGCACATCCACTCCGTCGAGGGTGACCGCACCCTGCCCGGGGTCATAGAATCTCTCCAGGAGACTGATCACCGTGGTCTTTCCGGCGCCGGTCGCCCCCACGATGGCCAAGGTTTCGCCTGGCTTCACCCGGAAGGAAAGGTCGCGGATCACCGGGTTTTCTCCATCGTAAGCAAAGGTCACATCCCGGAATTCCACTTCTCCCGCCAGCTGAGACGGTACCTGCGGATGTTCCGCCGTGGTCAGCACATCCCTGTTTTCTAGGAGGCCGAATATCCGTTCCGCGGAGGCCATGGCCGACTGGACGATGGTGTACTTCTGGGAAAGTTCTCGAATTGGCTGAAAGAACAGGCGGATATATGAAATGAAGGCGGTCAGGACACCGATGGTCATGGTCTGCCGCAGGATTTCCCCTCCCCCGTACCAGACGACCAAAGCAAGGCTCACCGAACTCATGACTTCAATGAGGGGCACAAAGATGCCGAAAACCCGTATCTGATAAAAGGCAGAAACTCGGTAGTCCTCGTTGAGAAAAGAAAACCGTCTGTGAGTGTCTTTTTGCCTCAGGAACATCTGGATGACGGAGATGCCCGTCACCGCCTCCTGGATGAAGGCATTCATTGCAGCAAGCTGCCTCCGAATCTGCCGGAATGCCTTGCGGCTCAGGCGGCCAAACCAGAGAGTGATGAGAACCATCGCCGGAAACGTCAGGCAAAGCAGGAGGGCAAGGGCCTGATTCATCCAGAAAAGAATCCCCAGAATTCCAACGATGCGCACTCCATCATTGAAGAGGGTGACGATCACCGACGTGAACATCTCGTACATGTTCTGAATGTCGTTGGTCAGCCGCGTCACGATGCGACCTACCGGATTGCCGTGAAAGAAAGAGAGGTTCAAGTTGAGAACGTGCTGAAAAAGCTTCTGCCTGAGGGCATGCATAATGGTCTGTCCCGTCCATTCGAGAACCACAACCTGGAAAAAATTGGTCACGAATCCCAACAAAACCACCATCAGAAAGACTGCGGAAAGACCGCTCAGCCCACTGAAGCGCTCTTCCGCAGTGAGGTTTCCGGAAACGATATATTTGTCCATCGCCTGCTGAACGAGGTAGGGAAGGAAAAGGCTGGTAGCCGTGATGATGAAGGAGAGGAAGACGGCGAGGGCGATCCACCTTTTCATGGGCCGCATGAACCCGAGCATGTGCCGCCAGAGACGAATGTCCCCCAGTTGTCCGGAGAATTCTTCCTCATGTTCTTCGCGGTCATGATGCATGACTGATTCTCCGGCTCATGACACCGTGAGGCGAACAGGTGCCTTGGGCTTCGTGAAGACCGGTCTGCTGGCGATAGATGCCGGCATAGAAGGGACTCCCCTGCATGAGTTGCTCGTGCCTTCCCTTCGCCACAATGCGCCCGCCCTCCATGACCACGATTTCCTGGGCGTCGGCCAAAGGGGCCACCCGGTGGGAGACGACGATGCATGTGCGTCCCTTCAGATAGCCTGCGATGGAACGGATGATGGTGTGCTCCGTTTCCATGTCCACTGCGGAAAGACCGTCATCGATGATGAGAATGGGGCGATCGAGGAGCAGGGCTCGGGCAATGGCAAGCCGCTGGCGCTGCCCCCCCGAGAGCTTTACGCCACGCTCCCCGATGCGTGTCTGGTACCCATCTTTCATGGCGACAATTTCATCATGAATGGCCGCCGCCCTTGCTGCGGCCTCCGTCTCTTCTTGGGTTGCATCGGGCTTGCCTAGGGTGATGTTGAAGGCGATGGTTTCTGAAAAAAGGGTCACTTCCTGGGGCACATAGGCGATTGACGCCCTCACCTTGTCCAGTGAGAGGTGATTGACGTCAACTCCGTCGAGAAAGATCCTTCCCTCCTCGACGGGATAGAGACGGGCAAGGAGGTGGCACAGGGTTGTCTTGCCCGAACCCGTTCTTCCCACGATCCCCAGGAATTGCCCTGCGTGGATTTCCAGGTGTACGCATTCTAGACTGGGAACTTGTTGCCCTGGATATTGGAAAGAGAGATCCCTGACGACAATCTCCCCTCTTGCCCTCAGGTCCAGCCCCCCCTTCTCCTGGGTCAGGTCCCTCAACACCGGTTTTTCTCGAAAAAGGTCTTCGATTCGATGCAATGAGGTGACACCCCTTTGAAAGAGGTCTGCCACCCAACCGATGGCCATCATGGGCCATGTCATCAGGAAAAGATAGCTGATGAAAGCGACGAGATCCCCCGCCGTGATGATCCCCTCTATGGTCAGGCGCCCCCCAAAATAGATGACCAGGAGCATGCTCCCATTGCCCACCAGGCCGGAGAGAGGGAACAGTGTGCCATAGATGGCGGAAAGCCACAGATTCTCCTTCACATAGGCGCGTCCCATGGCATGGAAACGACCGCTTTGCCGATCTTCCTGGTTATATGCCTTGATGAGCCTGATGTTCGAAAAAGTGGCCCGGGCAAATTCCGTCATGGCTGCAAACTCCTCCTGGACTTTTTTGAACCGCACGTGCAGCTTAGAGGAAAGAAGGCGGGTGAAGACTGCCAAAAGGGGCATGGGAAGGACGGCGATGAGGGTGAGTGTCGGATTGATGTAGGCCATGAAAGCCACGGCCGCCAGCCCCATGAAGCAGGCGTCCACGAACGCCACTAGGCCCATCCCGCTGGCGAGCTGGACCGAAGAGAGGTCGTTTGTGGCGAGGGCCATGATTTCACCTGTCGGCTTGCGTTGAAAGAATGTCCGGTCGAGCGTGAGGATGTGAGAAAACAGACGATCCCTCAGGTGACTCTCCAACAGGCGTGAAAAGCCCAGCAGCATTTCCCTCCAAAAGTAGCGGAAGACCCCTATGAGGATTGACAAAGAGACAATGTACCCCCCGTACCAGGCAAGGGCAGTGGGACTTGACGTGCCACGTTGAAGATCATCCACAGCCCACTTGATGACCCTGGGAATGATCAGCTGAAGGGTATCGACCAGCACGAGGGCCATGAGTCCGAGAAGGACTCGCTTCCAGTATCTTCTGAAATAGGGCGCAATGACTCTCAAAGACGACCATGGGCTCGTGCCCCTGTGATTCCGCTCGCCTGCTCCTTCATGCGAGAAAAAACTCCCCTTCACCTATCCGACCTGCTCCTTCGTTCCATTGAAGAGGGCCCGGGCGAATTCCTTCCCGGTTTCATAGGATTCCTCGAGATACTGGGGATGCCGGTGGACTTCCCCTTCAAAGTCCAGTCCCCGGTACAAGAGGGAGCGCCACAACACCAGGTCCAGGGTCTCCAGAAAGTATTTCACGGTGAGAAGCGCTCCATCGAAAAGTTTTCTCCCTTTCGTTGCCCCAACGGATATGAAAAGGCCCTTGCCCCGTGGCCGCAACTGCCCCATCGGCACCGCATCGATCCAGTGTTTCTTGACCCACAGGGCTTGGCATCGATCCATCATGATTTTTGTGTGGGCGCTCACCGCGTAAAAGAAGATGGGGGACGCAAGCATGACTCCCGAAGACTCCAGGAAGAGATCGTGGAGCCCTTGAAAGTCATCTTGAATGCTACATCGACCCTTTTCCTTGCATCCATAGATCTCCAGGCAGGGAGAGATTCTCATGTCCCTCAGGACCACTTCCACCACGTCGGCGTTGACTGCGCGCGCCCCTGCCACGGCCTGGCGAAGAAGGACTGCCGTATTTCCGTTGCGCCGGGGACTTCCATATATGGCGACGATCTTTCCCATTGCGCCTCCCTGCATATCACAGCTATTTGTAAGCATCCTCCATACTTTTTGCCAGCGCTCTCCGATCAGTCCTGAGAGAGAGCCGAAGGGTCCATCTCTCAACCAGCCCCTTTGCATGTTTTCCCCGGGGGAACAGGGAGCAAGCGGATGGCCCAAAAAAAAGTCCTCTCCCGGGCGGCTTGTGGAAAGCTTTTCCCTGGGAGAAGACGAAAAGAACCGGAGGGTACCGCTGGCGATTCCACGACAAGCCGCTCTGTAGAGCATCCCGGTGAAATGACGGGCGATTGAATCCATGGGAGGAGAGACGGACCCTCCTCCAAACCCTGCAATCCTATGCCTTCAGGATGCGGGCATCGATCACCACCATGCCCTCCGGGTAAGCCACAACAGGATTCAGGTCGATTTCGACAATGTCTGGGTGGGTTTCTGCGATCTGGGCCAACTTGAGCAACCCATCCAAAATGGCCCCTTCATCCACCATCCTTTGGCCCCTGTACCCCTTCAACAAAGGAGCCGCCTTGATTTCCCCCAGCATTTCCCGGGCATCCTCCCGTGTCAGGGGCAGAAGCCTTAGGGTCACATCCCGGAAAAGTTCCACCGCCACACCCCCAAGTCCGAAAAGAATCACCGGACCAAACTGTGGATCGCGGCTCATTCCCATGATGAGCTCCAAACCCGGAGCGGCCATCGCACTGACCACCACTCCGTTGATTCTCGCACTGGGCGAATGCCTGCGAATGTCCTCCATCATCACATCGAACGCTCTTCTCAGCCCCTGGGCGGACTGGATGTTCAAGCGCACGCCTCCCGCATCGGATTTGTGGAGGATATCCGGTGAGTCGATTTTCAGGCACACGGGAAAACCCATCTGGTGGGCCATGTGCACCGCTTTCCCCGGGCTGTCCGCCGCCCGGCTGATGATGCAATCGAAGCCCTGAGCCTTGAGAAAATTGAGACTCTCGTAAAAGCTCATCTGGGATCGCCCGACCGCGGTGGGAAAGGTGTGGGAAGCCTTCTTTCCCCGCATGGCCGGGGGGATGAGCTGGGCAAGGGCGCGAATGCCCCGTTCCGGGGTCGGAAAAACAGGGATTCCCCTCCGGTGCATCTTCCGCCGTTCATCTCGCTCCACCTCGGCACCTCCCAGGAAGATGACCAGTTCGTTTCCTCCCGGAGTCACCACCTGTGATGCGTCCACAATGGGGTCACCAAAGATGACACCCAAGGTGTCATAATAGGGACGTGCCCGTTTGATCACCTCCTGGAACATTTTGGCATTGGCGTCCCCGGTCAGATCCAGGGGATTTCCTCGGATGGCATGCGCGGGGATGATCCCTTCAAGCTTGGCAGCCAGCTCCGCAGGCAGGGGAGAAACATCGATTCCTTCCTGCTCGGAGGCGTCCGTGGCGAGGATCGCCGCCCCGCCGGAGGTCGTGATGAAAAGGATCGTGTTTCCCTTGGGAGGTGCCAGGTAGGCCAAGCCTTTTGCAAAATCGTAAAATTCCTCGATGCTGTTGGCCCGCACCACACCGTGTCGCTGGAAAAGAGATGAATAGAGGGCATCCGAACCGGCGAGGGATTTCGTATGGGATTCCGCCGCCACTTTTCCTTTGGGGGTCCTGCCGGATTTCAGGACAACCAACGGTTTCGTTATGGATCGCAGCATTTTCTGAAAACGGTCAGGGGCCTTAATACCCTCCAGGTATGCAGCGATCACGCTGGTGTTGGGATCGTTCTCGAAAAACTGGATGAGATCCGTTTCGTCCACATCGGCCCTGTTCCCCAAACTCACAAAACTGGATACCCCCAGTTCTTCGTAAGAGAACCAGTCCATCATGGCCGCACCCACTGTCCCGCTCTGGCTGATGACCGCGACCCTGCCTTTCCGGGTCAAGAGAGGCCAGGACGCGCACAGCGGATGGTACGGATTGTTGACCCCCTGGCAATTGGGACCGATGAGGCGGATCCCGTAGCGGCGCGCCACCTCTGCTACTTGGTGCTGCAGCTCTTCTCCCTCCGCTCCCGCCTCGCTGAACCCTCCCGTGATGACCACTGCCCCCTTCACCCCCTTTTGCCCGCAGTCTTCCATTGCTTGGGGAACGAACCGGGCGGGAATGATGACCACCGCGAGGTCCACGCTTCCAGGGATCTCCTTGACATTGGTATAGCATGCAAGCCCCAAAATGGACCGGCTCTTGGGGTTGATGGGATAGACCTTCCCGGGGAAGCCGCCCTCAAGGAGGTTCTTCAGAATTTCATTTCCCAGCTTCCCCGCAGCCTCCGAAGCTCCGATGACGGCCACACTGGCAGGGCTGAAGAAAGCGGAAAGACCCTTGGATTCCATGATGCCCTCCCTTGCTGCATTCTGTGGATATCTCCCGCGCCGCACCCCCACACGATCCGTCGGCACAAGAAGACCCTGCGACGCAAACGAAGATCCGGTAGGGGACGACAGGCGATCTCTTTCCCACCTAGGTCATTTTCTTCGCCTTTTCCTTGACCCGTCCGTTGAACTTATCGGCCTGGATAATGAAGCGCTCATGGGAAGCTTCACCGATCTTTTCCACTTCGTCAAACGCCTCTAAACGGAAAGTCAGCTTCCGACCCTCCACGGCCACGATCTCCGTCTTCACCCGCACTTCCATTCCAAGAGGCGTGGCCGCCGTGTGTTTGAGATCCATGGAGATGCCGACGGACTGCTCCCCCTGCTGCAGGTGTTGATCCATCAGCTCCGCCGACACGCGCTCCATGAGACCCCCAAGAAAAGGGGTGGCAAATACGTCGGGCAAGTTCGGATAAAAAACTCGAGCGGAATGTTCAGGCAGCGTCTTGATTTTCACCTCATGGGTCATACCAGGCGCAAATGGTGTACTCATGAAACCCTCCAAATCCTGTCGTTGGCGTTGACTCCCAATGGAGCGATTCTCGCAAATGCCTGCGGGAAGCGGTGCCTGGCGGGTCATCAGCACCCATCAATGCCTTCCACACTTCCCAGCAGACAATCCGGCTTTCTCCCCGCCCTCACCTGGAAGGCGAGGAGTTGGCGGGCACAACTGTCCACCATGGGTTGGCGAGAGCAAATGGAGATTGTCTCCTCCCTCGAAAATGAAGGAGCACGCAACCGGGAGGAGGCCAGAGCGGATCACCCCATCCCCCAAGCCCTCCCGCCAAAAGGGGAAAGGATCGGGTCATTCAAAGCCCCCCCCTCGAGACAAAGGCTTGGATGCCAACGGTCCAAGGGGAGCAAACCTGAAAAATCATGAAGCAGAGACGGCACAACTTCCTGCCGCTTTGGGATTGAGAAGCCCTAGGGGGTTGTCCCCATGGGAGGAAATTACCTCAAGGCTCCCGAGTTGAACAACAAAAAAACCCTCTTCCATTGACTCCCCAAAGAACCATTCTTAGCATGCTTCCATGTAGACGGGCGGTCTAAAGCTCAATCAATATGCATGCGGCCTTTTTTCACACTATCAAGATCGTTTTTTTGTTTTCCAATACACGCAGATGGCGCATCGTCGATAGGTGCGTGATGCGCATGGTAATGATTACGGCCAACAACAAAAGCAGGAGGATCACTATGTCAAAGACTTTGCAGAATCTTAAAGAGGCATTCGCAGGGGAGTCCCAGGCAAATCGCAAATATCTCGCCTTCGCTCAGAAGGCCGAAGATGAGTTCCTTCACGGTGTCGCAAAGCTTTTTCGTGCTGTGGCGGAAGCGGAGACCATACACGCTCACAAGCACCTGAGGGTAATGGACGGCGTCAAGTCCACCAAGGAAAACCTCAAGGAAGCCCTCGCAGGGGAAATGCACGAGGTGAAAAGCATGTACCCCCAAATGATCGCCGACGCCAAAGAGGAAGGTCAAAAGTCTGCCGAGATCAGCTTCAACTACGCGAACGAGGTTGAAAAAATGCACGCGGCCCTTTACACCAAAGCCCTTGAGGATCCCGATCACTTTCCTGTACAGGATTATTACGTGTGCAAGATCTGCGGTGCTACCGTGCCCAACGAAGCCCCCGACACCTGCCCCGTTTGCGGAGCCAACAAGAAGGCTTTCTACAAAGTCGACTGACGTCACCAGGAAAACAGGTTCCCTGAGTATACCCCCTTCCACCTCTGTGCAGACAAACGACGGGGGAGGTTTGCGAAGGACTTGCAAGCCTCCCCGCCATTTCACCTGACCGGGCTCATCCCTTTTTATGCCCGTTTAGGTTTGAAAGTGGCGCTCTTGGGCGCACCCAGAGACGTGCAGAGCGCAGAGAAAACCCGCCCTGTGTCTTCTCATCTTGGCGTGAGAAAAGAAATTTTGCAACCTTCACGAGTATATTTCGTGCCCGTTGCCCCTATCCCTCCCAGCGCCAGGGAAGTCTCACCGGGACAGTGATCTTGCGATCCGCGTCAGGAACGCATGCTCAGGCCATGCGCTTTGAGTAGCTCATACAGATGGGCTCTGGAAAGCCCAGAGATACCGCATGCTTTCGTGACACTCCCTTCAGAGGCGGCAACGAGCTGCTGCAAGTAAGACCGATCTTTCGCTTTTCTAAATTCCCTGAGAGAAGGCAGTTCTGAAGCAGTGGCCTGTCTCACACCCTGCTCAGGCCGGGAATCCATATCATCGGCAGGGGTGAATGCGGTCCTGCTGAGATAGACTCTGAAGTCATCGGGCAGGTGCTTCGGAAAAAGCGTCCGGGAATCCTGGCACATGGTCACTGCACTCTCGAGCACACGAAAAAGCTCCCGGACATTCCCCGGCCAGTGGTAACTCCTCAAGGCATCCATGAATTCAGGTGAATACCCCTTGGGATCCATGCCCCTACGGTTGCATATCTTCTGGATGTAATGCTCCGCCAGTTCCGTGACGTCATTCTCCCGCTCTCTCAAAGGAGGCAGTTCCAGGGTAAACGCCCTCAGTCGAAAGTAGAGGTCTTCCCGGAAAGCTTCATTCTTCACCATTTCCTCGATGTTCTTGTTTGTGGCCGCGATGATCCTAAAATCGCTGTAAATTTCCCTTTGCCCCCCAAGGGGGCGAAACCTCCGTTCTTCAAGGACACGCAGGAACGCCTTCTGTACAGCAAGAGGCAGATCCCCTACCTCGTCGAGGAATAGAGTCCCCCCGTCCGCTTGTTTGAAAAGCCCGTCTCTGGGCCGGTCCGCACCGGTGAAGGCTCCTTTTTCATATCCGAACAGAATGCTTTCCACCAGTGTTTCTGGCAGCACCGAGCAATCAAGGGTGACAAAGGGTTTGCCGCCCCGGCTGCTGTTGTTGTGGATGGCGAGGGCAAAAACACCTTTCCCTGTGCCCGTCTCACCCGTGATCAACACGTCGATGTCGGCGCTCACCAACTGCGCGAGAATTTCAAAGGAGGCCTTCATCCGCGAACTACTGCCGACGATCCCGTTCAGGTTGAGATTGGAAACCGCCCGCCTGCGGACTCGCAGTCGGCGCTCCTCACGGTACTGGAGGGCACGGACCAGTGGGAGCGTGATCCGCTGCAGAGACGACGGTTTCTCAATGTAGTCCCAGGCCCCGCTCCGAATAGCCAGTTCTGCCCCATCGGCGTCTCCTGCACCCGTAATGATGATCACCTCCGGGGGGAACTCCCCTTCACGAATGCCGGGAAGTGCGCTCAAACCGTTGCCGTCGGGCAGGCGAACATCCAGGAAGACAACGTCGTAAGCTCCGGAGGTCTTCTCCTTAAGCCCCTCCTCGAGCGTATGGGTAGACACGCATCGGTGCCCCATGCCTGTCACCAGCTTTGAGAGGATGCCACACATCATTTTGTCGTCGTCAATGATCAGTATGTTCGCCATATTCCCGTGTTTCCATCCGAAGGGGAAATCTTCTCCCATTGAGCGTGATGAAGAACTCCCCCGTCCGTTCTTCTACCTCGACCCAGTCGGCGAACTGATAATAGGCGGGCCTCGAGAACCGACCGGGAAACCGCCCCCGCCGCACACGGCAATAGAGCACATTCTCAGCGCCGACGTAAAGAGTGCCGGGGTCCAGCACCTCCACGGATGAAAGATGACGGAGCGATAAGAGGATCTCTTCCTCCCCCGTGTCTTTTCGGCGGGTGCGGTCCACCCTCGTGATGACGAATGGCGTGTCGGCCACATCCACTTCCTGGACACTCTCCCCGAAGGAGATGGCGTACCTGCCGTCTTCCTTGATCAGGAGGTGATCCAGCAGTGTCTCCACAATATCGCTCCGAATGAGTTCGCGTCCATCGAAATGCCAGACGCCCTCCTTGTCCACCCAGATATTGCCGCATACCTGCTTCATGGTCGTTCCCGACCCCGAAATGATCCGCCCTCTTCAGAACTGCTTCCGGCTGTCCAGGAGAAGCGTGACAGGTCCATCATTAACAAGTTGGACATGCATCATTTCCTGAAAACGACCCGAAGCCACGGTTGGCACAGTGCTTTTCAATTCCTTCAGAAAAGCCTCGTAGAGCTGGAGCGCTTTCTCAGGCGCAGCCGCTCCGGCGTACGAAGGTCTCCTTCCCTTTCTGCAATCCCCCAGGAGAGTGAACTGAGACACCACGAGAATAGCTCCGCCTACATCCAAGAGAGACAAGTTCATCTTACCCTCATCGTCGGGAAAGATACGCAGGTGGACCACTTTTTCGGCCAAGTAGCCGACGTCCTCCCGGGAATCATCCTGACCGACCCCCAGAAACAGGAGAATTCCACGTCCGATCTCACCGACTGTCTCTCCACCGCCCAGTTGCACTGCGGCTTTGAGAACCCTTTGCACGACAGCCCTCAAGGAATTGGCCTCCCCTGCCGCCCTTGAATACCTCTCTTCTCCACAAACAGCCGCTTCATCCCCATTCAACCTCTTGTTTGACCCTTCCCGACAAATAAGGATATAAGTCTGCCGAATCCGAACGTCAGCCTGAGCGAATCACAGAATCACAACCTGAAAGGAGGGTCTTCTGTCCCTCCCGTGCGAAGCCGCCTCGGACCTGACGGGGACGGATCCCAGTTCAGGCAAGCGGCCACAGCGGTGAGACGAGGAAAATGTCAAGAGCCCCCTTCATCTTGCTGATCAATCCGTGGATCACCGATTTCGCGGCATACGACCTTTGGGCAAAGCCCCTCGGGTTGTTGCTCCTCGCTTCTCTCCTGCGCCAAGGGGGATGTGGGGTTGCGTACGTGGACTGCCTGGAGCACCGGGGGCAGGCACAGGGGACCACTCCCCCCCGGGATCGCTTCGGAACGGGGAAATATCTCAAGACCAGCATCCCCACACCCGAAGCCTGCAAGGGGTTTCCCCGACATTATTACCGTTACGGGATCCACCCCGACGATTTCCGGACCCGGCTCGAATCCCTCTCAAGACCAGACCTCATCTGGGTCACATCCGTCATGACTTACTGGTATCCCGGAGTGCAGCAGACCATTTCTGTACTCAGGGAGGTTTTCCCAAATACTCCCGTCTGGCTTGGCGGCATTTATGCTCAGTTGTGCCCTGAGCATGCCCGTCAACACGCCGGAGCCGATGAGGTGGTGACTCACACGCCTGCTCTCATACCCCAACACATCCAATGCGCCACCGGGTTCGCGATGAAAAAAGCGAAAACCTGGCCCCATTTCGCCCTCTGGCCCGGACCAGCCCTGGACCTCATTCACGCCCCCTCCTACATTCCCCTCCTCACCAGCGTCGGATGCCCCTTTCAATGCCCCTACTGCGCATCATCTCTCCTTCAGCCCATCCGGGAAAGAAAGAGCGCTGAGGTCATCGCCGATGAAATAATGAGTTCATGGCGAAGCTACGGCGTGAGGGACTATGCCTTCTACGACGACGCGCTCCTCCTCGGGGAGGAGGAGTCCTTGCGCAATGCCCTGGATCGGGTTTCAAGGGAGAACCTCCCTTTGCGGTTTCACACGCCCAATGCGGTTCATGTCCGTGCCATTTCGCAAAAGAAGGCGGAAAGGCTTCGCAAATGGGGTTTTGAAACCATCCGCCTTGGTCTGGAAACCACCCGCGCGGAAAACCAGCTCAAGTGGGGGGGCAAAGTGAACAACACCATGTTTGCCGAAGCGGTTTCCCATCTTCTTTGTTCCGGGTTCAGACCACACCAGATCGGGGTTTACCTCCTGTGCGGGCTTCCCGGTCAGAGTCCCGAGGAGGTGGCCGAGGCAATCCGCCGAGTGCAGGAGGCAGGCGTGATGCCGCATATCGCAGAGTATTCTCCCGTGCCCGGAACGCCTACCTGGCATGAGGCGCGGCGCCTCTCCCCTTATGACCTACAAGGGGAACCCCTTTACCACAACAACACGTTCTTCGCCTGCAGGCGTCCGGACTTCTCCCTCGAAACACTCAACCACCTCAAGGCCCTCGCCCGTCAAGTCCGCCGTTCCATCCCGCATGTGGAAAGTCCGGAATGTTCCCACGGCTCTTGATCCCCCTCTTGGGGGGGAGAAAAGAACACGGGGACGACGTGAGGTTCAGGATACAAAAAACCCCTGCGACCCGCCAGTGCATTTCGCCCCAAAAACCGTTGGACAAAGACGGGAATCTTTGCCATAAGGACTGCCGCCCCGGGCGCTCCGCTCTCAGGGATCGACGGGAGATCCGTTCACGCATCCTCAGGCAAGCCGCTGCAGCGCGGAGACCCGTTGGAAATGGCAAGACGGCAACAGGTAAGGCGCTGTGGATCACAACGGTGAAGCCGTTTTAGGGGCAGATCTCGCCGTTTGTTTGGAATACGATTGAAAACCGTTTCCCAACAACGGGGCACGGAAGATTCCTCGTTTGAGCCCTGCTCATTTCGTCCGGCGGTGTTCGAAAATGCCGCATAACATAAGGGGACTTGGCGTTGCTCGATCAGGATTCGGGTTTGTATGTCTTCGAGTTGATTCTTGGCTTCAAATGCAAGGGACAAAAGCTTTACAGTCCCCTTTGCCTCATCCTTGCCGACGATCCTGAGGAAGCCATGGAAAAGGCGGAGGATTACCTCTGTCGCCTGGACATTACCGGGCATGCCTGGATAGAAGAGGTGGGAGAGCCGAGGGATCCGGAGGAGTACCAGGCACAGTTCCTGGACAACGGGAGAGAACTCCC
This sequence comes from Deltaproteobacteria bacterium, assembly GCA_012517315.1. Taxonomy (GTDB): domain Bacteria; phylum Desulfobacterota; class Syntrophobacteria; order Syntrophobacterales; family Syntrophobacteraceae; genus JAAYUJ01. Next base: position 81,973 of record JAAYVE010000019.1, read on the forward strand.
CCCCGTGCTGGACGACATGTCCGACGAGGAGCTTCGGGATTTCCTTTGCCCCTGAGGCACGACGGCGATCCAACGGCCACGGATTTGCGCCGGAGCGCTCCGACCTATACTACTCACAAGGCATTCATATAGAGCCATTCCAATGAAAACGGGCCGATACAGAATGGATGAGGCAACATTGGGGACCGTTCATGAGAGGGGGATGAACTTGGAGATTTGTCTGTGTACCGACTGGTAGATGTCCAGGTCTGTTCCATAGATTTCCACAATGGCCTTGTGGTTGATGAGTTTCTCGATGATATAGGCTGTGAGAAAAAGGCTCACGAAGTGAGGTCGTGGGACCAGATCCCTGATGTTGGCCGTCTGAAACTGGATGTCGAATTCCTCCGCCGTCAGGAGATTCTCTAGGCAAAGCTGGATCTGATGGTCCAATGCTTCTTTGCTCGTCGTCTCAATGAGCCTTTCTTCGATGAGCTTGGTGGAAACGCGCTCGCTCAGCTCCTCCAGGTTCTGGCGCAGGAGGTTCATGGCGTTGACACGCTCAGACTCCCTTGCATGGTCCAGTTTTGAGATCACGGCACTTTCACGGCTGTCGGGTCGAAAGTCTCTCGCCATTTGCTTCCTCTCCCTGACGTTGTCTCCCCATTTGGAAGTTGTTCCAGTTGCTGCGCCATAGGCCAGAGTCGATGGCCCTATCGAGTCACTTCAGCCCGATCCACGCCCCCCCCGGCTTCAAGGTCCGCACGGCACCCACGGGAAGCGATCAGTGCAGCCATATAACCGGCACCAAACCCATTATCAATGTTAACCACGGCAACCCCGGGTGAACAGGTATTGAGCATGCCCAGGAGTGCAGCAAGCCCCCCGAAGTTGGAACCATATCCCACACTGGTCGGCACTGCAATGACCGGGCCCTCCACCATGCCGCCGACAACGCTGGGAAGGGCTCCCTCCATGCCCGCTACCACGACATAGGCTGAGGCTTCCTGGAGTTCATCCCACAGGTGAAGCAGGCGATGCAAACCCGCAACGCCCACATCGAAAAAGCGACGCACCCTGGTCCCCATCATTTCAGCCGTGACAGCGGCCTCCTCCGCGACCGGCAGATCGGAAGAGCCGGCACACAAGACGTGAACAATCCCGCCTCGTTCCTCCTGAAAGTCCCCCTGTCTGAGGGTGAGAACCCGCGCGACCGGATGATACTCCAACCGGTTCAACCGCTCCCTGACCTCCTCCGCCTTCTCCTTCCCCACCCTGGTGACAAGAATCGTACTTCCAAAGGACTCCATTGCCATTACTATTTCGACGATCTGCTGCGCACTCTTCCCCTCGCCGAAAACCACCTCAGGAAAACCCCGCCTGAGCCTCCGGTGATGATCGACGCGGGCAAAGGAGAGATCCTCGTAAGGGAGTTTCCGCAAAAACGCGAGGACGTCCCCCAGTTCAGCCTTTCCGTCCTTATACTCCTGGAGCATTTTCTCAATTCTTTCCATGGCAAGTCCCCGTGCGTCCTCCCCTTTCCTCCCCCAAGGCATCCATGATGAGATCCAGCTGCAACTCCACTATCCCTTCGAGGCCCCGCAAGGCTTCATTGGCCCGCTCACCATACAGGCAGAGTTCGGGTAGGCGATGGACCCAATGCTTCCACGAGTCCCTGAGCTCTCGATAATCCGAGACGAGGAAACTGCCCTGAACAGAGGAAAGCAACCGGTGTTCATCCAACACCCCTTGTATGCCTGGACCATAGAAAACGGCCTTTCCCCAGGCGGCTGGTTCCAGAATGTTATGGCCACCGACGGAGGGTTCGAGGGTCCCCCCGCAGAAGATGAGATCTCCAATGGAATAGAGTTCGAACAGTGGGCCGATGCGATCCACAAGAACTACCTCAACGTCTCCGCCACGCCTTCCCGCCTCAATCTCCGTGAGGAGTCCGAAAGGAATGCCATGGTTCCTGAGCCAATCCGCCATGCGGACGATGTTGTGCATGTGCCGTGGGGCAAAAATCCCAACCACGCCAAGGGCATCTTCGCAAACGCGTCGATAGACATCCAGAATACCAATGCATTCATCACCCCGCAGGCTTCCGCCAACGATCACACACGCCCCCTCCGAAATCCCCAGCAGGTCCCGCCAGAACCGGGGGCGCTCGGGACGAACCTTCGCCGACAGTCCGGCATACTTGGAACTACCCACAAGCAGAGTGCGCTCTGCAGGAACGCCAAGGGTCAACATATTGCGCAGATCCGCCTCTGAATGCATGGCAAGCCACTTGAACCGGCGGAAAACGGGCTCGAAGAGCGGCCAAAGCAGGCGGTACCACCTTGCGGAGCGGTTCGAAAGAGACCCGTTGAGAAGCACGGCGGGGATTCCCTTACCGGCAAGCTGGCGAAAGAGATTGGGCCAGTATTCCCCTTCAAAGCTCACGTAAAGGTCGGGCTTCACATGCTCCAGTGCTTTTCCCACAACAAAGGGAAGGTCGAAGGGAAACGGCAGCACCCGAACGGCGAAGTCCACCTGGGAACGGGCAAATGCGTATCCTTGTGGAGTCCCCACAGACAAGAAGAGGAGGGCTCCGGGAAGACGCCGTCGAAGAGCGACGCAAACCGGGACAGCCCCGGTGACCTCGCCCACCGAAGAGGCATGGAGCCAGATTCTGGGGCGGCCCCCTTCGTCCAATTTCTCCATGTAAGATCCCGTTCTGCCTTGCAGGAATTCCGGATCCTTTTTCCAAAGAAGTCGAAAATAAGGCAGAAAAGCACACGCCGCGCCATGCAGGATTGTGTTATAAACGACAGCCGCCGCTTCCAAGATCTACTTTTCCTCCGTTGGCAAAACAGAATACCCTTGAATCCTCAGAAAAATGACTCGAAGACCCATCTGCTCTTACCCCAACTGAGAGGGCAAAACAACAAAGATCGGAAAGACTTCCCTACGTCCGTCGAGGCGGGAACAAGGGACAGCCCTCCCCATCAACAGAGTTTCTGCACGCACCACGGGCTGATGAGAGGGGCATCCGCGCCTCCTTTTTTCTTGCCCATTCATTTGAGACTATTCTATCATCCCCAAGTGTTCGTCCTTGATCGTTCCCCCCTTCACCAGTCGGGAAGGAATCGTCCATCCATGGGAAAAACGTTGCGCATCGCCCAGGTGTTTCGACAGGAAAGGGCCCTGCTTGGAAAGGCCGTTTCCGTTCAGGGTTGGGTGCGAACCAGAAGAGACTCGAAGGTCGGTGTCAGTTTCGTCGAACTCAACGACGGCTCCTGCCTGCGCAACCTGCAGGTGGTCGTTGCAACGGACCAGCCTGACCTGGCACTGCTTCTTCCAAGGATCTCCAACGGTTGCAGCCTCTTGGTGGAAGGAACTCTCACCGCCTCGCCGGGGAGGGAACAATCCGTGGAGCTGCTGGCCACCCGTATCCACGTCTATGGCGAGGCGAACCCGGCTACCTATCCCCTGCAGAAAAAACGCCATTCCTTTGAGTACCTCAGGCAGATCGGGCACTTGCGTCCCAGGACCAACACCCTCGGGGCGGTGGCAAGGGTCCGGAACCGTTTGAGCTTTGCCATCCATCAGTTCTTTCAAGAAAGGGAATTCTTATACATCCAAACTCCTATCATCACGGCCAGTGATTGCGAAGGAGCCGGAGAGGTCTTCAGGGTAACCACCCTCAAGCCCGAAGACATGGCGGGAGGCGACGGAGAGAACATCTACCGGAAGGACTTTTTCGGCAAACCCACCTACCTGACGGTAAGCGGTCAATTGCAGGCGGAGATATACGCCCTGGCCCTGGGGAATGTGTACACCTTCGGCCCCACTTTTCGCTCAGAGAACTCCAATACGAGCAGGCACTTGGCGGAATTCTGGATGGTCGAGCCCGAAATGGCCTTCTGCGACTTGGATGGCGATTTGCAGACCGCAGAAGCCCTCATCAAGGCAATGGTGCAGGTGGTCTTTTCCGATTGTGCCGAGGACTTGGCGTTCTTCAACCGATTCATCGAACCCTCCTTGGCGGGGGAACTGCAAAAGACCCTGAGTGAGCCGATGGAAGTCCTTCCCTACGAGGAAGCAGTTCGGATCCTCCAGAATTCGGGGGAAGCGTTCCAGTTCCCTGTGTCCTGGGGAAGCGACCTGCAGGCCGAACATGAACGATACCTGACGGAGAAGCTTTTCAAGAGAGCTGTGGCCCTCATTCATTTCCCGAGAGCCATCAAACCTTTCTACATGCGGGTGAACGACGACGAACAAACCGTGGCCGCCATGGACATCCTGGTTCCCAGGATCGGGGAAATCATCGGGGGATCGCAGCGGGAAGAGCGCCTGGATCATCTCCTGGACCAAATGCGGCTCAAGGGAATCGGGGAAGAGGACTATCGCTGGTATATCGAACTGCGGCAGTACGGTTCCGTCCCCCACTCCGGCTTTGGGCTGGGACTGGAAAGACTCGTTCAATATCTTACGGGTGTGGGAAACATTCGGGAAGCCATTCCTTTTCCCAGGACACCCGGCCACGCTGACTTTTAGGAAGAGGAGGATACCCTTGACGATCGAAGGGAGAAAACGCCTCCGCGATGGTCACTGCCTTTCCCGATGCTGCCCTGGGAGAACCTGAAGGAGATGAGCCTGCCTGACCTGGAAACATTATGCTGGCGTTGCTGGGGAAGTGGGGTCGTCCCCATCGAAGACCACGGCCAGATGGTGGAATGTCCCGATTGTGAGGGTCTGGGATGGATCCCCACTGAGGACGGAAGGAAGCTCCTCGAATTCGTCCAGAGGCACCTGGGAATCACAGGGGAAGACGAGGAGAGTAAGCCGATACCATGAGGCGGCTCCGGCCTTTCATCATCAGCATGGGGTGCAGAGTATCCTGCGAGGCGATCCCATCGCCCGGCTTGGGCAGGGACGTGGAGGATCCGGAAGACCACGGTTCTTCATGGCTTCTGATGACACAGGTCGGTCCACGACCGCTGACGTTTCCAGCGCATCAAGTATCCCGGAGGGGAAAATGAAACCAATGAGATTCGCACGCAGACTGGACCGAGTGTTCGTATTCGCGGCCCTTGCCCTGACTTTCTCCATCCCGGCCGCCGCCTTGGGTTTTTCCAACGAACCGGTTGACTTCAGAGGCATTCAGTGGGGAGCCAGGATCGGGGAACTCAGGGGAATGCAGTTCCTGGCCGAGGAAGGCGATTTGAAGTTCTATGAAAGGGAAAACGACCCCATGCTTCTGGAAAATGTTCGACTGGACAGAATCGTGTATGGATTCTACAAAGACCAGTTTTTCACCGCCATGGTGTATTATGCGTCCCTCGCCGACTTCCTCAATTTGAAGGACATTCTCTCCAGAAACCACGGCGAGCCGTTTCGCCCCGAGGAAACTCCCAACCGCTATTTCTGGAGCGGTGAGCAAATCGATATCCTGCTCATTTTCAATGAAAACACCCTCTCGGGAAGAGTGTCCTATTTCTTCAAGCCGTTGCAGAAACAGGCGGAGGGACGTCAGTAGACCATGACCGCGCATGTTATTCCCCTCCCGGACCGAGGTCATCCTCACTGACCCGATGTGTCGTCCGCCTCGTTCATGGACGCCAACTCCCGCAGGAGCCGGAGAGACTCCCGGGCTTCCTCGGGATCCACCTTGTGAAGGGCGAAGCCGGCATGAATGATGAGGTAGTCTCCAAGGGCGGCCGGTTCGGGCAAAAGCATCAGGGAGGCTTTCCTGAGAGCGCTTCCAACGCGCACTACAGCCATTTCGTCTTCGATCTGAACCACTTCAGCAGGAATGGCAAGACACACGAATCATTTCCTTCCAGGTTTTCTTCCATTACCCAGCGGCAGGGACCTTGGCCGCATAAGAGCCACCCGCCTTCTCCACTTCCTCCAGGACCATGGCACACATGTCCCCCAGGCGCTCCCGGACTGGATCGGACAGAACTATCCCCCAGGGGGATATGTCGGCCGGCTCCACACCAATGATGACGGCAACTTCAGGGGCATTTCCCAGGATATCCGCGAGGGTCAGGGTCTCCACCAGATTCAGCTGATGCAGCGAGTTCTTGAAAGCCACCCGCTTGGTCAGCATTTCAGCCGGCAGGCGGTAGACGCTCCCAGGTGTCCCCCCATTTTTCACTGCATCCGCCACGATCAGCACATCCACCTGCGAGATGGGATCCATGAGCTTCAAGCCCAGGGTGCCCCCATCCATCAGTTCCACGTTGTGGGAAAACTCATATTCAGCCTGGAGTTTTTCCACGACACGCACACCGACTCCCTCGTCATGAAGCAGGATATTTCCCACCCCCAACACCAGTATCTTTTTCTCCGCCATGAGTTCAACTCTACCGTTCGCTTGGCCGCACAAAAAACAGGAATCCCGCCTCATTGCGGGATTCCTGCTCAAACGTAAACAATAAAAGCCTCTCAGACAACTCTAAACTTGTAGACTTCGTTCGTCTCCGGATCGATCACGTGCACGCCGCAGGCGATGCAGGGGTCGAAGGAATGGACGGTGCGCAAAACCTCCACGGGGCGCTTGGGGTCCGCAACCGGAGTCCCGACCAGGGACTCCTCCACGGGACCCATCTTGTTCTGGGCACACCTGGGCCCAAGATTCCACGTTGAGGGAACAACCATCTGGAAGTTGCCGATCTTCTGGTCCTTGATATGGACCCAGTGGCCCAAAGCCCCTCTTGGAACATCATTGAGGCCGGAACCCATGCATTCGTTGGGCATCTGGTAATCCTGATAGATCTTCGTGTCGCCCTTCTTCACGTTCTCCACCAGCTGGTTGAGCCAGTCCCCCATGGCTTCCCCGATGACCTTGGTTTCCAAAGCCCTGGCGGCTGTCCGGCCGAGGGTTGAGAACAACGCTTCAGGGGGCACCTGCAGTTCTTTCAGAAGGGCGTCCACTTCCTTCTTTGTCCCTTCGTGTCCCTTTCCGTAAGCAACCAGGACCCGAGCCAGCGGACCGACTTCCATCGGTTCCCCCTTGTAGCGGGGTGCTTTCATCCAACTGTAACGGTCGTTGACATCCAGGGGAACGAACTTGGGATTCGTTTCGCCTTTGGAAGGGTGCAATGCCTGATCCCCGACGTACCAGCTGTGCTTAACGTGCTCCTCGATCTGTCCCACGTCCACAGCCTGGACCTGGGTCAAATTCCGCTTGAAGATCGCCCCCCTGGGCATGAGGAGGCTGTCGGGTTCTTTGGCGCTTTGTGGGAATTCGCCGTAGGCCAGGAAGTTCGTGGTTCCGCCGATCTTGCCCCAATCCTTGTAGAACCCGGCCACTGCCTTCAGATCCGGGATATAGACATTGTTGACGAAATCCATCGTCTCCTTCCAGAGGAACTTGAACTCGGCGATGCGATCCGGGGTCAGGTCCGTAGCACAGGTCACGCCACCGACGACAAGACTTTGGATATGGGGATTCTTGGCCCCGAAAATGGCGTGAAGCCGGGCCGTCCGGGCCTGCTGGCGCAAAGCCTCCAGGTAATGGGCAGCCGCCAGAAGATTGACCTCAGGAGGGAGCTTGTACGCAGGATGACCCCAGTAACCGTTGGTGAAAATCCCGAGCTGACCACTGTCCACGAGTTTTTTCAGGCGATCTTGCACCGCCTTGAAGTTGGATGCGCCGGTCGCGGGCGCACCAGGCACCTTTGCGTTAGCGATGTCCGCCGTCTTCTTGGGGTCAGCCTTGAGGGCACTCACGATATCCACCCAGTCCAAGGCGTGAAGGTGATAGAAATGAACAATGTGATCGTGGAGGAACTGAGCTCCCATCATCAGGTTGCGGATCAGACGGGCGTTGTCGGGAATGGTGATGCCGATGGCATTGTCCACAGCCCGAACCGATGCGAGACCATGCACGTACGTGCACACTCCACACGCCCGCTGGGTGAAAAGGTATGCATCTCTCGGATCCCGCCCCTTCAGCATCATCTCGATGCCCCTGAAGAGGGTGGCACTGCTCCACGCATTCGTGACCTTGCCGTTTGCCACTTCCACTTCTATGCGCAGGTGACCCTCGATCCGGGTGATGGGGTCGATGACCACTCTTTGAGATCCACTCGGCGCCGGAGCCGCTGCCGGCTGCTGTCCTCTTTGTTTCTTCGCCATCGTTGTCCTTTCTTTCTTCTCGAATTCTGCACCAGGCATCACACGACGAAACGATTCATGGGATCTTATGGCTACAGGGGCTTGTAGAAGGGGGACATTTTGTCCCAGAATCCCGGTTCACTACAACCGATGCAGGGATGCCCCGCCTGAACGGGCCAACTTGTTCCCGCGTTGAATTTGACCGTCGGGCAGTTGTTGTAGGTCTCCGGACCTTTGCAGCCCACCTGGTAAAGGCAGTAGCCCCGTTTCGCTTCATCCGATTCGAAAGAAGTCACGAACTCGCCGTTTTCAAAATGGGAACGGCGGGGACACTGGTCGTGAATGGTCTTGGCATAGGCGAAAAGAGGTCTTCCCTTGTCATCCAGATCCGGCAGCTTTCCGAAGAGGAGATAGTTCACCACCGTGCCCACCACGTTGATGGGGTTGGGAGGGCATCCCGGGATGTTCACGGTGGAAATGCCGACAGCATCCTTCACGGACTTGGCACCCGTGGGATTCGGGGCGGCAGCAGGGAGTCCCCCGTAAGAGGAGCAGCTTCCCACGCAGATGGTGGCCAGAGCTTTGGGACAAATGTCCTTGGCAACGGAGAGCATCGTCTTTCCGGCGATCATTCCGTAAATGCCGTTATCGGCCGTGGGAACAGCTCCATCGACGATACAGATAAACTTTCCCTGGTTCTTGGACACCGCGTCATGGAGGGCCTTCTCCGCGGCGTCACCCGATGCCGCCATGAGGGTCTCGCTGTAGTCCAGGGAAATGACGTCCAGGACTAGTTCATCGATCCACGGATACATGGTTCTGATGAGCGATTCCTTGCACCCCGTGCATTCTGCGAATGCGAGCCACACGACCGGAACCCTCTTGGGAGAGGCAAGCGCTTCCGCAACCTTCGGGACAAACGACGAGGACAGTCCCATGGTGGCGGACAAGAAGGTACAGAACTTCATGAAATCCCTACGACTGACTCCCTTTTGCTCCAAACGCTGCTCAACAACTTTGTCCAGTTCCATAAAACGACCTCCCGTGACCTTCAGGTAACATGATTGGACTTCATGCCAATATTCCAATGCCCCTTACGGAGCAAGAGAATCAAACGGAACCTCGTAGGACGAACTTATCCACGGGGCAAACTGCGGGTGAGTTTCAAGGCAATTGAAAGGGAAATTTTTGTTTTCTCGGCAAGCCCCCGCGGGAATCCGAAGGCGAGAGGATCATTTCAAGCTTTGCAGGAGATGCGCTTGAAGAGGGGGGTGCCGTCACACACGATCCGCAGAGCAACAACGCGGAAGAACCAAAAGGCCTTGAGTATCTATCACGGCTAATAAAGGAAAAGCCAGAAAAAAATGCTCGACTCTTACAACAGACGCCGCCCAAGGGAGGACCCGGTCAAGGAAGGAAAGGTCTGCCGATTTCCATGGCGGCGACACCGTCGGGGCAACAAGAGACTCCCCCCATTTCTACGAACCACCTCAGACCAGCATTGCTTCAGGGTTCGAGATCCGCGCCTCCAAACCGGCCCTCATACAAGGACACACATCCGAACAAATCAGTTTCTCCAAGAATTCAGTTGTTGAGGTATCCCGACACCTTGTCCATGATGCGGTTGGGGACGGGATACGCATCGTCCGCGAGATAAAGGGAGAGCAGGTTCGGGTCGAACTGGATGGCCTCCGCGACTTGTTCGACTGTCATTCCTTTCTCCTCGATCTTCTTGGCGATCTCCAGCTTTTGAGCTTCCATGGCGCCTTCTCCTTCTCAGAATGAATGAGCACCTCCCTCCCCAACCGGCCAGGGAGTGGTGAAACTGAGGTTCTGAAATGCCTGGAACAAGCATTGTGGAAATCCACTGCTGCCCCTCCCCTTGGGGTAGGGGGAACCCTGAACGGCATCACCCCCGACAAAAACGAGAGTATCTTAGCGCAACAAACGACAAAAGGCCACAAGGTTTTTCCTTGTGGCCTTTTGCAATCAAGAAGGGTACTCTCAGAATTCGATAACAACCTCAACAGGATTGGGAAGTGTCACTGGGGATCGAATTTCCACCTCGGTGAATCGTTAACCAACCAGGATCCGCAGGAACTGCCGAACGTGCGTCTCAACCACTACTTTCACTCCAAAGGTCGCTTCAACAAGGTCACAACCACTTTCACTGCAACTGGGAAAACCGCTTTCATTGAACCTGCCCGCCAAACCCACTCGAACCAACCGCCAGTATTCCGATGTGAACCATCTGAGAGTGCCCTACTTCAACACACAGGGAGGCATACCTTCCGAACTCATTACCCGCTTCCACTCCAGCGTCTCCGTCAACTTACCCGCTTTTTCGCGCGCAAAGGACAATGCAGCTTCCAGATCCACAACATCAAAGGGTTTTTTGAGAAAAGAACCTGCACGAACGTTCATCAGCATGTGAGATACAGCTTGAAAATCATACTCTGAAATCAAAATCGGCTCAGCTTCAGGCACAATCCGCATCAATTTCCGCAACAGCGTGACACCGTTTCCGTCAGGCAACTGATATTCCACAATCACAACATCAGGACGAACAGCTTCTGCAATAGCAAGCGCATCGCGGGTACTTGAGCAACTGCGATAAGTATACCCCGCCCGAGTCAGAAAGTTTTCCAAAGAGCGTCTGAAGGGAGCATCATCTTCCACAAGAAGCACAGCATATTCCACAGCAACGTGAGCCTCCGGTCATGTCTTAATGCAACCTCCGTACCAGAAACCTCCTACGTTAAGGACCGGGCCGCTGGAGGAAAGGCGGGGAGTTTTTCATGGCATCGCGGGAACACCCTGAACTGAATAATATTGTTCATCTCCAAGAAAGGAAACCCCATGAGGCGAATCCGCCGAAGCATCACCAATTGGTAAATCAGTCAGTTACATAATGATGAACAGTATTCTTCAACACTGCTCTTCTTTGCAGTATTTTATTCAATCCTCGATGCCGAGCTTTTTCAGCCGATAGATGAGGATGTGTCGGGGCAATTTGAGGAAACGTGAGGTCTTGGACTTGTTCCGGCCGCACCGGTTGAAGGCCTGGGTGATCACCTGCCTTTCGATTTCTTCAAGGGAAATACCTTCTGGCGGCAGTGCAATGGAAAAGCCGGCATCCTGAGAGGTTGACGGGGGGGCAAGGTGCCCCACGAGGAACTGCAAATGACTGCCGAGAACCATGTCATCGTTTTCCAGAAGGATCACACGTTCCACCATGTTTCGCAGTTCCCGCACGTTTCCCGGCCACCGGTGGGCAAGCATCATGTTCTCTGCCTCCTGGCTGAAACCTCGGAATCGCTTCCCGTACTTGTCGTTGAACTCTTCCATGAAGCAGCGGGCAAGGGGAAGAATGTCCTCCCCCCGTTCCCTGAGCGGCGGCAGATCGATTTGGATGGTCGCCAGTCGAAAGAAGAGATCTTTCCGGAACTCACCCGTCTGTGCAGCCTGCCAGAGATTGCGGTTGCATGCCGAAAGGATTCTGATGTCCACTTTCCGCTTTCTGGTTCCACCGAGGGGGAAGAACTCCTTTTCCTCAAGGACCCTCAGGAGCTTCGCCTGGATCTCATGGTGCAGATCGATCACCTCATCCAGAAAAAGGGTCCCGCCGTCGGCCACTTCCAGCAACCCCCTCTTCCCCTCGGACCGGGCGCCGGTGAAGGCCCCCTTTTCATAGCCGAAAAGTTCGCTTTCGATGATCTCCGCGCTGAACGCGGCGCAGTTGAGGGCTACAAAAGGATGATCCGCCCGAGGGCTGTTGGCATGGATCAGACGTGCAAAGACCTCCTTGCCCACTCCACTCTCCCCCTGGATAAGAACACCCGCATCCCGGCTCTGAGCGCTTTTCACTGCAAGAACCTGGGCATCCAGGAACCTGGGATTGGAACCGATGATCCGGCCGACCTGATGCAACCGCTGCAACTCTTCCCGGAGGCGGATGACCTCGTTTTTCAGACCTGAATGTTCCAGGGCATTCTGAACGGTGAACTCAAATTCCTCCAAGTCCACCGGCTTGACCAGATAGTCGAATGCCCCTCTTTTGATCGCCGTCACCACGTCTCTCACCTGCTCGTAAGCCGTGATCATGACCACTGTGGGAGACGGGCGCATTTCTTTGAACCGGGAGAGAATCTCGAGGCCGCTCGCATCGGGCAGTCCGATATCGAGCAGCACCAGGTCCGGTTCTTCCTCATGTGCCAATTGCAGTCCTTTCGCGCCGGAATCCGCCTCGATGACAACATACTTCTGCTCCAGAAGACGTCGCAGTGCGGAGCGAAAAGGGTTTTCATCATCCACGATCAGGATCTTTTGGTTTGGTCGCATTCATCTGCCCTCACCCGGTAGTGCCGGAGTCGGCCTCCGTGTGTTCAGAATCTCAGGTTCTCGCTCCCAAGGGCCATGCCTCGCCAGGTCTGGCGGTCCCTCTCAGGCGCGGATTCCAAAAAGCCTTGCAGCATTTTCACCCCCAATGGCACTCAATGCCTCTCTCGGAAGATCCGCCTGCTCCATTTCCTCCATATACCGACGGGGGGAAAGGAGGGGGTAGTCGCTGCCCATGAGAATTCTTTCCATTCCCGTCACATCCAGCATGTGTCGGTAGATTTCGGGGCGATAGAGCAGGGGAGAAGCCGCCGTGTCATAGAAGACCGACTCGAGAACTTGGCTTACTTCCCTCTTCAAGAGTTCGTAGAAGCACAGTCCACCGCCCCAATGGGCCAGAATCAGGGGAATTCCCCTGGCAAGGCCTGCAACGGCGTAATAGAAGTCGATGCCCACGGGGGCCTTCCCTGGATAGCTGTGACCTACCGGTTCATTGGCATGCACCATGAGGACGCCCTTGAAATCCCGGCAGCATTCCGCGAGGTTCCCGAAGCGGGGCAGGGCGGCCTGGCGGTCCAAAGGGCCGTACACGGCCAATTCCCCCAATCCCCGTGCTCCCGACTCCAGGCAGCGCCGCGCCTCCGATGAAGCCTCTTTGTGCAGAGGATGCATGCAGCCCAGAGGCAGCAGCCGGGGGCTGTAGCGCGCGGCGGATTCCAAGACATAGTCGTTGTGCCTTCGGGCCAGTTCCATGTTCTCCCAGGGAAAACCGAAAGTGACGGCAAACTCGACGCCGCAGTCGTCCATGGTGTTTAGAAGATCTTCGGCTTTGGCCAGCTTCGCCCGGGGGGAAGCATAGAGAAGTTCAAAAGCCGGTTCCCCATGGAAAAACCGATGCCGATTCCCCACGATTTCCGGTGGGAAGATGTGTGTGTGGACATCCACGAGCATGGTGCACAACTCCGGGCAATCGTTCTCTGAAACGGCCCTCTGCAACCATCGGTCAAGATGGGAACGAGAGGACACCACTTCATTCCTGGACAACCATAACACCGTTCAAGAGGATAGAGAAACCAGATTCAAATCCAATCATGTTTCACCGTTTCGCACTGGTTTTCACTGAAACCCTCACAAGAACGGAGTCGGGGGACCGTCCCGGGCAGATTTCTAATTCCTTGGCTGCCGGGCCGAAAAGGTGCATTATTTCAATGGAGGGTGAGAGTCTTCCAAGCCTTCGCCTCAGTTGGGGGACTGAGGTCTTGGGGAGAATCGCCCCATTGGGGAGGCACGAATCAACGCAAAGGCTACGGCCGGGGAAAGCGAACCATCGAGGCAAGCATGATTGATCTCTTGGAGGAAGTGGCGCGACAGGCCATTGAGGAGGCGGGCAAACTGATTGAGGAGGAAATAGGAACCATCTCCTCTTCACGTGTTCAGCACAAGGCCCCGTTCGATTACGTCACGGACGTGGACCGGAGGTGCGAGGATTTGATCAAGGCTCATATTTCGCGGCGTTTCCCGTCCCATGGGATCGTGGCCGAAGAAACTTCGGGTGAGAGGTTAGACGACGGGATCACCTGGGTCATCGACCCCCTGGATGGAACCACCAACTTCATCCATGGCTTCCCATTCGTCGCCGTCTCCATCGCCGTCTGCGAGGACAGAAGACCGATATTGGGCCTGGTCCTGGACCCATTGCGGGGTGAGCTGTTCGCTGCCCGGTCGGGGGAAGGAGCCACTCTCAACGGGACTCCCATTCACGTGACCTGCAATGGATCACCGGAGGAAATCCTTGTTGCCACCGGTTTCCCTCACCGGGTGAGAAATATTTTCGATCCTTACCTGGACATGTTCAGGGCTGTTCTACCCCTGGTGAGCGGCATCCGAAGAGCAGGGTCTGCGGCGCTGGACCTGGCTTACGTGGCCGCAGGACGGGTGGATGGCTTCTGGGAGGCGGGCCTCAAGGCTTGGGACGTGGCAGCCGGCAGTCTTCTCGTGTCGGAAGCGGGGGGCCGGGTATCCGACTTCTGGGGGAGAAACGACCACCTCCTCAATGGACACATCGTGGCCGGGAATGACTCCGCATACCGTTTTCTAATGGAACACGTGGCATTGCACCTGGCCCCCGTTCTGAGCAAACCGTCGCCATCGCCTTGAAGCGCTGGCCTCGCGAAAACGCATCGCTGATGCGTGAACTGGAGTTCATCGATATGAAAGCGCTTTTCTTCGAGGAACATGGCGGCCCCGAGGTCTTGCGATACGGGGATGTTCCCGATCCCCAACCCGGAACCGGGGAGGTTCTCCTGAGGGTTGGAGCCTGTGCCCTGAATCATCTGGACATCTGGGTAAGGCGCGGATGGCCCGGCCTTCGTCTCGAGATGCCCCACTGGGGAGGTTCGGACGTGGCCGGAACCATTGCGGCTCTCGGAGAGGGAACGACCGGCTGGGAAGTGGGACGCAGGGTCGTCGCCGACCCCGGCATCAGTTCCATTCAGGATGAATACACGCGGCGGGGCGAGGACAGCGTCAGCCCGGGATACACGATCCTTGGGGAACACCGCCGGGGAGGATTGGCTGAATACGTCATCGTCCCCGCCTCGAACCTCATCGAAATCCCCAGCGGGCTGAACTTCCCCGAGGCCGCCGCGCCCCTGCTGGTCACCCTCACCGCATGGCGTATGCTCATTCACCGTGCCAAGTTGCAAGCCGGGGAGTCCGTGCTCATTGTGGGAGCCGGTGGCGGCGTCAACACCATGGCGATCCAGATCGCCCGCCTCGCGGGATGCCGGGTGGTTGTTGCGGCGGGCAGCCGTGAAAAAGGGGAAAAAGCTCTTGCAATCGGTGCGGACACGGTCATCGACCGTTCCCGTGCGAACTGGCTGAAGGAGGTACAGCGACTCACCCGAGGCCGTGGAGTGGACGTGGTGGTGGACAACGTGGGTGCAGCGACCCTACCCTCCAGCATGAAGGCGGTGTCTCCGGGAGGACGCATCGTCATCGTCGGCAATACCAGTGGTCCTCTTGTGGAAATGGACCTTCGCCGTGTTTTTGCCAAGCAGCTCAGCCTTGTGGGAAGCACCATGGGATCCCATCAGGATTTCCACAAAGTGGTGGAACTGCTATGGGAGGGGAAGCTCAAACCGGTTTTGGACCAAGTGATGCCGTTGGGGGAGGGGGCTAAGGCTTTCGACCGCATGGAGCGCGGTGAACAGTTCGGGAAGATTGTCCTGATTCCGTGATCCGGTTGTAGCGGAACAGGTCACCATCGCCCCGCAAAGAGCGGATTCGGACCATTGGCCCCCAACGGAGCACCACGGAGCGGCTACCCGCCGAAGAGCGGTTTCTTTTTTGCCATGATTTCACGAAAAATGATGAGTTTCTGCACATCTTGCGTGCCCTCGCCCAGGGAGGAGGCCCACGCGTCCATGGGATATTTGTGGATGGGATGATCCAGGATCACCGAGGCGGCCCCGAAAAGGTCCGCCGCCCATGATCCTGTCTGCCTCGCAGCCTCGGTGCACAGATATTTGGCCATGGATGTCTCCATGCGGTACTCCATGCCGCCGTCCTTTTTCCAGCAGGCCTTCCAGAGCACGAGGGCCGCAGCTTCCATCCGCGTGAAAAGCTCCGCCATTTCAAAGGATTTGGCCTGGAGATCCGCGAGCGACTGTCCAAAGACCTTTCTCTTTCTCCCATGATCCATGGCCAACTCAAAGGCACCTTGGGCCGTTCCCAGGGTCAGTGCACTGATGGACAGTCTGCTTTGAGTGAAAATGTCCAGCACTTGGCTCAACCCTCTGCCCCTTTTGCCCAGGAGATTCTCATCAGGCACATGGACATCCTTCAATTGAAGCCTTGTGAGATCAGAAGGGATCCAGACCTGCTTGTTGAGCCTTCTGCGAGAGACCCCGTCGCTCGTCAAATCGACCAGAAACATGGACAGGCGGCGGTTCCTTTCGGCGGCCGGGTCCGAAACGGCGGTGACGAGGGCCCAGTCGCTGAGGGTGCCGTTGGTCACATAGGACTTGATCCCGTTGAGGATCCAGCCTCCCCGGATCTTTTCCGCCCGCGCCGCGATCTGCGCCACGTCGGAACCCGCTGTGGGCTCCGTGTTGCCCAGGCAAAGGAGGGTCTCTCCCCTCACGGCCGAGGGGAGGAGCTTTTCTTTTTGTGCATCCGATCCGTACAGAAACAAGCCCTTCATTCCGAGAGAAACATGGACGGCAACGGCAACGGCCACGCCGGGGGAAATCTTCCCAAGGGACCGGAAGAGGAGGGCCTGCCAGAGAGAAGACCGCTCCACCAAACCCTGCTGGGAGGATTGGAAACCAAGCCAGCCGTCCCTCCCCAGTTCCAGGAAAAAGCTTCTAGGGATCACCCCTTGCGCATGCCACAGCCCCACTGAAGGCAGGAGATGCCCTGCCAGAAAGCTTTGGAGACGTTTCCCTTCTTCATTCATCTCTGCTGGAATGGAAAAATCCATCAGTCCGATCCTCCCGGGCCTCTGAGACTGCAGACCACAAACCCTTTACGGGTCTCCACCTTCCCACGACATGAGAGAAACTCACTTGCTTCCCCCGTCACATGGGACGCTTGCAGGGCATTTCCGTCTCTGTTCGCATGACCTGCAAAAGGACTTCACCGGATCAGGAAAAGGCTCAAACCAGGCACGCAAACGATGAGGGCAAGGGCAAGGAGGAGAATCACCAGAAATGGAAGCGATGCCAGGTAGAGCTGGATCACGGGCTTTTCGAACCTCAAGCTCCCGATGAATAGGTTCATCCCAATGGGCGGCGTGGAGTAGCCGATTTGGAGGTTCGTCAGGAACACAATCCCCAGGTGGACGGGGTCGATCCCGTAGTTTTGGGCAATGGGTATGATGAGGGGAACAACGATGACGAGCGCGGAGAATATGTCGAGAACGCACCCGACTCCGAGGAGAAACAGGTTAAGAATGAGGAAAAAGGTGAACTTGCTCTCCACGTGGGACTGCATGAACGAGAGAACGTGATTGGGCACCTGCTGGTCGATGAGGTAGCTGTTGAATGCAAGAGAAGCCCCCAGAATGACGGTGATGGAGCCGATCATGGTCGCCGTCTGCACAGCCGCCTCAGCAAGGTCCCTGAATCTCACTTCTCGCTTGAAAAAAACCTCCACCATCATCACGTAAGCTGCCGTGACGGCCGCCGCCTCGCTCACGGCAAGAATACCTCCAAAAACACCTCCCAGGACGACGAGGGGCAGCAGGATCTCCCATAGGGACTCCCGCACTGCAGCCAGGAGTTGAACGCGGTCGCGGGAGGCCCTCCCCCCGGATGCGCCCGGCGAGGTACCCCCTTTCACCACGGAATATCCGGCAAGAAGGAGGACCATGAGGGTTCCCGGGATGATTCCGGCCAGGAAAAGGTGCGAAATGTTCACCTCGGCCACGAGGCCATAGACGATGAGGGGCAGGCTGGGAGGGAACAGAAGTCCCATGCTCCCACAGGTGGTGAGCAAACCGAGAGAGAACTTCTCTGGATACCGGTCGGCGAGAAGCGCAGGATACAGCAACCCTCCCAGCGCAACAATGGTTACACCCGAAGCGCCCGTGAGGGCCGTAAAGAAGGAACAGCTCAAGAGGGCCACAATGGCCAGTCCTCCCGGGACGCTGCCGAAAATCACCGTGGAGAGCCTCACAAGCCTGATGCTCGCCTGGCTCTCCGCAAGAATATAGCCTGCGAACGCAAAGAGGAAGAGAGCAATGAGCATGGGACTCGCCGCAAGACGATACATCTCGATGACGACCACCGAGAGATCCACCCCCGCAAGGTAAAACAAAGCAAGGGCCGCGGACACAATGACGATGAAAAGGGGCGTCCCAAGAAACGCCATTAGAATCAGAAAGAGAGCGAGAAGACCGTTCATCGGCTTCTGCTCATGGAAAGCCGATACACGGCCTCAAGGAGATGCCATCCGAACCTTGCGGCCATCACGGCAAACGCGAGAGGGAAGATGATTTCGAGCCACCACAGGTGCATCTCGCCGAAAGCGAGCGTTCCCGTCGTTCTCTCGCTCCGAACGAAGGCGAAAGAGGCACAGAAAAGGAGAATGGATACGAAAAAACTGAAAGAAGAGCTGACCACTTCGGCGAGGATTTTTCCCCACTGGTTAAGAACCCTTGGAGCGACATCGATAAGAATGTGCTTCCGCTCCATAGTGGCTCTCGTAGCACCCAGCAGACCGATCCACAGGACCAGGTGCCGGGACAGGCTGTCCCCCCAGACGATTCCGGTGGAAAAAAAATTCCGGAGGATGACCTGCAGGAGGGCGAAGCAGAGAAGCACTGCCACCAAAAGGACCAGGGTCCATTTCTCCAATGAATCCGCGAGGCCAATTAAGCGTCTACGCCTGTTCGCCGGAAATGTGGACACTGGCAAAACCTCTCTGATGTCAACCGACGCCGAAAATCAGGGACGATACAGTTTCGTGACGCATATCAAGTTCAACCGTTTTTCGCAAGCCGGTTCTGGCAGGGAGTAAACCACCCGTCGTCTCCAGTGTGCGTCAAATCAGGTTTTCTTGACGCCGGTTTTGGAGTATTAGCACAGGAATTGACCTGCAGCCCCGCATCTCGGCGCAGCGGGAAAGCAGATAACCATGGAAATCCTGGAAAATGTATTCACGGAAAAACCACCGTGTGGAGAAGGATCCCCCGAGAGCCCAAGGAAGCTGTAATTCCCAGACAGCCCTGAAGCCGCGTCCCTTTGATACGGCAACAAATTGCACGTCCAAGATTTTCGCATTTGTGGGAGAGAACGATGGAAGCATACGACGTCATGATAATCGGATCGGGAACGGCAGGGCAGACCGTCGCCTATGATTTGGTGGAAAAGGGACTGAAGGTGGCCGTGGTGGAGAGGAGCCCCCAGCCGGGAGGCACCTGCGCCCTCAGTGGGTGCCAGCCCAAGAAGTATTACTATGAAGTGATGGAAACCATCGCCCGGTGCCGTCATCTGACGGGCAAAGGTGTCGTGTCGCCGCCCGCCCCTTCTTGGGCACAGGTGAGAGCAGAAAAGAACGCCTTCATATCGCGGATTCCTGACAGGACCGTGGAGGGGTTTAAGACCGCCGGCATCACGTTTCTGCGGGGAACGGCCCGATTCCAGGACGAGGAAACCTTGCTCATCGACAGGCGCCCGGTCCGCGCCTTACATTATGTCCTGGCCGTCGGGGCGACTCCCATGCCCTTGCCCTTTGAAGGCAGTGAACTGCTCATGACCAGTGACCGCTTTCTGGAGATTCCCCACCTGCCCCCACGCATTGTTTTTGTGGGGGGAGGTTTTATCTCCTTTGAATTTGCCCATTTCACCGCCCGCCTCCGTCCTGAGAAGGTGGACGTGCACATCCTCGAGGCCATGGACAGACCCCTTGGTGCCTTCGACGGGGAAATGGTCCAACTGCTGATCGAGGCGTCGCAGGAAGAAAATATCATCGTGCATACAGGGATGAAGATCGTTTCGGTTCGAACGGGAGGAGAAGGCTACACGCTCACCGCCGAATCCGGCCGACGCTTCCAGGCCGACCTCATTGTTCACGGTGCCGGCCGGCTGCCTCAAATCCAGGATCTGAACCTGGACGCGGCCGGTATCGCTCATTCGAAGAACGGAATCACCGTCGATGGGTGGATGCGGACGAGCAATCCGAAGGTCTATGCCGTGGGCGACTGTGCCGCCACCATTCAGCTGGCCCGGGTCGCCGATTACGAAGCCCACGTGGCGGCGGAGGCCATCGCTTCCGGCACACATGGAGCCGGGGTCGGGCCCGTGAACTATGAGGCGGTGCCGTCCATCTTATTCACTTATCCCCAATACGGGATGGTGGGAAAAACCGAAGAGGCCCTGAAAAGAGAAGGGATCGACTATCGCAGGAGCGCCGGCGACCATCTGGGTTGGCCGACATACAGGCGCATCGGGATGAAACATGCCGCTTACAAGATCCTGGCCGACAATGAAGGGGTCATCCTCGGCGCCCACTTCCTTGGGGACCACACGACAGGGCTGGTCAACACCGTGAGACATGCCATGGTTTCCGGCATGGCCGTGGAGGAGCTCTACCTACAGGGCATCATGAGCCCCTATCCCAGTCGGGAGAGCGATTTGATCTACATGCTCAAACCCCTTGTCTCCTGAGCCGATGCTTCGACAACGCAGCTCTCAGGCCCGCTTGAGGCAGTTGCGGCAGATCCCTTCAAGACGAATCTCCACGGCCTGCACCTCACCCGCGAAAGTGCGCTCCAAGGTCTCCATCTCCACTTTCACGCTTTCCGGCTGCAGGCACTGAACAGCCCCGCAGGTGCGGCAGTGAAAATGGGGGTGGGCCGGATGATTGGGATTGGGCGCCATTCCGTACATCTGACTCCGCCCCGGGCTGCTCAGGCGATCCACCAGCCCTTTCTCCACCAGCAAATCCAGGATCCTGTAAACCGTGACCCGGTTGATCCCCCCTGTTCGGCTCACCGTCATGAAGATGTCCTGAGCGCTCAGGGGAGAGGCATTCTCCCCGATGACCTCCAAGACCCTCATGCGGTTGGGGATGGGCTCAAGACCGCAGCTCTCAAGCAGTTCGGCGTAATTGCAACGCTGGCACACGGCGGCAACTCCAGTCATGAAGAAGGTCAAGGCAATGGAGGCGGGGCGGCGGCGATCATCGTGCGGAACCGCTCCCAGAGAACGACGGCGAAAAACCCGGCAGCTGCAACCATGATGATTGTCGCCCCGGAGGTCAAATTCAGCCAGTAGGAGAGCCAGAGTCCCGCGACGCTGAAGATGCAGCTCAGGAACGCCGAAATCACCATCATGGTGCACAGGGACCTGGAGAACTTCTCCGCGATGAAGGGGGGAATGGTCAGCAAGGCAATCACCAGGATCAGCCCCACAACCCGCATGATCATTACCACCGCAAGGGCGATCATGCCCAGCAGCAGGCAATATAGGAAGGTCACCGGCACGTTTCTGAGGCGCGCGAACTCATCGTCATAGGACATGGCAAGAAAGTCGTGATAGTACCAGAACACGACCCAGATCACGGCTGAGCCCATGGCGGCCATCTGCCAGAGATCTTCCGCCGGGACGGCCAAAATGCTCCCGAAAAGATAGCTCATCAGGTCCACATGATAACCGGGAGTCAGGTCCAGGAGGATCACCCCCGTTGCCATGCCCACCGCCCAGATCACCCCGACCATAGCGTCCGCCCGGTGCTTGGCCCTCAACGTGACAGCGGCCATGATCCCCGCCGCCAGGAGAGAAAAGCCTGCGGTGCCTGCCAGGAAGGGCCATCCCATGAAAACGGCAAGCCCGATCCCCCCGTAGGCGGCGTGAGCGATTCCCCCGGCCAGGAAAACGATGCGGTTGACCACAACCAAGGTGCCGATCACTCCGCATACAATGCTCACCAGAATCCCCGCCGCCAGGGCGTTTCGCATGAAATCCAGCTGCAGTGCCTCAATCACGGCGCTTGTCCTCGTGCCGGCAAAGCACCCTGTGAGGCAACCCATGGGCCACCAAATCCACGGGACACCGGTAGGTCGCATCCAACATCCCCTGGGTGATCTCAGCCGAATCATGATGGTGAAGTTCCCGGTTGACGCAGGCCACGGATTTCACGTGCCTGGAAAGGATCATCATGTCATGGCTCACCGCCACAATGGTCACCGTGCGATTCAATTCGTCCAGGGCGTCGTAGAATTCGCCGCGGCTCTGTGCGTCAATGCTTGCCATGGCTTCGTCCAGAAAGAGCACTTCAGGCCCCGAGACAAGAGCCCGGGCAATGAACACCCGCTGCAACTGCCCCCCGGAAAGTTCTCCGATTCTCCTGTCCCGCACCTCCCACACCCCCATGCGCTCCAGCACGGCCTGCGCCGCGGCGAGATCCTGCCGACTGTTTCTGGACCAACCTTTGCCGGACCGCAGCCGTCCCATCAAGACCACATCCAGAACCGTCACGGGAAAAGTCTTGTTGATATGGACATTCTGGGGCACATAACCGATTCGATGGGCCGCCTTCGCCGGGGGAAGACCGAAGACCCGCACCGATCCCCGACTGGGCTGGAGCAGGCCCAGCATCACTTTGAGCAGTGTCGTCTTCCCCCCCGCATTGGGTCCGATGACGACGAGGAAATCTCCCCGGGGCACTTTCAAATTCACGTCCTGGAGGACTGGATGCCCATTGAAATAAAACCAAACCCCACTGACCTCAATAATGTTCTCGGCCATGTACAACTCCATCTTCAGGGAAAGGCCGCCTTGAATCTCCGAGCCACCTCCCGCAGGTTTTGGGCCCAATCCGCATGCAGAGGGTCCACCGCCACCACCTCGCCTCCGATCTCCCGGGCCACCATTTCAGCACTCTTTCGGGAAAACTGGGGCTGGACGAACACCACCCGGATGGATTGCTCGCGAGCGTGATGGATGAGTTCTTTGATTTGGGCCGGCTTCGGGTCTTTTCCCTCCATTTCAATGGGCACCTGCTCCAGCCCGTAAGCCTTGGCGAAATAGCCCCAGGAAGGGTGAAAGACCATGAACCGGGCGCCCCTGTTCCTCGCAAAAAGAGACTTCAGTTCCATGTCCAGTGCATCGAGCTCCCGTAGGAAAGCCGCGAGGTTTTCCTCGTAATGGGCCCGATTCACGGAATCAATCTCCGCCAAGGCTTCGGCGATGTGCTTTGCCTGAATCCTCACCAGCGGCGGCGACAGCCACACGTGAGGGTCAGGAGCCCCTGAGTGACCAGCGGACGGCTCCTTCAGTTGCCCGCGTCCCTGCGCCTTCGGGTCACGCTGGTTCGCCTGCCCCTTTTCTTCATGATGATGGTGCGCCACCAGAGGGATCTTCTCGATCCCCTCGTCCGTCCGCACGATGCGCATGGCCGGATTGACGGCGGAAATCCTTCGCAACCATGCCTTCTCGAAATCAACGCCCACGGCAAAATAAACGGCGGCCCTGGCAAGCTCAGCCATTTGCCCGGGTTTCGGCTCATAGGTGTGGGGATCGGCCGCCGGAGGCACCAGGACAAAAACCTCCACCAAGTCTCCCCCTATTCTCTCGACGAAATATTTCTGCGGAACGATGCTGACGAAGGTCTTGATTCTTGCGGCCTCCGTCGGGAGGCTCCCCATGAGGAACAGGGAGAAAACGAGCCAAACGCCCACGAGGACCAACCTTTTCATGTTTGCTCCTCCATGCCTCTTCTTGAATCGGCGCAACCAACTTGCAACTGCAAATACACCGTGAAGCCACCCTGAGACAAATTCCAATATATCGGGAATATTATCTTAATATCATGAAAGTGGGCACAAAGAAGGGGGGCCGCCCATTTTATGCAACTATGTTGCATTGAAACGCACTTGTCAAGGGTTGGCTCAATGCTCTGCAAGTGAAATCCACCGCCGCGGGTCGTTTGAAACCGGCTTTTGCGGTGGAAGGCCTCTGTTAGACGTGGGTGAGGTCCCCGGGAGACGGCGTATTGAGCAGCCCCCGGAGTGGTCTTCTTCTGGGAAGGACTGCAGCGTGGAGGAACCGATGCACATGATCTCCAGGCGGTCATTCCTCCGGTGGCAGTTGCAAGAGATCTGGGAGGGAGGAATCGGATTCTTGGGTGCGGGGAGAGTGCTTACAGGGGAGCGAGATCCTGGTAGATTTCTCGGATGTTTTCTCGGTGATCCACAAAGGAGATCATGTTTGCGAGTTCTTTCAGGTTCTCCTTCACTTGGGGGAGACGCTGCCTGTCCACGTCGTATACCCGCAGGAAAACGGCCCTCGAACCTGCCGGCACTCGCTCGTAGGAACTGAGGATACTGGCAATGCGCCCCCCCGCACCGCGGATGACGTCCGTCAGTTCCTTGATGGAGCCGGGTCGGTCCTCTACGATGAACCCAAACAGAATGCCCTTCTTTCCGAGTCCCGTGAGGGAAATGAGAACATTGAAGAGGTCGTCCCGGGTGATGACGCCCACCACTTCGCCGCTTCCTTTCACGACGGGGACTCCGGAAATCTTCCGTGTTTTCAGGAGTTCGGCCGTTTCTTCAATGGTGAAATCGGGTGGGACCGTCACGGGTTCCCGGGTCATGATCTCCCTGACCTTGATCCTGGCGATGAGGTAGAGGGCCTCATGGATGTCGAGCAAGGTGGCATCGGATGCCGAAGCCCTTTTGATGTCCGTATCGGAAATGACCCCCACCAACCTTCCCTCCCTAAGTACCGGCATCATTCTGATCTTGTGTTCCCGCATGCGACTCATGGCTTCCTGCATCGAGTCATCGGCATCCACGGAAACGACTTTCTTGCTCATCCAATCCTTGACAAACATGGTCCCCCTCCAGTGCAGGATCGTCCTCTTGAACGCCGGTAAGGCAAGTCTCGCCTACGGAAATCGCCAATCTCTCCTACGAAATCCATGGAAGCAGAACCGGCCCGCTTCCGCGCAGGGGAAAAAAAGCCCTTGGTCCAATTCCCGGACTCAGTATTTCCTTCTTATCGAGACTCCCCGTGGAAGTCAAAAATATTCACCTCCAGCCATCCGCTGGTCTTCGTCGATGGCTCGACCCGAAGCATGTTCCGCCGGAACTGGCTTCAGGAGGGAAAAGCAGCAGGGAAAAGGATTGACGCTGCCACTGTCACCGAGACAGGGGCTGTCAGCGATACCAGGAGGACCGAAAGGCTTCGGCCCGGCGCCTGATGGATTGCATTTGGTACCCATCCCGTTTTCTTCTCTCCAGGTTCTGCAACTGAAATCCCATGCGCCGATTGACGTTGAGTTTCTCATGGTGCCGGTGCAAAAAATCCCAGTAGAGAGTGGTGAAAGGGCAGGCTCCACTTCCTGAAGCCTGCTGAGGATCGTAGGGGCAGAGCCAGCAGAAATTGCTCATGCGGTTGATGTACTGCCCGCTGGCGCAGTATGGTTTGGTTCCCACAATCCCCCCATCGCCATATTGGCTCATGCCGAGAGTGTTGGGAAGGGAAACCCAGTCGACCGCATCGGCATAAAGTGCCATGTGCCACCGGTGGAATTCCAGGGGGTGGACACCCAGAAGCATGGCGAGCAGGCCCATGACCATGAGTCTTTGAATGTGATGGGAATAGGCGTGTTTGAGCACGTGATTCATGGTCTCCCTGACACAGGCCATCTCCGTTTCTCCGTCCCAGAAAAACCTGGGCACGTCCAGTTCGTGTCCGAGATAATTCAGACCCTGATACCCTGGCATGTGCATCCAATAAATCCCCCGGATGAATTCCCGCCAGCCAAGAATTTGCCTGACAAAACCTTCGACACTGTTGAGAGGGGCATGCTTCGCCTCAAACGCCCCGAGTGCGGCGTCGATGCATTCTTTGGGGTGGATGAGCTTCACGTTGAGGGAAGTGGAGAGACGAGAGTGATAAAGAAACGGCTCCCCGCTCCACATGGAGTCCTCGTAGTGGCCGAAGAGAGGCAAGCGGTTGTGGACGAAGTCGTTCAGCTGAAGGAGTGCGTCCTTGCGGGTCACAGGGAAGTCAAAATGTTCCGTCCGGCCGGGGTGGCCCGAAAAGCGCACGGAAACCATACTCAACACTTCAGCCGTCATGCTGTCCGGGGGAAACGCCCGCGGTCTCGGGATCTTTCCCGGTCCCGTCCTACCGAAGGTCCGACGGTTTTCCTCATCAAAGTTCCACCTTCCGCCTACGGGGCCTCCATCTTCTCCCATGAGCACCCCGTGCCCCTTGCGCATGGTTCGATAGAAATGCTCCATCACGAGCGTTTTGCGCGCCGCGGCGTAAGCGGAAAACGTCTCGGCGTCGCACACAAAATGGCGGTCTGCCCGGACTTCGAGAGGGATGCCTGATGCGCCTGACACCCCTTGCAGTTTCTTGAGGACCCGGAAATCTCCGGGAAGAACCACGATCAGTTTCTCAGGTCTCAGGGCGCGAATGTCTTCCGCAAGGACTGCCTCGAAACTTTCCCCTGCACCCCTTTCCCTTTGGCCGGTCATCTGGTGGTAGACAACCCGGATCCCTTCCTCCCGCAGCTCCCGGCAAAAATGACGCATGGCGGCAAAGAAGAACGCGATACGGAGCTTGTGACACCACACATGGGTCGCCTCCTCCTCCACTTCCGCCATCCAAACGGCGTCCCAACCCCTTTCAAAACCCTGGAATGCCGTTGAGTCACGGTTCAATTGGTCCCCGAGGACAAGGATGAGGTTTCTCATGATAGTCTCCACCGAAGGGGCACCCTCCTCAATAGTTTTGGCCCGGCTCGGTCATTCATGATCGTCCTGTCTTGCAATGTGAAAGGGTTTCCGGAGAGCATTCGTCGGTGCACCGTGATAGCGTTGCCCCCTCCTGGGAAAACATCCCCCTGCCGACCGCCCACTCAAAGCGGGAGGTGACGTGGGAGGGAGTCACGAAGAGTGGGCAGCGCCAACGGTCACAATTCCCAAATACCCATCCACCGTCAGGGAATCCCCTGTACAGACCCAACGGATGACATCCGGCACTCCGGTCACACACGGCAGCCCGTATTCCCGGGCGATGATGGCGCCATGGATGAGCATGCCCCCACGGCGTTCCACGATCCCGGAGGCGAGGGGGACAACGAAGGTCATGTTGGGGTCGACCGCATCGCACACCAGGACCTCTCCCTTCTTGAAACGGACGAGATCCGCGGTTTCCCGGATCACCCTCGCGGCCCCCCGGCAGATGCCGGGACCGGCCGGCTGCCCCACGAGCTGCCTGGGTTTCAGTTGCAGGCGTTCTCCTGGAACTCCCCCATTTCCATGAGAACGAAGGGTCGAGAGTTCTCCGTCGGCAGCGAGAAAAGCCGCCAAACGCTCCTGAAGGTCCGGCGGGACATCCAGCCGACCCTTCCGGTTGATGCGGCGGTTTGCCTCGCTTACCGCGGCGAGTTTTCTTGCTTCGATGCGCCCAAGATGGATGTTGTCGTCGTCCCGCAACCGATAGCTCGCCCTCGCAAGATCCAGAAGTTCCACAGCCTCCCGCCGCCTTTCGCCGGGGAATCGGCTCAGAAAGGCTTCTTCCAGTTGTTCCACATCCCTTTGCGGGATGCGTTTCGAAGGGGACGGTCCTTCGGCCAGTTCCAGAACCATCCTCACCAGAGCCTCCGGTCCCTGATCGCACTGCACCGCACCGGTCACGGGGCACGAGAGGTCACCGAACTCCCCGATGAATCCGTCAATGAGCCGTAGAAATGCTTCCCCTGCGTCGAGGTGCCGCCCCATTGTCAGCTTCCTGCGCAACCCCTCGTCTTGACGCACCATGGATGCCATGGCCTCCAGCATCTCATTTCGCCGCACACTCTCCAGAGAGGAACCCGCGAGGAGCGCCACGAATTCATAAGGGTCGTCGGGGCGCATCACATCATTGTAGACTTGGCCAAACAAACGCATGCCGTGAGCAAACGGGATGAATTCCTCCCAGTAGACCGCCGCCCACTTCTTTTCCACATCGCTTCGCCGGAAGATCTCCTCGCACAACTGCCGGTCGTTCAGGTGCTCCAGATTCACGTCTCCAAGCTTTACGGCATCGGCGATCATTCCCGGGATGAGTTCGCTTTCGATGCGGTTCCGCAGTTGTTTCAAATTCTCGAAACTCCGTTTGAGGCTCAGGTACCACCGGCGCTTGTCCCTGTCGTCCGTCCCGCCGATGCTCGTGATGGGGCGCGACTGGAGAATCCACAGGCGTCCCATGGCGATGGTCCACTCCATGTCCTGGGGCATGCCGAAGACTTTTTCCGACTTCAGGGAAAGGCTTGCCAGCCTGCAAACCTCCTTCTTCTTCAGGGGAGGCCACCGCTTCATCCTCGGCGGTGCGGGGGCAGTGCGGACCCCTTCCGGGTTCACGGTCAGAAAATGATCCCTGGGTGCGGGTGAGTGGGAAACAACTCGGAGGGTCTCCCGGTCGAAAACCCAACGGTCCGGTTGGACCACCCCGTCCACCAATCCCTGGTTCAACCCGTAGACCGCCTCCAGCACTCCTTCATGAGATCGATTGGGGCTCCGGCTGAAGACAACCCCGGAGCGCTCCCCCTGGATCAATTCCTGCACGATGACGGCCATGGCACTCAGGGCCGGATCCAGGTGCAACTCCTGTCGATAGAGGATTGCGGAGTCCGACCAGAGCGATGCCCACACCAGCTTCACATGCCTTTCAATGGAATCGACCCCTCGGACGTTCACGAAGGATTCGTGGATCCCCGCAAAGGAGCTTTCCCTCGAATCCTCCTCGGGGGAAGAGGAACGCACCACGACGGGGGTCTCTGGAAAGCGGTCCTCAAGGAACGCCCGAATTTCGGGGAAAACTTCACCGATGGCAGGTCCTCTGAGAAACAAGTTCCGGATCCTTAGGGAAGCGTCCCAGATCTCCTCCCATCGCATCTCCTTGAGGTCTTTGCGGCTCAATTCCATGAGAATCCGCTCACGCAATCCGCAACCATCGATATAGTGATCATAGGCTGTTACAGGGACGCAACAGGCGGCAGGAACGTTGAAGCCCCTCCGGGCTAATTGGAAAAGGGCGATACATTTCCCCCCCACGCGGGGAAGATCCTCATCCTTGATCTCATCGAGAGGCACGATCCATCTCATGGTGTCACACATACTTCCATGACGTTCTGAAATCTTTCCACCAGGTCGTAGGATTCCACGCGCATCACCATGAGGGCACAGGATGGCGACTTGACGAAGTCTTCCAGCTGCGGGTGCTTAGAGAGATAGAGCGGGATGATCCTCAGGAGATCCCCTTCCCCCGCCTCCTCAACGCAACCCTTCGCAGTGAGGGCCCTGGCTGTTCGAAAGTCTGACTCCCGGTTGGTCCGGCTGTCTATTAGGAGGGCTGCCCTCGGTTCCGCCTTCAGGTTGGAATACTTACGGGTGGATCGAAGGGTTGCGAAGGCGATCCACGTAAGGTCCTCTCCAGCGCAGAAAGCCACGAGGCTGGCATGGGGCACCCCCTGATCATGGGTTGAAAGAACCGCCAGTCTCTGGTGCTCGAGAAGGTCCCGCATTTCATTGATGAACACAGCCTTCTGTTTCCCGATTACCATGGCCTTTCTTTCATAGATCCCGTGCGCTCCGTCAATCCTTCCCCAAAACAAAAAAAGCCAGGGAAAACCCTGGCTTGCAATGTATTATTGCTCGTCTTAGCCGCCGGCGAAAGGCTGCACCGTCTTGGCGTCATCGATGCAGTTTTTCAGTTCGTCTTCACCGACCTTTTTGGGATCTTTTAAGGCTTCGAGCGGACATACGAATTCATTACCTGCTTTGTCCTTCACCCATACAAACTGAGTTCTGCCCTTGGGAGTTGTTACCTCGGCCATGATACCCTCCTTATTGGTGGTTGAACGGTTGAGTGCAGAAACTACATTTTGCTTGACATTCTCCAATCCTTTCATGCACGAAAATTTAGTGACGACCCTATCCGCGGTCAAGAGTCACTGTCGTTTTTCTCCGAACCTTTTGGAGGATGGGGGAGATCGTCTTTACAAGGCTGGCATTGGTTCTCCATTCCACGGATTTCCAAAGCACCAAGAGGGCGCTGTGCTCTTTACCGTATCCCGAAGGCCTGACCTTTTTTCAGTGCCCTTTGGGAGCGCCATCCCCTGCGGTCTTATGACTTGCCTTTCATGAAGGAGAAAGGGATGATCGAAAAGCAACAACCAGCGGTGGATTTCTGTATGCCGTCGGCCACAGGTAGCGAAATTTGCCTCAAAGACCTCCGAGGCAAATGGGTGGTGCTCTTTTTCTACGTTAAGGACAACACCAGTGGCTGCACGTCTGAAGCTTTGGAGTTTTCGGAGCACCTTCATGAATTCGAGGCCGCCGGCGCTGTTGTGTTCGGCGTGAGCCCCGATTCAGTGGAATCCCACAGGAAGTTCCAGGAGAAGCATGCCTTGAAGTTGACTTTGCTCAGCGACCCGGAGCATCGTGTCCTCGAAGCATATGGAGCCTGGGGCCCCAAGAAGATGTACGGCAAGGAGTATTTTGGGGTCATTCGAAGCAGTGTCCTCATCGACCCCGCAGGCAATGTGGCCCACGTTTGGCCTGGTGCCAAGTCCAAGGGTCACGCTGCGGAGGTCCTCGCAAAACTGAGGGAACTGACGGCCTGAAAGGGAAAAAAACGGCTTCGGCAAGCGCGAGCTTTCCAGCCGCAGTTTTGCGGTTGAACAGGATGGTGTCCATTCCCGGAATCAGGGGGAATCTCCCATGAAGATCGCCGTCATCGGGTCGGGCATATCAGGAATGGTTTGTGCCCACCTTCTCTCTGAAGACCACGAGATTGTCCTCTTCGAGGCCAACGACTACATCGGAGGCCATACCAACACCATCGACGTGCCCGTTGACGGTGTGGTTTACCCCGTGGACACGGGATTCATCGTATTCAACGAGAAGACCTACCCCAATTTCGTCCGCCTCATGAAACGTCTGGGTGTCTCGTGGAAGCCGACCACCATGAGCTTTAGTGTCCAGTGCGAGCAGACCGGTTTGGAGTACAGCCCCAGCAACCTCGATGCCCTCTTCGCCCAGAGATCCAACCTCTTCAGACCCCGTTTCTACCGGATGCTACTGGATGTGTTCCGGTTTCGGAAGGATTCCCAGGCACTGCTCCACGAAGACGAGTCCCTCACTCTGGGTGATTACCTGAGAGGCAAAGGCTATTCCCAAGCCTTCATACAGCATTTCATCATCCCCATGGGGGAAGCCATCTGGTCCGCGGACCCCGGGAAGTTCGACCAATTTCCTGCGAGGTATTTCGTCGAGTTCTTCAACAACCACGGCTTTCTGAACGTCTGGAACCAGCCCCAGTGGCTTGTTATCCAGGGCGGGTCGAGGAGCTACATCGAACCGCTGCTACGCCCGTGTAGGAGGAACATTCGGGTCGGTTGCCCGGTGCATTCGGTGGTGAGGCGAGACGATCATGTGGAGGTCGGATTCGGGGGACAAGATGGGGAGCGTTTCGAGTGCGTGGTCCTGGCGACTCACAGCGATCAGGCCTTGGCAATCCTTAAGGACCCATCCGACACGGAGAAGGACATCCTGAGCGCCATTCCTTACCAGGAAAACATCGCCACCCTCCACACGGACAGTTCCATCCTGCCTCGCAGGAAGCGCGCCTGGGCAAGCTGGAATTACCACATTCCACGGAAGGGAATGGGACGGGTTGCGGTGACCTATGACATGAACATCCTCCAGGGCCTCAATGCGCCGTTGGAATTCTGTGTTTCTCTCAACCCGACCTCTCCGGTGGAAGGAAAAAGGATCATCCGACGGATGACCTACCACCATCCTGTGTACGACCCTAAGGGGCGAGCCGCCCAGAAACGCCATGAAGAAATCAATGGAGTGAGACGCACCTATTTCTGCGGAGCTTACTGGGGTTACGGGTTCCACGAAGACGGCGTCCGAAGTGCCCTGGCCGTCTGCAGGCATTTCGGAAAGAGACTCTGAACATGGAAAGCTGCATCTACGAGGGCACCATACGGCACCGGCGTTTCAAGCCCGTGGAGAATGCTTTTGAATACCGGCTTTTCCTCATGTACATCGATTTCGAGGAACTGCCGACCCTGTTCACTGGAAACCCTTTTTGGTCCCACAACAAGCCCAATGTGGCGTATTTTCGCAGAAGAGACCACTTTGGAGACCTGCGCATCCCTCTCCATGAGACGGTGCGCACCCTTGTAAGAGAGAAGCTGGGCAGACGTCCCGGAGGACCTGTCCGCATGCTCGCGCACCTGCGCTATTTCGGGCACTGTTTCAACCCCGTGAGCTTCTTTTATTGCTATGACCCTGGGGGAAAAGAGGTGGAAGCCATTGTGGCGGAAATCCACAACACTCCCTGGGGGGAAATCTACTCATACGTCTTCGGGGAATCTCAAAACGAGCATCCATCGAAAGAATGGAAGCGTTTCCGGTTCCCGAAATCTTTCCACGTTTCTCCCTTCATGGGCATGAACCTCTCCTACGACTGGAGGTTCAAAATACCGGGGGACACAGTGGGCGCCCATTTCATCAACATGGAAAACGGGGCGACTTTTTTTGATGCGACACTCTCTCTTCACCGTAGAGAGATCACTCCCGCGTCACTCAATCGGGTTCTCATTGCCTATCCCCTCATGACGCTCAAGGTGATCACCGTCATCTACTGGCAGGCGGCAAGGCTGCTCTCCAAGGGGGCGCCCTTCTATGACCACCCTGAGAGCAAGGGAACGTGCCCACGGAGCGAAAGATGAAGGAGAGCATTCTGCCAACGGGGAGGTTGCCATTTGTGGAGCGCGGATCCGGGCTTTTCGTCGGAACGGCCCGCCGCTTATTGATGGATCTTCTCGAAAATATTGAATACGGCCAGGTCATGCTTCTCCACGACTCGAAAAGAACCAGTTTCGGCCGCATCAGGAAAGAGTTCCCTCTGGAAGCCGTGGTGACCGTCCACGACCCGCGCTTCTTCACGTCCATCCTTTTCGGGGGAAGCATCGGGGCGGGCGAATCCTACATGTTCGGTCACTGGACCGTGGATGACCTCACGACCCTCATTCGCATCTTCATTCGAAATGAAGCCGTTTTTCAACACCTGGACAAGGGATGGGCGTGGCTGAGGACCCCGCTCCACCTTGTCTACCAAGCTTTTCGCAGAAACACCGAGGAAGGGAGCCGACTGAACGTCGCCGCCCATTACGATCTTGGAAACGCATTCTATGCCCTCCTGCTGGACGGGACCCTGACGTATTCCTGCGGCATTTTCGAAAAACCCGAGTCGACCCTGGAGGAAGCCTCCATCGCCAAAATGGACCGCATCTGCCGCAAACTGGAGCTCTCTCAGGGGGACTGCGTCATCGAGATCGGAACGGGATGGGGCGGGTTTGCCATCCACGCGGCTGGCAATTATGGGTGCCGCGTCACAACAACGACCATCTCCAGAGCTCAGTGGGAGCTCGCCAGAGAACGCGTCGCCAGGGCGGGGCTGGAAGACCGTGTGGAGGTGCTTTTTCAGGACTACCGGCATCTCACGGGAACGTATGACAAGCTTGTGTCCGTGGAAATGATCGAGGGAGTGGGACATCAGTATCTCGATCACTTCTTGGGCGTCTGCAGCAACCTCCTCGATCCCCACGGGTCGATGATGCTCCAGGCCATCACCATTCGCGACCAGGTCTTTGACCGTCACAAGGTGTCGGTGGATTTCATCAAGCGCTATATATTCCCGGGAAGTTGCATCCCCTCGGTTTCCGCCATATGCAACTCCGTTGTGAGGAGGACGGACTTGAGGCTTTTCCACCTGGAAGATATCACCCCCCACTATGCCAGGACCCTGCGGGAGTGGAGAGGCAATCTGCAACGAAACGTCGATGCCGTGAGGCGTTTGGGGTACTCGGACACATTCATCCGCATGTGGGAATATTACCTCTGCTACTGTGAGGCAGGCTTCGCGGAACGCTACCTGGGAGACGTTCAAATGCTCTTCACCAAGCCGCTTTGCCACCGTCCCCCGCTGCTGCCTCCCTTGGCACCAAAGGGATAGTTTCTTGACTTTTCACCGGTCATTCATGATAATTCCTGCCGTCTTCTGCCCCCAACAAGGATTGGTCCCCAGTGCCGCTCGCTTTTGCCGCTTTGGGTTGCGTTCCATTCAACCGCTCCAACCTTGCCAGGTGGCCTACGGAATTGTGAGCATTCCTTGTCCAATATCCTGGAATGCTTCAGGACGAGGGTGGGAAGCTCTGCAAGAGAGAAGGTTTTTCCTCAAGGGATGACAGAACTGGAAAGGCCTCGTGGCCATCGGATCCTTTTTTCTCAGCGTGTGACCGCTCATCAGTGCAAAGACAGCGGGATGGCGCTCGTGCTCATTTGTCTCGTGGCGGGTTACCATACGGGCGATGACATCTGGCAGGTCCTCGCCATCGCCTTCCTTGGCGCAAATCTCGTCTTTCCATCACTTTTCTGGCCCTTCGCCCATGTTTGGTTCGGCCTGGGTCAAGCGTTGGGATTGGTGACCTCCAGACTGTTGCTCTCCCTGGTGTATTTTCTCCTGGTCACTCCAATCGGCATATTTCGCCGACTCCTGGGAGCAGATCCCCTCCACCTCAAAGCCTGGAAGGAGCCCAATCAATCTGCTTTCAGCGTCCGCGATCAAACGTACCGTCGTGAGGACATGGAAAGACCTTATTGACGGCATAAGGTGCCCATGAACATTTTCAGCGACCTCTGCGGATTTATGAAGCATCGGAAGAAATACTGGATGCTGCCCATCATTTTGACACTCCTCGCCATCGGAGCCCTCGTTGTCCTTGGGGGGACATCGGCCGTGGCGCCGTTCATCTACGCCCTTTTTTAGCCCCTGAAACGCTTCCATGGCGAGACTGATCCTCGGTATTTCGGCATTCTATCACGACAGTGCCGCAGCCCTGCTCTGCGACGGTGACATCGTGGCGGCAGCCCAGGAGGAGCGCTTCACCCGCAGGAAGCACGATCCCTCTTTTCCTGCAAACGCGGTGCGACACGTCTTAAGGGAGGCGGGCGTCACAACTATGGACCAACTGGAGGCGGTGGCTTTCTACGACAAACCGTTTCTCAAGTTCGAGCGACTGCTGGAAACGTATCATGCTTTTGCTCCGAGGGGCCTGAAAAGCTTCCTCAAGGCGATCCCCATCTGGATCAAGGAAAAGCTGTTCATCCGGAAGCTCATTCAGGACGAACTCGCTCCCCTCTGTCCCGGCCATGTTCCCCTCCTTTTTCCCGAGCATCACCTATCCCACGCCGCCAGCGCTTTTTTCCCCTCTCCGTTCGAGTCTGCGGCCATTCTGACAATAGACGGAGTGGGAGAGTGGGCCACAACGACCATTGGCGTCGGGAGCGGTAATTCCATCCGCATTCTCAGGCAGCTCGATTTCCCTCACTCCCTTGGTCTCTTTTATTCCGCATGCACCCATTACTGCGGGTTCAAGGTGAACAGCGGTGAGTACAAGCTCATGGGCCTCGCTCCCTATGGCGACCCGGATTCGCCCCAAACCCGGGAATGGAGGCATCTCATCCTGGACGAAATTCTGGATCTCCGGGAAGACGGCTCCCTTCTGCTCAATATGGACTACTTTGCCTATGCCACCGGCCTGACCATGTGCCACAATGCCCGGTGGGAACGCCTGTTCGGGATCAGACGCAGGGAGAAGGAAACGGAACTGACCCAGCCATACATGAACCTTGCTCTCGCTGTGCAGCAGGTGACTGAGGAGGTGGTCCTCCGGATGGCCAGGACGGCAAAGGAACTGACCGGTGAGAGCCGCCTGGTGATGGCGGGAGGCGTTGCCCTGAACTGCGTGGCCAATGGAAGGATCCTTCGCTCGGGGCTTTTCGAAGACCTGTGGATTCAGCCTGCCGCAGGAGATGCAGGGGGGGCTCTTGGAGCCGCTTACGCAGCACACCATGTCTGGCAGGGAGAAGAACGCCGTGTGAACCGCTGCAGAGACCAGATGAAAGGTGCATATCTCGGCCCCGGGTACGCCTCAGGGGAGATTCTCATGGCGGCGCGGCGATGGGGGGCACCGTGTGTCGCGTACGATGATTTCGACCGGCTGTGCGCGGATGTGGCCGAATCCTTGGCGGCCGGCCAAGCCGTCGGTTGGTTCCAGGGGAGGATGGAATACGGCCCCAGAGCCCTCGGCCACCGAAGCATCCTCGCGGATCCCCGCAATGAGGAGATGCAGAGGCGTCTGAACCTCAAGATCAAATACAGGGAGGGTTTCCGGCCCTTCGCACCCGCGGTGCTCGAGGAAGACATAGGCGAGTATTTTGACCTGGACCGCCCTTCGCCGTACATGCTTCTCGTTGCTCCGGTCAAGGAAGAGAGGCGGAAACCCCTTCCGGACGGATTCCCTCAACGGAGTCTCTGGGAGAGACTCTATCACATCCGGTCCGACATCCCGGCAGTCACCCACGTGGACTTTTCCGCCAGGATCCAGAGCGTGAACAGGGATGTTTCCGAACGTTTCTGGAAACTGATCCGGGCATTCAAGGATCGAACCGGGTTCGGTCTCCTCGTCAACACGAGCTTCAACGTGAGGGGGGAACCCATTGTCTGCTCTCCGGAAGACGCTTACCGCTGCTTTATGAGAACGGACATGGACCTGTTGGTGATGGAAAACTGCGTCTTCCGGAAAGAGGATCAGCCACCCCCCCAGGATTTGGCGAACTGGCAGGCGACGTATGAACTCGACTGAAGGAAAAGGCTCCTCGGAGATCGTGAACTGGAGCCTCAGGAAAAAAGTCCTCTTCTCCCTCCTTCCCTTGATTTTCCTCGCCATCGCCGTAGAAGTGGTCCTTCGTGTGGTGGCTTTCCAATCCAGATCCGAACACACACTCGCCGTCATGGAAGGGGTGGAAACGCTCCAACACCGTCTCGCCCTGGCCCTCGCGAGGAGGACCGTGTCCGGCCAAGACATTCCCCCCGGGACTTTCAAGGCTCTGTTTTCCCAGGAAGGAAGCGGACTGCTGCAGGAATTCCAGAAAAGATATGAGCGGCATTTTCAAGAGCTCGTCGAGGCGACGGAAAGAGACGGGGTCAGACTCGTTCTCCTCTATATCCCCACCCGTTATCCTGATGACGGGCAGGATATTCATCGGCAAAGCCTGTCTTTTTTTTCAGAACTCTGCGGCAAATACCGTGTGGATTTCCTGGACGCCTCTCCCGAATGCCTCAGCCACCCGGCGGAGGTGGTAACCCTGCTCCCGTTTGACTCGCACCCTTCACGATTCGGAAACCAGGTGGTCGCCGAATCCGTCAGCCGATTCATCAGCCGTTACGACGCGCACCGATCGCGCCTGGCCTTCAAGGAACGCCCTGCCCTCTTGGGAGACCTCCCCCCCAACGTGAAGAAGATCTCCAAAGTGAAG
Organism: Deltaproteobacteria bacterium; assembly: GCA_012517315.1. Lineage (GTDB taxonomy): Bacteria > Desulfobacterota > Syntrophobacteria > Syntrophobacterales > Syntrophobacteraceae > JAAYUJ01. The sequence continues at coordinate 119,306 of JAAYVE010000019.1, forward strand.
AGCCAACTCCCTTTCCGCCTGGTCACCAATGCTCAGGGATTGCGGATGTTCAGCGATCTGGAGTTCCCCAAGAAGAAGCAGCGCATCCTGCTCCTCGGCGATTCGTACACCTTTGGGGAACACCTCCACAACCAGGACACCTTATCTGAAATCCTGAACAGGATGATTCCCCATAAGGAATTCGTGAACGGGGGCGTTTGTGGGTACACCATATCGGACGAACTGTCCCTTTACGAAGAGCGGGCGAGGTACATGGAACCCGATGTGGCAATCCTTCAGGTTCTGGACAACGACCTGTACGGCTTTTTCGCCTTCAAACTCAACCAGTTCGGCAGGGAGAAGCGGGTTTACGCCCCGTCGCCCTTGGAGGAGAGGTTTCTTCAATCCCTCAGGAAGCAGTAGAGTCCGTCCCTCACCGGTTCATCCCCTTCCTTTCTTTCCCATGAGATAGTGAGAAACGATCCATTCCTGACCGTTTCTGAAACCCCAAAGCTCCGCGCATGCAAGAAAGAAGATCCTCCATCGGTGAAACCAGCGGCGGGCATGCTTGGCCCCATAGACTTCTTTCAGAATAGGGATCACGGTGCGGCGGTTCTTGTCCAGGCCAGCCAGCCAAGCCTCCGCCGTCTTGCTATAATGGAGTCCGTTGACCCGCCAGTGCCCTTCCACGCAAAGGTCTTCCTGGAAGTAAAGCAAGAGGGAGTCGGAAGGCATCATTCCGCCGGTGAAGAAGAACCTGGCCATCCAGCTGTCTTCGGCGTCGTCTTCGAACAGATAGGCGAACTCACGGTGAGTGAAGATGTGGAGAAAAAGCTTGCCCTCAGGTTTCAACCAGCCGGCGATGAGGGACAGGAGAAGACCCCAGTTGCGCATGTGCTCAAACGTCTCTATGGAAATCACCCGGTCGAAAGTCCATTGGACCTCGAAATGATTCATGTCCGCAGTCACAACCTCCACATTGCGGATGTTGCGTTCCGCACACCGGCAGGAGATGAACTCCCTCTGGGAATTGGAATTTGACATGGCGAGAATGCGGCAGGCGGGATACTTCTCCGCGATCCACAAGGAAAGTGCCCCCCAGCCGCAGCCCAGCTCGAGGATTTCCATGCCGTCCTGGATCTGGGCTCTTTCGCAGGTGAGGGCAAGCATGGCCACCTCCGCTGCGTCAAGGGAGGCAATGCCCTGGGGCCAGTAGCAACCGCTATATTTCATCCGCTTTCCCAGCACCTGCTGAAAAAAGGCCGGGGGCAGCTCGTAGTGTTGCTCGTTGGGTTTGCGAATGTCCACGGCAATGGGCGCCTCCCGGAGCCTTGCAATGAATTGACGCAGTACGGCCAACTGGAGTTCGACGTCTCTTCGGTCCTCCATGGTGATCCGCTTTCGGTCCAGACGCCGGATTCCGAAACGGACAAGGGGATCGGGAATCAAACCGAGCTCTGCCAGTTGAATGAGGCTGACCACTTCTCCTCCCTTTTTCCAGCGGCACCGCGTTTGGCGTCACATAACCGCCCTCACGAGAGTCATTCTGTTGTGGGAACACCGCCACAGGATTTCCCACTGATCCTCAACTCTGAGCCAATTGTTCCTCGCTACCTGTGTCGCAACGGAAAAACCCGAAGACTGCGTGTCTAGCTTTTCCGGAAACGGGGAAGAAATGCGCTGGTGGTTTTCATGTACACCCCGTAGCCCGGGCGCGTCTCAACGATCGATTTTTCCATGAGTGCCACGCCCGAGACCTTCAGCAGGAGCAGGGTCAGGACGAGGGGGCTCAAGACCGTCCAGGCGTTCCAGGGGTTGGAGAGGGCGACCGCAAAAATGCCCCACCACAGCATGCACTCCCCAAAATAATTGGGGTGACGGGTGAGGGACCACAAACCCGAGTCCAGAACCTTTCCCTTGTTGCCCGGGTCGGATTGGAATCCAGCCAACTGCCAATCGGCCAGCGCCTCGAAAAGGAACCCTGTCAGCCACACGGTGAACCCCAGCAGATCCAGTGACGTGAAACGGTCGGGGAGTCTCGAAAGCTGTCCCGCCTGGATGGGAAGGGAAATGACCCACAGGAGCAATCCCTGAAGCAGAAAGATCTTGAAAAGGCTTACCCACCAAAAGCTCTTTCCATGGCTTTCGCGCCACGCCTTGTATCGGCGGTCTTCGCCCTTTCCCATGCTGCGCACCGCGATGTGGGCCGCCAGGCGTACTCCCCAAAGAGTCGTCATCACCACCAGGAGCGACCTGCGAAGGAGGTAACCTTGAGCGGAGTAGAACGTCAACCATGCCACCACGACAAACCCCAAACCCCAAAAAATATCGACGATGGCAGCATTCCTTTTTACCAGACTCAGGACCCAGAGCGCCACCATCAAGCCCATAATCGTCAAAAAATTCAAGACGGTGATCCATATGTTGCTGTCCACTGCAATTCACCTCCCCGCAGATGCGTGCCTGAGGCACGCTGTCACAGGCTAGTCAATACTGCGTCTTGGGGTCAGACCAAGACACGGCGTCCCCGCCATGTCGAAAGCCGAATCGGAATTCACTGCGCGCACGAGGGCCTCTGAGCACCCCGGGGAAAGATGCGTCTTCCCGAACGCAGGGGATCTTCCACGGAGTTGCCCCCTTTCCTTTCGGAAATCCCTCTTAGGATATCCTCGTGCACTTCCTTAGTGATAGGGTAGGCGAAGACGATGATCATGGCCAGGACGTTGCAAAGCGATGGAACCAAAGCGTAGAGGACGCGCAGGGTCATCACCACCTCACCGGTTTGGTCGCTGCCGGGAACGTATCCAGCAACCCCGAGCACTGCCAGTGCGACGCCCACTCCCAGGGCCGCCGCCAGCTTTTTGGCGATGGACCACAGACCGATGTAACGGCCTTCCCGCCTCTCTCCGGACACCAGTTCGTCGTAATCGATCACATCCGCCTGCATGGCGGAAGGGAGTGCCAGGGTCGCGCCGAATCCGATGCCCGAAAAGAAAACGAGAATCCCATAGATCCATGCATCTCCGGGTCCGAGGAAGAAAACACCGGTGAATGCCCCTGTGTTGACAAGCATGGAAAGAATCCAGGCCCGTTTCTTACCCATCTTGGCCGAGGCTTTCACCCAAAATGGCAGAAAGACAATCCCCACAGTGAAGTAGAGGAGGAGGAAAAGATCCGCATCCTCCGATCGGAGGACGTATTCCACATAGTAAAGGATAAGGGTTGCCGGAAGATTGCTCCCGAACGCCGCCACCGTGTAAGAGACGATCAGGACCACGAAGGGGCGGTTTCCGGCGGCTTGCTTCAATCCGCAGAAGAGCCCGGCAGATACATGGGAAACTGCATCGCGGGAGTGAGAGGGTTTCTCCCGGATCACCAGCGTACACAGCCAACTGAGGCCCACGAGAAGGGGGCCATAGACGACCGCGATCCAAAAGAACTTCCGACGCTCCATTGCGGGCCCGGCCTCCATGCCCAGGATCCGCTCCACAAGAGCAGGAGAGGCCGCTGCCACGAGTGTCCCTAAAATGAGAGCGCCGTCGCGGATACTGAACAGGGTTGTCCGTTCGTCGTAATCAAAGGTGATTTCCGGTCCCAGCGCTTCGTATGGGATCTGCACCATCGTCCAGGAAAGGAACAGGGCGAAAACCCAGAAGCCGAACCAGCCCGTCTCAAAGCGGGGTGACGCTGTGGGAGGGTTGAACAGGAAGAAGAGGCAAGCGGCGAGAAGCAGCGCCCCTGCTGCAATGTAAGGCCGTCTTCTGCCGTAGGGTGAATGCGTCCGGTCGGAGAGATAGCCGACCACTGGGTCCGTGACCGCGTCGAAAAGCCGAACAGCCGATATCATAGCCCCGAGAGCAGCCATGGGAACGCCGACAACATCCGTGTAGAATTTGGGAATGTAGATGTAGACGGGTATTCCCACCACAGCGAGAGCGAATGCAGGCGCTGCGTATGCCAGCTTCACGAGAGCATTCGCGCTTCCTTTTCCAGCCAACGTCATTTCAGCGAATCTTCCCCCCTGTGTCCACCAAACGGGACCATTCCATTCTTCGAGCAGTTGTCGAGAAAACGGGCCCTCAAATGCTCGAGCCTGCGTCGGTTGACCCCCAGGTCCCAGTAACCGAACCTGGAAGCCGACCGCATGTGAACCAGCCCCTTTTCACTATCCACGAGAAACTCCTCGTCATCCACAAAACCGAGCCAAGTTCTGAACTCCGCGTGCAAATAGCCTTTCTCCTGCACAACGATCCTCACCCGCCTCTCTTCACCCAGAATCGCCGTGAGACAGTCCAAGGCACTTTCTGGAGTCCCTGTGAAATGAATGGGTTGGATAAAATGCCGAGATCCCTTACTCAGACTGGACACGCAATTGGGAGATCCGGGACAGGGTTGGAACTGCCGACTCAACATGACGTTGCCTCCCCAACCAATGCTTTCCTGGCTCATGCAGGTGGAAGAGACAACCATCACCAGAAACCAGAAAGCCGTGATCATCGCACCCTGCGGGAAGGATTTCTTGTTTCTCATCTGAAAACCCTTCGGAATAGACTTCACGCAAAGTTGCAACCCTAAGAACCTTGTCACAGGCCGGACATTATTCCCCGGCCAGAGAACACAGCAAACGGATGCCTCACACTCTTTCTCAGACCTCCTAAAAAGGAAGCCCGTGGTCGGCGGTTGTCAAGGACCATGCCGCCATGGGGAGACAACCCGTCAGAGGGGCGAATGCCATTGAGAGGAGCCCCTTTTCGAAGCGATCCTGACGATGCGCTGTAACGCCAAAATGCAAACGATGGAATAGGGAAACGCCCACAAAGGTACCTGGAAAACGAGACGGCAGCAACCACCCTCCAGGGCTTCAACCCGGTGCCCTGTTGCCTTGATTCCCCAGACTTCCCACGACCAGGAACGGCACGTTTCGAATCCGGTGATGCGAAATGGGACCCAAATCCCGAGAGGGGTCCGAACCCTCCCCACAGAGTCGAGGCGAATGTGCCGTTCGCGGCACTCCACTTCGCGGATGGATGGCCCCCACTCTCTCCAGCGTTGGGTATCCACCAGCAACTCCCAGATTTCGAGGACATCCGCTTCGATGATTTGGAATACTTCCAGGTAGGGAGGTGCTATCCGAATCACGACGATCTCCTTAAGGACCCGGCCTCAGTTGCTCCGGATGCTGAGACGTCCTTTTCATTGCCTGGGGGAAAACCAAGGGGCGAGACGAAAAGTTGTTCAGCCGTTGGCTTGGCTCACCGATGGATTTTTCAAGACCGATCTTCATGCTGCGACCTGAATTTTTTTAGGAGGGAAAACTGCCCCGATTCAAGTGCAATAAGGTCACGACGCCATTATAATTGTATCAGGACGGAGGAAGTCATGAGGGAAAGCATCGCAATGTGTGTAGTGACGGTCGTGATGTCTCTCTTTCTTACAGGCATCGCCGGAGCTGCGGAAGAGAACCGGCGGCAAGCGGGAGGCAGGGAAACCCTTGTGGGGCACATCGCCCGAAGGGCCGATCAGCCTGCACAGCGCCTTGAATCCAGGGGTGGCGAGAAGACAGCGTGGAAACGGCGAGTCGTGACACCTTCCGAACTGGAGCAGATCAGCGAAAAAGATCCGGATCTCTATCCGGTGGCGGCGCTGGAAATCCTTGCGAGAATCAACACCCGGGCCCGCTACCACATCGCAGAGGACGTGCAAAAAGGAAGGCCGATCCTCGTTCCGGACGACTTCACCCATTATAAGGACTGGAGCCCCGTTCCCGAAGTTCTGCCGAGCGCTTTCAGAATTCCCAAGTTGATTCTCATCGTCAAGGATATTCCATTCATCGGTTGGTATGAACACGGCAAGCTTGTGGGAGACAGCCTGATCTGCATTGGGAAAAGAGATTCCTGGACGAGGGCGGGTACATACCGCGTCTTGAACAAGGACAAGGATCATGTGTCCAGGAGCTACACCAACGCTTACGGACAGCCTGCCCCCATGCCTTGGGCGCTCAGGATCTACGGACACGTGTGGATCCATGCAGGGGATATCGAAAAGGGATACTGCTCCCACGGATGCATCAACCTGCCCTGGTTCCCTGCCATCGAGCTCTTCCAATGGGCCGACACCGGCACCGTGGTGCACATCATGGAATCAACGGGTCAAGGAAGCGATGGCATCCCTGGTATGGCATCCAACAGACGGCTTTCCGGAAGTCCTTGATTACCTCTCACCACAATCGATTCAGCCCTTAGACGATCTTTCCCGCCGGGTGCCGGCAGGGTTCCATTAGCCACAGGATCGGCCATTCCCCGGTAAAACCTGTCTCCACAGGCTTTAGAGGGGGGATGCCGGCCAGAGTTCATGGACGCCTCATGATGTGGCCGTTTATGGGGGCTTGTTTTCCATGCCGGTTTCCGTCGCAGACAACCCTTCTGTTCGTGCCCGCCCGGATAGGGGATACCCCGTTAATTCCCTTGACTCGAGGTCGAAAGTCATGGAAATCTTGACCCCGGGTTAATCCCGCCTCGCTCTTGCCGGCCAAGACCAAGTCCATCCACGGAGGAAGGTGTCATGAAACCTGGCGAACAGCTCGTCACGGCGCTCTACGTTCACGATATAGCTAAGTCCAGGCGGTTTTATGAATCCCTCGGCTTCAAGGTCAATCGGCAGGATAGAAATTTCATGGAACTGGAGTGGGAGGGATCGCTCCTTTTTCTTGTGGAAATGCACGATGCGCCCGCCTCGTGGGAACGGCCAGCCGGAAACCTGCGCGTCCTTGTTCCCGACGTGGATGCCCACTGGGACCGATGCCTGCGGCTGGGTTTGGAAATCACGCGACCCATTGAAACCCGCGATTATGGGTTGCGGGATTTCACCGTGGCGGGACCGGACGGACTGCACATTCGGTTTGCAAGTTTTGTGGGAGGCAAATTTCCGATGGAGGAGGCAACTTCATGAGCCGGAGCTGCATTGCCGGAATCGGGAGTTATGTGCCTCCGCGGGTGGTGAGGAATGACGAACTGGCTCAACTGATGTCGACGAGCGATGAGTGGATCCGCACACGCACCGGCATCGGGGAGCGACGTTTTGCAGATGCAGGCGTGTACTGTTCGGACCTGGCGTTGGAAGCGAGCAGAAATGCTCTGGAAGATGCGGGAATGACGGCACACGACTTGGATTTCATCATTTTCGCCACCATCAGCCCCGACCACCACTTTCCAGGTACGGGGTGCTTTCTTCAGGCCAAGCTGGGTATAGAATCCATCGGTTGCCTTGACGTCCGCAACCAGTGCACCGGTTTTCTTTACGGCATGGCCGTGGGCGACGCATTCATCCGCTCGGGGATGTACCGGAACATCCTCGTGGTGGGGGCCGAAGTCCATTCCAGCGCCCTGGACTTCACGGATGAAGGCCGGGACGTGGCCGTGCTTTTCGGAGATGGGGCCGCAGCCGTGGTCATGACCCCGACACAAGATCCCCGACGGGGCATCCTCCACTCCGAACTGCATGCCGACGGCCGCTTCACCAAGGCCCTCTTCATGTCCGTGTGGGACATCTCCAGAAAGCCCTTCATGACCCCGGAAGTCTTCCAAACAAGGGAAATATGGCCCAAAATGGACGGAAGGAGTGTGTCCAAAAATGCGGTCACAAAGCTCGGAGAACTGGTGGAAGACACCCTTCACGCCGGCGGAGTGGATCCTCTTGATGTGAAATATGTCATCCCGCACCAGGCGAACCTGCGCATTAACGAACTCCTCGCCGAACGCCTCAAGTTTCCTCCGGGCAAATTCCTCAGCAACATCGAAAAGTACGGCAACACCACGGCAGCTTCCATCCCCCTTTTACTGGATGAGACCTATCGGACCGGGAAGATCGAGAGGGGAGATCTCCTGTTGCTCATTGCAGTCGGTTCCGGCTTCACATGGGCTTCGAGCCTGCTGCGTTGGTAGCCGGCTCCCCGGAAACCTCCATTTTCCAACGAGAGACTGTGGGAAGAAGAATTGACTTCCAAACTCGCCGTCCCATAAAGTATAGTTTTGATTGAGGGAAGTTCTGTTTTGCCGTGAATAGCCTGCTTTCGGCAAGGAGGGCTGGTACTTTCACCCCCGCAGTATCACCGTGTTGAGGAGGCCCGTTGGGGAATGAAGCATACTCTTTCCGTTCTGGTTGAAAACAAGCCTGGCGTCCTGGTGCGCGTTGCCGGCCTCTTCAGCAGACGCGGCTTCAACATTGACAGCCTCACCGTCGGCCGCACCGAAAACCCGGATGTGTCCCGCATGACCATCGTTGTGGACGGGGACGACAGGTTCATCGAACAGGTGACCAAGCAACTGCACAAGCTCATCGACGTCATCAAGATCAGCGATATTTCCGCTGAGGAATACGTGGACAGGGATCTTGTTCTCATCAAGGTGGCGGCGGAACCGAGCCAGAGAGTGGAAATCATGCAGATGGCCGGCGTTTTCAGGGCACGGGTCGTGGATCTGGGGCGGAAAACCATCACTCTGGAATGCACCGGACACGAAGGAAAGATCAACGCCTTCGAAGAATCGCTTCGCCCGTACGGGATCAAGGAACTCGTCCGCACTGGGAAAGTGGCCATGCTCCGTGGAAGCAAGCTTTCCGGCGACGCTGAACTCACCGGAAGAAGGAAGGACGGAGAGTGACACTGCCTCCCCCGGAACCTTCGTTGCACAACCAAAGGGAGTGACCGCCTTGGAAATGACAGTGGCTGAAGCCATCGTGCGCTGTTTGGAGAAAGAGGGTGTGAAGGTCGTCTTCGGATATCCTGGAGGGGCCATCCTTCCTGTTTACGATGCATTGTATCACACTTCGAATATCAAGCACGTATTGGTGCGTCACGAGCAGGGAGCCGTTCACGCCGCCGACGGATATGCGCGAGTCACCGGAAAAGTGGGCGTGTGCATGGCCACATCGGGTCCGGGAGCGACCAATCTGGTGACGGGCATCGCCAACGCCTACATGGACTCCATCCCCCTGGTGCTCTTCACGGGCCAGGTGCCCGTCAGCCAGATTGGCACCGACTCCTTTCAGGAGGTGGACATCACTGGCATCACCCTTCCCATCACCAAGCACAATTACCTGGTGAAAGACCCCGACAAGGTCCCCTCCATCGTGAAGAGCGCCTTCCACATCGCATCCACGGGGCGGCCAGGCCCCGTCCTCATCGATCTGCCAAAAGACGTGACTCTAGCCAAGATCGATTTCAAGTACCCGACAGCCGTGAAGCTCAGGGGCTACAAACCCACGTATCGTGGGCACCCGTACAAGATCCGGGAAGTCGCCGAAATCATCAGGAAAAGCCAAAGGCCGGTCATCTACGCAGGCGGGGGCATACTGAGCTCCAATGCGGCCGATGAACTGGTTCAGCTGGCGGAGACCATTTCCGCCCCCGTCACCAACACGTTCATGGGGCTGGCGAGTTTCCCCGGAGATCACCCCCTTTTCCTCGGCATGCTCGGACTCCACGGGACCCGGTATGCCAATCTGGCAATCACGGAATGTGACCTGCTCATCGCCCTAGGCGCTCGGTTTGACGACCGAGTCGTTCTCAAACTGGGAGCCTTCGCTCCCAACGCCACCGTCATCCACATCGACATCGACCCCGCTGAAATCGGAAAAATCGTAAAGACGCACGTGCCGTTGGTCGGAGATGTGAAACACGTGCTGAAGGCCCTGGTTCCTCTCCTGGAAAAGGTCGATCGTTCCGAGTGGCTGGAGCGCATCCAACAATTGAAAGAGCAGTATCCTCTCACCTACGGAGAGGGAGCCGGATTGAAACCCCAGTTCATCATCGAGGAACTGTGCCGACTCACCAAAGGGCGGGCCATCGTCGTGACCGATGTGGGTCAGCATCAGATGTGGGTTGCCCAATACTACCGCTTTCACGAACCCCGTTCCCTCGTTTCTTCCGGGGGACTGGGCACCATGGGTTTCGGCCTCCCTGCGGCTGTAGGGGCCTCCATGGCCGAATCGGGCAAACAGGTGATTCTCGTTACCGGGGATGGAAGTATCCAGATGACCATGCAGGAACTGGGAACCCTCATGGAACAGGAACTGCCGTTGAAAATCTTCGTGATGAACAACTTCAGCCTTGGAATGGTGCGGCAACTTCAAAAATTTTACCACGAAGGCCGCTACATGGCCACCACTTTCCGATTCCACCCGGATTTCCCCCTACTCGCCCAATCTTACGGCATGAAGGCGTATACGCTTGAAACCCGGGAGGACGCGGTGCATCTGCTACCGGAAATCCTTTCAGAGCCTGGACCGGTCATGGTCAACTGCCTGATTCCCCCGGAGGAGGACGTCATGCCTATGGTACTTGCCGGAAAAGGGATAGACGAGGCCATCGACTGAGACAGAGGACAGCCTGGCATGAAGAGGCGCGGCTTGGAGGCGGAGAACCGTCGATCATTGGGGAGGTCAGCCCGTCATGGAACCGATTCCCCTTCGCCGGCGGTTTCCTGCACCATCGCATTCCTGCTCCCCTCCCGGTGTCGGTGAGATCGGCCCGCAACGCCAGCGCCGCGTTTGTCCCGGTTTCCCGGAATCGTGTTGCGCCTGGAGCAGCAATGGTCGGTTGACGGAACCCCTTGGAACCCATGGCGACATTCATCGAAAGAGTACCCTTTCAAGATGCGGAAATTGCCGTCTTGAGACATTCCACGGAGATTGCCGAAGACCTCATCAGCAACCATTACCGTATCTCCACATCCGAATGGAAACGTTACCGTTATGATATTCAGTCGCTGAAGGACTTGCGGGAAGAGGAAATCACCGACGAGGCCTTCGCGCAGATCCATCGCTATTCGACGTCTCCACACCAGCGCCTGAGGGGAGGCGAGCGCGGCGACTACTTCAAGATCTGCCTCCAGGATCATGTCATCCGAAGGGCCATCGAGAGGGATGCGCACATTCTGCTGTTGCCGCTGACAGCATACATCATCACCCATGAACTGATTCACGTGGTGCGCTTTGCCCGGTTCCTTCAACGCTTCGACAGCACGGGGGTTGAGCAGGAAAACGAAGAAAAGCGAGTCCATGCCATCACCTTCCACCTTCTCCACAACTGCCAGATCAAGGGGATGCCCGAAGTGTTGCATGCCTTCAAGGATTGCCGGACCATGGAGACGTTCCTGGGTTCCTCTCCATGAACAGAACGTTGCCTCCCCGAACGTTTTGTGATAATCCCTTTCCGGCCTCGTGATCAACTCTGGAAGTCTTTGCACCGGCTGGTAACCATCATCGACGGATTCCCAGGAGCGGCGGACAACATGTCGGAAAAAATCACCCGGGAAGAGGTTCGCCACGTGGCGACCCTAGCGCGGTTGGAACTCATGGAAGCCGAAGAGTCCCGCATGACCAGGCACTTGAACCAAGTGCTGGCCTACATGGAAAAGCTCAACGAATTGGACACGTCAGACGTCCCCGCCACAACCCACGCCATCGAATTGAAGAACGTTTTCCGCCCGGACGAGGTGATCCCGTCCCTGGATCGGGCGAAGGCGCTGAACAACGCCCCCCAGAGCGATGGAGCGAGTTTTGTGGTACCGAAGGTGATCTGAGACACGCCTGCCGTCCACCTGCGTCCGGCGACGCTGGGCATTGCTCGGGAATGGGCGATCTGGGAAGGGCAATCATGGACCTATGTGGACTGACCATTCATCAACTTCGAGAGTTGCTGACCCAAAAGGCGGTCTCTGCCGCAGAAGTGACCTCGGCTTACCTTCAACGCATCCAATCCATTGATTCCAAGCTGCACTCTTACCTGGAAGTTTTCGCGAAAGAGGCACTGAAGCAGGCTCGGGATTTCGACGAAGGCAAAAGGGATTTCAACCTTTCACCCATCGCGGGGATCCCCATTGCGGTGAAGGATGTCCTCTGCATGCGCGGGGTGAGGACCACCTGTGGTTCCCGCATCCTGGAAAACTACGTTCCCCCTTATGACGGCACGGTCATCGAAGCCTTGCGCAACGCCGGAGCCGTTTTCGTGGGGAAGACAAACCTTGACGAATTCGCCATGGGGTCGTCCACTGAGAACTCCGCATATTGTCAAACCCGCAACCCATGGGACCTTGATCGAGTTCCCGGCGGTTCCAGCGGTGGGTCGGCGGCGGCGGTCGCAGCAAACCTTTGCGCCGGTGCCATCGGGACGGATACGGGCGGATCCATTCGCCAGCCGGCCTCCTTTTGCGGGGTCGTCGGGCTGAAACCCACTTACGGAAGAGTGTCACGTTTTGGCCTCGTGGCCTTCGCTTCGTCCCTGGATCAGATCGGCCCCATCACGAAGGACGTGAAGGATGCGGCCTTGCTCCTCCAGATCCTCGCCGGCTATGACCGGCGGGATTCCACATCGGTACAGAGCCCCGTGCCCCCCTACGGGGAGAGGCTTGAGGAATCCATCAAAGGACTGCGATTGGGAATACCCAGGGAGTACTTTGTGGAAGGCATGGACCCGGAAGTGGCGGAGGCGGTGGAGAAATCCATCCGGATCTGCGGGGAGTTGGGAGCCGAGATCATCGAGGTTTCCCTCCCTCACACGGAATACGGTGTTGCGGCCTACTACATTATTGCACCCGCTGAAGCCAGTTCCAACCTGGCCCGTTACGATGGCGTGAAATACGGCCTGCGCACCCCGGATTGCCGAGATCTGCTCACCATGTATCGCACGAGTCGCTCCCGGGGGTTCGGCCCTGAGGTCAAACGCCGCATCATGCTGGGCACTTATGTTCTCTCTGCAGGTTACTACGACGCTTACTACAGGAAGGCGTCCCAGGTGCGGACTCTCATCCGAAAGGATTTCCTGGAAGCCTTTCAGCGGTGCGATGCCCTTCTCACGCCTGTGTCTCCCATTCCCGCATTCAAGGTAGGAGAGAAGTCAGAAGACCCCTTGCAGATGTACCTGAGCGATGCCTTCACGCTGCCTGCGAGCCTTGCGGGTGTACCGGGAATTTCCGTGCCATGCGGGTTCACCTCACAGGGTCTGCCCATTGGCCTACAGATCTTGGGCCCTCATTTCAGAGAGGACTTGATCCTGCGCATCGCGCACCAGTTTCAGCAGGCCACCCCCGAGTGCAGGCGCACCCCTCCACTGAACGAGGATCCGTGATGCCGGAAGAGGCGAGGGAAAGGGAGCGTGCTATCGGAACCGGCCCCCATCCCGGGAGCCTTCACGACTCCCAAATGCTGGTCGCGGTGGTTCCGGCGGCAGGCGTGGCTTTGCCCCTCCCTTCTTCTCACCTTCCCTGCGGAAAGAACCCCTTGGGCACCACCACGATCCCACGCGGAGTCACGTGAAAACGCTTCCTGTCCTCCTGGGGATCGATCCCGATGTGGGTGTACGGCGGGATCACATTGTGCTTGTCGATGATGGCCTTCTTGATTCTGCAGTGGCGTCCGACCTCCACGTTATCCATGATCACGGATTCATCCACTTCCGCCCAGCTTCGCACCATGACGTTGTAAGAGAGGACGGAACTGCGCACGATGGCGCCGCTGATGATGCAGCCGTGGGAAACGATGGAATCGATGGCGGTTCCGACCCGTGACGGTCCCGATGCCGATTCCGGCTGGTTGAAAACAAATTTCGCCGGAGGATACTGCCTCTGGTGTGTACGGATGGGCCAAAGACGACCGTAAAGATTGAAGAACGGATCAATTCCCGTCAGGTCCATGTTGGCATTCCAGTAGGCATCCAACGTGCCCACATCCCTCCAGTACAGGGAATCCCTGGTGGCTTCCACATACCGGAGCTGTCTTGCACCGTCGGGGTCCACCGTGTGGATGTAGTCGTGAATCTTGTTGAAGCGCCTGTACGGGTATGCCATGACCTTATGGGTGTCGATGAGTTTGGGGATGAGGTCCCTTCCAAAGTCCTCGTCCTCGGTGGTTCTGAGAAGATCCAGAAGGAGATCCGTCCGGAAGAGGTAAATGCCCATTGAGGCGAGGGAACGGTCAGGATCGTCCGGGATGCCCTTGGGTTCCTTGGGTTTTTCCTCCCACGCTCGGATCCGCAGGTCGTTGTCCACTTCGGCGATGCCGAATCCGGAAGCCGTGCTCCGGTCCACTTCCAGCAGCGCCACGGTGACGTCAGCCTCCACCTTTTCGTGGTACTGGCGGAACGCCCCATAATCCATCTTGTATACATGATCTCCCGAGAGAATGAGCACGTGCCTGGGTTGTTCCCGGTCGACGAGATAGAGGTTCTGGCGAACACAGTCGGCCGTTCCCCGATACCATTCTTTCCCGAGCCGTTGCTGCGGAGCCGCGATCCTTAGGTAATGGCCGAGGTCGGAAGAAAAGATGTTCCACCCTTCCTCCAGGTGGTCCACCATGGATTGGGACTTGTACTGGGGGAAAATGAGCATCTTGTAAATCTGGGAATTGATGCAATTGCTGAGAGGAATGTCAATGAGCCTGTAAATGCCCCCAAAGGGCACGGCGGGCTTGGAGCGGTCCTGAGTCAGGGGCATCAGCCGCTCCCCTCTTCCGCCGGCCATCACAATGGCCAGCACGTCTCTCATGTCGCCCCTCCTAGTTTGATGCGCGAAAACAAGAAATGCACTCCGTCACCTGTCTTCGCTGCGGGAAAAGGAATTTCACCCTTGCTCCCGCGATTCCCTGTCGAGGCTCCAATCTTGAAGGATGGCACCAGCAGGCGGACCAGCTCATAGATCGGCCCACTTCCCGAACCCCGACCGGATGAGGGAAACTGCGCCTCAAAACGCCATGTGTGCATCCACACAGAATCATTTCATGTACTTGGTGATGTCCGAAGGGAGCATGTTGTCCCTGAAGGTGATCTTGCCCTCCTTGTCCACGAGAATAAAAAGCGGGATTCCCTGCACTTGGTAGGCACGGGTCACCCCCCCATTTCCATCGTAAAGAACGGACCACGGCACCGGGTGCCCTTCCTGGTACTTCTTCAGGCGCTCGAGGGAGTCTCCCCCTCCCACGTTGATGGCCAGGATCTCCAAGTCCTTGGATGCGATTCGCTCCCGGATCTTCTTGAGTTCCGGCTTGACCGCCAGGCAATACGGGCACCACGTGGCCCAGAAATAGAGCAGAACATGACTCTCACCCCTGAACTTGCTCAATCTGACATCGTTGCCGTTCAAGTCCTGCAGTTCAAAATCGATGGCAGCAACGTCCTTGCTGCCGGGTTTGAAAAGAGAGTCCAGGATCCCTTTCTCCTGGGCCCACAATGAGCGCTGGAACACACTCGACGGGAAGAGCAGAAGCGCAGCCGCGATCAGCCCGCTTGCAGCTCCTGCAAATCGCCTGTGGATCAAAGCAAATGTCATAACCACAATTCTCCTGTCTTGATGAAAAAGTACTCGGCAGCAAATATCATGAGGAGCCCGAAGAACTTCTGGATACGCAACATCCAGACTCCGGAACGGGGAAGGGAAGTCAACAGCCCAGTGAAGGTCCCCACCAAGATCACCAGTGCCCCCATCCCATAGGCAAAGGCAAAGAGCATTCCAATTCCCCAGAAAAGTTTGCCCTGTGTAGCGACGATGGTAAGGAGAACTCCCAGAATGGGCGTGGTGCAAGTGCTCACGACCAGCGCCGATGCACCCCCAAGCAAAATGCTGTTGAGGAGGTCGTGACCGGGCATGTCCTTCACTCGGATGCGGTTAAGGAAAGCAGGGGGAGGCAAGGGAATGGCCCCAATCGTCGCCAGACCGAAAAACAGACAGATATTTCCTACAACCAGGTAGGTCCATCGGTTGGTGGTGAGGCTTCCGAACATCTGCCCCGTAAGAGCCGCGAAAGCTCCAAGGAGAGAATAGACGACCGCCAACCCAAATACATAGAAGAGAGCGAGGACGAAACCACGCCAGCGCCGTCCCTCCGTCTTCCCCCCGATAAAAGCAACCGTGATGGGGATCATCGGGTAGGAGCATGGAGTAAAGCTGGCGAGAATACCGCCAACAAAAGCAATGACAATGGCCAACGACGGATGTGCTGTCGCCATCCCTTGAAACTGACTCGCAATGTCCACTGGTTTCCTTTCTGTTCCGCTCCTTATGAGGAAGGCGTCAGTTGGCGAAGGACTCTGATGCTGTTCAGATCCTTCTGAATGAGCCCTTTCACCCAGTGAACCAGGACTTCCAGGAGTGCTCTCTGTTTCTCCCGGGTGAAAAAAAGCCGCCAGACCGTAGGGAGCGGAAGTTCACGGGACCTGCGTATGAGAATCACCGTCCCCAGATCCAGAGAGATTTCACCCTTATCAAAACTCCGATGGTCAGGGCAATAGAAGACTCCATCTTTCACCGTCCACCACCACCGCGTCGCCTCCGACACCCGTCTTCCGCAGCGACAACAGGCATCCATTGCAGGAAGATACCCCATAATGTGCAGAAACCGAAACAGGAACAGCAGCAGTACGTTAAGGGGCTCCCTGTCTTCCGACAACCGGCCGTAGGTCTCTTTCACAAGGAAAAACAGGGGAGTGTTGGGCTCCCCTTCGGGCACCATTTCCAGCACGAGCTCGGTGACGAGGGCTGCGTAACCCCACCTTTCCAGGTCGTCCCTGAGGGCGAGAAACGGCTCTGCTAGCCTGCTCGCTTCAATCCAAATGCGTCCTCTCCTCTCCACATATTTCATGTGCACGACGCTGAACGTCTCAAATGAGTGTGCAAACCGTTCGCGACTCTTACGCGCACCCTTGGCAACCCCCCTGAGGCAGCCGTTTTCCTGATCGAAAAAACGAATGAGGCGATCCGATTCTCCGTGATCCTTCGCGGAGAGGATGATCGCCTCGGTGTGAGTAGTTTTCATCGCTTTGGATGGTCCAGGGTTCGAGGTCCCCGGCTCAAAGGCGGTTCAGAAGGTTCTTAACGGTTATCGCCGGGGAGCTTGAATCGAAGCACTGATCCGGGTTTCGCAGAGAACCCGAGAGGCTCTCCGTCCCACATCATTCGAACCCCACCAGCATTTCCAATCACCACTTGCACCCTCTCGTCCGCCTCCCATTCCCGTTTGTCTCCCGGACGCAACAAGACGTCCTGAGCGTTCTTGCCGTCCACTGCCACTCGAACCCATGTCTCCTGGTGCGCCTCAACAGCGAAACGATGCTGTTTTCCATTTTCGTGGGTAGCTGCAACCGGCGTCTCTTCCGGAAGCACCTCGGAAGGGCTGGCGGCCACCACCGAGGGTTTGTTCACCGAAGTCTCCTCGGCCGCTCTCTGCGCCGCAGGGCCAGGCTCCGTGCCGGAGACTCGCCTGCCGTCATCCGGGATCACCTGGCTCTTGGACTCCACTTTAGGGGCCGTGACATCGGGGACGGTGGATGGGTTTCCCTCCACTCCCTTCTGCGATTCAGGAAGATCAGAAGGGAGTTCCTGCTGAACGTAAACGCCCGTGTGCACGTTCTGCTCCAGGGACTGTCGCTCGTATCTCTTCCAAAGCCAAGTCCCCCCATAGATTCCTCCCGCTGTGGCGATCAAGAGGAAGAGGACCGGCAACACACCGATGCGCCGCTTTCTCTGGAGAGCCTTGACCACGTTGCGGTGCTTTTGAATGCCCCGGTCCTGCACGTCACAGGCATGGATCTCCGCTGCGTATTTTTCCAGGAGTGGGTCAGGGTCGATGCCGAGTACGGAACAATATGCACGTATGAAGTTGCGAATGAGCAAAGACGTCCCAATTTGCCGGTACTCCCCCCTTTCGAGCAATTCAAGCATCTCCACGCTGACCAGGGCCTGCTCCGACACCGCCCTGAGAGAGAGCCCCTGGGAGACGCGTTCCGACCTGAGGGTTTCCGATAGTTCGTTCATGGAATTCATTGGGTCAGCACTGTCGTCTTTCTTGGTTCACCGCCATCACGTCACAACGTTTCCATCGCTACATGGGGCAAGGTTCGAACCGGGCTAGAGACTGATTTCGATAAATGCCTTGGATTCCAGTTCACGGGCCCACTCATCCAGACGCTTGCTCAACTCCTGCTGGTAAAGCATCCGGCGTACGGCTTCCCGGTTCCCTCCATCCCCCGAAATGATCCGTTCCTTTTTCACATCGGTCACTTTGAGGATGTAAAAGCCCTGTGGCGTTTTCACAAGTTTCGAGATCTCATTGTTGTCGAGCCCTCGAATGGCCTCCTGGATGAAAGGGGCCAGTTCATCCGTCGCCACGTAGCCGATGTCTCCGCCCTCGCCCACCGCCGGTCCCTTGGAATGTTCCCGGGCCAGCTTTGCAAAATCAGCCCCTTGCTTCAACTTCTTGTGCAGTTCATCGCCAAGCTTCTCCGCTTCCTCCACCTGCTTGCCACCACCCCCGGAAGGAATGGGCAGGAAGATCATGGAGAGTCTGCGTCGCTCCTTGGTGCCCGAAATCTCCGCGCCCTTTGATTTCAGAGCGTTATCCACCTGTTCATTAGTGATGATGATTTTTGACTTCAAAGCCCTTTCCACGAGTCGCGAGCGCTCCATTTCCCTCTTGATCTCTTCCCGAAACTGCGGCAGGGTCTGCCCCGACTGCTGGAGCACCTGGCTGAACTGAGCATCGTCAAAACGGTTTTCTTTCTTGATCCGCTCAATCGTCTCGTCCACCTCGCTCTGACTCACCACGATCTTGAGACGTTTGACCTCCTGATCCGCAAGACGCTCGCGCACCAACTGCTGAAGCACCTGTTTTTCCAACTGTGCCTTCGTCTGTGGATCATCCAACCGCACTTCCGGGGATTTCTGGAGCATCCTCTTGATGGTGTCCTGCACTTCGCTGTAGAGAATGATGTCCCCATTGACCACTGCAACAATCCGGTCGAGCTTTTCGGCCCGGATCGGGACACCCACGAAAAGGAGACAACACAGGAACAACAAAGCCTTACACAGTCTAGGCATGCACTCCCCCCCGCCCTCCGTGAATTCGTAACCTACTGAATTGACTTGACATCACTAGCATGTTCCCAGCACTCTTTCAAGATGCTTTTGAGCTTGGCCACTTGTTGAGACGGGTCTCGAGCCCAGACTTCCACGCGCAGTTTGCGGTCGCCTGTGAGGGATACATTGCATTTCTTTCCTTCCAGGAAAAACAGGAAACCCGGCAGATCGGCCGTGGGTGCAAAGGTAAGAAGAAAACCCTCTGACTCGGTGTCGACTCGGACGATCCCCAATCGCTTCAAAATAAGGCGCGTTTTCGCCATCAGGATCAAATTCGCGGCCGCCGCCGGAAGCGGTCCGTAGCGGTCTCTCCACTCCATCACCAAGTCGTCCACCGCGGATTCATCGGAGGCGGTAGCCAGCCGCTTGTAGGCGATGAGCCTCTGGTCGGTGTCGGAGATGAAACTCTCGGGGAGAAAGGCTGCCATATCGACGTTGATCTCCGGATCCACGACCTCGGACTCGGTTCTCTCCCCCTTCAATCGGCTCACTGTCTCTTCAAGGAGGTCCAGGTAGAGCTCATAGCCCACCGCGGCGATGTGCCCCGACTGAGCGGAGCCGAGAATTGTTCCGCCCCCTCGGATCTGAAGATCGTTCATGGCAATCTTCAGGCCGGCTCCCAGTTCGCTGAAGTCCAGCAAGGCCCTCAGCCGTTTCCGGGCATCCCGGGTGATGAGATTCTCACCAGGGACCAGGAGGTAAGCGTAGGCTTGTTCGCTGGATCGCCCCACCCTCCCCCGCAACTGGTAGATCTGGGCCAGCCCAAATTTGTCCGCCCGGTTGATGACAATCGTGTTGGCGGCGGGGATATCCAGGCCGGACTCAATGATGGTGGTGCACACCAGTACATCCGTCTTCCTGGCAATAAAGTCGAGCATGACCCTTTCCAGTTCTCGCTCCTTCATCTGTCCGTGAGCCACGGCGATTCGTGCCTCCGGAACGAGCTGACCGAGCATCGCCGCCATTTGATAGATGGTCTGCACGTGATTGTGCACGAAGAAAACCTGCCCCCCCCGTTTGATTTCATTGTAGATAGCCTCCTGGATGGTGAGTTCCTCGTACTTGCAAACTCGCGTCTCGATGGCTCGACGGTCCTGGGGCGGCGTCTCGATGGTGCTCAGGTCCCTTATCCCGGCCAGGGACATTTGCAGCGTCCTGGGTATGGGCGTGGCGGTCAGTGTGAGAACGTCCACTGCCACCCTCATCCGCTTGATCTTCTCCTTGTCCTTGACACCGAAACGATGTTCTTCGTCAATGATCAGCAGACCGAGGTCCCTGAACTTGACGTCCTTTTGCAGCAGACGATGGGTGCCCACCACCACGTCGATGGTTCCCTTGACCAGTCCCTCCAGGATCTGCCTCTGCTGGGCCTGTGTCTTGAAGCGGCTGAGGGAAGCCACGTTGACGGGAAAGCCATCCAAGCGTTCCAGGAAAGTTTGATAGTGCTGTTCCGCCAGCACCGTCGTGGGCACGAGAACCGCAACCTGCTTGCCCTCGATGACCGCTTTGAATGCGGCACGAAGAGCCACCTCCGTCTTGCCGTATCCCACGTCCCCACAGATGAGGCGATCCATGGGACGTGGTGAGGCCATATCTTCCAATACGTCCTCAATGGCCCTGGTCTGGTCTTCCGTCTCCTCAAAAGCGAACTTCGCCTCGAACTCCCTGAAATATCGATCGGGGGGTGAAAACTGATAGCCGGCTTTGACCTGCCTTTCCGCATAAAGACTGAGCAATTCCTCGGCAATCTTCTCCGCCGATTCCCGCGCCTTCTTCTTCGCCGCTTCCCAGGATTTCCCCCCCAGTTTGTCCACTCGAGGATCTCGCCCTTCGAGACCCAGATATTTTTGAACCTTCTGGAGCTTGTCCACCGGAACGTACAGGCGATCACCATCCAGGTATTCCAGCAGGAGAAAATCGCTTTCCATCCCCCGGAGCTTCAGGTGCACCAGTTCCTTGTACACGCCGATACCATGGTCCACGTGCACCACATGATCACCCACATGCAAGTCCTGGAACGAGTTGAGAAAAATGCCGGCAACCGGTTTCTTCCCGCGCCTTTTGGGCCTGTGGCCGAAAAGTTCTTCTTCGGAGACAATCACGAGACGCTCCGCCTCCCATGCGAACCCCTTCTCCAAGGCCCCGACCATGACTTTCACAACGGGCGCGTCAAAGGACTCTTCCCCGAAGGGCAGATCTGTCACCATGGAATGCACCCCATAGCCCTCCAGGAGCTCGTGGAGCCTCCTGGCCTGCTCCCTGTGCCTACACATGAGGTAAGTCCTCATTCCCTCGTTGAGCCAGTCTGTCAGCCGTTGCGCAACAGGCTCCAGAAGATGCTCCTTTCGGGAATAAGATTGAACCGCGCGCACTAGGTCCTCGTGAGACCTGCTTCCGAGGCGGACGACCGGCAGTGAAAACCCCGCCCCCCCCGAGCCGTTGATTTGCAAGGTCTGGAATTGACCCACTCTATCAAAGACATCCTGGGGAAACAGGAAAAGGTCCGAAGGGGGTCTTCTCCATTCATGGGGGGAGAAATCCTCTTCCCAACGTCGTTGGGCATTCCAGGCGTGTTCCTCGACTCTCCTTGTCACTTCGTCCATATCTGAAAAGACCAGCACTGTGCCCGGTTCCAGGTAGTCGAAGAGAGTGGCCGTCTTTTCGAAAAAGACAGGGAAGACCGTTTCAAAAGCCTCCAGCTGGTGCCCTTCCTGCAGCTTTTCAAGCCATTCATTGGCCGCCGCCACCGTCAGATCCTCTCTCTTGACAGCTTCGTAAACGGCATCTTGGGCGCGTTTCCTGGCTTCAGCGTCGAAAATGATCTCACAGGCCGGAAGAAGGATCACGTCCGAGAGAGTCCCCATGGAACGCTGGGAACTGGGGTGAAAAAGACGGACGGATTCCAGTTCATCCCCGAAGAACTCAAGACGGATAGGCCATCGGTAGAGGGGTGCGTAAACATCCATCACGCCTCCCCGCCGGCTGAAATCCCCGTATTCCTCCACAAGGGGAACACGAAAATATCCCCTTTCCACCAGGGTGCGGCACAGGGACTCCACATCCAGTTCCTCACCGGGAATCCTGTACTCCAGGTTTCTTGTGAGGACCTCGGGGGGGATCACCCGCTCGCAGAGTGCCAAGGCGGAAGTCACCACGACGGTAGGCGGCGATGATGCCCTCAGGGCGTAAAGCGCCTCAAGGCGCCGGGCCGTGGTTTCCGTTTTTCCCAGCAACTGAGCACTGTGGCTGGTTCGCGATGGCAGGAACCAGACCTGCCGTTTCACGGGGGAAGTCGGCACATAACGGTCCCCGCCACAGAAGAAGGTCAGCAAATCTGCCAACTTCTCCGCTTCTCGATCTGAAGAAGCGACGAGCAGAAACGACGTGCGATGTGTCCTCAACGAGCAGGAGAGGAGATAAGCCAGGGCACCCGGCTCGACGCCGGTCAGCCCGAGGGAGTCCTGTGTACCCTCCAGCATGTTCAGGATGGTCCGTGAATCGCACTTCCAGGACTCGGAAACGAATCCCCGCTCCATGTCAACCCGTCGCTGTCCGCCCACCCTTTTCAAAATCCGACTGTTTCAGTCATTGCAATTTCGGTGAAAAAAAGCATTTGTCTCAAGAGGCAAAAACATATAAGCAAATTGGTGTCTTAAGGAAAGCCCGCGATGCCTCTTTTGCCCCTGGGAGTCCGGTTTCGATCTGGCGGGCCGTTCCATAAAGAGAGAAGATCGATCTCACACCCATTCCTCACACGAAGGACACTGGATTCATGACAGGCACGCCGAGTCAGGAAGTGCTGAGAAAACTGCCGGGTGTGGACAGAATCCTCCAGTCGCCCGGCATGGAGGACATTCTCAACCGTTACCCGCGCCGACTCGTCGTCGAAGCACTCAGACAG
Source organism: Deltaproteobacteria bacterium (assembly GCA_012517315.1). Lineage (GTDB taxonomy): Bacteria > Desulfobacterota > Syntrophobacteria > Syntrophobacterales > Syntrophobacteraceae > JAAYUJ01. Next base: position 142,085 of record JAAYVE010000019.1, read on the forward strand.
GTGCTCGATGCCAAGAGAAAAGAAATTCTATCCGATTGCGGGAATGCATCAACGATGAACCTGGAATTCGCTCATATCATCACCCTGACCGAGGAAAAACTCGAAGCCCTCACTGAGCACACCCTGATCCCTGTCATCAATGCCTCGGGCATCATTGTGCACACGAACCTCGGGCGCTCCCTCCTGCCGCCGGATGCGATGGAGCGCCTCCAGCTCATTTGCCAAAGCTACAATAACCTGGAATACGATCTCGAAAAAGGGCAAAGAGGATCCCGGTACGTACACGCCGAGGCCGTCCTGTGCGAACTGACAGGGGCCGAGGCGGCTTTGGTGGTGAACAACAACGCAGGTGCAGTCTTTCTCGCACTCAACACTCTCGCCCAGGGGCGTGAAGTGATTGTCTCAAGGGGTCAGCTTGTGGAAATCGGGGGATCCTTCAGGATTCCCGATGTGATGCGTGCAAGCGGGGCCATCCTTCGAGAGGTGGGTTGCACCAACCGCACGCACGTGGGCGACTATGAGGCGGCAATCAACGATTCCACCGCCCTCCTCTTGAAGGTCCACACGAGCAACTACCGCATCATCGGATTCACCGCGGAGGTACCCCTGGAGCAGCTTGTGGCCTTGGGGAGGGAACGCGGCCTGATGGTGATGGAGGACTTGGGAAGCGGTTGTTTCATGAACCTCGACACGTTCGGTCTGCGGGGGGAGCCTACGGTCAAGAGCACCGTCGCCCAGGGGGTCGATGTGGTCACCTTCAGTGGAGACAAACTGCTGGGGGGTCCTCAGGCGGGGATCATTCTTGGGAAGAAGGAACTGATCAAACGCTGCAGGAAAAACCCGCTTACCCGGGCCCTGAGAGTGGACAAGATGACCCTGGCCGCCCTCGAGGCCACCCTCCGCCTATACCGGGACGAGTCCCTGGCCATGGAGAAGATACCCACCCTGCGCATGATTGCAACGCCGCCCGAGGTCGTCAGGGCAAGGGCCGAAGAACTCGCCAAGGTGCTGAACCGGCGCAATGGAGACGGTGCTTTTCAGTTCACGGTAGAGCCTTGTTTTTCGCAGGTGGGAGGAGGCGCACTGCCGGGGGAGGATCTGCCCTCCTTTGCCGTCTCCGTCAGCTCCAACAACTTGAGCACCAGGTCCATCGAATGGAGACTCCGAAACAACAGACCGCCCATCATCGGCCGGATCGAATCCGACCGATTCCTCATGGATGTGAGGACCCTCCAAGAGGAAGACTTCCCTGTGATCGAGGGTGTATTCAGCAAGATTTTTTCGACGGTGGATATAGATTCGGACGTCGGGCGTCTATAAATTTTTTTCCAGGGCGCTGTGAACTGTCTTGAGAATGCTTTCCACACTGTAGGGTTTCTGTATGAATGCCGCAGCCCGTTCCTGAATGAGGCCCCTGGTGACGGCATCGGGAAAATGGCCGCTTGCCACGATGATCCTCGCTTTCGGGTTGATCTTGAGAAGCTTCTCCATGCAGTCCATCCCCCCCTGGTTGGGCATTATCAGGTCCACGATGATCAAGTCAATGGTCGGCCATTCCCTGGCATAAATCCTGACCGCCGTCTGCGTGGACTCTGCAGTGAGAACCGTGTAGCCGAAGCTGGAGAGGACCTCGGCGCCGTATCGGCGCAATGGCTCTTCGTCGTCCACAAACAAGATGGTTTCTATTCCGCCCTTTAATCCCTCCCTTGCGCCTTTCCGGTCTAGAATCCCACCCTCTCCACGCTTCAGCACGGGCAGGTAGATACTGAAAACCGTCCCCCTTCCCAAGTTACTGTCACAAAGAATGAACCCTCCATGGTTCTTGATGATCCCATAGACCATGGGCAATCCCAGCCCTGTCCCCCTGCCGGTCTCCTTGGTCGTAAAGAAGGGCTCGAAGATGCGCTCCATTGTTTTTTGATCCATTCCGTGACCCGAATCCGCAACGGAGAGGAGCACATATTCCCCTGGTTTCATGTGGAGACGGGCACTGCAGAACGTTTCGTCCAGGGTCACATTTTCAGTGCGGATGCTGAGCCTGCCTCCTCCCGGCATGGCATCGCGGGCATTCACGGCCAGATTGATGAGGACTTGTTCCAGTTGGGAGGGATCGGCGTTTATGGTTTTCAGTTGGGGAGCCAGAGAGAGCTCAATAGAAATCATTTTGAAGATGGTACGCTCCAGGATTCCTTTCACTTTCAGGATCTCATGATTCAAGTCCACTGGGCGCAATCTGCTATCGATCTTCCTGCTGAACGTGAGCAACTGCCTCACCAGGTCGCTTCCCCTTCGGGCGGCGTGCACGATCTCGTCCAGTTCCTTTGCCCATTGCTGTGCGTCGGGTTTCTTGATCCTGATGAGGTCGGCGTAACCCAGGATGGCCTGGAGAAGATTGTTGAAATCATGGGCGATGCCGCCTGCCAGTGTGCCCACCGCCTCCATTTTGATTGCGTGGAGAAGTTGAGACTCCAGGTGTTTTTGCTGAGTGATGTCCTTGAGGAAATTGAGCGTGGCGGGAAGTCCGTCCCATTTCGTCGGGACGGCGCTTTGCTGAACCCACAGTTCCTTGCCGGACTTGCTTTTGATCCGAAAAGAGAAATCCCCTGGCACAGTCTGCCCGCTCAGGATGCGAAGGTCATAATCGAGCACCGTCTCCCTGTCATCAGGGTGAACCATTTGGACAAAAGAAGAACCGTTCAGTTCCTGGGTGTCAAATTCGGTGAGGTAGGCAGTGAACGGATTGAAAAACTTGAGAAGCCCTTCCTGCAACACGAAGATAGCCTCGTTGGCATTATCCACCAGGAGACGATACTTTTCCTCCGATTCGCGCAGTGCCTCCTCTGCACGGGTCCTGAGGGTGATGTCCTCCGCGGTGAGAACATGTTTTCCATGGCGGATTGCAACGCTTTGGAGAAGGCACGTTTTCAACTCCCCTTCTTTGCTGCGGAGTGTCACAGTGGCGCTCCTCGTCCGCCCAATTCCCGCCTCCCACCCCGATTCTTCAGCACAAAGCGGTTCCGCCGATTCCCTTTGGATGGCATCCGGACACACATGGTCCAGCCACGTTTTGAAATCCGGGGACTCTTCAGCCGAAAATCCAAAAATCTCCGTGAAACGAGGGTTGAAGTACTCGATGCCCTGACCTGCGTCGATCAGGGCGATGCCGAAAGGAGCAAACTCGGAAAGGAGCCGGAGTCTTTCCTCGCTGTCTCTGAGCCGCTCCTCTGCTTGTTTTCGCTCGGTCACATCGCAGAAAAGAGACAGAAGAAACTCTTCTCCTCCGAAACGGATGAGGTCCACGGAGACAAGGACATTGCGCATCTCCCCTGATTTGCTTTGCAGGAGGATGTGTTCTTCGTGGAGGCAGCCACGGCTTCTGAGCATTTCTGCGAGGATGGCCCCTTGGTCCGGATTCACAAAGATCCCCAGCTCCCGGGAAGAGCGACCGATCAACTCCTGCCGGTCATACCCCAGCATTCGCACGAAACTTTGGTTGGCATCGATGATTATGCCGTCTTCCAGAGTGGAGAGCGCTGTGGGGGCAGGGCTTGCGTGGAATGCCTTGGAGAAACGCTCCTCCGACATGAGGACGGCGTTCTCCGCTTCCTTCCTTTCGCTGATGTCGCTCAGGATGACCAGGCACAGTCCACCTTCCTCCAACTGCAGACGCCTGGATTTGACCTCTCCGGGAATGACTTCCCCGGTTCCCCCGCGAAGTGTGAGTTCGCCGGAGAACTCACCACTGAGGACTTCATTCCATAGCGTTCTCTGAAAGCCTTCGGTGGTGTTCTCCACGATAAGATCAAGCATGTTCGTTTGCGTCAATTCTTCTTTGGAACGTTGAATCACCACCTCCGCCGCTTCATTGCAGTCGATGATTCTTTCCTCCTCCGAAACGAGAAGGATCGCCTCAGGAGACATCTCAAAAAGCATCCTGAAGCGTCGTTCGCTCTCCTTCAGGGCTGCATCGGACTCTTGCCAGCGAATGATCCCCCGGTTCGCTTTCCGGTACAGTACAAAGACGGTGAGGCCGACAGTGCTGTAGAAGACGAGAAAAACAATCCAGGCCGATCTGACCGCCGCTGCCGGAAGACTTTCGGAGAGGGTGACGACAGCAAAATTCCCCACCCCGAAGGTGATGAAGACCGTCATGAATGACAGTGCGAACAGGATCCCGCCGAGTCCCATTTTTGTCTCTTTCACGCATGATTCTTTTCTGTATGGATCTGATCCAGACAAATGAGTATTCGTAAGATTCGGCATTGCACTGGAGAAGAATCAGGATGACCGGGGCAGGAAGCCAGGAGCGGCGTTGGTAAGGGGTGTTGTTTAAATCTCTCTCACCGATTCGTAAGAGGAATGACTCTGCTGGCAAACTTTGCGGAGATTATTTGGATCGTCAACTGAAGGCCTCGTCTGTGAATCGGTTCTTTTTCTTGGAAGTGACAATAAGGAAAATCCGTGTTTCCCTCGTGGAAGGGCCTGGATGAGATCACGCCTCACCCCACCACGTGCACCTGCAGGTAAAGATCCCCACGGTCCGTGGGGTGGTTGGAAACAGCTCTGCCCATCTCCCGAAGTCTTAAAGTCGTGCCCGGCTTCACTCCAGGCGGGATTCTCACGGACACCCGCCTCCCGCTTCCGAGGTGAGGGACGTCCAATTCCACGACGGTTCCTCGATAAGCCTCCGCAGATGAGATAGACAACTGGTAGGTGACATCGCGGGGATCAAGACGGTTTTTTTGCCACCTAGCGGCGGCGCCTCCAAAGCCCAGGAAACCGGCCACCGTTCGCCACGCAAAACCCACCAGCTTCTTCCCAGCCCACGCGATCAGCGATAAGGCACCGGGGAGCACGCCACGGGATGGACGTGGCGGCATGAACCGCTCACCGTTCCGGCAACATCGCCCCGGCATGTCTGCATGAAACTTTCTCCCGCGGGCGCCCCCGAAAACGCTCACCCGTACCGGTCCTCTCCAAAAGATATTGTCGTAGTAAACACGACTCCCTCCGAAAAACATGCGGTTAAAAAACATGTCGTCGAAGCGAAAACCCATCTTCTGGAATTCGCGCTGCATCTCCGAAAACACATCCTGCGCGTGAGGACTTCTGAAAAAATCCCGAAGAATCTCCTCCTGGGAATACCCGAAACCCGGACGGGGAGAACCATTGGGCTGCTGAACGCCGAGACGCCGATACTCGTCGTACTGAGCCCGCTTTTGAGGATCGCTCAGGACGCCATAGGCCTCGTTGATCCGCTTGAAACGCTCTTCGGCCTGAGCATCTCCAGGATTGCGATCCGGATGCGTCTCCAGTGCGAGCCTCCTGTAAGCCTTCTTGATTTCCTCTGAAGACACATCCTCACGGACCCCCAAGACCTTATAGTAATCGTTCCTGTCCATCTTCAAACGCTTCTCCTCAACATCACCACATCAGCCCCGGCTCAAACGACCTGCTTCGGTGAGGCCCATGGTTTGACTTCAACATACCCCTTGCGCGGATAAAAAGTGATCTCAAAAATTTTATATTAATATTGCCAGACTCTCCATGCAACCACCCCCACCCGGCAAAAAAATAACGGGCAAGCACCTCAACCTCATGGGCGATCAGGCTTCGTCCCGCCCACCATGCCGAGTGAACGTTCCCTCTGTTCCCGGCATACTCCGCAGCGCACACACTTCTCATCGGGCCTGCAGGGGGGAGTCGAACTCTCCTGCAAAGCGCTCTGGTACTCCTCCCACAGGAAACGACGCTCAATACCGTTGTCGATGAACTCCCAGGGAAACACTTCGTCCTCGCCTCTTTCTCGCAACACCCAAAAGTCTGGATTGAAGGGAATCTCCCTCAACGCCTGCTGCCATGAAGCCCCACCTAAGGCCACTTTTTCAAGAAAGCCGGCGACCCTTCGATCACCCCTCGCCAGGAGAGCCTGTACATAAGCCCATTTGGGGAGATCAAAATGCACGCGGACATTGGGAACTTTCTGCAGGCCCCTGTGAATCCATCGGGCCTTTTCTTTCAAAACGGAAATCCCTGCAAAGGGAACCCACTGAAACGGGGTGAACGGCTTGGGCACGAAAGAATTCACGCTGAGGGTGATCGTCCCCATGCGTTTCTTGCCACGGCTCATTTTCAATACATGGTGTTTGATACTTTTTGCCAGGTGCACAATCGCCTCCAGATCTTCCTGCGTTTCCGTCGGGAGCCCGATCATGAAATAGAGCTTCAAATGAAGGATACCGCCTTCCGCGAGTCTTTCAGCGGCCTCAAGAATCTGGGATTCAGAGAGGTTCTTGTTGATGACCCGGCGCAGTCTTTCGGATCCCGCCTCGGGGGCTATGGCCACCGCCTGGTGTCCGCTCGACCGCAGCGAGGCGACCACTGCAGGGGGAATGCTGTCCGCCCTGAGGGACGAAAAGGAAACCGACACACCCCGACAGGAAAGCGTTTCACACAACGCACTGATTTCCGGGTGGTCCGAAACCGCCGCGCTGACCAAGCCAAGGCGCCCCGCCGCGGGCCCTCTCTTATCGGTCGCATCCAAAACGGCCCGAGCGGAATGGAACCTCACCGGCCGATAGACAAACCCCGCCGCACAGAACCGACAACCGCGTCCACACCCTCTCCCGATCTCGAGGAGCACCGTGTCGCTGAATTCCGTATTGGGAGTCACGACCTGGGTCTGGCATGGTGGATGTCGGAGCAGGTCTGCGCGCCTGTACTTGATGCGCTTGGGGACGTCCGCCCAAGGAACGGGGGTCATGGACTCGATGGTGCCTTCACTCCGGTAGGAAACCTGGTACAGGGAGGGAACGTAGATTCCCTGCATGCTAACGGCGAGCGCCTCCAGCAACTGAGGGCGGGCAGGACCTTCCCTCAGGAGGGGTTGGAGAACTTTGCGGAAATCGGGCAGCAGTTCTTCCGCTTCCCCGATGAAGAAACAGTCGATAAAGGGCGCGAGAGGTTCCGGATTGAGAAAGACAGCCACTCCACCGGCTGTCACTAGAGGATGTGCCGCCGTCCGGTCCTGTGCCCGGGGAGGAATCCCCCCAAAAGCCAGCATTTCCAGCACGAAGGCGTAGTCGTTCTCATAGGCGATGGAAAAGGCGATGAGGTGGAAATCCTGAAGGGGGCGCTGCGATTCCACCGAGAGGAGGTGGCCGGGGTTTTGCCTGATAAGGTCCACATCTTCTGGTTCCGGGTAGAAAACCCTTTCGCAGACAATCTCCTCAAAACGGTTGAGCGCGCGATACACCGCCTGGAAACCGAGGTTGGACATTCCTACCCGGTAGCGGTTTGGAAATGCAAGGGCGATGCAGAGCCGATCCGCCCAGTCCTTGCGGATGGTCCCTCTTTCCTCGGCAAGCCACGCCAACTGGCGCTGCTTCAATCTCCAGAGCATAGCCTTCCTGGAACTCGGGGCAGGGCCGCCCCCCCCGGCGACAGGACGGCTCCCCCGCCCCCCAACGTCTCCCGGGCTCCCCTCACAGGATGCTGCGGCGCCTTCTCCCCTCAGGACCCCAACACGCTCTCAGTCAGCCTGACGCCTGATGAAGGTGGGTATACTGAGGTCTTCCTCCTCGGGGGAAGCCCCCGTCAGTTTTTGCAAAAGGGTCCTTCTTCTGGGTGGCTCCGCTGGAGGCACATCTCTCACGGTGCGATGACGGACCACCGTTGGAATCTGCAAGTAGCCGTAGTTGAGGTCAGGCGTAATGCCGTCTGGCTTGAGTCGTTTGGGCCTCATGGGAGTCTCCGCTCGCTGGGGCTGATCAACTCTTCCGATGCCCGTGGCGATGACGGTCACGCGCATTTCTTCCCCCATATCCGGATCGATGGCCATGCCGAGAATGATATGGGCATTCTCATCCATCTCTTTCTGGATAGCCGACGAAGCTTCTTCAAACTCGTGCATTCCAAGGTCCGGTCCGGCACAGATATTGATGAGAGCCGCCCTGGCGCCATGAATGGAGATGTCCTCCAGCAGAGGGCTGGAAATGGCCTGCTGCGCGGCCTGAAGCGCTCGGTTCTCTCCCCGGCCGATACCCGTCCCCATCAGGGCCAGTCCCATTTCTCCCATGACGGTTTTCACATCGGCGAAATCCACATTGATATAGCCCGGATTGGTGATGAGGTCGGAGATGCCCTTCACCGCAAACAGCAGGATGTCGTCGGCCCTCTTGAACATCTCGAGAAAGGTCGCCCGGCGATCGGCAAGGCACAACAGGCGATCGTTGGGAATGGTAATGAGCGTGTCCACGACGTCCTGGAGGATCTTGAGCCCCTCTTCCGCATTCCGCTGTCGCACCTTTCCTTCGAAAGCGAAAGGCCGGGTCACCACGGCAACTGTGAGAATGCCCATCTCCTTACATGCTCTGGCGACGATGGGAGCCCCTCCGGTGCCCGTACCTCCTCCCAGCCCCGCCGTGATGAAGACCATGTCACAGCCGTCCACCGCCTCCCGCACCTTCTCCATATCCTCTTCCGTGGCCTTACTGCCCACTTCAGGGTTTCCTCCCGCCCCTAAACCCTTGGTGAGGTTCACCCCCAGCTGGATTTTGCACTCGGCGAGGTTCTTCTCCAAGGCCTGAAAATCCGTGTTGGCCGCGATGAATTCGACGCCGTCCAAGCCTGTACTGATCATGTTGTTGATGGCATTGCCCCCCCCGCCACCAATGCCGAAAACCTTGATTCTCGCTTTGTTGAGCATCAGATTCTCCATGTTTGCACCCATCTCCTTCCAAGGCTCACTCATGGTTGAACGCCATTTTATGGGAGAACTTTCTTTCTTCATACCCCTTTGTGATGGTGCACCGAAAGTTTTTTACCAGAACTCTTTAAACCATCGTCTCATCGATAAGATCAGCTTCTTGAGAAGACTCGGCTCGGCCAGAGGCATCCGGGACCCGTACTTCTTGCCATACAACAACAACCCCGTCGCCGTTGAGTAAATGGGGTTTCGGACCACATCTCCCAGCCCCCCGAAACTGTAGGGAGCCCCGATACGGACCGGCATGTCAAAAATGCGTTCGGCCAACTCCCGTATTCCCGAAAGCAAGGCCACACCGCCCGTCAGGACCACTCCCCCGTGGAGGGACTCCACATAAGCCGAACGCACGAGTTCCCATTCGATGATCTTGAGAATCTCCTCCACCCGGGCCTCGATGATTTGCGTCAGAATGGACTGGGCCAGTTGTCTGGGCTTCTGGCCCCCCACCGACCCGACCTCGATCACATCCTGAGGGTTTACCCACTCCACGAGGGCACACCCATATTTCTTCTTGATCTTTTCCGCCTCTTCCATGGAGGTGCGCAATCCGACCGAAATGTCCGAGGTGATATGCTGCCCCCCCAAGCCGACTACCGTGGAATAACGGATGGCGTGGTCAAGGAAGACGGCTATGTCACTCGTTCCCCCTCCCATGTCCACCAGAGCGACGCCAAGGTGTTTTTCGTCGGGATCGAGAACGGACTCGCTGGACGCCAGGGATTCCAGGACCACGTCCTGCACTTGAAGGCCCGCCCGTTCGCAGCAGCGGATGATGTTCTGCACGGCGCTCACCGCCCCCGTGATGATGTGTACCTTGGCCTCCAGCCTGACCCCTGCCATCCCGATGGGATTGTGGATTCCTTCCTGGTCATCGACGATGAACTGCTGGGGAAGCACGTGGAGAATCTGTCTGTCGTAGGGAAGAGCAATGGTCTTGGCTGCATCGAGGACTCGGTCGATGTCCGACTGTGTGACTTCACGACTCTTGACGGCAATGACCCCATGACTGTTCAGGCTTTGGACGTGCGTGCCGGCGACCCCGGCAAAAACGGAGGAAATTTCGCAGCCGGCCATCAATTCGGCCTCACCCACCGCCTTCCGGATGGAATTCACCGTCTGGTCGATGTTGACCACCACGCCCCCCCGCATACCAACGGATGGGAACGTTCCGACACCAACGATGTCTATCCCCTCTGCGGTCACCTCACCGACCACGCAACAGATCTTCGTCGTACCGAGGTCAAGGCCAACGATCAGCTCCTCTCTTTTCGCCATTTCTCCCCCTTCGCCTTCATCGCGATGCGTCCCTCAAGGCTGGCAGTCCATGTGGTCCGCCCGATCCATCTTCTTCCGCCCCATCCGCTCGCAATGACACCCGAGAAACCTCCATCGATCAGATTCCCTTGAAGGAGGGAAACTGCCCCTCAACGTAAGCACGCTGACCATAGTCGAGATCGATACGCGTCACATTCCCCACCCACTGGCGTTCGGCCAGCAATCCAAGTATTTCATGGAGACGCCTGAGCTTCTCCTCCAGGTTGTCCGCTCCAAGCTGAACGGGTATACCCTGCTCCCCAACGTTAATCAGAAAACCGGTATCCGGATTCCAATGGCACTGGGAAATCTTGCCCCGGTGCAGTCCCTCCTCCCAGTCCCTCACCGCCGCCAGCAGTCCCGCCACCGCCTCACCGACCTCACGCTGCAGTGTGCTCCCCACCTTCAAACCGGAATCCGCCGCCCCAGAGATCAGCAAGAGATTCGGGTGTTCTTCGCACTTGCAAGGGGCGAACAGACTTCCCTCTTGATCCATCAGCAGGCAATGGTCCCCCGCGGCAATCTTGGCGACAGGGTCGCGCTCGACCAATTCCACCACCAACCGCTCAGGGGTATCGAGTCTCACGAGGGCCGACCGGATCCACGGGAGCATCTCCAAGCGTTTCTTGAGCTGTACCAGCTTCAGGCCGAACACGCTCGCCCCCCTGGCAACCCCCATGGCGTTCAAAACCTCGACCCTGCTCATGTGCTGGAGCCCGCTGATTTCAATCTCCTGAACCCGAAGCCAAGGAGCATCGAGAAGAGCATGATAAGCGCGGGAAAGGGCGGCACTGAAAAGGGCGAGGGAGATAAGAACCATGAAGGCCGCAATGGCGGTCCTCGTACCCGAAAGGATTTTCTCCCTTCTCTTGACTCGATCGACCCTGTAGCGGTTCGCCTTTCTTCTCATGTCCCAAAAAGCCTCTTCCAATCCGAAACCCAGGGATTTCGCCGGGGAAAGCCCTCCGGAGGGAGTGCGGCGTGTTGGCCGCCCCCATTCTGGCTTCAGTGGAGCGACTGTCCCCGTTCCAGTACGTGTACCTCCCTCTCCAGGGCAATACCAAACCTGTTAAGCACCGTCTGTTCCACGTGCTCCATGAGCTTCAAGACTTGAGCAGCAGACGCTTTCCCCCTGTTGACGATCCAGTTGGCATGTTTTTCTGAAACTTGCGCATCGCCGAAACGCACTCCCTTCAATCCTGCCTGCTCAATCAATGCACCTGCCGAAGCCTGAGGTGGATTTCTGAATATGCATCCCGCCGATGGAAAACCCATGGGTTGGCTTGCCCTTCTTTCCCTCATGGCCTGCCCCATGCGCTCCCTGAGCCTTCTTCCGGACCCCTTGCGCAGTTCGATGCATCCCCCCAGTACCGCAGCATCCCGCGGAAGGCCCATTTGACGGTATTTCGCAGGAAGTTCAGCCCGGTAAACCCGTCTTCTTTCCCCCGATTTCTCCAATAGGTCAACCCATAGCAGGGAATCAGCGATGCATCCGTCCCTGGATCCTGCATTCATGACGATGGCTCCCCCCACCGAGCCCGGAATCCCCACAAGGGCCTCAACGCCCTCAAGTTCTTCGCGGAGGCAAAAACGGAGCAAGGAAGACAGTCTTACCCCTGCCCCCACGTGGACAAGCCTCTTTCCTCCACTGCCTGTGCTGAGTTCGATGATCTTCCCCAGGCAACGGTTCATCTGTATGACCAGTACCTCCCAGGATTCATCGGGTGCCAGCACATTGGTCCCTCCTCCCAGGAAGATGTGGGGGATGTGCTCTTTGCGCATCAGCGAAACGAGTGCCGCCAAGGCGGCTTCACTGAAAGGCCTCACCACGCAGGCGACAGGGCCGCCGATGCGAAAGCTCGTGAGATTCGCCATGGGCTCTCCCCAGAGCAACTCCAACTCCGGCGTGCCTCCCAGAATCCTGCGCAATGCTTGCATGGAGAGACTCCCCCCCGACGATAACTGAGTGGTGGCTAACGGGTGATGAGTGATGAGTCGCCGGCCCCTTTTGCGCCGGTCTTTAACACTGTTTAGACCTGTTGATTGGGTTGGGTTGTCATGGTCGACTCACAAAACAGGAGACGGTCGCTTGACCTCTTCGTCAGAGGTTGGATGCTCCAATGGCTCAAGCCGGTAGGGAATTCGGTCAGGGAAACAGTCAAACTCCTCGGACCGCTTACCCATTTGAAGCAGCCCAATGAACAGGACCCCTGCAACCGTCCCGAGGATCAGCCCCAGTCCAAAGGCGAGCCACATCATTCGTTCGATCTCCCTGTGAGAGTCCCGCAAGATACTCCCAATACCGTTCAGACTCCTTCTTTCTCCTCAAAAGTGCGACTCTTCACTCATCCCCCCTCAGCCAACACTCCCCGGTCGTCCAATCAGGAGAGTGCATTCCTTTCCAACTCCCCAGGTCAACTCGCGCCAGCCTTCAACTTTTCCAAGAGGTTCTCACCCACCTGCCATATGTTCCCTGCCCCCAAAGTGATCACCACATCGCCCTTTCTTACAAACCGGGTGAGTTCCTGAAGCATTGCATCCAGCGTCGGTGTGTAATGGAGGTCATGATGCCCGTGAGCCCCGATCTTCTCCGCAAGTCGCTCCCCTGTTACCCCGGGAATGGGCTTCTCGCTCGCCGCATAAATATCCGAAAGGAAAAGGGCATCGGATTGATAGAAGCAGCGGGCAAACTGATCCAGGAGGGCATGAGTCCTCGTGTAACGATGGGGCTGGAACACCACGATCCTTCTGCGGTGAGGAAACCGGTCGGCCAGCGTCTCCAGGACGGCTCGAATCTCCGTAGGATGATGCCCGTAATCATCGAGGACCAGCACCCCCCCAACTTCGCCCTTGATCTGAAAGCGCCGCTGCACACCGGTCATGTCCCGAAGTCCTTCCTGAACGCTCACCCATTCCAGCTCCAGTTCATGAGCAACGGCTACCGCCGCTAAAGAGTTGAGGACGTTGTGTCGCCCCGGGATCCGTATTTCGATCTCTCCAAGCTCCTTTCCCCCGAAAAAGGCTCGGTAGGTAGTGGAAAAACCGTCCGAGACAAGATCCCGCGCCTGGAAATCCGCCTGGGAGGAAAAGCCGTAGGTGACAAAACGCTTGGTGATCCTGGGCAGCAGACTCTGCACATTGCCGTCTTCCAGGCACAGGACGGCCTCGCCATAGAAGGGGATCTTGTTGATGAACTGAAGAAAAGTCTCCTGGATGTGATCCAGGTCCCTGTAGTAGTCGAGATGCTCCAAGTCGATGTTGGTGACCACGGCGATGGTTGGGGGAAGCAGGAGAAATGTCCCGTCGCTCTCGTCGGCCTCCGCAACCATGAAGTCTCCCCGTCCCAGCTTTGCATTGGTCCCCCAGGCGTTGAGCTTTCCCCCGATGACAACCGTCGGATCCAGGCCCCCCCGAGCCAGAACGGTGGATACCATTGAGGTGGTGGTCGTCTTTCCATGGGCCCCTGCGATGAGCACCGAATACTTGAGGCGCATGAGTTCCGCCAGCATCTCGGCCCGCCTGATGACCGGCACCTTTCCAAGTGCCCTGGCCCCCCGTAGCTCAGGGTTCTCCTCTGATATGGCCGAGGAAACCACCACGACGTCTACGCCGGCAACATTCTCCGGACGATGCCCCATGTAGACCGTCGCACCCAGACGGGCAAGGCGTCGAGTAATGTCCGTCTCGCGCAGATCCGAACCGGACACCCTGTACCCCAAGTTCAGAAGCAGCTCAGCGATGCCGCTCATGCCGATGCCGCCGATGCCGATGAAGTGAATGCGCTGATAACGTTTATACATCCTGGGCCATCTGCCTTTCACCCGTTCGGGCGATGTTCATGAGTATGCCGACGGCCATGCAATTCGCCGTGAAAGCGCTCCCACCATATGAAATAAAGGGAAGCGGCAGGCCCTTGGTGGGAACGAGCCCCAGTACAACACACATGTTGAAGAGGGCCTGCAGGCTCAGGAGCATGGTCAGACCGAGAGCCATGAGGCTGGTGCCCAGATCGGGGGCAACACGGGAAATGCGCATCCCTGTAGTGAACAGGCAATAGAAGAGGAGGCACATGACCGCGATTCCGGCGAACCCCAGTTCCTCACCGATGACCGCCAAAATAAAGTCCGTATAGGACTCCGGGAGATAGAAGAGCTTCTGCTGACCCGCTCCCAGCCCTTTGCCCCAAAGTCCTCCGGAGCCCACTGCGATCCACGCCTGGATCAGCTGATAACCTGAATCCAGGGGGTCGGTCCACGGGTTGAGAAAGGCAGTCACCCGCTCCCACCGGTAAGGTACCAGGTATACGAACCGGTAAAAAAACGCGAAAGCCACAGGCGCCAGCAAAAAAAGATGACGCAGAGGGACCCCGCCCACTGCCATCAAGATCATCGCCAGGCAGCCCACCATGAAAGTCGTGCCGAAATCCGGCTCCTTCAGAATGAGAAAGCTCAGGATGCCGCACAAAATCATGTGAGGGAAAAACCCCACCCCAAAGCGCCGGATGTTATCCTGCTTTCTGCTGAGCGAGACGCTCAGGTACATGATCCAAATCACTTTGGCATACTCAGCTGGCTGCAGCGAAAAGCTTTTCAGCTGAAACCAGCGCCGCGCATTGTTGACCTCCGTCCCGATCCCAGGGATCAATACCAGTCCCAGGGCGATGACAACGAGGACAAGCATCCATCGGACCTGCTCCGTCAGCCTACGATAAGAAACGCGGCTGAATAGGAAAAGGATCCCAAGGCCGAACCCCGCAAAGGCGAACTGGCGTTTGAGATAATGGGACGCATCCCCAAACCTGCGGATGGCCATGATCGAACTGGCGCTGTATATCATCACGATACCGAGCGCCATGAGGAGGATCACCTCGATCCACAACTGTGACTCCAGGGAAAGCACGTTCCAAGGGGAAACCTGCTTCTCCCTGGCCTCCACGTCAGCCGGCAGGGGCGGTGTGTCAGCAATGGCCCTACTCATTTGCGTTCCCAGCGCTGTTGTCTCACATTTCCTCGCCAGACTCCGGCAATCCTCTCACCAGTTCCCTGAAATGATCACCTCGTTCGGTGTAGCTCCCATATTGGTCAAAGGAGGAGCAAGCGGGTGATAGGAGCACAACATCCCCCTTTTGAGCTTCCGCCACAACCGCTTCAAACGCCTTTCCGAGATCCGGAAAGGCCCGAGTTGGAAGATGTGTTTCGAGTTCCTTGCGCATCCTGTCGGCAGCTTCTCCGAACACATACGCCCCTTTGCCCTTATTCCGGAGAGCCCTGCCCAACGGGACATAGGAACCCAGTTTGTCCCGGCCCCCTAGAAGGATGTGCACAGGACGCTGGAAGCTTTCCAGTGCCTTCACCACGGCTCCCACGTTCGTGCCCTTTGAATCGTTGTAGAAGTCGATCCCCTGCCAGGTGCGCACCCATTCCACTCGATGGGGTAAACCGGCAAACGACTGGATAACCCCGGCCATGGCCGAGGGGCCTGCCCCCATCACTGCAGAAGCAAGACAGGCAGCCAGGATGTTCTCCTCATTGTGGGCACCCTGAAGTTTGGATCCGGATAGGTCTACCGTGAAAGATCCCAGCCATGGAACCTCCAATTCAATGTTCACCCCCTTCAAACGACCATTTGCCGTAACGTCATGCCTACTGTAGAAAAGAAGCCGGCCGGGAACTTCCCCTGACCTGCGGCGGCAAATGGAATCGTCAAGATTGAGGATTCCAGTGTCTTGGGGACCCTGGCGTGAAAAAAGGGAAAATTTGGAATCGGCATATTGTGAAAAACTTTCGTACCGATCCAGGTGATCTTCTGTCACATTGAGCAGGACGCCCACCTCCGGGCGAAAATGGGTCGCCGTGTCCAACTGGAAGCTGCTCACCTCCAACACCAGCACATCCGCCTCCCCCCCCTGCAACACCCAACGACTGAGGGGAGTCCCGATGTTGCCCCCGACGAAGACTCTCTTGCCCCAGGCCTTCATTATCTCGCCGATCAGAGACGTCGTCGTGGTCTTTCCGTTGGTTCCCGAAACCGCCACAACGGGCGTTCCGACCTGAAGCCAGGCCCAGTCGAGTTCCCCGATGATTTCGATGCCGCGCGACCTTGCCTCCACAAGCGGTTCCAGGTCCAGCGGAACCCCAGGGCTGACGATGATCTGGTCCACCTCACGGAAGTCCTCCACATGGTGGCCCCCGAGACGCAGTCGACAACCGCCCCTCTCCAGTTTGTCCAGAGCTCCGTTGAAAGCCTCTCGAGGTCTTAGATCCGTCCCCATCACCACACTGCCTCGCTCCATGAGAAGCTCGCAGACGGCACGTCCCGACACCCCCAGACCCACGACCAACACGCGACCTCGCACATCCCTATCCGAACGCTCAGTGCTGGGTGCCGACGGCTGGATCCTGCTCCCGCCCAGAGCAGATCCAGTTTCGCCCCCCCCTATGTGGGGATGCGTATCTTTCCCCTTTACTCGACTCTTTCCTCGCATCCTCGATCCTTAGCACCCAGCACTCAGCTTTCGGCACATTCCCAATTGTTGTCCTCAGCCGCCATCACCGTGGTGACGTCCTTCGGCATCCATCAGTCCTTCGACCACCCTCTCCATGTTCATGGATCTCGACCCCTTCACCAGAACCCACTCTCCCGGGACGATCGTGCCTTGTAGTCGGTTGACGATGTCTTCATGGGTTTCCCCGTGGAAGCAGGCTCTCTCCGACAGTCCGGACTCCCTGGCTCCTTTTTCGATTTCCCTGGACAGCTCCCCAAAAGTGAAGAGCCGCGCGACTCCCAACGATCCTATCTCCTTACCCACCTCCAGGTGAAGGGATCGCGTCTCGGGACCGAGTTCCTTCATATCCCCCAGCACCACCGCCACAGGTTTTCCCTTGCTGGCGGCGCATATCGTGCGCACCGCTGCGACTACGGAACGGGGATTGGCATTGTAGGTATCATCCACGAGCACTCTGCCACCGGGCAGGACATGCATCTCCATTCTCTGATGCACAGGCCGGTGAGATGCCAGGCCGGCCTGGATCTGTGCTGAGGGGACCCCCATCCCGAATGCGACCGCAGCGGCGGCGAGGGCATTGTTGACCTGATGGAGTCCGAGAACACAAAGTCGGACCCTTATCATCTCCCCACCAACTTGCAGACCAAAAACGCTATGCCCCCCCTCCATCTCCACAGGTCCCACCTTGAACACTTCCACCGAGGTGTCATCCATAGAATAGTGCACCGCGCGTATCCCAAGGCACCGAGCAAATCCGGGAAGCCTGGGATCGTCCTGGTTGACCACTGCAAGTCCTCCGGCAGCCATCCCCTTCCAAAGCATCCCCTTCTCTGCCAGGATCTGTTCTTCCGATCCCAGACCCTCTAGGTGGGCAGGGTGAATATTGGTGATGAGTCCGACGTCTGGTTGAGTGATCTCCACAAGCCGGGACATTTCACCGGGAATGTTTATGCCCATTTCCACCACCGCCACCTCATCATCCGGTTGAAGGGAGAGAAGGGTGAGAGGTACCCCGATGAGGTTGTTGAAATTACCTTTGTTCTTGAGGACCTTCTTGTCCTGGGAGAGGATGGAGAAGACCATTTCCTTGGTGCTCGTCTTCCCATTGCTACCCGTGATGCCCACAACGGGAACATGGAGCCTCCTGCGGTGGGTCCCCGCAAGATCGCCCAGGGCGCGAAGCGTATCCGTAACCTGGATGACCGGAATCTCGGGAGGAAGATCATCAGGGATGGCAAACCGGTCCGCCTGCACGACAACACCGGCAGCCCCCCTTTTTAAGACATCCCCCACGTACGCATGGCCGTCGTGTCGCTCTCCCGGCAGGGCGACGAAAACGGCTCCTGGTTCCAAAGTGCGGCTGTCCGTGGAGAACCCGCCAAAGACGGTTCCTTCACCGCCCTGAACCAGACGCCCGCCTGTGGCCTCCAGTACCTGTGAGACTCTCCACTCCATGCCTTCAGTTCCCAACGGCCTCTCGTTGTCCGGCATCACCGTGCGTCACAAAATAGTCCCGAACCACCCGCCGGTCGTCGAAGGGCAGGGTATCCCCTCCCACGATCTGGTAGGTCTCGTGGCACTTGCCACCAATGAAGACCGTATCGCCGGGGCGGGCCCAAGAAAGGGCGATTTCAATTCCCCTCCGCCGGTCGACCTCCACCGTGTAACCTCGGTCCACCGTCTCCCCTTCATCGGGCGGGCAGTATGCCACCCCCTCATGCACCACACCCGGCTCGATCTCCGCCAAGATGTCTTCCGGTCTTTCCGACCGGGGATTGTCGCTGGTCAGAATCACCAAGTCTCCAAAACGCGCCGCGACCGCTCCCATGAGGGGCCGCTTGCCCCGATCCCTGTCCCCTCCGCAGCCGAACACCACAATCAGACGTCCTCGCGTCATTTCCCGAAGGCAGCCAAGACTCTTTTCCATCGCGTCCGGCGTATGCGCATAATCAACGATCACCTCAAACCCGAATTCCGCGGGGACTGGGACACGCTGGAGCCTGCCGTCCACGTGGGAGACGGCCCAAATTCCCTCGGAAATCGACCGCCGGGGCACACCCAGGCCGATGGCGGCAGTAACTGCACCGAGCACGTTGTAAAGGTTCAAACGCCCCAATAGAGTCGACCGAATCCTCATGCCACCGGCCGCCCCTGCAAGGGTTGCCCGAATACCGTCTCCCCTCAATTCCAGCTCCTTCACCCAGACGGTTGCATTCTCATCTGCAACGGAATAACTCCACAAGTGAGAAGGAATTCCAGAGGCCAAACGCCGTCCGTAGGCGTCGTCCAGATTGATGACGCTCAAGCCACTTTTGCCACGGCCTTGGAGACACTCCCTGTACATACGCCCCTTGCACTCGAAATACGCCTCCATGCTGCCATGGAAATCCAGGTGATCCTGCGAGAGATTCGTAAAGATCGCCGCATCGAAAGCACAGTCCGAGACCCTCCCCAAGGCCAGGGCGTGTGAGGATACCTCCATCGCCACATGGGTCACCCCGTCGTCGATCATCTCTCGCAGCAATCTCTGCAAATCCAGCGACTCCGGGGTTGTCATGGGAGCTTTGCGCTCCCGGTCACCCCAGCGGTATGCCAAGGTTCCCACCACCCCCGACCGGTAACCGGCACTCCTAAAAATACTCTCCAGCAAGAGCGCC
This sequence comes from Deltaproteobacteria bacterium, assembly GCA_012517315.1. Lineage (GTDB taxonomy): Bacteria > Desulfobacterota > Syntrophobacteria > Syntrophobacterales > Syntrophobacteraceae > JAAYUJ01. The sequence continues at coordinate 161,328 of JAAYVE010000019.1, forward strand.
GTTGTGGTCTTCCCATTGGTTCCTGTTACCCCTGCAAGGATGAGTTCTCTTGAGGGATGCTCATAAAAATTCGCTGAGATGGCGGAGAGGGCGATGCGGCTGTCGGCGACACGGATTGTGGTTGTCAGGCCGTATGACTCCACGGAATTCTCCGTCACCACTGCAACCGCCCCCCGGCGGAGTGCCTCCTGGACGTAAAGATTCCCGTCTGCTTTTGTGCCGGCGATGGCTACGAAGAGATCCCCCTCCTGAACCCGGCGACTGTCATGGGCAACCCCTTGAATGACCAGCCGGGGATCCCCCCGAAACGCCATCACATCCAATCCTTTCAACAGCTCTTCCAGGTGCTTGGCCAAGTTTCGCGCCCCTTCACAACTCCACAAGGAGATACTTACGGGATGACGCACAGGGGTTCACCATCACATGCGTCCTCTCTCGGCAACTGCATTCAATACCAGTTCCACTCCTTCCTTTGGTGAAGGTCCCACCGAAGAAAGGCCCGCCGCCTGAGAGGGTCCAGCCGCCCTCTGCCCCCTCATGGCACCCACTGAACCCCCACCTGTCTGCACCACGGATTTTGGGTTTCTCTCCCGAACCTCCCGAGGAAGACTACCTGGCAGGGTTGTGTTGAGTTTCGCCTCGGTCGGCTTCTTGCCTCCCTTGGGGTCAGCCTTGACCAGACGTGGCTTTGGAGAGGGCTTGATCTCTTTCAAAGACGGCGGAATTCCTAGATAAGGCAGGACCTTGGCAGCAATATCTCGGAAGACGGGCCCGGCAACGACACCACCATAGATCGCCCCGTGGGGGTCATGGACGACGACGGTCATGACCAGCCGTGGCTTGTCCGCCGGGATGAAACCGGTGAAAATGGATGTGTATCGGTTGGCAGCGTAATGCCTTGTTTCCGGATCCAGGACCTGAGCTGTCCCTGTCTTGCCAGCTGCGGTATACCCTTCGGGAGCCGCCTTGACTCCCGTTCCTCCCTCTTCGGTCACAGCCCGCATCATATCACGCATTTGCCGGGCCGTCTTCTCCTGAATCACCCTGCGCAGTGCCTGGGATTCGTATTTGCGCACCGAATGCCCAGCCGCATTCACGATATCCTTGGCAATCAAGGGCGGGGTATAAACACCGCCGTTGGCGATGGTGGCGATTCCCATGGTGAGCTGCAGTGCAGTGACACCAATGCTCTGTCCAAAGCCTGTTGTCGCCAGATCGATGGGACGCCATTTCTTTACGGGTCTCAGAATTCCAGCCACTTCCCCGGGAAGGGAAATCCCCGTCTCCGCACCGAAGCCAAATCCCCTTATGTACTGGTAGTATCGTTCCTTTCCCAGTTGAAAGGCGATCTTGCTCGCTGCGATGTTGCTCGAATACTTCACGACCTCCGAAATGGTGAGCCAACCGTAGGGGTGTACATCATTGATCGTGTGACCCGCAAGGCTGCACTTGCCGTTCTCACAGAAAATGCGATCTCGCTCTTTGACAACGCCTTCATTCAAAGCACTTCCTACAAGAAACACCTTGAACGTGGAGCCGGGCTCGAAAGTGTCTGTTATGGTCCTGTTGCGCCACCCCTCTGGGTTCTTCTTATCACCGAGGTTTGGGTCGAAAAATGGCCAATTGGCCATGGCGAGCACTTCCGATGTGCCAGCGTCCAGGACAACGACCTCCGCAGCCCTCGCACGGTACTTGATCGCGGCTTTTTCCAACTCCTTTTCCGCCGTGTACTGAATGAAGGCGTCGAGTGTCAAACGGACTCCGTAACTCTCTCTCGCCTCAGGGATCGGGTCATTGCCGAGCCACAGCGTCTTCTTGACCCCGTCCCGCAACTGCCCTACCGTTGTGGAATTCTCTCTCAGAACCTCATCAAAAGCCTTCTCCACCCCTTCCAAGCCGGCTCCGTCCATGCCCACGAAACCCAAAACCTGACCAGCAACTTGGCGGTACGGATAAAACCTCTTGTATTCGTCCACTAAATTCAGACCGCGGTACCTGAGCCCCTCCACCGCCGCTGCCTGCTGGTCTGTGAGGTGACGCTTCAACCATACAAAGTGGCGGTTGCACGCCAGCTTTCGATCCATCAACCATGTGGGTTCTTCTAGGATAGCGGCCAGCAGGCTAGCGGTCCTTTTGGGGTTTTCGATCAACTCGCAGTCGGCGAAAAGTGACCTCTGGGGGACCGAGTAGGAAAGCAGGCGTCCATGGCGGTCAAAAACAGAACCGCGCATCGTGGGAATCTTCAGTGTCGTTTCCGCCTGCCCCCTCGCTCTGTCCAACCATACGGCGTGCTGGAGAACCTGCAGGTGGAAGGATTTGCAAAGGACCAGACAAAAACCAGCAAAAATCAACATGTTTATGAGGAAGTGACACGACCTGTAACGGGCGGTGAAGAACCTCCCCCTTTTGCGCCTTTCCACCAGCAGCCCCTTTTCTCCGGTTGTCTCAGCGCACGACGATCTTCTGCTCCGGCTTCACCGGAGCCAGCCCGAATTCCCTGCTGCCTAACTCCTCCAGCAACGAAGGTTCCTGAAAACGGCTCAACTCCAGGCGCAGCTTCCTCTGGACCACCAACAACTGTTCGTGTTTCTCGTAAAGCCTGGAGAGGCGGTAACCTTCCTGCACCTGTTGCACATAGAGCCAAATGTGGAGAATGGAACCGGCCACAAAGACCGACCCCAAAGAGACCGCAAGGAACATCCATTTCACGAGGGGATTTCCGCCAGCCTTCCTGCCTCGTCCCTTGAAATCATTTGCGGTCTTCAGCTTCTCCATGCTTCTCCACGCCCCGCAATCTCGCGCTCCGAGATCTGGGGTTGGCTGCCACTTCCTCCTGACTCGGCCTGAGCGCCTTCTTCGTGAGCAGTTTCACCATGGGTGTCCCCCCGCACGTACAGACGGGTTCACGGGGAGAACACCTGCACCGCTTGGCCCAGACCCTGAAATGCTCCTTCACCATCCGATCCTCCAGGGAATGGAAAGCGACGATGCAAAGCCTGCCCCCCGGTTTCAATACGGCCAGCACCGATCCAAGAAAAACCCTCAACTCCTCCAGTTCCTGATTCACTGCAATCCGCAGCGCCTGGAAAGTCCTCGTGGCCGGATGAATCCGCTTAGCCTCCCTTGTCTTAGGCACCACCGCCGCAATCAAGTCCGCCAGTTCCCCTGTCCCCGAAAAAGCCCTGACGCTTCTCCGGGCAACGATGGCCCGCACGATCCGCTTGGCCCACCGCTCCTCGCCGAGAGCAGCCACCGTGCGGACCAACTCCTTTTCCGAGAGGCTGTTCACCAGATCCGCAGCTGTCCTCAATCCACCCCGGTTCATCCTCATGTCCAGGGGTCCGTCCTGCAAGAAGCTGAACCCCCTTGAAGGATCTTCCAGTTGATGGCTGGAAACGCCAAGGTCCAAAACCACTCCATCCACTCCTTCAATCCCCAACTCCTTCAAGACCTTGGGCAACTCGGCATAGCTGGCCCGCCTGATGGTCAAGCGGTCCAGATCGTCCCGAAATCTCGTCTTCGCTCTCTGAATGGCATCCTCATCCCAATCGAGACCGATCAACCTTCCTTCGGGACCAATTTCCCCGAGAATGCGTTCCGCATATCCTCCCCCCCCCAACGTGCCATCCACATACACGCCCCCCGCCCGGCAACCGAGCAAGCGCATTGCGGCCTCGAGCATCACCGGAGTGTGGAGAAGCGTTTGCGGGCTCTTCATGGATCCCCTACAGTCCCACGATGGCCATTTTCTCCATGATCTGCTCATGCTGATCGGAAGCCCGTTTCAACTCTTCATCCCAAGCTCCGCGATCCCATATCTCGAAACTGTTGAGGAGACCGGCCAAGACCACCTCCTGGCCGATGCCGGCTCGATCCCGGAGAAGCTGTGGAATCAGGATCCTTCCGTGATTGTCACACTGGCAGAGTTCGGCACTGGACACGAAATAGCGCATGAACGCCCGCTGCTGCGGATCCACAGGTGAAAAATTCTCCACCTTGCTCTCGATCCGCTCTTCCCAGATCGCTTTGGGGTAAGCCACCAAGCACTTACCCAGAATGGTGATCATCAGGGTGTCGGAATAGTGTTCCTGGAGGACTTCGCGAAACTTGTTGGGAATTCTGAGGCGCCCCTTTGTATCCAGCCTGCTGACCGTCTGGCCTCTGAAGTATGGTTTTCCAGAATTTCCCACATTAGCCCCCTAATTACCACTTCCTCCCACTGAAACCCTATTTAGCTTTGAAAAACGTCAATGTCAAATTCAAATCCTCATTATTTTCAAGAAACTCACAAAAAAAAACCACGTCGGAGCGGGTCGTGGGCGGGATTGGATGTAGTCCGGGAATCAAATCCTCCGACCGGCCTGTGGTTTTGATAATCCAAAATTGATCAGAAGACGGGGGTAACGATCACCGAAAATTGACCATCTTGAGGGGGAGTCCTCCTGGTAGAGTGGCTCGCTTTTTTCGAGCAACCACAGTGTAGGGAAAGGAGTGCTCAAGATGGATCAGTATGAACTGGTGAGGACAGGGTATCGAGTCGACGGGAAGACGATCAGTGAGCTGGCCAGGCTGACCGGTCACTCCCGCAATACGATCAAGAAGGCGATACGAGGCGAGCCATGGGGCTATAAGGAGCGGGCTCATCAGCCATTCCCGGTTCTTGGCGATCATGCGGAGACGATCGATCGGTGGCTTGAGAGTGATAAAGCCAACCCGAGAAAGCAACGCCACACGGCACGGCGGATCTACCATCGACTCGTTGAAGAGCATGGCTTTGAAGGCAGTGAAACGAATGTCCGCCGTTACCTGAGATGCGCGAAGATGAGGCTGGGGATTGCCCGATCCGGTGCCTTCATTCCCTGCGACCCGGAGGCGGGGAATGAGGCCGAGGTGGACTGGGGGACGGCCGTGGCGATCCTCTGCGGAGAAGAAGTCCCGCTGAAGTTTTTCTGCATGCGGAGCAAGTATTCGCGAAAGCACTTCATCCGGTTTTACCCTTGCGAGCGGCAGCAGGCGTTTTTCGATGGTCACGCACGTGCCTTTTCCTTCTTTGGCGGGGTTTTCCCCGTTCTGATCTATGACAACCTGACCAGCGCAGTGCAGAAGGTGCTGCGCGGCCGGGATCGCGTGGAAAAGGAGCAGTTTTGCAAGCTCAAGGCCTACTACAGCTTTGAAGCCCGGTTCTGCAATCCCGACAGCGGTCACGAGAAAGGTGGGGTCGAGGGGCTGGTGGGCTTTGCACGCCGCAACTACATGGTTTCGGTTCCGGAGGCAACAAACCTCGACGAGCTCAACGAGAAGATTGTCGACCGCTGCGTCGCTTACGGAAGCCACAAGATGGACGGTCGAGACCGTCCGGTAAAGGCGTTGTGCGAGGAGGAGAAGAGCCACCTTGTTGCATTGCTCGAGGAAGCCTTCAGCAACGTCCAGACCTGCGATGGCCGGGCCGACAAATATGCCACGGTCATCGTGGACAAGAACCGCTATTCGGTTCCGAGCTGTTGTGCGGGCTTCAGAGTAAGAGTGTTGCTCCATGTGGACCGAGTCGAGATTTTCAGCGACGCCAAGAAGGTGGCGACGCACGGGAGGTTGTACGGGAACAACAAATGGTGCCTGAATCCTGACCACTATCTCGACCTGATTCAGGAACGGCCCATGGCTTTCAAGAACGCCCGCCCCATCCGACAGTGGCAGGAAAGCTGGCCGGAATCCCTGCACGTGCTTTTGGAGCGTTATTGCAGCGCCCAGGGTGAAACCAAGGGGATCAAGGACTTCGTGACGGTTCTCATGTTCTGCCGGGATCATGAATCCACCGAGGTTGAAGCCGCCGTCAAGCTCGCCGCAGAGAGTCACATCAGCACCAGCGAGGGAGTGCGCCACATTTTGACCAGCGCCGCCAATCCCGCTTCAGCCATCGCTTCCCTGAGCGCTACGTCATTGCCCTGGTCGACTCTCGCTCCTCCCGATGTGGCCGTCTACGGACAGTTGGGAGATTTGCAATGACAGTCGGCACATTGATCGAGCTGCGAGCGAATCTCAAAGCGCTGCACCTTCCCAATATGGCTCGAAACCTGGAAGGGCTCCTGCGGCAGGCCAAAGAGAGCGGAATCGGCTACGATGACTTTCTCCTGGACCTGACCGGAGCGGAGCTGCAGACCAGGGCGATAAGCAGGCTGAATCGTCGCATCAAGGAATCGAGGTTTCCGCTTATGAAGCCCCTTGAAACCTTTAACCTGGCGGCTGTCCCGGATCTCGACATCAGGCTTTTCCGAGAGCTTGCCGGGTGCGGCTACATTCAGGAGCGAAAAAATGTCATCTTCCTCGGGCGAAGCGGCACCGGCAAAACCCACATGACCAGCGCTCTGGGGATCGAGGCCTGCAGGCACAAGTTCCGGACCCGTTTCGTCACCTGCTACGGCCTGGATAATGAGCTGGTCGAGGCAAGAGAGGAAAGAACCCTGCAGCGCTTCATCCAGAAGGTCGTCCGATGCGACTTTCTGGTCCTGGACGAGCTCGGCTACATCCCGTTTTCCAAGGAAGGCTCCGCGCTGCTGTTATAGGTCCTGGCCGAACGGAACGAGAAGGGATCGGTGATCATCACGAGCAATCTCGGGTTCGCCGATTGGACACAGGTTTTCGGCGATGCGACCATGACCGCCGCGCTTCTCGACCGGCTGACCCATAAGGCTCACATCATCAACTGCAGCTTGGAGAGCTACCGGCTCAAACAAAGCCTCAATCAAAAAGCGAAGCGTTCATAGCGAGGAGCCCCGACCTATGGAGATCACCGTTTACAACCCCCAAAAAGGGCGACTTGAAACGATCGCAGTCGAATTCACCAAGGACAACACAACCTGGTTCGAAAGCTACCGGAGTTCCCGTGATATTGACAGGATAACGGATTTTGAAGGTGGTCTGCTGATCACTAAATTTGGCTACACCCATCCGGTTTGGATCTATGACACATCCACGACTGACACCGGCTACAGCCAGAAAAGAGCAAAGCAACTGCCGCGGATGCAGGTGTGAGTCCAGCACCGCGGTTGGACCCGCCGACAGGTGAAACTCCGGTCGCCCCAGGGGCTCCCTCCATTTCACCTGCCCGTCCCATGGCAGCACGAGGATGATCACCCCCTCATTCTGCAAGACGATTCTTTCTGCTCAGGGGTGGTCAATTTTCGGTTATCGCAGATGGTCAAATTTCGATCATCATTCCGAGGCCTGCTCCCACTTTTAACACTCGGACGACCATCAAACGGCATGAGCAGTCCTTTATCGGTGTTTCAGGTCGGGTGCATTTCGTTTGCTCACATGAGCGGCCTGTGGTATCTTTATTTGGGACACGGAATGCCTGACGGGGTATTTTGTGCAACCCGACAGAGCCTCTGCTCCGACTTTAAGGCCTTCCCCCCGAGTGAGCAGAGGCTTTTTTCTCGCAGCGCAACCAGGAAGCCGTCCATGCATCCCGATGATGAGATCATTTTGAGAGCGGCAAAGGAGATCGTGGTGAAGTTCATTGAACTTCAGCGGGTTTCCCCCACCAATTTTGAGGAGCATTTCAGAAGGATTTATTACGCATTGAAGAACACGGTCCTGGAGGGCAGGATCGAGGACCTGCAAAAGGAGATCCTCGGAAGCGGCAAGCCGGATGACTGAGCCGGCCGTGTGATAAAGGGAGAGCGTTTCGAGGCGGGGCGTACCCCCCGGTCCGCCCCGGACAAATCCTATTCCGCAGACTTTTCAATATAATCGAATATATCCTTTACAGTGCGGATCTTCTCGGCTTCCTCGTCGGGTATCTCAAGATTGAACGCCTCTTCCAAAGCCATGACCAGCTCTACCACATCCAGCGAATCGGCCCCCAGATCATCCACCACGTTGGCTTCGGCGGTGATGATCCCCTTTTCCACACCCAACTGATTGGCGATGATATCTGTCACTTTGGCCTGGATTGCGCTCTTGTCCATGGGTTGCCTCCTCGTTCATCGATGGTCGACTGTCTGTTTGTTTTCAGCATTTGCGTTTTTCACAAAACCGTAAAAGAGAACCTCTGTGACGGCGGGGAGTTCTTGCACGAGGGAGTAGGAGCAGTCCCTCGCCAGCCATTTCTGGATCACGCCGTGGATAAACCCCATCACCCCGTAGAAGACCGTCTGGAAATCCACGTCCTTCAGAATACCCTGCTGGCTCGCCTCATATATTTTTTTTTTGAGGAGGGGGGCTCTTTTCATGACCTTTCTGAAATAAAGATCCTGGACCTGTTCCCCCAATTCAAGCCGCTCCTGGTTGATGAGGCGATAGAGACGCTGGTTCCGGTCGAAGAACTCGAAGTAGATGTGCAGGTACTTCCTGATCATGGTCAGGACATCGTCATGGCCGTTGAAAACCGACCAGGCTTTTCTTTCGAGTTCCTCCAGGCGAATCCGGACCAGTTCATTGAAAAGGGTTTCCTTGTTGGCAAAGTACCGGTAAAGGGTCCCCTTCCCAACACCTGCCCGTTCGGCTATTTCATCCACCGTAGCCGAATGAAAACCTTTTTCCGAGAACATCTCCAAAGCGGCGTCCAGGATCCGCTCCTTGGTGGAGTACCGGGTCATGGATTGTCCAGTTTCGTCCCGATCGCCGCCTTCCTTGAGCAGTCCGCTGAGGAGCCGCCCGTAGAAAGCCTGCGGAGCAACGCCCTTCGACTGCGCGACCTTCTGGAAGACCTCCACAAGCCGTTCCACGGGATAGTCCGAGGGGAAGGCTTTCCGCCGGATGGAGTCCTTCATCTCCAAAAGCCATCCACAGAGCTCCTGGACAAATTCCTCCCCGGAAAGCTCCCTGGTGGTCCCACGACTGAAAAACTCGGCCACCGCTTCCGGATCAGCATTTTCACTGAGGCATTTCCTGAGGAGAGCCCTCATGTCTCTGCGCTTCTTTCCCCTGTCCACCGCCCCTGCTTGCGACCTCCCTCGTGACGGACTGGTCAGTCATAAATCACAAGAAACGGGAGGTTGTCAAGTGGGATCATGGAAGGAGGAGAGAATTGTGGGTTCGGCCATGCCCCACGCCGAGTTGGCATGGAGCAGAGCAGAACTTTCAGTAGGCGGGATCGTAGACGGGATGAAGGGATTCTCTGTTCTGGTAAAACGCTCTCCGGATGACTTTTTCGGTACCATCAGTGAGGTGGTAGCGGGAGAGGTCCTTGAGTGAAACAAAGGCACAGTTGAGCACGTCACTCGCCGGAGCGGGCTCTCCTCCTTTCCACTCGCAGAGAAAATCCAACAGGACGTAATGATATTCAATCTCCCCCCTCTGATCCCGGATCACTCGATCGAGGGCGACCACAAGGTCTCTCACCGCCACCTCGAGGCCGACTTCCTCCAGGACCTCCCGTGAAACGGCATGGTGAAGGCTTTCACCCAGCTCCACTGCACCCCCGGGTATGGACCACTTGCCGTAAGAGGGTTCACGGCCCCGTTGGACCAAAAGAACAGAGTCTTCTCGAAAAATGATAGCTCCAACCCCGACGAGCGGTCTTTGCGGATAGCGCCGATCCAATGTTCCACCCCCTTTTGAAAGGCAGCTCGATCTTCAAGAACGGACTCACGGCTTGCAGCGGCGGCAGGGACTGCAGCCCTGCCTGATGCAGTCCCAGCGACTTCCGATACGCTCCCAGCGCCACGAAACTCGGCTAGGCACAAAATTGCACTGAGGGCGATGGAAAACGCCGTTTGCCTTGTTCACCCAATAGAAATTTTCTTCTTTCACGGGACAAGCTCCCCACATGCCCCTCCTGGCATCCACTGCCTCCCTCTGGCACTGCAGGAACTCGTTCCTCAAGCGGAACGGACCCGAGCCCGGAGGTGAATAGAGGAAAGCGAGCCCCTTGCAGAGAAGCTCCTTATTGACACACTGACCATTCATGAGGAAGACATATCCCGTCAACCTCCCGTGGGAATCCCTCCTCCCTCCGTCCTTTTCATATTCGATCCGGACATCCTTGCCCATCACCAGGTCGGAGTTGAAAGCCTTTGCTGCATCACCGTAGCAGTCTGCGGGTCTGCCCTCATGAGCGATCTCCGGTGCGTCCACGCCCAGGTATCGAAGCCTCTGCCCCGAATGCAACAACACCGTGTCCCCGTCCAGCACGGAGATGACCTTCGCGCGAACAGGACTGGACTCGCCACCAAGACACAAGGGACAAGACGGTGCCAACGGTCCTGCCACAAGGAACCAGGCACCCACTGTCATGGACAATTTTCCTTTGAAGACACGCAAGAGGAACGGCACACTCCACTCCCGGGAAACTCCATTTTTTTCCGGCCACGGAGGAAGGCGCGCTTCCCGTGCAGATCTCTCCCCGGCCAATACCAGGCTGCAAGACGTGCAAGCGGGGTGCGGGGATTCACCGGCGGAAGGTATCCATTCCGATACGATGAACCCGGGTGGGGTTCCGCCTGTCAAGAGACGGAGTCGGCGGAGATCTCTTCTCCCACCAGGGGATTCTCGTCGTGGGATTTGAGTCCCCTCAGAACTTTTCCCATTTGGCGCAAAGCTTGCCTGATCCTGTGCTCATTTTCCACCAAGGCGAGCCGCAGATAGCCTTCCCCCTCCTCGCCGAATCCAATGCCGGGTGCCACGGCCACGTTGGCCTCCTCCATCAATTTCACGGCAAATGCCATGGAACCCATAGCATGGTAAGGCTCCGGAATCCTGGTCCACACGAACATCCCCGCCTTGGGTTCGTTCACGGGCCAACCGATGCGCCTGAGGCCGGCACAGAGCACGTCACGCCGTTTTTCGTAGACTCCAGCCTGATGGACGACGTCCGATTCACAGTCCCTTAGTGCCACGATCCCGGCGATCTGGATGGCTGAAAAGATGCCGTAGTCGTAGTAGCCTTTGATTTTAGCCAACCCCTCGATGATTTCGCGGTTGCCGACACAATAACCGATGCGCCATCCTGCCATGTTGTAGGATTTGGAAAAGGAACCGAACTCCACCCCGATTTCCCTGGCTCCGTCGACTTGGAGAAGGCTGGGAGCCCGGTAACCGTCAAACGTGATTTTCCCGTAAGCGAAGTCATGGACCACCATGAAGCGGTATTTGCGCGCCAACTGAACCACTTCCGAAAAAAGATCCAGGCTTGCCAGGGCACCCGTAGGATTGTGGGGATAATTGAGGATCAGGACCTTCGGGCTGGGGCACAGGGATTCGCACATGGTCGCGATGCGGGCGAGAAAGACGTCTTCTTCGGCCAGCGGAATGCGGATGACGTTGCCGCCTGCAATGATGGCCGCATAGATATGAATGGGAAAAGCGGGAGCGGGAACGAGAACGGTGTCCCCGGGCCCAACAAGGGCGAGGCTCAAATGGGATATCCCCTCCTTGGAGCCAATGGTGCAAATGACCTCCTTCTCGCAGTCGAGATGCACCCCGTAATCCCGCTGATAGAACTTGGCGATCTCGTTTCGGAGGTTGCGCAGTCCTGCAGCAACGGGATACCGGTGGCTTTTTGGATCCTGGACCACTTCGCAGAGCTTCCGCGTCACCGCTTCCGGAGCAGGATCGATGGGGTTGCCCATTCCGAGATCGATAACATCATGCCCTTCCGCTCGCTTTTTCATCCTCATGTTGTTGATCATTCCGAAGAGGTACGGCGGAAGCTGTTCCATCCGCTGTGCGAACCTGACAATCGATTGTTCTGCCATTTTCATCTCCTCCCAGCGAGTGAACCCCGGGCCCATGGCATCCAAAAAAAACCCCGAGTCTTCTGACTCAGGGCCAAAAACCGCCATGAGCCAGATGTTCAGCCCATGGCGCGCGGTGGCAATCGGTGCTTCTTATGTCTCCTTACCGCCGGCCAACGCCCAGGCTGGACCATGAGCGGCCGCGGCTGCCATTGCGGGAGCATACATCATTAATGACCCTCAAACCTAAAATTGATCAAATACGCACAATTACTCTTTGTTAATTAATCGATCGGAATCCTCAAGTCAACGAACCTTTTGAAAAAAATCAAAGCAGATTGTGGCCGACCGTTCAGCAATCGACTTGACGAAAAGGCTTCAGGTGCTATGCTGCTCATATTGCACCGGCGTGAATGTGGGACAACGGCTCCGAACACGTCGGTACAATGCCATGCGCATCGGCCCCGGGGAACGCCCGCACTGCCGCAGCGAACGCAGCAGCGAAGACGTTTCGGCAGTCCCGTGCATCCTGTCCTCCCCCATGGACAATTCCGGCAAAGCCAGAGAATCCAGCGCGATCTGCACGCGCAAATAACGGAGGGTCGTCCTATGGGCAACCGGTTTGGAGTTTCTATTTTCCTCTTTCTTGTAACGCTCGTCTCCTGGGGACATTTCGATTCCCTCACCGCACAGGACGACCAGCGGGAAATCAGCCCGCCCGCGGGCATCCAGTCCGGCTTGATATCTCAGAGACCATCCTTGATCCAGGCAGATACGTGTGAGAAGGTCGAGAACCTCAAGCCCGTTCGCCAGGGCCTCGTTTTTTCCGTCTCGGCCGGCCAGGTTTGTTGTTTCACGTCTTTCGACCCCGTTCCCCAGGCATCGGTTGTGTACCACCGTTGGTATCACAGGGACCAACTGAGCACGCAGATCCGGCTGAGGCTCTACCCTCCCAAGTGGAGCACGTACAGCGTGATTCAACTGCGGGAGACGGACAAAGGGCCCTGGCGCATCGAGATTATGGATGCAAACGGTTACACATACAAGGTTCTGCGTTTCAGCATAACCGACTGATTTGAACCTTCTGCCTGAATGGCGATTCACCATGACTCGAATCTTCCAATTCCTTTCCACAGTGCGCTGGCAAGACCTGGTGGACATCCTCATCAACAGCTACATCCTATTTCGCGTGTATGTTCTTTTCCAGGGTACCAATGCATTCCGCGTCCTGGCGGGGGTCACATCCCTGTGGATCCTGCAGGAGGTGGCAGCCTCCATTGGCTTGATCCTCACCAGTTGGGCCGTTCGTGGCATCACGGCCGCAGCAGCCATCATCATCATCGTGGTCTTCCGGAACGAAATCCGTGCCGCCCTCCAATTGGGTAATCTCAAGAGTTTTCTCTGGGGCTTTCCGCACCGGGACATGCCCTCCCCAGTGGAAATGATCGCCGACGCAGCTTTCCGAATGGCGAAAAAGCGCATGGGTGCCCTTATGGTCATCCCCGGAAAAGAGGACCTGACCGAGGTCATCCACGGTGGGATCGCATGGAACGGGAGCGTTTCCCCCGAGATGATCCTCAGCATCTTTTGGCCCAAGAACCCTGTCCACGACGGGGCCATTATCATTAGAGGCGACAAGGTGGTGGAGGTGGGGGCACTGCTGCCCCTCTCCCAGAGAAGTGATCTGCCAAGCTTCTACGGCACGCGACACCGTGCGGCTGCTGGCCTCGCCGAGCGCACAGACGCCTTGGTAATCACCGTGTCAGAAGAACGCGGTCGGGTAACGGTGGCCAAGAACAGTTGGATGAAAGCCATCTCCACCCCGGAGGATTTGTCTGGAATCCTCAGGAGGCATCTCAATCTTCAGGAGGGGCGGACGATAAAGCAAGAGCAGAGGGAAAGGCTCAAGCTCGCCTTTGCAGCGGGCATTTCCCTTTTCATCATGACGGGAATCTGGTTTGGTTTCACACGAAGCCATGACACCATTATTGCTCTCAACGTTCCCATCGAATACGTCAACAGGCCGGCAAATCTTGAAATACTCGATACCTCCGTCGACGAGGCAAGGCTGCAACTCTACGGGTCAAGTGCCCTCATCAAATCCCTCAAGCCAGGGCAGGTACAGGTGCGCTTGGATCTCGGCAAAGCCACCGAGGGCAGTAACATTTTCACCATATCCCAGGAGAACGTCATCCTCCCCCCCGGCGTTTTTCTGAACAAGGTTCAGCCGACCCGAATCGACGTGACACTGGACGTCCCCATCGTGGCGGAACTCCCTGTTCAGGTGGACTGGGTCGGCCGGCTGCCTGAAAATCTCTCGCTGGTGCAAGTCTCGGTTACTCCTGAGACGGTGAGGGTCACAGGGGGAAGTCAGACTATCAGGAGCGTGAACACGATATACACGACTCCCCTGAGACTGGACAACATCACGCGATCCGGGTCCATCACCGCATCCCTGGCCATTGTCCCCCCTTCCCTCAAGCTGCTTACCGGGACCTCGGACAAGGTGACCGTGAGTTATGTGTTGAAGGAGCGCTCTACAGATGAGCGTGGATAGTTGCGATAATCCTGCCCGTAAGGGAAGGCATCCCGTCGGCGTTCAGTCGCAGGAGGTCCCATCATGACTCGCGCAGGGGGCTGGGCGCACTCCCGGCGAGGCACGATATACGCCGGGAATGGCAAGGTTCAATTCTTCCCCGCATATGGCTCAAGGCGTGAGAGTTCGAGGTATGGAAAGCGTCATGGCCTGGGAAATGCCGAGGGGAGCATTGGCTGCCGGGAGAGGCCGGGCTCCAACGCCCAACAGGGCCGAGGAACAGGACTCAGCAATGGCGAAAGATCCAAGTATCAAACCTCCTCCACCTCAACCCCGTTCTTCAGAGAACAAATGATCCGATTGGCGCGTTCTTCCACTTCCGGAATCATCTCCACGAGGGCCTTGAGGGATGTGAGAATCTTCTTGGTTTGGTACTTGTGGGGAATCTCCAACTGGGGGTGGTCCAGGAAGTCCAGGATTTCATTCAGGATCTCGGCTTTCTCCACGTTGAAATCCGTGTAGGCAAGCCTTGGCCACTTCTCCTTGAGTTCCTCGGGCAGTTGCCCCATCTTCCGGGCCAGGTTTTCGTCCATGCCAATCCAGATGGCGCGCTCCAGGCTGGAAAGCAGCCGCTCAATCTCCCCTCCGCGCTCGTTCCACACCGTGACCTCGGAAAGCAGCCGGCGCCATTTTGGGACAATCCTGTTCCCGATCCATTTCTCGCCTGCCTGGGGGAGCAGAGAAAGGTTGGAAAAATCCTTTTGGGCCAGGAGCAGATCCTTGCACAAATGCAGGTGTTTTCCGGAGCCGTTGAGCTTCGGTAGTCCCTCTATGAGGATCTGGCTCAGGCGGTCGAGGATCTCCTTTTTGCTCTCCAAGCCGGGAAAAGCTTTCCTCAACTCGAGTTCCCACTGCTCCCTCAAATAGCCCAGTTCTGTATTCACCGCAGAAAAGATGAAACCGAGCTTGATGAGGGTATTCCTCAACTCGTGAGCCAGCACGTTACAGCTCTGGAGGCGCTGTTTGTCTAGCGTCTTCTGGGCCTCGGACAATGTCTCGCGGATGTGGTGCGAAAGGAGCTGCGTCCCAAGGGTGCGGGAGAGCTTCTTAATGATTTTGGTGGATGGATCTCCTCGCCGGATTCGGTTGGACTTGAAATGGATCTTGATGACGGCCACCACGACGTAATCCAGATCCACCCATATGGGTTGTCCCTCGTAGGTGAGGGGATAGTCGAGATCCCCGAATTTTCCACCGTAAAGATCTGTTTTTTTTACGAGAACCGGCTCCATATGGTGATAGTCTTCCGCCTCACCACTCAACTGCTTTCGCACGCTGCGCAGGTCCTCATAAGGATTGTCCGCCGTCCAGCTTTTCTGTTTCTCGACGCACCAAGCCATGGCCTCCTTTACGTGGCCGGGCATGTCGCGGTATTGTTCCCACGTCTTTCCTGGATAGTTGTAATCAGACACTTCGGGTAAGCCCCATTGGATGGCTTCTTCCCCTTCCTGCCTGACGCCCGAGGTGATGCGCACCACCTGCAGCTTGGGCATAGGGCCAACCCGGTAGATGGTCCCTTTCGTGGAATCGCTGAGGCAATACAGAATGGTCTCGATCATATCCTTGCACGTTCTCGCAAGGATATCATTGTCAATGATCATTATTTCAGTCCCTTGAGCGCCAATCCCTGCTCCCGAATCCCCATCAACGAATTTTTCTATATCGATTTCTCAATCGGGTCAACTCGCATTTCCGATGAGCGAAAAGCACTTTGATTATAACTTGTTCTGTCCGCCATCCAAGCGTCGAGAGCTGTCTTTCGAGGAAGCCCGCCACCCGGATGGCGGCCGGCAGCTTTGAGGGATCGGAGGATTTCCTACGCCCGGCCGTAGAGGCTGGTCATCTGTGCGATGATCCGTCCAAGCTCGGGGGTCAGTGAGGCTTCTGGAAGTCTCCACCCCCAGTTTCCTCTGGAGGCCGAAGGAAGGTTCATACGGGCAGTCTCGTCCAATCCGAGAAAGTCCTGCATGGGGATGATGCAGGTTGATGCTACGGACATCATCGCCACTCTCACAAGGTGCCAGTGGATCTCGTTCTCCTCGATGGTCCTGCCAAAATAGTCGAAGACCCTGCCCCTGTCGGCTTCGCTCAACTCGCGTCTGAACCAGCCTCGAGTCGTGTTGTTGTCGTGAGTTCCCGTGTAGACGACGCAATCCCTCGCATGGTTGTGAGGCGCATAAGGGTTCGTGCGGACATCGCCGTAGAACGCGAACTGCAGCACTTTCATGCCTGGAAAGCGGAACAGGCGCATGATTTCACGAACGTCCGGCGTGATGACTCCCAAGTCTTCGGCGATGAGAGGCAAGAGGGAAAAGTGGCGTAGGAGCGTATTGAAGAAGTCCTCGGAAGGAACCGGAACCCACTGGCCATTGACGGCGGTTTCCTCGTCAGCGGGGACTTCCCAGTAACTGGAAAAGCCCCTGAAATGATCGAGGCGCACCATGTCAAGAGTCCTCAGACACTGTTCAAGCCGCTGAATCCACCATGTATAGCGCGACTCCCTCAGAGCCCGCCAATCATAGACAGGGTTTCCCCATCTTTGGCCTGTAGGGCTGAAATAGTCTGGAGGAACTCCCGCAACGAAGATCGGCTTTTTTTCCCCGTCCAGCTTGAAAATCCTCGAATTTGCCCAGACATCTGAGCTGTCAAGGCTCACGTAAATGGGCATGTCACCGACAATCTGGATGTGCCTGGCGTTGCAGTAACCTTTCAGCGCCTGCCATTGCCTCGAAAAAAGATACTGGAGGAACACTTCCTGGCCGATGGAGTCTTTCAGTTCTTCCCTAGCCCACGCCAAGGCGTGTTCCTCCCGGTCCCTGATTTCCGGAGGCCATTCGATCCAGGGGACGTGTGCAAAACGCTCTTTCAAAGCCAGGAACAGGGCATGGTCTTCCACCCAGTTGCGGTTCGCTTCGCGAAAGGCTTGGAATTGCGCCTTCAAAGGGTGGCTTGACTCCCAAAATCTCATCGCAGCTCTTTTCAGAAGACGCATTTTGTGGAAAGTGACGGCCTCGAAGTCCACAGCCTCCAGGTGGAATTGGGGCATTTCCTCCAGGTCGAACCGTGTGAGGAATCCTTCTTTCGCCAATTGCTCGAGGCTGATGAGGAGCGGGTTACCGCCCAAGGCGGAGAAACTGGAATAAGGGGAGTTGCCATATGCTGTGGACGTCGGATTCAAGGGGAGGATCTGCCAGATCCCTTGTCTGGCATCTGCGAGAAAATCCGCAAAACGATAAGCCCAGGGACCGAGGTCCCCGATCCCGTGGGGGGAGGGGAGTGAAGTGACGTGAAGGAGTATCCCGCTTCTGCGCACAACCATGGATCTTCCCTTCTAAGGAGGCCAAGTTCACGAAACAGCCCTGCCGGAACCGAAGAATTACACTCCGTCGCTTTTCAGGAAAAGAATGCCCAGCGGGGGAAGAACGAGTGAAAGGGAGTACCGCCGTCCGTGGGATGGAACTGGTGCGGCTTCCCGTCCCCCAAGGTTCCCCTGCCCACTCCCCCCATAGATTTCAGCATCACTGTTGAGCACCTCCCTCCAGTATCCGCCGCGTGGAACCCCAATGGTGTAATTCTCTCGCAAAACGGGGGTAAAATTGGCCACGATGACAAAGATGTTCCCTGTTCTTCTGCCTTTCCGGACGAAACTGATCACACTGGAATCGGCGTCGTGAAAATCGATCCATTCGAAGCCCTCGTTGCTGAAATCCAGCTCATGGAGTGGCGGTTCGTCCCTGTAGAGGCGGTTGAGGTTCCGGACCCAGTTGTGGAGACCTTGATGCATGGGGAATTCGAGGAGGTGCCAGTCGAGGCTCTTTTCATGGTACCACTCGTCCCACTGGCCGAATTCCCCTCCCATGAAGAGCAGTTTCTTGCCCGGGTGGCCGAACATGTACCCAAAAAGGAGCCGGAGGTTGGCAAACTTCTGCCAGTCGTCTCCCGGCATTTTGCGGATGAGGGACCCTTTTCCGTAAACCACCTCGTCATGGGAAAGGGGCAGCACAAAGTTCTCGTAAAACGCGTACCAGATGCTGAAGGTGAGCTGACCCTGGTGGAATTTGCGATAGACCGGATCGTGGCTGAAGTAATCGAGTGAATCGTGCATCCATCCCATGTTCCATTTCATACCGAACCCCAGGCCACCAAGGTAGACGGGTCTGGAAACCATGGGCCAGGCCGTGGACTCTTCGGCAATGGTCTGCACATCGGGGTGCCGCTGGTAAACGGCTTCGTTCAAACGCCGGAGGAAATAAATGGCGTCGAGATTCTCCTTCCCCCCGTACTCGTTGGGAATCCAATCCCCCTCCTCCCGGGCATAGTCGAGGTAAAGCATGGAAGCCACTGCATCCACCCTCAGGCCGTCCACGTGATACCGGTCCAGCCAGTACATGGCACTGCTGATCAGAAAAGATCGCACTTCATAGCGACCGTGATTGAAGATGTGACTTTTCCACTCCGGATGGAATCCCTTTCTCGGATCCGCATGCTCGAATAGGTTGGTCCCGTCGAAATAGACGAGCCCATGCTCGTCGCTGGAAAAATGGGAAGGCACCCAGTCCAGGATGATCCCAATGCCTGACTGGTGCAGGCGGTCGATGAGCAGCATAAAATCCTGAGGGGTCCCGTAGCGAGAAGTGGGGGCGAAATAACCGACCGTCTGGTAACCCCAGGAACCATAGAAGGGGTGCTCCATGACCGGCAGGAACTCCACGTGGGTGAACCCAAGGTCCCTGACATAATCCGGCAAGACATCGGCCATTTCCCGATACGAGAGGAACCGGCCCTCGTCCCCGGGGATGCGGCGCCAGGAACCCAGATGCACCTCGTATATGGAATACGGCCCTTCAAGGCTGTTGCGGACTTTCCTGTGAAGCATCCACTCCTCATCACCCCACTCGTATTCAAGCCCCCATACAATGGAGGCACTTTTGGGCGGGGTTTCCGCGTGCACTGCGAAAGGGTCCGCCTTGTCCACCCGGTACCCGCGGTGCCGGGAAAAAATATGGTACTTGTAAATGGAACCGCGACCTAGGCCGGGGATGAACCCCTCGAAGATCCCCGACCCGTCGTCCCTGACCTTAAGGAAGTGACTCTCTCTATGCCAACCGTTGAAGTCACCGGTGACGGACACCCGTTCCGCATTCGGAGCCCAAACGGAGAAATGCGTTCCCTCCACCCCTGAAACGGTCATCACCTTGGATCCCATTTTTTCGTGGAGCCCGAAATGATTCCCTTCCTTGAACAGGTAGACATCATGATCTGTGATGGGGCTCACCCCGTGGATGACTTTTTCGCTGATCATCAAACTCCCCTCTGCTCGCAATGCTCTTGAGAAGTTGACAAGAATCGGTCGACGTGGTTATGCAGTCGCGTGTCTGAAAGGCTACAAACTTGAATGGTATGTTCTTTTAAACCTTGTATGGAAGGGTGTCAATTTCCATTCCTTCCGGAAGGGACACACCGGAAAGACCCCGCCGTATGCAAAGCAAGACGGAACTCCGTTCGATCATGGCGTGGGCCTTTTATGACTGGGCCAACTCCGCTTTCGCAACCACAGTCATGGCCGGCTTTTTCCCTCTTTTTTTCAAAGAGTACTGGGGGACGGGTACCGACGTCACGTTGACCACCTTCAAACTGGGTGCCGCAAATTCAATCGCGGGCATCGCCATTGCGTTCTGCGCCCCCTTTCTCGGCGCCATGGCGGACATAGGAGGCTATCGGAAGCCCTTTCTTCTCGCCTTCGCCCTCCTGGGGATCGTGTCTACGGGCTCCCTCTACGTCGTGACCAAAGGAGACTGGCAATCGGCCGCATTTCTTTATGTGCTCGGCGTCATCGGATTTTCAGGCGGCAACGTTTTTTATGATTCCCTCCTGGTGAACGTGGCCCCTGAGGAAAAATGGGACACTGTATCGGCCCTTGGTTACGCCATGGGATATCTCGGCGGCGGCCTACTCTTCTCTCTCAACGTGCTCATGACCCTCTACCCCAGCCTCTTCGGCCTCTCCGGCGCAAGCCATGCCGTGAGGATCTCCTTTCTTTCCGTGGCCCTCTGGTGGGCCTTGTTTTCCCTTCCCCTCATGTTCTTCGTTCGAGGAAAACTCAACGCTTCCGGGGTTACGGGAAAGAAAGTGATGCGCGAAGGCGTGCTGCAGGTGTTGAACACGTTCAGCCAAGTGAGGAGGCTCCGAATTGTTTTCCTTTTCCTTCTCGCGTACTGGCTCTACATCGACGGGGTAGACACCATCATCCGCATGGCTGTTGACTACGGCATTTCATTGGGCCTCGAATCACGGAGCCTCATCCTCGCCCTGCTCCTCACCCAGTTCGTGGGATTTCCAGCGGCCATCCTCTTCGGAAGGCTGGGTGCAAGGATGGGCGCGAGAAAAGGAATCTTCATCGCTCTCGGGGTTTACCTCAGTGTGACCCTTTGGGGTTATTTCCTGGACTCGGAGGCGGAGTTCTTCGTCCTCGCGGGCATCATTGGTTTGGTCCAAGGTGGTGTCCAGTCCCTCAGCCGGTCCCTCTACGCCCGCATCATCCCACCACGGCTTTCAGCGGAATTCTTCGGGTTCTATAACCTTCTGGGAAAATTCGCCGCAGTGCTCGGCCCAATGGTTATGGGGTTCGTGAGTTGGAAAACGGGCAATCCCAGGTTCTCCATCCTCGCCATCGCCGGGTTCTTCATCCTGGGTGCCAGCGTGCTCTTGATGGTGGACGAGGAGGAAGGCAGGCGGACTGCGCTGGCGCTGGAAAATGAACGTGACCCCTCACCGCTTGCATTGGGATGAAAGGGGAAACCCTTTAAAAAAACTCCCCCTTCTCCTTAAAGTTGATCTATAATGGCTTCCAGCGACGTTGAGGTCATTCCGTCGATGTGGAATTCCGCCGGTTTCGCCGAAAAACAGGCGGGGCCGAGGGAGAGGAGCAGTTTGAGATTTATTTCTGATCATGTTACTATGATTTTGTCCATGGCGAGACGCAGGCATGCGGCTGTTTCGCATGGCAAAGAATCGAACCGTGTTGGCCCTGATTCTCACACGGACCGTTTCACCAGGGGTTGATGCCGGGGACTAGCCATCCCCGGAAATTCAAACCCCGACTCCAATTCCACAATCACTCAGTTCGCATTCTGCCTAAAGCACACACCAAGGGCCCAACGCTTCCGTCAAGCCAGCAAGACTCCATTGCCCGCAGAGGGACTCTTCTCGGGTCCGCCCATGAGGGGACGATCGTGTTTCTCGGGGGGAAAATGGTTTTGCGTCGACATGTGAGATGCCGGAGAAATCATGGAATCCATTCGTATCACTTTCTGACTTAGGAGGTGCAAAGTGTCATGAAAATCTGAAGATGCTGAGACTGGGGCAGAGCGCGGCCCGGGGCGGCGTTGGACACCCAGGTTCCTGTATCATCCGGGCGGGTGACGCGAGCCATCCAGCAGCGAACGGTTGGGAGAGCCTCCTGAGTCTCCATGGCGGTCCATGACCAGGAGTGCACAGGCGATTTGCAGAGCACAACACTTAGGATGTGTCAATGCAGGGTGAAAAAGAAAAATCAGCCAAAAATAGGGTGCTGGTCATCGGAGCCGGTGTCGGCGGCATGCGGGCGGCTCTTGACCTCGCCGAGGCGGGGCGCTCCGTGGTACTCATCGACAAGGCTCACTCCATCGGCGGTCTGATGACACAGCTCGATCGTACGTTTCCTACCAACAACTGTGACGTGTGCACGCTGTCCCCCAGTCTTTCCGAAAGCGGGCGACAGCTTGACATCGAATTGATGACTTCCACGGAAGTGGTTGAATTGAAGGGTCAGGCCGGCGACTTTTCAGTCCGGTTGAGCACCCAGCCCCGCCACATCGACCTGGAGAAGTGCACCGCTTGCGGAGACTGTCTTGCCGGCTTTCCTGAATGCGTCCGCTTCACCCCGGGCCTGGACCCTCGGGCTCCGACCTGCATGCGGTATCCCCAGGCGACCCCTTACGCCTTCTCCATCGACCTCAGCCGCTGTCAGGACGTGGATGAGCTGGTGAAAATCTGCAAGGCCGGCGCGATCATCCCCAACGACCGGCCCCGCTCCGTCCAGGTGAACGTCGGCTCCATCGTGGTTGCCGCGGGAGCGCAGCTTTTCGATCCCGGCAAGTTGGAAGTCTTCGGTCATGGACGGTTTCCCAATGTCGTCACCAGCATGGAATACGAGAGGATTCTCTCCGCCTCAGGAC
The DNA here is from genome assembly GCA_012517315.1 of Deltaproteobacteria bacterium. Taxonomy (GTDB): domain Bacteria; phylum Desulfobacterota; class Syntrophobacteria; order Syntrophobacterales; family Syntrophobacteraceae; genus JAAYUJ01. Next base: position 183,815 of record JAAYVE010000019.1, read on the forward strand.
CGACCAGGGGGGCGCTGGTTCGCCCATCGGACTCCAAGCGGCCTGCGAGGATCGCCTGGATCCAGTGCGTCGGCTCGAGGGGTCTCCAGAAGGGAGCCAATCCTTATTGCTCCAGTGCATGTTGCATGTATGCCCTGAAAGAGGCCATCGTCACCAAGGAGCGCTTTTTCAAGGACATCCAGACGACCATCTTTTACATGGACATGCGTACCTCTGGAAAAGACTATGAACTCTACTACCAGAGGGCCGTCAGGGAGTACGGGATTCGTTTCGTCCGAAGTCGCCCTCACACGATCGATCAGGACCCGGTCACCAAGGATCTTCATATCGCCTACATGCCCGTGGGAGGGGATGCCCTGCGAGAGGAGACTTTCGACATGGTTGTCCTTTCAACCGGCTTCCAGATTTCATCCGATCTCCAGGAACTGGCCGGCAGGCTGGGAATCCAGCTGAACGCGAACCACTTCGTCCTAGGGGACGCCTTCAACCAGGTGGCCACCAGCAAACCCGGCATTTACACATGTGGTCTTTTCGAGAGCCCCAAGGACATTCCCGAAACCATGGTGCAGGCGAGTGCAGCGGCCTCCAACGCATCCATTCACCTGGACCCGGACGCAAGAATCCCCGTCGACCGCCAGGAATTTCCCCCTGAACGGGACGTAAGCGGGGAAGAACCGCGGGTGGGGGTTTTCGTCTGCGATTGCGAGTTCAATATCGGTGGCGTTGTGGACGTCAACGACGTTGTGAAGAGTTTCGAGGGCCTCCCTCAGGTGGTTGTCTCCAAGATGATCGGACACGGCTGCAGCAGGGAATCCCTTGAGACTCTGCGCAGGAGCATCGAAGAAAACAAGCTCAACCGCGTGGTTGTGGGCGCCTGCTCCCCCAGAAGTCACGAACCACTGTTCCAGGACACTCTTCGCAGGGCCGGTCTGAACAAATACCTCCTGGAAATGGCCAACATCAGGGACCAGGGCACATGGGTCCACATGGACCGACCGGCGGAGGCGGCTCAAAAGGTCAAGACGCTGCTGCGCATGGCGGTGGCCAGGGTTCGGCTGGCTCGCCCACTGCGGGACCATGTCGCCCCCATGAACAGGAATGTCCTGGTGGTCGGGGGCGGCGTGAGCGGCATGTCGGCCGCCTTGAACCTCGCAGAGCTGGGCTTCAAGGTCACCCTAGCGGAAAAGACGGGTCAACTGGGTGGAGTGGCCAAGATCATCTCCAGGACCCTGGAAGGGGCTGACGTCAAGGCATGGTTTGAAGAACTGGTGCGCAAGACCACCTCCCACAGGAACATCGAGGTGCTGACCCATTGCTCCATCGTGGATCACTGCGGCACGGCGGGCATGTTCACGACGGGTCTGCAGGTGGGAGGGGAATACCGGAAAGTCGATCACGGGGTCACCATTCTCGCGACCGGCGCCGTGCCGAACCGTCCCGATGAATATCTTCTTGGAAAGCACCAGGCGGTCATGACGCAGCTGGACCTGGATGGATTTCTGGAAAAGAACGCTGCGGCGGTAAAGGGTTGGCAGAATGTGGTGATGATTCAATGCGTGGGTTCCCGAGTCCCCGAGAATCCCAACTGCTCCAGGGTTTGCTGCCAGGCCGCCGTCAAGAATGCACTGCGCATTCTGGAAGTCAACCCTGAGGCCATGATCTACGTCCTTTACCGTGACATGCGAACCCACGGTTTTCAGGAGGAATACTACACCAAGGCCCGCGAGCGCGGAGTCGTTTTCGTTCAATACGAGCCGGAGACCAAGCCCTCCGTACAGTCCAACGGCAATGGACGTCTCACCGTCAGGTTCCGCGACCCTATTCTTGGGCGCGACCTTATATTGGAGGCGGACTGCCTAGCTCTCAGCACGGGATTCGTGGGCAACGCGGAAACCGTACGGGAGCTTGCATCCGTGTTCCACCTGCCCACGACCGATGATTCTTATTTCCTGGAAACCCACGTGAAGCTGAGGCCCGTGGATATGTCCGTCACGGGGTTTTTCATCGCCGGGACCGCTCATGCCCCCAAAACCATCGCCGAGAGTGTCGCTCAGGCCCAGGCGGCTGTTGGCCGCGCCCAGACGCTTCTCTCGTCCGAGACCATCAACCTGGGTGCCTCTGTTGCAAAGGTTGAAAGGGAAAAGTGCGCTGCATGCCTCATCTGCGTCCGGGCCTGTCCTTTCCAGGTGCCTTACATCAATGCAGAAGGATACTCGGAAATCGACCCGGCCCGCTGCCAAGGTTGCGGCATCTGCGCCTCGGAATGTCCAGCCAAGGCGATCCAGCTTCTGCAATATGAGGATGACCAGATCATGGCGGAATTGGAAGGACTCTTTGAGAGGGTTTAGCATGGAAAACTTCGAACCGGTAGTTGTTGCTTTTGCATGCCATTACTGCGCCTATACGGCCGCCGACATGGCAGGGACAAAGAGACTGAGCTATCCACCCAATGTCAAGATCATCCGGGTGCCTTGTACAGGTAAAGTGGACATGCTGCACATTATGAAGGCTTTCGAAAAGGGAGCCGACGGCGTTTGCGTGGCCGCGTGCCTGGACGGGGATTGCCATTTCAGAACGGGCAATGTGAGAGCGGCATCCCACGTGGATGCGGTCCGGAAGCTTCTGGATGAAATCGGGGTGGGAGGGGAACGCCTTGAGATGGTCGCCCTTTCCGCAGGCATGGGAGAGCGTTTCGCCCAAATCGCCACCGAGATCACTGAAAAAATACGGAAGCTGGGTCCCAGTCCTGTGAGGAAGGTTTCCGTTGCCGCAGGGGCGGCATGACACGCCACAGGCTGAAAAGGGAAAATGAGGAGCACAGAGAAAAATGATCACCGCCGAACGAAAACCCTTGAGCGAATTGGTCGAATGCGTGAGGCCTTACGGACGCATTCTCCTGCTGGGCTGTAACGAATGCGTCACGGTCTGCGCCGCAGGAGGCCGCAAGGAGGTTGGGCTGTTGGCGTCCTCCCTGAAAATGGCCTTCTCTAAGGACGGCAAGAACCTGGACATCAAAGAGATCACGCTTGAGCGACAATGTGATCCGGAATACGTGGAAGAACTGGCACCCCACATGGGTGAAGCCGAGGCCGTGCTCTCCATGGCCTGCGGGTGCGGGGTGCAGGAGGTCGCCAGGCGTTTCATGGACAAACCCGTTTTTCCGGCGGTCAACACCAAGTTCATGGGAGCCTCCGAGCGGCAGGGAATTTGGAGCGAAAGATGCGCCGGCTGTGGAGACTGCGTCCTGGGGATCACGGGAGGGATCTGCCCCATCGCCCGCTGCTCCAAGCAACTCATGAACGGTCCCTGTGGGGGGTCATCCGGCGGGAAGTGCGAGGTGGACGCGGAAATGGACTGCGCATGGCAGCTCATCTGGGACCGACTGAAGGCCCTGGGACTTGAGAAGCGATACGAAGAGAACATGCCGGCCAAGGACTGGCGGCCCGGCCGTGGCGCTGGACCTCGAAAGATCATAAGAGAGGATTTGGCACGATGAAGACGGAAAGCGTACTGGAAAAGGTACTGGCATCGGGACAGATGGCTGTTACCTCCGAATGTGGGCCCCCACGGGGTTCCGTTCCCGATAAGATCATCGAAAAAGCGAATCTTCTGAAGGGATATGTCGACGCCATCAATGTGACCGACAACCAAACGGCCATGGTCCGCATGTCCAGCTGGTCCTCGTGCATTTTCATCAAACAGATGGGCCTCAACCCCATTCTCCAGATGGTGACCAGGGACCGCAATCGGCTGGCCATGCAAAGCGACATCCTCGGTGCCTACGCCCACGGGATCAATACCATGCTCTGCCTGTCGGGGGACCACCCCAAGTTCGGCGACCACCCAATGGCGGCGGGAGTTTACGATTTAGACTCCATTCAGCTGGTCCGGATGGTCAAGGACATGCGCGACGAAGGGAAATTTCAGGGCGGAGCCGATATCGTCAATCCCCCGAAGATGTTCATCGGCGCAGCCGCCAATCCCTTTGCGGATCCCTTCGAACTGCGGGTCGCCCGACTCGCGAAGAAAGTGAAGGCCGGGGTCGATTTCATCCAGACCCAATGCATCTATAACGTGGACAAGTTCGAGAAGTGGATGGAAGGCGTCCGGGAGCGAGGACTGCACAAGCAGGTCTACATCCTGGCCGGCATCACCCCCATGAAATCGGTGGGGATGGCAAAGTACATGAAAAACAAGGTTCCCGGCATGGACGTGCCCGACGAGGTGGTCAAGCGCATGTCCTCCGTCCCCAAGGAGAAGCAGGCCGAAGAAGGCATCAAGATCGCCCTGGAGACCATTGAACGACTCAAGGGTGTGGAGGGGGTCAACGGGTTCCACATCATGGCCATTGAATGGGAGGAAAAAGTCCCGGAGATGGTGGAGCGAGCGGGGCTCTTACCGCGGCCTCAGGTGTAGGTCAACCCAGATTTCGAGCCTCTTGGAAATTTCCCCCAACCCAGGAAAACCCGGTTTCGGGACGCGGTCGGTCGTGCGACGCACCCGGAACCGGGCCTGCCCTCCGAATGGATGTCAGTCCTCCCCGTGATGTTCTCCGCCCTGCCCTTTTGCCGGTGAAGGAGTTGGCTGGTCAGCATGGCGCAGGAGCGATCCACCTTGCAGAACCCCCCTATTCTGTAGGGGGAGGGGTTTTGCGGCACGTCCCCGCTTTCGCTTTTCATGGGATCGCCGGGTCCGCACTTGCATGTGGACGAGGTCTCGGTGGACGTGAGCCCTCGCATGGATTATCTTCGGAACAATCGTTCCCCTGTTTTCAACCATTCCAAAACAGCATTCGACAGATTGCGAGGGGGAGCATTCATGTGCCTCTCAGACGAGACGAAAAGCACCGAGGAAGTCCTCCAGACACTCGCCGACAGCGAGCGGAAATTTCACGCTGTTTTCGACAGTTCCCTGGATGCCATCGTGATCATGGATGACAGTGCCAAGCTGCTGGATGTCAACCCGGCTGCGTGTGCCCTCCTGGGATTGCCCAAGGAAGAGATCGTCGGCAGGCATCCCACCGATTTCCTCGATCCGGTTTTCGACTTCGGCGCTGCTTGGGATGCCTTGCAACAGCAACATTGGAGAAAAGGGGAGGCAGCCATCCGGCGTATCGACGGGTCGGTGAAACAGATTGAATACGCTTCCACGGCCAACTTCTTGCCGGGTAAACATTTGTCCGTGCTCAGGGACATCACCGAACGCAGGCGGATCCAGAGAGAACTTGAGAAATCGGAGCGTCAGCTCCGTCTTCTTTCCAAACGGCTGCTGGCTGTTCGAGAAGAGGAAAGGGAATACCTTGCCCGGGAACTCCACGACACCATCGGGCAACCTTTGGCCGCAGTGAAGTTTGGCGTGGAAAACGCCATACGTCTGGCGGAAAGGGGGGATGCTCCCGCCACGGCTGCATCCCTGAGGGAACTGGTCCCTGAACTGCGGGAGGCCATTCAGTCGATCCGGGTCACATTCAACGCTCTGCGCCCGACCATTCTCGATGATCTCGGCTTGGCGTCTTCCATCGAATGGTTGGCCTGTGAAGCTTCCAAAGTCCGGCCCCGGATGAACTTCCACACACACATCACGGTCCATGAGAAAGACATCGCCCCCCGTTCCCGTATTCCCATTTTCCGCATCGTTCAAGAAGCGTTGGACAACATCTGCGCTCACAGTGGGGCGGACCAGGTCGCCATCGAGTTCTTGAGAGTAGGTGATCGGCTAGAACTGCGAATTGAGGACAACGGCGTCGGATTCGACCCGGGCGGCATCCCCGTCGAACACAGTGGTTGCGGTGGAACGGGTCTGATCACCATGCGGGAACTTGCTGAGTTGTCCGCAGGAGATTTCCAACTGATTTCGTCGAGGGGTGCAGGGACAACCCTTCTCCTTTCATGGCCTGCCGAAAGGAACAGCCAGAAGGAATGATTCCGCGCGGAAGCCCCTTCGAAGCAGAGACAACCCCTCCTTCGGGCTGGGATTTCGGGGGCGGGAAATGGAGTCATCTTGGGGGAAAAGCTTTGTGGGGGGAAAGGGAGTCCGAACACGGATCTATGAAGAGGCGAACGAACTCCCTGGTCTTCTGCGGCAGTTTTACAGACCTTTCCTCATTTGAGGATGCCGATGACACCGCATGCCTGTCTCGCCCCGGATCCTCCCGTCGGCTGCGTCACCAGGTCGTCGGGAAGAGCATGGACGATGACACTGCGCCCGATGATGGAATTGGGCCCGTCAAAAGCCAACTGAGAGACGACGGCGTCATATTTCCCAACACCGCTTTCACCCGCTTCGATATTGCCCAGATCCCCCACGTGTTTCTTTTCAGAAGTGGGACCACCGTGGGGCATCTTGGCCGGATTGAAATGATCTCCCGCATTTCTCGCATCGGGTGCACTGCAATCGCCGAACTCGTGGATATGGAAGCCATGGAGACCCGGTTTCAGCCCCACAACCTGTGCCGTGACCCGGATTCCACTTTTTTCCCTGGTGAACGTAACGGTTCCCTGTACTTGGTTTCCCTGAGTCGGGTGCAGTGTCGCCATTGCCTTGGATATGGCCTGCTTCTCGTCTGACTTCCCACCGCTGCCGCACCCCACTACGGCAACCACTCCGAGGAAAACCAAAGCAAACAGACCGATTCCTTGAACATTTCTCATAGGGCATGCCTCCTTTTCTGATTGATCTCCGCCGAAGAACCAACTCCCGTGAACGAAACACAAAATTCGGTCAGTGCGGGCATAAGAGGCATTGTCGAAGCCCCCAATGGGAAAACCCTGTCAAGCGGCCATTTTCTCTCTCTTCAGGATTTCCCCGCGAACCCCGATGACAACCTCCTCCAGGGGGATCTCCTTCCCCGCAGCCTCCAGACTCCTTTTTACAATCGAGGCCATCGCGGCGCAACACGGAACTTCCATTTCCAACACCATAAGACTCCGAATGCCGGAAAGCTTGAATATTTCCGTAAACTTCTTGAGGTACTCCTCCGCCTTGTCCAGCTTGGGGCACCCCATCACAACCACTTTCCCCTTGAGGAAATCCCTGTGGAAATTGGGACAGGCAAGAACGGTGCAGTCGGCGGCAACGAGGAGGTCCGCACCTTTGAGAAAGGGGGCGCTTGCGGGAATGAGATTCAACTGGACAGGCCAATGACTCAAGGCGGAATCACAGCGCTCGGTGGGACTCTCCCTCCGAATCTCTCCCCCATTGTTCTGAAAGGTCCTCACATGACTGGACGGGCATCCGCACGGCAGGGGGTGCACCTCAACCGTCTTCCGGTGCTCGAGATCCCTCAGGTATTCCTCGACAGCTTCGGGGTCGAACTCCTCCGCCTCCCTTTCCACCAAGCGCAAGGCCCCCTGGGGACACTCCCCCAGGCAGGCCCCCAAACCGTCACAGTAGGAATCTCTCACCAGCTTCGCCTTTCCATCAATGATCCGGATGGCGCCTTCCGCGCAGGAAATGACACAGTTCCCACAGCCATCGCATTTCTCCTCGTCGATCTCGATGATCTTTCGGACGTTTTTCATTCTACGACCCCCTTGCTCTCACGAGAGAGCCGATTCATAAGCACTTCCCTGGCAAGCGCTCTGCCCTTCTCCGTCAGGAAAACTTTCTCGATGATTTCGACAGTTCTATCGTTGTCCGCTTCACGTTCTTTCATGTTCTCTTCCAAGTTCACGATCAGGTCCGCATCATAAAGACATTTGAAATTAACGGTCTCATCCTCCCGTGGGTGATGGTGATGACCAATGATGTCACACACTTCCTCGATCATCTCCTCTCCCGCCCCCAACCGTTGGAGGATCTCCCTCGCGATGGGAGGCCCCTCCAGTTCCTGGAAACGCCCGGCAGAGCTGTGGTGCTTGCACTCGGCCTCCTTGATCCCGATATCGTGGAGATAACTTGCGGCAATGACAACCCCCGGGTCTCCCCCTTCCTCCCTCACAATGGACTCCGCGTATCGGGCTACTCGCATGGCGTGATTGATCCGCTTGAAATCCCTCTGGAAATAAGCCTTCATCTCCAGGGCCACCCGGTCTTTCAAAAGATCCTTCCTTTGAGCCAGCAGCTCAGGGGGCAGTTCACCCAGGCACTGGGCGGCAAACTTGCAGTAAGTGGCGCAACCAAAATCCATTCTGGGATTCAGGAAGCGATGCCCGCAGTGCCTGCATTTCCTTGCCGACTCGTCCTTGAAGAACTCCACCGCCTTGCCGCACTGGGGGCATTGCACCTCATAGATGGCCCCTTCTTTCCAGAAACGACTGTCTTGTCCCGGACATCTCATGACTCCCCTCTCATTCCGTTGGTATGAAGCCCTTCCATGGGCCTATCCCCTGATTTCCGCGGCCATCGCCCTCCGAAACACTGCCCGATGGACAGTCACCCTGCCCGTTGGGACATGGGAAATCGGATTCTGCAAAAGGACGACACTTTTTTTCTCCGATTGAATCAAACTTAACCACCTTCTTCCGCCGGAACCTTGACCTGGATCAAGAACACCCCTTTTTTCTCCACAAACGGCCCCGCACCACAAAATCCGCTGCAGCGCCCGAGGCCATCCTCTTCAGCTTCTTCTGACGGATCACGTGCCCTCTTTTCTCGAAACACCAGGTTCATCGCTTCGGATGGAATGGATTCACTTTGACGCAGACGAAGCCGGGGTGATATTTTTTTGATCTCACTCGGAGGGGCGGAATGAAAGTGGACGAGCATTTGGCCGAAAGCGTTCTTTTCGACGGCCTACCGCAGGAACAGCTCCGGGAAGTAGCCGCCATCGCGTCGGTGCGGAGGTTTTTCCGCGGGCAGACGATCTTTGTGGAGGGGGGAAGAGCGGAAGGTTTCTACACCCTTGTTTCCGGGAGGATCAAGGTTTTCAAGCTGTCCCTCGCTGGCAAGGAGCAGATTCTCCACATTTTCGGACCCGGAGAGGTTTTCGGAGAGGTTCCCGTTTTTGCAGGAGGCCGCTACCCTGCGCACGCGGAAGCCCTTGAAACCGTCACCACCCTTTTCATTCCTCGGGATGCTTTCGTGGATCTCGTCAGAAGGGAACCGTCTCTTGCCCTCAACATGCTCGGGATTCTGTCCCAGCGCCTGAGGGTTTTCACCCATCTCATCGAGGATCTCTCCCTCAAAGAGGTACCAGGGCGACTGGCGGCCTATCTCCTTTACCTGAGCGATCGCAACGGAAGAGCCACAGTCTTCGAACTGGACATCACCAAGGGACAGCTGGCCTCCCTCCTTGGTACCATCCCCGAGACCCTCTCCAGGATTCTCACTCGGATGAATCAGCAGGGTTTCATCGTGGTGGAAGGAAAAAAGATCGCGCTCCAGGATCGTGAAGCCATGGAATCCCTCGCAGCAGGAGAAAAAATCATGTAAGGAAGCTCCAGGGCCGATACCTTAGTCCCCAATGATTTTAACCAGCACCCGTTTGCACCGTCTCCCATCGAACTCCCCGTAGAAAACCTGTTCCCATGGGCCCAGGTCGAGCTTGCCGTCCGTCACCGCCACCACCACTTCCCGCCCCATGATCTGCCGTTTCATGTGAGCATCGGCGTTGTCTTCCCCCACGTTGTGGCGATACTGGGATACGGGCGCATGAGGAGCGAGCTTTTCCAGCCAAACCTCATAGTCGTGGTGAAGGCCCGGCTCGTCGTCGTTGATGAAAACCGACGCGGTGATGTGCATGGCGTTGCACAGGACCAGCCCTTCCCGGATACCACTCTCGCGAAGGCACTCCTCCACCTGGGGGGTGATGTTGATGAAGTCCCGCCGCGAGGGCACATTGAACCACAGCTCCCTGCGGTATGATCTCATGGTTCGAGATCCCCTGAAAAAACCCTCTTCTGAAACGATCTATGGAGATGTCACCTTCTCTTCAGCTCCATTCCCACGCTGAATGCGGGTGCAATAACGTCTCCCAGCCCGTGGTAGGACTTCCCCGTGCCAACGGAGAAGACGAGAGGCTGGATCTTTGCCACATCCGGCTGTCCGCCCGTCAGGCAGGATTCAGAGACGTGCACCTCCTCCACCTGACCGATCACAAGGGCATGGCTCCCAAGATCCAGCAAGTGCACCAGGCGGCACTCCAGGTTCACGGGACATTCCCCGATAAGGGGCACCGTGTTTAGTTTGCCGTAAAATACGCTGAATTTGCAGGCGCTGACCTTGTCCTCCTTTGAACCCGAAACGATGCCGCAGAAGTCCGTCTCCTTCACAAGGGAGACGGAAGGGACATTCACCGAGAAGGTCCCTTGTTCCTTGATTCCCTTCAGGGTGTGGCGGTGATGCTGAATTGCCGCGGTCAGCATTGGAGGGGTACTGCTGGCAATGCCGCTCCATGCCGCCGTCATGAAATTGGGTTTTCCGAGCACCTTTGACCCGATGAGTACGGCGGGCATGGGATACAGCAGAGTCTGTGGACCAAGGGTCTTTTTCACGATCGTCATCGCGTCCTCCCAAATGGAATGATGGCAAGCGGTTCTTCCGAAATCGACATGCGGAGAAGCTGCTTCACCTCCCTGTCCTGAAAAGCCCCCACTACGACACTTCCCAGGCCGCATGCCACCGCCTGCAGGCAGACGTTCTGGGCGGCATGCCCCGCTTCCATGAAGACATATCGCACGCCTCGCTCCCTGTACTTCCCCGTGGTGCGCTCGAAAACCGCCCCGATGACAACGCTTGCGGGAGCCTCCCCGACCCATGACTGATTGAGAGCCGCGGCAGCGAGATCGGTCCTTCGGTCGCCCTGAAAAACCTTCAGGAGTTCATGGCCTGATGGCCTATAACGGTAGACTCCCTCCTCCAGACCTTCCACCCGTCCCGCCACCAGGTAAACTTCCAGGGGATAGAGCGCTCCCGCCGATGGGGCTGTCCTGAAACCTCGTGGACTGGTGATCCCTTGGGCCGCCCACAGAATCTGTGAAACATCCGCGAGAGACAAAGCTTCATTCCGGAAATCCCGAACAGACCGGCGCTCGGCAAGCGTTCTTTCGAGAGAGGCACCGCCCTGCGTCCTGGCAGCCGGAAGTTTGGTCACCGATGCATTCGATTCGACCCGGGAGGTTCCGGAGGATTCATGGACCATCAGGAGCAGCAGGGCCCCAACGGCCATCAGGCTATGTATGAAAAGATAATCTTTCATGGTTCCATCCTCCCTTGGACCTTCGAAGCCATCGCCGCAAGGAGGTCAAGGGTCGGAAAAGCGCTGTGGAGTGCGGTGCCATCGGGGAAGAAAGAGATTTGCTCCTTGACTCAAAGCGAGAAGCATGATAGAGGAATGGGTCTTGCACGTCAAGGGGTGGGCCGTTAACTCAGCAGGTAGAGTATCTGCCTTTTAAGCAGAGAGTCGCCGGTTCGAATCCAGCACGGCCCACCAAAAAAATCCTTGACAAGGGATCACGGCTTTCATTAGAAAGCCTCCACGCTGTGTCCCCATCGTCTAGCCCGGTCCAGGACACCGGCCTTTCACGCCGGCAACACCGGTTCAAATCCGGTTGGGGACGCCAAAGCATATCAAGGGCTTGCCCGATTTGTGGTGCAAGCCCTTTTTTTTCGTTACTCTGTCAGTCGTTGTGCCACTCATGAGGTCTTACCGGGAAAGTGGAGGCATCAACCCCCTTCCGCCAATACAGATCGACGGGGGCACACCAGCCTGCAGCTTTCGAGGGGCTTCCAGGTCATGCTGCAGGGGTACCCTGTAGGGAAGGGCCTGACCCTGCCGCCTCCCTTCAATGATAATCGTGAGTACCCAGGATCACCGGTATTCCCGTTTTTGTTTGCAGCAGCTTCGCCATTTCCTCCGCAGAACCGTAAGGGCAGCCGGGTTTAGCATTGACCAGGCAAGAACTGAGATAAATGGCATCCGGTTTGATTTCCGACATCTTGGAGGCCATGGCGACTGTGGGAACCATGGCCCGGGCGGGGCACTCACATTTCACAAAGCCCGTCACTTGAACCGGCTCCTGGAAATTCCCCTCGCCAAGGGCGGCCGCCTTGAGACACCTCCATTCACCGGGGCAGCCGTAACCACTGTCCATGTAAGCCCCACATCCAACAACGGTCACCTTTTTCATACCATCGCCTCCCTTGCTCAAAGTGGACCTGATCGTTCCCCCAAGTGGAAAAGCAAAAGCTATGGGCTTCTGTACCCAAAAGGGGATCGCCGCCCCGTTCCCCCACCCAGGTTTTTCTGGAGTTCCTGAAGAGTCCCTCTCCCTTTCCTGAGAACACGGAACCTCGGACCTCCGGCATTACATCCCGTCGGGCACCGTCTTCACAAGCTATTATGGAGGAGAGGAACCTGAGCGGTCTTCTTTTGGTTATTCTTTCACCAAAACGGGCCTGAATCAAATCTTTTCATCTTTTCAGCCGGATCGCCCTTACAAAGAAGACTCCTCCTGTCGGTCGCGCATACTTCCATCCTGTTTGCCACCGGGTCGACCCCGAGAAGCGTCCTGTACTTCCTTGGAAAACCAAATTGACCCGTGGCTACCTCGGGGGTCGCATCCCGTCCCTCGCTTCGGTTGGAGACAAGGCAAACTTCAGGCGTCCCATGCCCATTTCATGCGCACCGCATTCCCCAGCTTCCCATGGAAGGCGGGGAAAATGCGCTCAGGCCTGGGCCCGCTTTCTTGGGAGATCTCAAAGAAATCCAATGGACCATGCAAGTGCGCCCTCTCACAGAAAACGCGCTCTTCAAGGGGGATTCCGGTGTCTCTTTCCCGCAACTGACTCCTACGCCTTGGACCGGATGCGGGATTTCTGGACGACCCAGATGGTCATCATGGGCCAGACAAACCCCAGGATTGTGACCGTAACGAGAAGGACCCCCAACTGGCTGTAATCGGCCGGCACCTTGACGTCACCCGTTGCAGCGTCCACCACCCGGCGGCTCACCACGTACACTTGATTCAGATACTTGGTCCCAAGGCTTGACATGGAGAGAGCCAGGTTGGTGAAGGAGGCCATAACGGCGAAGAAGGTCGCCTTGAGGTGAGGTGGGGCGCTTTGGGCAATCCAGGCGAGCATTGGGATCATGGCCACCTGCCCCAGAGGAGATTCCAGGGCCGTGTCCACCACCGCAATGAAACGCGCATCCACAAGCCCTCCCGTCAGGGCTGAAGTCCAGTGGTGGATGCCGTAATAGAGACCGATGATGGGCAAGGAGAGGACAGTGCCTGCAACGGTGAGAAAGCCCACCACGTAAGCGATGGATCGCTCGGCCATGAAACGCCGAAAGATGAACATCCCCAGCAGGGCAAAGGAACTGGAGATGAGGGACAGGTTGGAAATGAATTGCTGGTCGAACCCCAGTTCGTCGATCTGCCACCAGGTGGAACCAGCTCCAGGCCCGGGCAGAGCCCGGAAAACGAAAATGATGAGAGCCGTCCCCACGAGGCTGCGCCTGTCCTCGAGAGAGAGTTCCCTGAGGAGTCTTGCCATGAGGAAAAGAACGATCCCCATGGACCCCGCAAAGACAATCTCCTGGTCGAAGGGAACGGTCCCAAGGCCCATGGCCAAGGTGAAGGCGACGAAGACCAGGCTTCCTCCCAAGATCCACAAGTTGGGCTCTGTTTTCTGCCCCTTCAGCCCGAGCATCTCCTGGATATGCTCCTCTTCGAAACCCAGTCCCCGAAGGTCTTTCACCCGCTTTCCCCTGAGGAACCACGCGATGATCACTCCCAGGACCGAAATGGCCGGAATCACCATGGCCATCGTGTAGATGTCCAGGTATACGGACACCTTTTCCGCTTCGGACATCCCGGCCACCCCGCTGAACATGACGATATTCACCACCGACACCAGGATTCCCCCTCCCACGATGGCGGCACGGCCGAGGGTCTGCATGGTGGTGTGCATCTGCTTGACGACCGCAGGATCGTACGGCAGTCCCTGATCATCCACGGTGGGGACCGCTTCCACGGTCATGGCATCCGCCACCACGTCCTGAACGACATACCCCAATGGGGCCAGGAGGACACCAAGGACATACCAGGCCTCAGCGCTCATGAACCGGAGCATGAACTGGTTGCGCCCGATGAGACCCAGCATGATGACAAAATCCGTGGCAATGAGCCCAGCACCCACGAAAACGAAAAGGGACTTCCAGCGCCACAGCAGGTCCACGATGTGCCCAAAGGGCATCTTGAGTGTCCAGGGGATCCCGGCCCAGAATGCCAAAGCCGCCAGGAACTCGGCGGAAAGGCCGAGATAGTCCTTCACAAAAAAGGTCCCCACAATGGCTGTAAGACCGGAAACCCCCGCCGCCAGGTAAACCATGAGTGGCGGAAGGTAGGACACCCGCATCTGCCTGGCAAGAGAAATGAAATTGGTGTCGATCCAAGACCAAAATCGTCTCACGTTCTAATCACCTCCCGCCCTTGCACCACCTAGCAACTGCATCCCTGCGCCCCCTCCACTCCACTTGAATTATGACGGATAATCCACTAATCCCCTGAAAGCAAGACGCAAGAAGTGTACGAATGGCAGTGAGGGCGCATTTCGCGAGCAGACGGTCTGGCACTGAAGAGTTCCATGACCGGGGTGCGGCCACGAAACCGGGAGCAAACACGATGGAGGAACCCAAAACCCATGAAAATCCTTTATTCATCCGATACCCACGTTCATCCAGCCCATTTTCAGAAGCTCCTCACTGCAGCCCACTCCCTCAAACCGGCTGCCATCATCGTGGGGGGAGACATCAATCCCGACTGGAAAAGGGGAGGAATCGCCCATTCCATTGAACCGCACCGTTCCTGGATTCGGGATCGGCTCCTTCCAGCCGTCGCGGATTTCCGCAGAACACATCCCGAAACCCAGATCCTCCTCGACCTAGGAAACGACGATATCGCTGCCGCACGAGAACTCCTGATCCCCCATGACGGAAAGGAGTTACACCTTCTGCACCGGCGGGTGGTTCCAGTGGGAGAGGAGTTTGCCGTGGCAGGGTACATGACCGTGAACCCCACTCCTTTTGCCATCAAGGACTGGGAAAAGCCCGACTGCCATGAGAGGCCGGGCCTCAAGGATGCCGGCGTTTCCCGCACCGGCTACTGTACCAGGTCAGGGGCCCCTGCCCCGGTAGAGTTGGATTTCTCTTCGGGCACCATGGAAGAAGACCTGGAGGCACTCGCCCGATCCATCGCGGAGAACGTCCCTCTTCACCGCAAGCTGGTTTTCGTCAGCCACGCCCCTCCACGGGACACGGCCCTGGACCTCACCCAACATGGGCTCCACGTGGGAAGTCTCGCGGTTCGACGCTTTCTCGAAAGCCGGGGAAAAGAATGCCGTATCGCCGTCTCTCTCCATGGACACATCCACGAATCGCCGTGGCAAAGCGGCAGCGTGTGGGAAGCGGTGGCCGGAATTCCCTGCTTCAACGTCGGTCAGACAAACCGACATCTTCGGGCACTTTTCTTTAGCTCGGAAGATCCCCTGGAATCAGCGCGCCTCATTGTCGTGGAGCCATCCGGCGAAGTGGGCGTCCGGGACAGAGGGGTGTGGTTTTAAGAGTCGATCGGGGGAGCGTTCCATTCTTCCCCAACGCATCTGCCTCCATGGGCCCTTGCAAGGAGACCATTTGTTGCCGTGTTCGGTCATAATGGTTAAAATACAATAGAAAATGAGTATAGTTTACCAAAACAAATACCGGGCAACCTGAAGATGATGCAACTCTCCCGACCCATCCGTCAGCAGTTTAGGGTGATGGCGATTGGGAGTTGTAAGATGAGGAATTCTGGAAAAAAAGGACTGTCTATTCGAATGAAGCGCATACAGTCACGGGCAAGAGCTCTGTCATTCGGGCAAATGTTACAGCTGTGACGACGGGACGACGGAGGATCGTTTCAGTAAAGGCATTGATCTATTTTTTGGCCCATGACTGAAAATTGTGAAGTTGACCCGCCGAAACATCGGCGACGAAGTTTTGGGCAACAAAGGGCGAACACTTCAACGGCAGGGGCTGGAGGGTGACCCTCCAGCCATATTTTTTCGGTCGTGGTTCCGTTGATGGTCCTGGAAACGTTTGAATGCTGCGTGAAATCGCTGAAAGAATGATTTGTGAAAACGGCGGGAGAGTTTAGAATACAATTTTTCCAAGTGCCGACTGCGCAGCGTCAGTGCCCGTGGGACTGCTCTGGCAGGTGCTTTCCCCGCCAACCGGCGGATGGTGTGAGGGAGGTGACGACCTGGCTGACAGTCCCCGTTTGTATTGTCGAAGAAGAGGAGTGGAGCTCATGTGGGATTACACAGACAAGGTCAAGGATCATTTTCTGAATCCCCGCAACGTGGGGGAGGTGGAGAATCCGGACGGAGTGGCCGAGGTGGGGTCCATCGCATGCGGCGGTGCCCTCAGACTCACTTTCAAGGTGGATGAAAACAACCGCATCACGGAGGCCAAGTTCAAGACTTTTGGTTGCGCCAGTGCCATTGCCGCCGCATCGGCCCTCACGGAAATCATCAAGGGGATGACCGTTGAAGAAGCCGCAAAGGTCACCAACCAGGACATAGCCAACTACCTGGGGGGGCTTCCTCAGGAGAAGATGCACTGTTCGGTGCTTGGCCGGGAAGCCTTGGAAAAGGCCATTTCCCATTATAAGGGGGCACCCCTCCAAATGGCGCCGGGCAATATCGTCTGTGAGTGTTTCGGGGTGACAGATTTGGAAATTGAACGGGCCGTGGAGGAAAACAACCTGGCAACGGTGGAGGATGTGACCAATTACACCAAGGCGGGTGGGGGTTGCAGCAGCTGCCACGAGGCCATCGAGGAGATCATTTCCCGGGTCCGTTCCCGGATGGAGTCCAAACCCGTCTCAAGCCCCAGGCTATCCAACATTCAAAAGATCAAGATGATCGAGGAAACCATCGACCGGGAAATCAGGCCATCCTTGAAGCAGGACGGTGGAGACATCGAACTCATCGACGTGGTGGGCAACCGGGTGATCGTGGCAACAAGAGGTGCCTGTGCTTCCTGCCAGGCGGCCAACATGACCCTGAAGCATTTCGTCGAGGCAAAGCTGA
Source organism: Deltaproteobacteria bacterium (assembly GCA_012517315.1). Taxonomy (GTDB): domain Bacteria; phylum Desulfobacterota; class Syntrophobacteria; order Syntrophobacterales; family Syntrophobacteraceae; genus JAAYUJ01. The sequence goes on from JAAYVE010000019.1 coordinate 200,828, forward strand.
AGGAGTTCGTCTGGCCCGAACTGGTGGTTGAGGAGGATTCCCAGTGAAAACCGTATACCTGGACAACAACGCGACGACCCGGGTGGCCCCGGAAGTCGTGGAGGCCATGCTCCCATATTTGACGGAGCTGTACGGCAACCCTTCCAGCATGCATTCCTTCGGGGGGCAGGTGGGCAAGAAGATCCGGGAATCCCGTGAGGCGGTTGCCGCCCTCATCGGGGCCCATCCCGACGAAATCCTCTTCACAAGCTGCGGGACGGAAAGCGACAATGCGGCCATCCGATCCGCTCTCACCGCCCATCCTGGCAAGAGGCACGTGCTGACGAGCCGGGTGGAACATCCTGCGGTAAAAGCCTTTTGCGCCCATCTTGCATCGGAGGGATACCGGGTCACGGAAGTGCCCGTGGACGGGGAAGGCCGTCTGGACATGGATTTCTATCGCAGGAGCCTGACGGTGGACACGGCCATCGTCAGCCTCATGTGGGCCAACAATGAAACAGGCGTCATCTTTCCCGTGGAAAAAGCCGCCGAGATGGCTCGGTCCAAGGGGATCCTCTTCCATTCAGACGCCGTCCAGGCTGTGGGGAAGATCCCCATCGACATGAGCCGAAATTCTATCGACATGCTCTCCCTCTCCGGCCACAAGCTCCACGCTCCCAAAGGGATCGGGGTGCTCTATGTGCGGCGGGGAACGAAGTTCCACCCATTTCTCATCGGGGGGCACCAGGAAAAGGGGCGACGCGGCGGAACCGAAAACACGCCCAGCATCATCGCCCTCGGCAAGGCTTCTGAACTGTCTCTGGCAAACATGGAAGAGGAAAACACGAGAGTGGCCCGCCTCCGGGACAGGCTGGAACAAGAACTACTCGCCAGGATTCCCGGTAGCCGTGTCAACGGAGACCGGTCTAACCGTCTTCCCAACACGACAAACATCAGTTTCGAATTCGTCGAAGGGGAATCAATCCTCCTGATGATGAACGAATTCGGCATCTGCGCCTCGTCGGGCTCCGCTTGCACCTCAGGTTCCCTGCAGCCTTCCCACGTGTTGCGGGCCATGGGTGTCCCCTTTACCATGGCTCATGGCTCTATCCGGTTCAGCCTGAGCATATACACAACAGACGAAGAGATCGATTTCGTCATCGAAAAGCTTCCGCCGATCATCGAATTGCTGAGGAGCATGTCCCCCTACTGGAAAACGGCCAACCCCGCATGCGCCACGGATTCGTATTCTTCTTGAAGGAAACGGGGGGTTCCATGGAAGCAGTTCGCACAGCGGACCAGTGCAAACACGAACGGGAAGTGAAGCAGCGCTTCAGGGAACGGATCCCATACATCGTGGACGCCCTCGTTGGGAGCTGCGGGGGTAATGAGTGCTTCGACCACGTGGGGCCGGAACCCATTCCCTCCCGGGATGCCGTCATCGAAATCGTGCACCGCTTGAACCGGATTCTTTACCCGGGGTATTTCCTATCGGCCAGGCTGGACGGGGTGAACCTTGGGTACTACCTTGGAAAAGAAGCTATCGAGCTCTATGAGATGTTTGCAGAGCAGATCACCCTTTCCCTGCGGCACGAATGTGTTCGGCACAGTCTGCCGTGCATTCACTGTGAGGAACGGGGGGCGGATATCGCGCTTCGATTCATGGAAAAGCTCCCTGGCCTCAGAGTGATTCTGGGCACGGACGTGAGGGCCGCCTTCGATGGAGACCCCGCTGCCAAGAGCTGTGACGAGATCATTTTCAGCTATCCGGGCCTTTTTGCCGTCACGGTACACCGTGTCGCTCATGAGTTGCACGCTCTACAGGTCCCTTTCATCCCGCGCATCATGAGCGAGTACGCCCACAGCCTCACCGGCATCGACATCCACCCGGGAGCGACAATCGGGGAAAGCTTTTTCATCGATCACGGCACAGGGGTCGTCATTGGAGAGACGACGGTGATCGGCAAACGGGTGAGGATCTACCAGGGGGTCACCCTTGGTGCCCTCTCCCTGCCAAGGGGAGCAGGGGAACTGCTCCGCAACCGAAGGCGCCACCCCACCATCGAGGACGATGTGATCATCTATGCCGGTGCCACCATTTTGGGAGGGGAAACGGTCATTGGAGCGGGATCCGTCATCGGGGGCAACGTGTGGATCACCGACTCCGTTCCCCCGGCGACGAAGGTCTTTCTCAAGAAGCCCGAGCTGGTATTCAAGGCCGGCTGACCCGGCAGGCCGGTCTGAGGACACCGCCTGGACGAAATGGATGGGATGATTTATCAGGAACAGTCGACGCCAAAACCCAAGGGTATCGGGCTGGTATCCGGCGGACTGGACAGCTTACTTGCGGTACGGGTGCTCCAGGACCAGAATCTGGAAGTCATGGGCGTCACGTTTTTCACGCCCTTTTTCGGACCCGAACAGGGACTCGCGGGTGGGAAAGCGCTTGCAATCCCCATGCGTGTCTTGGATATTTCCCGGCCATACCTGGAGATGTTGAAATCACCCCGATACGGTTACGGAAGCCAAGCAAACCCCTGCATCGACTGCCACGCACTCATGCTTCGTGAAGCGGGACGGGTCATGGAAGAAATGGGAGCCCGCTTTCTCTTCACCGGTGAAGTCCTGGGACAGCGCCCCATGAGTCAGCGAAGGGATTCCCTGCGCAGCGTGGAAAACCTGTCGGGTTTCGCGGGTCTCGTTTTGCGCCCCCTCAGCGCCAAGTTGCTGCCTCCGACCCTCGTGGAACTGGAGGGCCTGGTGGACAGGGAACGACTCCTGGACATCCAGGGACGCTCCCGTAAACGACAGGAAGCCTTGGCCGACCGTTACGGCATCGTCGGTTATCCTCAACCGGCGGGCGGGTGTATCCTCACGAAAGAGGGGTTTGCAAGGAAGTTGACAGCCCTTTTCCAGTCCCTCCCCGGGGCAACACCCAGGCAAGCGGAACTGATCCGGCTGGGGAGGTTTTTCCGCCTGCCCGGGGGGAATGTCCTCCTCGTCGGCCGAAACCGGCTGGAAAATGAAAGACTGGAAACTGCAGCAGCCGATGAAGACGGGGTTTTTCGTGTCCTGGACTTCCCCGGTCCTCTCGGTCTCCTCATAGGACACGGCCCCCTCGAGACCGATTTCCAGACAGCCGCCCAGCTGGTTCTCGCCTATAGCGATGCTCCCGATGACCATCCGGTCGCAGTCAAATGGCGACACAAGGGAGAGACGGGCGTGTTTAATTGGCTGAAACCGCAAAAGGAGCTTTTCGCATCCTGCCATGTTTAGTATTGAATCTCAGGGGAATCCTGGATCGTTCCCATCCCCATTCGGGCCGGGCAACCCCTGGAGTCAGACACGTGCCCGCTCAAGAAAGTCATTCCATGCACCTGAATTCTGCCTTGGCCCGGAAATCGGAGTCACTCTTCGTGGCCGGAAACACATGCCCTTCCCTTCTCAAGTGTCTGTCCATCCTTTTTTTTCTTTTGTGGGAAGCCCTTTTTCCCCATCCTGCATCCCCTGACGTTGCAAACCCGAGAATTTTTGTTCTCAATTCATACCACTACGGGATGCCCTTCTCCGACGACGAAGTGCGGGGACTGATCTCCGTTCTGCCGTCCCAGTGCCAGTTTTTCGTGGAATACATGGACTGCAAGAGGATGTACGGAAACGCCGCATACCTGCAGCTTCTTCTTGAACAATACAGGCTGAAGTATGCAGGAGAACGTTTTGACGCTGTAGTCAGTCTGGATGACGATGCCTTTCAGTTTCTCCTGAGGCACCGGGACAAACTCTTTCCCGGGACTCCCGTTGTGTTTTGCGGCGTCAACCACCTCGAGAAGGAAATGTTACAGGAGCAAGAGGGCTTCACAGGCGTTGTGGAGACGACGGACATCGCGGACTCCATTGAAATCGGTCTGCATCTCCATGGGGAAATCGAGAACGTTTTCGTCATTACGGACAACACCACATCCGGTAGGGTCAACCGGGCCGTTATCGAAGAGATCGACCATTCCCGGCGCTTTCCCGCCCGTTTTCTCTTCCTGGATCCCGGCACAGGCCTGACCATGGAAGAACTGCTGGAAAGGCTCAAAGACGTTCCTCGCCGCAGCATTGTCTACCACTCGGATTTCTTCCAGGACCGGGACGGGCAGACCCTCGACCCTGAAAATGTGATGGCCGCGGTGTCCCAGGCCTCTCCCGCCCCCGTCTATGTCCACGGGGGAATGTACGTGGGACATGGGGCGGTGGGAGGCAAGGTCAACAGCGGCTTGTACCAGGGGGAAGCGGCGGGAAGGCTCCTCAATAGGATCCTTAAGGGGGAACCGGTGGAACAGATTCCCGTTCAGTGGTCGGGGATCACCCGGTACACTTTCGACTGGGAACAGCTCGAAAGATGGGATGTCTTGGAATCGGCTCTTCCCCAAGGCAGTGTCGTCATCAACCGGAAGGTTTCCTTCCATGAACGTCACCGCACCATGATTCTCGGGGCCGCCGCCGTCTTCGTGCTGCAGTCTTTTCTCATTCTCTATTTGGTTTGGAACATCTCCCACCGCCGCACGGTGCAAAAAGCCCTTCAGGAGAGTGAGAGGCGATTGAGGGCCGTTTTCCAGGCGGCCATCAACGTCGCCTTCATCATTACCGACGCCAGGGATCCCGAACCGCTGGTCCTGGAGTTCAGCCCCGGTGCCGAAAGGCTCTTCGGGTACAGCCGCAACGAGATGGTGGGGCACCCGGTTTCCGTGCTGCACCTCGAGGAGGATATCCGCAGGTTTCCCGAGATCCACCGCATGATGCGGGAGGGTGGCGAGGGTTTCTCCGGGGAAACCACCTTGGTGCGCAAGTCCGGCGAGCGCTTCCCCGCTCTTTTCACCACCTATCCCCTTACGGATCACCAGAAAAATATGGTGGCAGCACTGGGGGTGAGCATCGATATCTCGGCTCTGCGCCACGCCCAAGCGGCACTAAAGGAATCTGAGGAAAAATATCGGACGGTGGTTCACAATGCTCTCGATGCGATCTTCATCGCCCAGGACGGGGTCATCAAATTCCCCAACCCTGTCACTCTGCAAATGCTGTGTTACACGGAGGAAGAACTGGCCAGGATTCCCTTCTTGGAACACGTCCACCCCGAAGATCGCCAAATGGTTGCGGACAGGCATCAAAGAAGGTTGAAAGGGGAGCAGGTCCCGGCCACTTACACCTTCAGGGGAATGAACAAAGAGGGGCAAATCAAGTGGCTGATGACCAACCTCACCCGCATCGATTGGGAAGGGAAGCCTGCAGTGCTCTGCTTCATGCGCGACATCACCTCGCAGAGGTTCCTGGAAGCGCAACTCCTGCAAGCCCAAAAACTGGACGCGGTGGGCACCCTTGCGGGAGGCATCGCGCATGATTTCAACAACCTGCTTCAAGCCGTGCAGGGTTATGCCGAGGTCCTCTTGATGGATGTTCCTGACGGAAAGCCAGGGCACAACGAACTGATGCAGATCAGGCGAGCAGCCACTCGAGGTAGCGAACTGACCCGCCAGTTGCTCACCTTCAGCCGTAAAGTGGCCCCCTCCCTCAAGCCGGTCGATGTGAACAGGATCGTCGTCAATCTGCGTGAAATCCTGGACCGGACCATTCCCAAGATGATCCACATCAAGCTTCAACTCGTGGGAAACCTGTGGCGGATTCACGCAGATGCTTCCCAGATGGAGCAGGTGCTCATGAACCTCGCCCTCAACGCCCGGGATGCTATGCCCGAGGGAGGTGAGCTCATCGTCGAGACGGGGAATGTTTCCCTGGACGAAGCCTATCATGCCGTCCATCCGGAAATCACTCCCGGCGATTACGTGCGACTCTCCATTTCCGATACGGGGCACGGGATGGACAAGGATGTGATGCAGCGCATTTTCGATCCTTTCTTCACGACCAAGGCGGCCGGCAAGGGGAGTGGCCTGGGCCTGGCCATGGCTTACGGAATCGTGAAAAACCATCACGGCCACATCATCTGCCAAAGCAGGCCGGGGGAAGGGACCCGTTTCGAGATCCTTTTCCCCGCCATTCAGGAGACGGAGGAGCACGAGGAAGAGACCGCAAACGAGCAACTACGGGGAGGTACGGAAACCATCCTGCTGGTGGATGACGAGGAGTGGATACGAGATTCCACAAGCAAGCTTCTCCGCGCCTACGGGTATCACGTCCTCACGGCACCAGACGGAGAGAGTGCATTGGAGCGGTTCGCAGCAGAAAAGGAAATCCATCTGGTCCTATTGGATCTCATGATGCCGGGGATGGGGGGAAGAGAGTGCCTTGTGCGTCTATTGGAATCCGACCCGCAAACCAGGGTCATCGTGGCGAGCGGCTTTACCACGCACGATTCCTCGCAGGACATCCTTACCCTGGGGGCCAGGGCTTCCGTGCCGAAGCCTTTTCAACTGCGGCAGTTGCTGCAGGTCGTGCGGGAGGTATTGGATGCGGACGGTTGATGCCCCCGTTGTGGAGACCCGACAAGTCCCTGAGTTGAGCGCCGACGACGGCTTCCCTGGAGATGTGCATGAAGCGGCCGGGCATTCACCCTTTGTGGACACCCCGGGCTCTCTCCACGGCAAGCCTCAGTTCCATGGCAGCCGCCCGTGGAGATGGGCTCGCCATAATGGCGGAAACCACGGCGATTCCATCGGCGCCGGCCTGGATGATCTCTGCTGCATTTCCCGCGTGCAAGCCTCCAATGGCGACAAGGGGCAGACGCGTGTGCCTCCTTATTTCCACGAGGCCCCGGACACCCAGGGGAATTGGCGCATCCGTCTTGGTGGCGGTGGAGAAAACGGGACTGGTGGCGAGGTAATCAGCACCCTGCCCTTCGGCTTCCAATGCTTCGGCCGTCTTACTCACCGAAACACCGATGATGAACTCTCTTCCCGCAATGCGCCTCGCCGCCGCGCACGGCAAATCCTCCTGCCCCAAATGGACGCCAGCCGCCCGGCAGGCCAACGCGATGTCGAGACGGTCGTTGATGATGAGCGGGACGCCGTATCCGTCGGTCAATTCCTTGAGGCGAAGGGCCTGTTTCATAATATCCCCGGCTCCCAGATCCTTTTCCCTCAACTGGACCATGGTGACCCCACCCTTGAGGGCTTCCGCGGCAATGCTCTCCACCGACCCGGTCCGAGCCAGGTGACGATCGGTGACGAGATAGAGGGACAGGTCAAGTCTTCTCATGCAACCGCTGCATTTCCTGTTTCGATCCTGGCTCCCCCCTCGAGATGAAGCGGCGATACCGCGTCCAAGGCGTCCAGGAGGAGAACCTGATAAGTCCCCGGGCGGGGGTCGGAGCGTGCCGCCTCCTCCCCTGCGATGCCGAAGACGACAAGGCCTCCCGCAGCCGCTTTCCATGCATCGGTCTCCACGGCGCAAAAAGCCCCCAGAACGGCCGTCGCCGCACAACCTGATCCGGTGACTCTTCCCATTAGGGGATGACCGTTGTGGATATGGACCCATCGCTTTCCATCGGTAACCAGGTCGCGTGCACCGGTGACAGCCACTACGGCACCGGTGGCGGCGGCCATGGACGTAGCGGCGGCGGCGGCTTCGTCGGTCGCGTGGGCAGAATCCACACCTCGTGACGGACCGGAGTGACCTGCCAGGGCAAGGATCTCCGAAGCGTTTCCCCGCAGGACCGAAGGTCCCGCCTCGTGCAAAAGACGTCGAGCCGTTTCCGTACGGAAACGGCTCGCCCCGGCCCCAACGGGATCCAGAACGATGGGAACCGACCTCCTTTGAGCCGCCGAAGCCGCCCGAAGCATGGAATCCACCCAGGGTGCGGAGAGGGTCCCGATGTTGAGCACCAAAGCGTCGGCCAGTTCCATCATTTCTTCCATCTCCTCTGGCGCATGAGCCATGATGGGAGAGGCACCCAAGGCGAGGAGAACATTGGCGGTGAAGTTCATGACCACGTAATTGGTGATGCTGTGGACAATTGGATGTCTCGCCCTGACACGGTCCAGGGTGTGGCCGATTTCATGGATCAACCCGGCTTTCGTGGATGCTCTCATTCAACGCCCCGCAACCGGTCTCAAAATACTCCGAGGCACCTTCCCCGTGATTCGGCCGAAACTGCGAAAGCCCCTGAAAACTTTTGATTCCTTTCAGGCGCCATGAGTTTCCCTCGGCAGATCAGCGCCTCATTTCATCAGGAAGCGCTTCGTTCATGGAACCCGTCCTGTAGCCCCTGAGGTCGAGAGTGACGTAGGCAAAGCCCTGCTCCTGGCACCGGGTCAAAATGGCCTCAAGAACAGAATCATCCAGGGCGTGCCGCATCTCGGAGGGGAGCAACTCGATGCGTGCAACAGCCCCATGGTCCCTGACCCTCACCTGGGAAAAACCCATCTCTTGGATGATGGCCTCACAGACGGCGATCCGCCGCAGTTTTTCTACGGTGACGGCATGGCCGTAGGGGATTCGGGAAGCAAGACAGGCTGAGGAAGTTCGGTTCCAGTTGGGAAGTCCTCGATCCCTGGCCATCAGACGGATCTGGTCCTTTTCCAGCCTCAGTTCCATGAAGGGACTTCGGATCCCCAACTCTCTCAACGCCCGGAGACCCGGCCGGTAATCGGTCAGGTCATCCTGCTGGGTCCCTTCCACGACAGTTCTCAGCCCCTCCTCGTCGGCCTTCCGCAGAAGAGCCGAAAAGAGCTCTTTCTTACACTGGTAGCAGCGATCCGGGGGGTTTTCGAGAAAATAAGGACTGTCCAAGCAAGGGATCGGGAGTTCCATCCACCTGGCACCCAATTTTGAGGCTACTTTGCCTGCCCATGAGATTTCAGACTCTGAAAGGAGAGGCGACACTGCGGTCACGGCGAGAACACGTTCGCCGAGGGCGTCCCTGGCTGCGGCGAGGAGAAGAGAACTGTCCACGCCTCCGGAAAATGCAACCAGCACAGAACCCATCTTTGCAATGAGGGAGACCAGTTCCCCGTATGGTCCGGAACTGGGTTTTGTCTCGGGAATGCGGGATTCCACCGTGGTTTCGCCTCCTCCACCGCCCCCGTTGATACCCAGGAGGCCCGAGGAAGTATATGGAGGATTCAACAGACGCATCCTTGGGCAGATCGGTCCCTGAAAGAGGCGTCAACAGCCCTGGGCCTCGAGGTCGGTGACGCCCTTTTTCAAAAGATCCGCAAAAGTGATGGCGTTCAGCCTTTCGTGGATCGCGTCGGTGGCCTCTTTCCAAAGAAACCGCGTGAGGCAGGTTTCAGAACGTTCGCACAATTCCGGGTTCTCGACGCAGGTGGTGAGTCTAAGTCCTTTTTCCAGCACCCTGACGATCTCACCCACCGTGATCTCTCCAGGTGGCTTGGCGAGCATGTGACCTCCCCGGTAGCCTCTGAAGCTCTTGACAAACTGAGCCTTTTTCAGGGGAATGATGATCTGCTCGAGGTACTTGACCGGAATGTTTTGCCGCTTGGCGATCAAGCCGATTTGAATGGGACCTTCGTCATAGTGCTGGGCCATGTCGAGGATGAGACGAGTACCGTAGCGGCTCCTTGTGGACAGTTTCATTCCCGTTTCCTCCTCCTTAGGCCGGGCTTGACCCCAACCGCAAAATGATCAGGAACCCCTCTCATGCAACACCCATCATACTACTTGTATTTCCCTCTCATTCCTGTAAATGATGAGCGGCGATGAACCCCTTTTCCTAACCCCATGGGGTGGGACGGTTCTCATGTGGAAATTCCCCACTAAGTTAGCAAATGAGTCTACTTGTCGCGCCCGGCACTGTCAAGTTGGCAGCGTCGAATGCACAGGGCATTATGGCCCGACTTGCCAAGAAGGGTTATGCTCCTCTGCGTGGCATAGGGAAGAGCAGAGGTACAGGGGGGCTTGTCCGAGACAAGACGATCCTCTATACATTGTTGTGCAAACGGGAGCGACACCAGCAATTCCCGGAGCGCCCGTTATCGAGCAGTAAATTGGCATTCATCGGAGTGGAAGGCAAGGTTGAGTGAATGCGGGGCGATGCTTGAGCGTTTTTTTGGAGGGTCCGAGGCCATTTCTGGGAACAGCTATCCCCCAC
>JAAYVE010000020.1 GCA_012517315.1 Deltaproteobacteria bacterium
ACGGCCTCGCCTACCCGGGGTGCAATCTGCGTTGTGCCCTCGCCCTGGAGGAGACGATCCAGAACCTCGGTCCGGATACAGTGTCCGCCTTCCTGGCCGAAACGGTGAGCGGCGCAACCATCGCCGCGGTGCCGCCTCCTCGCGGGTATTTCAAACTGGTGAGGGAAATCTGCGATCGGTATCATGTTCTTCTGATCCTGGACGAGGTTCTATGTGGATTCGGGAGAACCGGTCGCTGGTTCGCCTGCGAGCACTTCGACGTCACCCCGGACATCGTGACGATGGGGAAGGGCCTTGCCGGCGGTTCCATCGCCCTCTCCGCAGTGGGCGTGCTGGGCAGGCATTTTGAAGCCATTCGCAGGGGCAGCGGCACGTTCGTGCACGGGGGGACTTTTTCCCATCACAGTGTTGCGGCGGCGGCCGGGCTGGCGGTGATCCGCATCATGGAGCGGGAAAACCTGGTGGCTCGAGTCGCTTCCATGGGCCCGGCCCTTGGCGGCAGGCTCAGGGAGCGCCTGGCGGGACATCGTCATGTGGCGGACATCCGTGGAATCGGATTCCTTTGGGGGGTGGAGTTCGTGAAGGAAAAGAGCTCCTTGACCCCCTTCCCGCGCAATGAAAAGTTTGTGGAACGTCTGTGGCAGAATTTGTTTCAACGGGGCTTCGTCGTCTATCCCACCACCGGACTGGCCGGAGTGGACGGAGATGCGGTGGTGATCGGACCGCCTTATATCATCCAAGACAACGAACTCGATGCAGTTGTGGATGCACTCGCCGAGGCCTTGGATGAGACTTCGGCCGTCTGAGTGGTCTCAGAAGGAACGGCGGCTGACAGCCTCCCTTCATGCACGGCAGGTGATTTCACGGAAGGAGAACCATGAACGGATGGACGGGGAAAATCCTTGTGGTGGATCTGACTCAGGGTGAGATCACCGAGGAAGGACTGGACCCCAGGGTCGCCAAGGACTACATCGGAGGCAGGGGGTTCGGCATCCAACGGTTGCTTCGGGAGGTGGATCCCTCGTGCGATCCTTTGAGCCCTGAAAACGCCCTTGTCATGGCAGCCGGTCCACTCACCGGGACCAAGGCCCCCACGGGGGCCAGATACATGATCACCACCAAGTCTCCCTTAACCGGGTCCATCACCTGCTCCAATTCGGGGGGACACTTTCCGGCCGAACTGAAAAGAGCGGGCCTGGACCTGATCGTTTTTCGAGGGAAGGCTTCTGAGCCGGTCTATCTGTGGGTTGAAAACGGCATGGCTGAACTTCGATCGGCCCGCCATGTGTGGGGAAAAAGCACGCACGAGACGGACGAAATTCTGCGGGGAGAGACCTCCCCCGATGCACGGACGGCATGCATCGGTCCCGCAGGGGAGAAGCGGGTCCTCTTCGCCTCCGTCATGAACGACAGGGACAGGGCGGCGGGCCGGTCCGGCGTCGGAGCCGTCATGGGATCAAAAAACCTCAAGGCCGTGGTGGTTCGGGGAACAACTCAGGTTCCCCTGCACGACCCCAAGGCGTTCAACGATTTGGTGAAAAGGCTCTTGGCAAGATTCAAGGACTCCCTGAAGGGAGGAAAGCATCCCCTCAACCTCCACGGGACGGCGATCACCGTCATGGCGACTCAGAACTTCGGGGTCCTGCCCACCCGCAATTTTCAACAGGGCACCTTCCCGGGCTGGGAGGAGATTCACGGGGAAACTCTCACCCGCAGGTTCCTTTTACGCCCCAAGGCCTGTTTCAGTTGTCCCATCGGCTGCGGACGGGTAACCCGGGTGGATACACCTGAATTTCAGGGAGAGGGGGAGGGGCCTGAATATGAAACGGTATACGCCATGGGGAGCAACTGCGGTGTGAACGATCTCGCCGCGGTGACCAAAGCCAACTACATCTGTAACGAAATGGGACTGGACACCATCAGCATGGGATCCACCATCGCCTGCGCCATGGAGCTGTACGAGCGCGGCCATCTCCCTGAATCGGACATCGGCGGACCTCTGCGGTTCGGGGACGGGCGAGCCCTCGTGGAACTCACTC
>JAAYVE010000021.1 GCA_012517315.1 Deltaproteobacteria bacterium
AATATCCCTGAATGCCTACCCGACCACTTTGCGCAGGAAGATCATTGACATCGCCGTTAAGGTAGTGCGGCATGCCGGAAGGGTGATCCTCAAGGTTCCCGAGGCGCTCTGGAATCATCTGCATTTTGATCAGCTCTGGCGACGCTCTGCTCAACCGCCGCTATTTGCATGGATGTAAATATCAACACCTGCCGCGGAAGAATCGCTCAATTTAGGTCGGAATGAGACCGTTTCAGTGTTTCAAAAGGCAGTGGAGACTGTTCCTTGTAGCCCTGTTCCTGCTACCGTGGGTCAAGGTGATTGATGCGTTCGCCGAGGACTCCGTTTGTGCGCGGGTAAAGATGGAAGTCGCCCAGGAGTTGATCCTCGAGAGGCAGGCTTTTGACACCCACATGCGCATCAACAATGGTCTCGATTCCATCACCCTCGAAAATGTGAACGTCGAAGTGACTTTTCTCGACAAGGACGGGAAAACTGTCCGGGCGAGTGTCAATCCCGCAGACAACTCAGCCCTTTTCTTCATTCGACTCCAATCCCTGGAGAACATCACGAGGGTGGACGGCCTGGGAACGGTTTCACCCAGGACAAGCGCGGATATGCACTGGCTCATCATTCCTGCACCCGGTGCTTCCAGAAAGGTCGAGGCGGGGACCCTCTACCATGTGGGTGCAACGCTCACCTACACTATCGGAGGTGAGAGCCACTCCACGGAAGTTATCCCGGACCAGATCTTGGTGAAACCCATGCCCGAGATGGTGTTGGACTACTTCCTCCCTTGCGACGTATACGGGGACGATCCCTTCACCCCCGAAATCGAACCGCCTGTGACTTTTTCCTTGGGGCTCCGCATCAAGAACAACGGGGGCGGCACCGCAAGGAACGTGAAGATCGATTCCGCCCAGCCGAGGATCGTGGAAAACGCTCAGGGACTCCCCATCAACTTCACCATCACCGGCTCCGAAGTCAACGGGAGCAAGGTGACCAACAGCCTGCTCGCCTCTCTCGGGGATATCCGCCCCGATAACAGCGCCAACGCCCGCCCGTTGGACCATGATTTGTCCTCTCAGTGGGAGGTTTGTTGCCTTCGATGCCGAGTTCTCCCACGCAGATGAGCTCGGAGGCGAACTCACCTCGCTTATCGGGTCCGTCGACACCCATCTTCTCCTTAGAGACGTCCTGGTGGATCTGCCGGGAAGAGACAGCGTCAGGGATTTCCTGGCGAAAGACGGAGATGTGCTCAGGGATTACGAGTCCCAAAATGTGGACACGGTCGTCCCTGACTTCTCTTCCTCAGCTGCACTTGAGTTTGAAGGTCAAACCGAATCACTGCAAATCTATTCCCTTTCCACGCCCGAGACGGTGGGATTCATGCTGGTCCAGCTGAATGATCTCAATGGAGGCCAAAGAGTCCTTAAGGAAGTCCTGCGCTCGGATGGGAAGCGCATCAAAACTGAAAACTGCTGGCTAACGTCCAATCGAACGGCCGACCATTCGATGCGGCATACCTTGAGTCTTTTTGACGCGAACCCTACGGGCTCGTATCGCATCGTCTTCCAGGATCCAGGGAGCCAGCCGAAACCACCCGTCCTCGAAGCGATTGCCGATCGAACGGTGGTGGAAGGGCAAATTGTCTCTTTCAGCGTTGCCGCCGCAGACCCGGACGGGACTGTCCCGAGTCTTGCTGCATCTCCTCTTCCCGCCACGGCGCAATTCACGGACGAGGGATGCGGCCGGGGCATTTTTTCCTGGTTTCCCTCTGTCGGACAGGCGGGAAGCTATACCATCATCTTCTCTGCGTTCGACGGAACGTTCACGGTGACCCGGCGTGCGACTATCAACGTATGTTCCGAGGGGGATTCCGATTGTGACGGTATGACGGATTCCTGGGAGCTTCTTTGCTTTGGATCCCTGTCGAGGGACGGGAGGGGAGATTTTGACGGGGACGGCGCTACGGATTTTGACGAATTCTGGAGGAATTCGGACCCGACCCGGAGCAATGCTCCCGGCATTCCACAGATCGTGTCGCCAGCGGACAAGTCACAGGTTGAGGACGTTTCGCCCGAGATCACCGTTCGTAACGGGAAGGATCCCGACCCGGAAGACATCATCACACATGAATTCGAACTCTACGGGGAAAACCCGGCATGGTCACGCTCCTCGCAAGGGGAGAAGGCCTTGCGGGGAGCGATGAGACGACCAGCTGGTCCGTTCCCGGTCCCCTTCGGGAGAACAGTTGGTACTTCTTCCGGGTTCGAGCGACCGACGGAAGGAGTTTCAGCCCGTGGGCCTACGGAAGCTTCCTCATGAACACGATAAACGAGGCTCCTGCCGCATGCCACATCAGCAGTCCAAGGGATAAGGCGGAAGTGAGTTCGACCACTCCAATCCTCCAGGTGACCAACACCACCGATCCCGACGGGGACCTGCCCATCACTGTCTTCCAGGTCTTTTCCAGTGACATGAGCACTGTGGTGGCCCAGTCTCCGGACTTGTTTCAGGGAGAAGCAGGAACCACGTCGTGGGAAATGAATCCGCGGCTCAGCGAGAACACTCTTTATCTCTGGCAGGTCGTCTCCACAGACGGCCACGGAGTGTTTGCCGCCTCCCCCGTTGTCTCCTTTTACGTCAACACGGCAAACGACGCACCTCCGGCACCCGTGATCACATCGCCTGAAGCATCAGCCGAAGTGACGGAGAAGGAAGTGAGGATCGTGATCATCAATTCCCTCGACCCGGAGGGAAATCCGGTCAGCCACCTTTTTGAGTGCGACATTGTGAGCACGTTCGACAGTCCCTGGAAAATTGTTTCGGGGACTGTCCCCGAAGGTCTCGATACGACCGCATGGGATGTATCGGCCCTTTGCGACAATACGGAATACTTCTTCCGAGAGAAAGCAACAGATGGTGCTGCGGAAAGTCCCTGGGTCCAGGGGAGCTTTTTTGTGAACACGGCAAACGACAGACCCTTGCCCCCCACTCTGAGAAACCCCGGGGACGGCGCCTGGGTTGCGGCCCTGAAACCGACTCTGGAGGTCAATGCAGCGAGTGACCCGGACCATGATCTCCTCACTTACCGTTTTCAAGTCTATGAAGATTCATCCCTGGCGGACCTGGTTTCGCAAGGTGAATCGGATGTGCCGGCTTGGTTCGTGCCAACGCCTCTCACCGACCACGAAAGGTACGCCTGGAGGGCGCGGGCCGAAGACGAGCATGGGGAGGCGAGTGAATGGACGCAGGTCTCGTGGTTTCTCGTGGACAACAACGGCGTGGACGATCCGCCGGAGGTCACGCTTTTGGAGCCTGCAGTCGCCATAAAAGGCGATGTGCAAAATGTTCTCATTCGCTGGGTGGATGCGGATCCCGAAAACGAAGCTTACGTGGATCTTTAATTACAAAACGCATCGTACGCGAACAGAAGGGACTCTCATCACGGGGGGAATCCCCCTTTCCCTGAACGGCAGCGGTGGGAGTATTCTGTGGGAGGTTTCCAATCTCCCCAATGGAACATACCATGTTTTTGCGACCATTGCAGACAGGAGCAACTCGCGGACGGTCTTTGCGCCTGGGGCCATTGTCATCATGAGGCGGGCAAGGCACTGCCGGCTGGATGAGGTGGTGATGCGCACGGGTCTGTACGCCATCGATTTCAAGGGCAATGCCGGCGGAAGGCGCAATTTGGGGCTACGGCTCTTTTCCCACGGGACAGTGAGCAGCGGCCCCGATGGAGAGACGTACTCCGTGTGGAGCGTACGCAACGGATCGAAGAGCGACAGGGTCGTGTCCGTGGACGGCTATGGAGGTCCGTTCAACATCACCTTCACGGCCAAGGCTCAGTCGGAGACCTTTTTCAGAAGCGGTTCCCCAATCGTTCCTGCAATTCACAGACTGTTTTGCGAAGGCATGCTGTTGGACATGAAGGCAAGCAGCCGCAAGACCTATCGAGACGATCGGAAGGTGTCTTGCCCCTGAACCTCAACCCCCCTCAAAAGACATGGGAGGATGTGCATTCTGGAGCAAATGGCTCAGACTTGAAAAGCAAGAGCCGCCGGGCACCCTTTCGGAAACCGGGACAGAGAATGAAATCCCGGCTTTGCGCCGGTTTATTGCTGCTTTGTTTGCATTCCTTCTCCTGCCGAAACGCTAATTTCCTGAAGTCCCAACCGGTCCAGAAACTTCCTGTAACGAGCCGCCTCCCTTTTGCCCACCTCCAGCCTGAAAGCCATTCTGAGGTGCAGCAAGGTGTTCTCCATGAGGGCCTCCTCCCCCTTTTCCAGTGGGATTTCCCGGTTCGTCCTCGCTTCGTAGAGCTTCCGGGGCTTCCAGTAGTAGACGTAAGGGCCCACAGTGGAACAGGCTATGGGGGCTTCCCACCTTTCAATGAAGCCCATGTCGGGGTTGCACGGGGTCTTGCTCTTCCGCACGATGAACTGGTAGCCGCTATGAAGAATCTTCAGTTCATCACCGAAGAGACGGACGAAGACATCGATAGCGTACTCGGGTCTCAGTTCTATGGGGAGATCGGGAGGATAACGATAGTCGTCGAAGATGAGGATTCCCCCCTCCTTGAGGAGATCCCAGGAGAGGAGCGCGTCCGTGAGCACCGCCTTGCTCTTGTGATCCCCGTCGATGTAGATGAGATCCATGGTGTTGAGTTCAAGGTCCCTCAGCTTCTGCTGGGAAAAACCCTTGATGACCCTGACCCTGGATGCGTGCCCAGAGCGCTCCAGGTTTTGGCGGAACCGTTGTTCCTCGTCACCGAAGAAGACGTCAAGAGCGATGGCTTTGGAAGAAGGGTGCGTCAGGATGTTGTCCAGCACCCAGAAAAAAGAGCGTCCCTCCCAGACACCGACTTCCAGGTAGTTCAGGTCGGGTTTGCCTTTCAGTTCGGAGAGGACGTGAGTCCAGGTGGGGATGTGCTTGGTGAACCAGTCGGTGGTGTAGGCGTATTTCCCGCCAGATTGTCCCGGCTCTTCTACGCATAGGGTCGACTCGAAGCTGGAGAGCAGCAGAAGACCCGTCACCAGGAAAATGAATGGATTGCGGCTTGTTTTCATTTTCAAGCTCCTGTGAAAAGTGTTGGGACTGAGGCAAGGCGTTCTGACCATGGGAGAAAAGACTGTCGACAGGATTCTTGCAACCGTCGCAGCCCCGCAAAGAGGTCGCCTGCAGGCGGATCCCCAGTTTGCCCTCTGCGACGACACAACATCCTATCATTCTCAAAGCGCGTGAAGAGCGTGTGGAGGCATAGGGGCGATCCCGGTGGGGGTCAGTTCTCGGTGGCTCGCCTGGAGAAGTAGAGAGCGGCGGCCCGCTGGAGGGAATTCCTGTTGATTTCCGCCGGCTGCTCCTCGTATTCACTGATGGAGATCACGATATTCAAGATGTCCAGGGGGTAGCAGGCTCGCAGGTCCTTTCTGCCCGAGTGAGCAATGCAAAGCTTTCTCAGGAACTCGAACATGTCGGGCTCGCAGTGAAGATTTCTCTCACGGAGGAGCCTGCGGAAGACCCTGTCAAAGTCCGAGGGTTCGATGGGGCCGACGAGCACCTTGTTGCGGATACGCCTCAGAAAAGCGTCATCGGCGAGTTTCCCGGGATCCAGGTTCGTTGCGAAAATCACCATGAGTTCGAAGGGGATCTGGAACTTGACTCCGTAAGCGAGAGTGAGGTAGTCCACCCGGCGGTCCAGGGGGACGATCCAGCGGTTGAGGAGGTGTTCCGGACGGATGATTTGACGCCCGAAATCGTCGATGAAAAAAATCCCGTTGTTGGCTTTCATCTGGGGCGGGGCGACGTAGGTGCCGGACAGTTCGTCCCGATGCAGTTCCAGCATGGTCAGATCCAATTCCCCACCGACGGTGATGAAGGGTCGACGGCAGGGTACCCACCGCGGGTCAAGGTCCGGCGGTGCCCCTTCCACCCTTTCGTGGACCGTGGGGTCGAAGACCAGGATAATCTGCCCGTCCACCTCCACGGCATGAGGGATGACGACGATGTCGTCGTATATGCGCGGCAACCTGGAAGCGATGCTCGTCTTGCCGCTTCCCGTGGGGCCGTATAAGAACAGGGAGGACTGTGACGCGATGGCCGGACCCAGCTGGTCCAGAAACCTTTCAGAGAGCACCAGATCGGAGAGCGCGCGTTTGAGGGACCTGCGGGTGACCCTGGAGGTGGGCCGCTGTGCCTTCACGGCCTGCGTGTAACTCTGGAGGGAAACAGGCACCGGACCGATGTATCGGCTCAGGTTGAAGCGCTTCTCCACCATGTCTCTGCCTGCGGCGGTCATGGTGAAAAAATAATTGTTGCCGACCATGCCTGTCACTTCGAACAGTTGCTGCTGGCGGAGTTTTTGAAACATGGCGTTCACAACGGGAAACAGGAGCTTGAGAGAACGGCTCAAGGAGACGAGGTCCGCTTTTCCCTTGGTGTAGACCCATCGCAGGATGATGTCCGCCACCACCCAGTCGGGGATGTCCAGGTGATCCAGTTGGAGCGGCGGGGCAGAGAAAAACCCCGGTTTGAGCACCTCTGACTGATCTCCGATGGCTTCTTGCATGAAAAAACCTTCCCTGTGATCGCAAAAAACGCTTGAAGCGAGTTTTCGTGCCAGCAAAGGCTTGCATCGGGTCGATGCAGGCACGGGCCACGATGATCCCCGGAAGCCGCGATGCAGGGCCGGAATGGCATGGATGTGTCGCTTACCCTTATGCCTTGCGATCAAAAATGCATGTTACGCGAAGATCGTCCTTGTGTACAGGTCTTCTCGTCCGAAGACCGAGGGTGGACTTCTCCGGGAGACTCCCCGGCCTGCGACCTCTTGTTTGAAAGCCTTGCGCTCGTCCCTGAGAATATGGATAATGATTTCCCAAGCTTTATGGGCGTCTCATGGTGAGGGCGTCTATCGACCTTTTTTTGGACAGGACAGACCCATGATCCCAGCAAACAAGGTTCAGGCGAAGTTGCGCCTCCGTTTGATGATCGGGCTGCCGGCTTTGCTTGCCCTGTGCATGCTCATCTCAGGATGGATCATCCACCCCGCTCTCTACGAGTGGTTTTTCGATAGTTCCATCGACATGGAAATTTTCCGCAAGGTGAGCCTTGGATCGATGCTCCTCATGATCCTGCTCGCCTTCGTGGGAAACCTGGGAGCGGGGATCCTCATCAGCCGCCACATCAACCGGCTCATCGCCAAGCTGGAAGCGTCTCTGCGGCTGGAGAATCCGTCTCGACCTTTCATTGAGGCAACGGACGAAATCGACGCCCTGGGAATTGTGGTGGACGAGGTGAGTACGACTCTGAGCCGCTTCGTCAATGACAACTATATCATTGAAAACCTGCCCGAGGGCTTGGTGACCGTGGACTCGGCCCTACAGATCACGCGCATGAACAGCAAGGGGGCGGAACTCCTGGGACTCCAGGGGATCCCGGCTGTGGGGAGCAGCCTGACGGAGTTCATTCCCCGCACTACGGTGAACAAGGCTTTCTTTGACATGGTGGAGGCGGGGGCGAAGTCGGGGCGCATTCCCCTAAGGCTGGTGCCGCTCCTTCTGGGGGATGGCCGTATCCATGAGTACTGGGTGGAGATTCATCCCTTGAAGAGCTGGAATGCAAAGGGGAGCAAAGATTGCGTCTCCATCAGCATCAAGGATCCGGCGAGCATTCTTGCGGTCAAGAACCAGATCCAGAAAATCGAGCGTCTTGCAGCGATCGGAGGAGTGGCCTCCAGCATGGCCCATGAGGTGAGGAATCCATTGGGGGCCATACGCACCTTCACGGAGTTGCTTCAGGAGGATCTTCCGCAGGACGATGCGAAGAAGCTGCGGTACACAGGCGAGATTCTGCACCAGATCGACCGGCTGAACCAGCTTATCGAAGACATTCTTGCTTTTTCGAGAGATTCCATCAAGACTGTGAAGGAAGTCGACGTTGAAGAGTTGCTCTCCAGTGTGGTCCAACTCGTGAAAGCCAAGTTTTCCGATTCCCTTGTGGTCGTCGAGGAGGCCTACCAGCCGAGTCTTCCCCGGTTGCGCGGCGATCCTGAGAAGCTTTCCCAGGCCTTTGTGAACATGCTCATCAACGCGTTCGAAGCCTGTGGGGACGGCGGGTCGGTGAAAGTGTCCGCAGAAGGCGAGCCTCGGGTAAACGAGGCCAGCTGCAGTGTTTGCATTCGCATCGAGGACTCAGGAAAAGGGATTCCCCAGGAAATCATGGGAAAGGTCCTGGATCCGTTCTTTACGACGAAACCCAATGGAACGGGGCTGGGGCTTGCTATCTCCCATAATATTTTGACCGCTCACGGAGGGACTGTTCAAGTGACGAGTGAGGTGGGTAAAGGAACCGCTTTCCAGATCGTCCTACCTTGTGGAAAGCAGTCTCCGCAGGGGTTGGTGCATGCAGATCGGAGTGATACTGTCCATGCCTGAGCGAATCCTGGTTGTAGATGACGATCCGGGTATGCAGGCCGCTCTGAGGGAAGTCCTGGAGAGGAGGGGGTACGAAGGGGATTCCGCCTCTTCCGCAGAGGAGGCCATTCAGAAGGTGAGTCGCAACTCCTATGACCTGATTCTTCTGGACGTGAAGCTGCCGGGAATCTCCGGTATCGAGGCTATTCCTCTCATCAAGGAGCACGGGGACCAGGGGGACATCATCATGATGACCGCCCACGGTTCAAAAGAAATGGCCCTGGAAGCCATAGGCAAGGGAGCTTACGATTTCTTCACCAAGCCGTTCAACCTCCAGGAGATGGACATCGTCATCAAGAGAGCCATCGAGCGGCGAAGGCTCAAAAACGAAGTGGAGCATCTCAAGAACAGGCTCCAGAAGGATGGCGGAATCATCGAGAGAATGGTGGGCGCTAGCCAGTGCATGAAACACGTAAAGGCTTTGATCCAAAGGATCGCCCCCCTGGAGACGACGGTGCTCATCACGGGGGAGAGCGGTACAGGCAAGGAGTTGGTGGCCGATCTCATCCATTCCCTGAGTCCCAGGGCTTCCGGGCCCTTTGTGAAGATCAACTGTGCCTCTATTCCCGAAAACCTCCTGGAGAGTGAGCTTTGCGGACATGAAAAAGGGGCGTTTACGGGCGCGGTGTCGGCGAGGGAGGGTAAATTTGAACTAGCCCACAAGGGGACTATCCTCATGGATGAAATCGGGGAGATGCCTTACGCCCTACAGGCCAAGCTCCTGCGCCTCGTGGAGCAGAAGCAGTTCGAACACCTGGGAGGGAACAAGCCTATTTCCGTGGACGTTCGGATCATCGCCGCCACCAACCAGGACCTCGCCGCCCTCATCAAGGAAAAGCGTTTCAGGGAGGATCTCTTCTATCGCCTCAACGTGGGGAGCATTCATGTTCCTCCCCTGAGAGAGCGCAAGGACGATCTGCCGCTCCTCACCGAACATTTCCTCAAGGAAATCAATGTGAAACTGGGTACCTCCGTCACCGGCACATCCAGAGACGCCATGGAGTTTCTCATGGGATACGATTGGCCGGGAAACGTGCGGGAACTGGCCAACGTGCTTGAGCGGGCCGTCATCCTGTGCGGTGGACAAACCCTCTCCGGTGGAGAACTGAACATGGCGTTTCAAAGATCCCCCCGCATCGGCGACAAACTGAACGGGCAGGCTGTCATTTCTTTGGGCGAGACGTTGGACGAGATCGAAAAAACCCTCATCATCACGGCATTGAGAAAACACCGGGGACGCCAGTGTGACGCGGCCCGGTCCTTGGGCCTGAACCCCAAAAACCTCTGGAAGAAGATCAGGAAGCACCATATTGAGAAGGTCGTGACCGTGGAGGAACCAGAGGATTGAGGCCTGCCGGTGTGCTCGTGATTACCCTATCCGTTGAGTCGAATTCTACTAAAAGTAGAAATTCCTTGAATCCCTCACTGGCTACCCGGGCTTGTAACCTCCGTTTGCTCAAGAGGTCGCGATGAGCCGACCGTATGCGATCTACCAAAAGTAGAAAACAGATCGGACCGTTCCCGGGGTGAATTGGCAAGTTCGTGAGAGCCGATACTGCTCTTGGCACGGATCGGGGTCTCCAGTTCCCCGCATCATGACGCAAGTTCTGCTTTTTTTGACAAATGGCACATTCCTTTCATGTAATTGCTTTCGCAGTTGTTCGTGCCCGGATGCAGGGCGCTCGGTGCGCCCATTGCGGATGGATCACGGCGGTTGAGGCAGAGGTGAAACCCGTGTTAAGAATCGGCTGATGTGTTGTTGAGATGCGAGCCGTCATGGGGAGGGGGGTGGTGACCCTCGGCGTATGGGAGATTGAAGGGAGAATGACCAAGGACCATGGGTCGAATCCCGGAGAGGAGAATTCGATGCTTGAGATGATCAGAAGGTTTCTGAAAGAAGACGACGGAGCGAGCATGGCCGAGTATGCCATTCTGCTCGCCGTGATCACCGGCGCCCTGGTGACCATCCTCGGGCTTTACACTGAGTCCATGAGCAACATTTTCAACTTCATCAAACAAAAACTCGACGAAGCGCACAATGCAGCGTCCTCCTAGGATAGGGTCACCGGCGCATTCCGGTCTCAAGGCCCTTTGATTACATCCCGGAGTGCATCAAAGGGGTTTCTGGATGCGAGGCGCAAGTGAAGAGCGGGGGGCGCGGGAAAACCGCGTGGGGGTGATTTGATCGGGTTTTTTCCCAGACAGACTTTATCCAGGATACGTCAAGCTGGTCTTCTGTTCTTCCGGTGAAGTGGAAGTACTTTTCGAGACGGGGATGAGTGCACTGTTGCCTGTGGGAATCGCCCCTCCTGTTTCGTCGCCTGTGCCCGGTATGCGAAAAGAGGAGCGCTTACAATCGGGGGATGGTCAGGCCGGTTGAGCTTTCACCTCCGGTGGCTTCCCGAGCGCCGGCATTCACACCCTTCCGGTGAGTGTTCATTTTCAATGATGTCTCCTTAGATGCTCATGGCATGGGTGGGTTTTTCGCAACAACCCAGAGTTGCCAAGGGTGCTATTCCCGTTGCCAAGACCGGCTGACGCTTTTCCTCCAGCTTTCCGATCTTTTTATGGTTCATTTTCGGACCATTTTTAGCTCCCGATTCCGGTGAAAGAACGAAACCATGCCCTTGAAGCCTTTTGTACTGGGATTTTCTCTAGGAGTGCTCCTAGTCTTTTTGTGTGTTCCGGTCTCTGGGAGGATCCAGCGGATTTGCAGTCGCCGGGAGAAATGAGTGCCGGACGCACCCGTCATCGAGTGCCTCCCATTTCGACATCCGTATTGGAGCGCCTTTCTAATGGGACGTTCCAGATCACATCTTTGAATTCCCAAAATGCCCCCCCCATTCCTCCCTCAGTTCTCTTGCCCGGGATAAATTTTGACTCGCCCGAGACACTGAGATAATCTGTCACTACAGGACTGATCTTTTCAAGGACTGCTCTCTGCAACCAGGATTTGGCTCTATCCGATGGAATGGATACAAGAAATGCTGGTATTCTGGTTCATTGTGGGTTTGGTGTCCGGCGTTGTCATGGGCATTCTGGTGGTGGCTTTGTGCGCCATGGCATCAGACCGCCATCGCCCCAGACCGAATCATGTTCCTATCACCGGTGTCCCTGAGAGTCCGGGGAGTGCTCAGGATGATGATGAAGATGGAAACAGGAAAGGTTTTTACCACTAAAGGGGTGTATTCACCTCCTCATCGGGGTGTGGGAAGTTTTCCAGGCGGGGGGAGTTGCGTGCCGGTCAGCAGGCGGCAAGCAATGGGTTTTGTTGTCTTATTGTCTGATCCGTGAGGGAGCCACTTCATGAGTTCCTTCGCTCCCTTCATCCTCGCCGTATTCCTAGCGGTCTGCGCAGTTTTTGATCTCTTTTACCGAAGAATTCCCAACTGGCTCACTTACCCGGCCATGACGGCGGCTTTGATCTTCCGGGGGATCAATGGAGGGGTGGACGAACTGCTGCAGGGGCTTAGCGGGTTGGCGGTTGGCATGGCTTTGTTGATGCCTGTTTACCTGGTGAAAGGCATGGGGGCTGGAGATGTGAAGCTCATGGGAGTGGTGGGCGCCTTCCTCGGCCCGAAGGAGGCGTTTGTCGCTTTTCTCTGGACCGGGGTCACAGGAGGCGTCTATGCGTTGATTTTACTTGCATTGCATCCGCATCAACTTGTAATATTTCTGAAAAAATGCCTACAAAAGTTTGTATTTATCGGAAAAGTCTTGTTCTACGGGGTGAGCGGGGCGCATGCTCTTTCACCGTTTGATGAGGAACCGGCGCATCAGGGCGAGGGTCTCAAAGTATGCTATGGGGTGGCCATCGCGGTGGGAACCATGGGCTACTTGCTGTGCAAGGGGGGAGGGCACTCCAGCTGGCCTCCTTTCGTATGTGCCTTGAGTAGCAGGTTTTTTTAGGAGAAGGGGATCCATGGGGAAGTTCAAGGCGGTTATCGCTTTTGTTTTGGCGGTGGTGGTTGCGTTGGTGGCCACCTCCATCATTTACCGGTGGGTCCAGACCAAGGCAGCTGCCCCCGTGCAAACGGCGTCCAAGGAGGAGAAGGGCGTGCAGATGGCACTGGCCGCCCGTGATCTCTCCAAGGGGACGAAAATCGGTGCCGGGGACATCAAGATGGTTTCCCTACCGGAACAGGCCATTCCCGCAGGCCATTTTAAGGACGCTGCGGCCCTCCAGGGGCGTGTGCTCATTGCTCAGGTGAGGGAAAACGAACCCATCACGGAATCGAAGTTAGCCCCGGTGAGTGTGACCACGGGGGGTGTTTCCGCCGTGGTTTCGCCCGGAAAGCGGGCCATCGCCGTTGCCGGAGACAAGGTCATCGGCCTTGCCGGTTTCATTCAGCCGGGGAACCGAGTGGACGTGCTCGTGACCCTGAAGAGCCCCACAAGCGAAAGCCATGTCACAAAGGTTGTGCTGGAAAACATCCTGGTCCTGGCCACGGGAACGCAAACACTGAACCTGTTTGATGGAAAACCCGGCCCCGTGGATGTGTTCACTCTGGAGGTGACCCCCGAGGAGGCCGAGAAACTTTCCCTCGCCGCGAGCCAGGGGAAGCTGCATTTTGCCCTGCGAAACGTCACTGACGATTCGGAGGTGACCACTATGGGAACAAGTGTTTCCGAGATCCTGGACGGCTACAAGCCCAGGATGCAACTGGTGAAAGAACCGGTGGTGAAACCGCCTCCAGAGCCGAAGGAGCCGGCAAAGCGGGCGGTCGAGATCCAGACCATCAGGGGGACCAGTGTGACTTCCCAGTCTTTCTGAGGGGTGTCGAGAAGGTTGGCTGGTCCGATGATCTTCAGCAAGTCGCGCCATGGCTTGGAGATCAGCGAGGAGAGGGATGGCGCTTTTCGCTGGAGGCAGAGAAACTGAATAGGGGGAGTCCGGTCCCGCGGACACTGAGAAGGGGCTGCAGGGGTTTTATGGGACGCGGTGGAACCGGAGGAGGAAAGGGGGATCTCGTGTGTGAGCGGATGTTTCCCGAAAAAAGGGTGGCGGTCCTTTTTTGCCCGTGGCTCCTGGTGGTTCTCGCGTTTGCGCAGTGCCTGGCTGCGGACGGCGGGCCAAAGGTTGTGCCCGGCAGGGCCCCACAACGGATCAATGTGGAAATCGGAAAATCGGTCATCGTGCAAACGTCTCGGCCCGTCTCTAGAGTGTCCGTCGCCGAGCCGGCCGTAGCCGATTACATTCTGCTTTCGCCCAACCAAATCTATCTCACCGGCAAGGGCCCCGGGGTCACGAACATGACCTTATGGGGACCGGACGACAAGATCTCAGCCATTTACGATATCGAATCCCTGCCCGATGTTTCCCGGATTTCGGCGAAACTGCGCCAGGTGCTACCCGGGGAAAAAGACATCGGCGTTCATGCGGCCCACGATTCCATCACCCTTACGGGGAAGGTGGGAAGCACCAGCAGTGCGGCCCATGCCCTGGCGGTGGCCGAGGCTTTCAAGACAAGGCCGGAGCAGAAGATCATCAACCTCATCGAGGTGGGCGGGGTGCAACAGGTGATGCTGGAGGTTCGGGTGGCAGAGATGTCGCGGGCCCTCGGCAGGCGCTTGGGGATCAATTTTGTTGCTGGCAACAACGGCAGCATCGGGACGAGTCTCATCGGGAACCTCGGCAGCATCAATGAATTCATCGGCAATGGAACGGCAGGCAGCCTGGACCTCAACTTTTCCCAGGCCGTGAATGCTCTTTTTCACATTGCCGGGGGGGAGTTCACCTTCACCCAGTTCATGGATGCCCTGAAAGAGGAAGGGCTGGTGAAGATTCTCGCCGAGCCGAACCTCATCACCTTGAGTGGCCAGGAGGCGACCTTTCTGGCGGGAGGGGAGTTTCCCGTCCCGGTTCCCCAGGGACTGGGGACGGTGGCCATCGAGTACAAGAAATTCGGTGTGGCCCTCTCCTTCACCCCCACGGTGCTGAGCGACCGGAAGATCAACGTGAAGGTCCAGCCTGAAGTGTCCGATTTGGATTTCACGACGGCCATCAGTATTTCCGGGGTGGCGGTACCCGGTATCACAACCCGGCAGGTGACCACGATGATCGAACTGGCCGATGGGCAAAGCTTTGCCATAGCGGGACTCCTGAGGGACTCGGTGAGGGAAACGGTCTCCAAGTTCCCCTTTCTGGGTGAGATCCCGGTGCTGGGAGCCCTCTTCAGAAGCACCTCGTATCAGAGAAACGAGACGGAACTCATCGTCATCGTGACACCGCACCTGGTGAAGCCTCTGGACATGGCCAAACAGAAGCTCCCCACGGACAGCTATGTGGACCCGACCGATGCCGAATTCTACCTCCTGGGTCTCCTGAAGGGACGGAAAACGCACGCCCCCCCCTCACCCTTTGGGCTCAAAGGGACCATGGAAGGAGAATTCGGGCACGCGGTGCCCAAATACTGAGGGAAACCATCGAGTGGGCAAGGGGTGTGGCACGATTCCTTGGGGGTGCCAACGCCGGTGGTTTCGCTCTCTGTGAGGGCTGCCGGCGGCGATTCAGAAGTTGTTTGGGCGGAGCGGGCTGGGCAGCTTGAGGGCCCACGGTTTTCCTTGTCGTGGCGCCTGGTTTGGAACGTTCTCGGAGGGGTATACAATGTCGCACCTGCCCTGCGGTCACCTCTTCCCTTGCCGGGAGCCATGGGAAAAGGCGCTCAGGACCGCCGTCGGCTTTGAAACGGAACCTTGAGAGGAGAGAATCATGCAGGCGCGCTGCGTCCTCACCGTTGCAGTTTTTCTGTTCCTTTTGGTCTCCCCGGCTCTGGCGGGTTCATACGGACCCTATTTCCCCTGCACCCCTCCTGAAAGAGACACCTTCGGTGATGCGTTCAGAATGGCCAGGGATAGCCAGGTTCTCAACCCGGATGCCTCGTCGAACCTCGATCCCGTGAAAGGACTGGAAGGTCGGGTGGCGGAGAAGATTCACGAGAAGTATGTTGATGCCCTGGGAAAGAAAATGGGTGGCGGTACCGGCTCCGGCGGTACGGTGGGGTTTGTTCCGCTCCTCACCGGCGGCATGGGACAGTAGCAAGGACATTGCCCATAGATGCCTGTTGGCCGACATTGGGATTCCTGGATCCTACGGGGAACTGTTACGAGGCTTCATGGGTTGAAGCAATAGAGGGTGTCACCCATTGCCCGTTCGTGATGTTTGCCGGTGAAGTGGTGACAGACATCCGGCGGCACACAGGTTGCCCGGGGGCTGTGGCGTGAGAAATCATCCTGAACGAATCGGGAATCTGCACCAGCGGGGTTTCTGGAAGGCTGCCCTGCTAGAAGATGCCTCGCTTTTACCCGCCCGTTGATCATTCCAACTTTTCTATCCGGTTATCTGCGGGTATACTCCCACAGTAAATTGAATGCGATCGATTCTCCTTGGCGCGGGGGGACTCTCAAGGCGGCGATCCCTGTTGTCTGTCCGCTGACCTAATTTGTCCGCTATTGATCATGACGGTCTCGTTTTCGGTTCCTCTGGAGCGGCGGTGATGGGGGGTGACAGCGCTGGGGATGGATGCCGGGAAAGCTTGGGTGAAGATGGTGAAGTGATGGATCGGATTTCTGAGCGGAGCGTAAAGCGCGGAAGCTGCTTGGCGGGCGAGCGTGGCAGTGCCATGCTGGAGTTTGCCATCATCGTTCCGTCGTTGATCCTTTTCTTGTTTTTCATCGTGGAGTTCGCGCTCATCATGTACGACAAGGCGGTCATCACCAATGCGAGCAGGGAAGGGGCGCGCCTTGCAAGCCTGTATTACCCTGACGCTGGAAACCCCGGCGCCCGGAGACCCGACGGGGAAATCCAGTCGGCGGTGATGGATTATGCGTCCAAATACCTCATTACTTTTGGAAACGATACCCTGGACCTCTCCGACATCCAGGTGGTTCGGGAGCAGGACGCCTCCGGAATTTGGGTGGGAAAGGTGATAGTGACCTACCACTATGATTTTATGATTCTTCCCAACTTGCTGCAAAACATCACGGGACCGTTCATCCTCTCAGCTGCGACGATCATGCGGGATGAGAATCAGATTCCTCCGTCCTGAGCCGTCTGATAAGGAATCCAGGAAGTCGGTGTTTGTCCCTCGACGCCATG
Organism: Deltaproteobacteria bacterium; assembly: GCA_012517315.1. Taxonomy (GTDB): domain Bacteria; phylum Desulfobacterota; class Syntrophobacteria; order Syntrophobacterales; family Syntrophobacteraceae; genus JAAYUJ01. The sequence goes on from JAAYVE010000021.1 coordinate 16,558, forward strand.
AGATGGAAGGAAAAAGCCCGTGAATGCCCGGGGACATTTTGATTTGGTTCTCATATGAACCATCGGTGTGGAGGATTCGGGAAGACCTTGAGAGAAGGTCACTTTTGCAGGAGACTCACGGACGAACAGGGTGCGATGATCGGGGTCCTCGGCATCCTGGTGATCGTGGTCCTCGGTTTTGTCGCCCTCGGCGTGGACGTGGGGCATCTCTATCTCGTGAGAAACGAACTCCAGAACGCGGCCGATGCGGGGGCCCTTGCGGGGGCGAACGTGCTCTACAGCGAGAACGGAACCCAGGTGAATCCCAATGCCAACCAAGCGGCGTTTGACGCCGCCGTCTCCAACCGGGTGACGGTGTTCCCCGCCGGGTGGAGTCCGGTGCAGGTGGATTGGCCGAGCGGCACCAACGACGGGGGTGTTCAGCGGGGGCATTATGATCCTTCGACGGGCGTCTTCACGTCCAATGCCTCCCTTGAACCTGTGGATCTTCAGAATGGAGCCGAATCGAGTTTGAACGCGGACACGACTTTCGTCAATGCGGTGAGGGTCATTACGCGAACGTCCACTCGTTCCCTCTTCGCAGGGCTGCTGGGGGTCTCCACATCCAACCTCTCCGCCGAGGCCGTGGCCTACCTGGGTTTCGCCAGGGAGCTGAATCCCAGGGATGTGGACCAGCCCATCGCCGTCTGCCAGGACTGGCTGTATCCTGCCGATTCATCCCGCAACCCTTGCAACAACTACCCCAACAGCAGTTACTGGATGGTGCCTGACGGTCCTCATCAGGTTGTGCGATGGATCACTCTCGACCAAGGCCCAACCAGCGATATTTCTTGTGGGCCCATCCTTGACGGAAATCCTCAACAGGTCATGTTTACCGAAGCGATGCCGACTGTCCCCATAAGCAGTGACCCAACTGCGTTCAATTTCTTTCGTGACCAGAATTGGCGGCATATTTCACGATGTGCAATGAATGATTCAGACAACGATGGTATCCGGGAAACACCTATTGACTCGAATAACAACACAATCCCAGACAGGCCATGGATATTCACGTTGCCCGTTATCGATTGTTCAGGCAACCCGTACTCCGTCCCCCCTTTGGGAAGGGTTGTGGTTGAGATGATTTGGATGACTCCAGGTGGGTCTTATCCAGAACCAGACAATGTGTGTGATGATACGCCGCGCAGGATGTACGACAGGGTGTCCGGAACCGACTGGACGTGCCCCTGGTATCAACCAGGCTGTGATGATCCGATACAGAGATGGAGTATGTTCGCACAGCGCTTTGAATTTCGCGATTCCACCGGGCCGACTCTTGACTGCACTCAGCCATCTCTAAGAAATGTCATGTTTCTCAAGCCTGTGTGCGAGGATGACGATGGCGATGGAACCTATAAGCCCGTCCGCCCCAGGACAGGAAGGACAGGCAGTACCGTCTACGGCTTGAGGGGGCAACTGGCCAAATACCCCGTGCTCGTCAAATGAACCAACCCCATTGACAGGGAAAGAACCTTGCCAATCAATCCGATCCCCGTTCGACTGGAACTGAAAACCGACGAGGCCAGAAAGGCCCTAGAGAAAATCCTCCGTGCCCACAGGGACTTTCAGATCCGCAGTTCCGGTGATCCCAAGAGCGCCGAGCTTTTCATCCTGGAGATCGGGAACCGGCCTGAAACGGATTTTGCCCTGCTACAGCAGATTCTTGCCGCCAATTACGGGGGCGAGGTTTTCATCATCTCCTCGAGTTCCGACCCCTCCCTTCTCGTACAGGCCCTGAGGTCCGGGGCGAGGGAGTTTCTCTCACAACCCATTGAAGAATCGGAGGTGATCCAGGCCCTCGAGCGCTTCAAAGCCCGGAGGGAGCAACATCGTGAAGGCCGACGCCCTCATAGGAAAGGCAAAATCATCGATCTCATCGGGAGCAAGGGGGGCGTGGGCAACACGACCATCGCGGTCAACCTGGCTACGAACTTGGCTGCCGAAGGGAGCAAGGCCAAAGTGGCCCTCATCGACATGAACCTCCTCTTCGGTGAGGTGCCAATTTTCCTCGATATCGTCCCGATTTACAGCTGGGGGGAGATCGCCAAGAATATCTCCCGCCTGGATTCCACATTTCTCATGAGCGTGCTTCACGAACATTCCTCGCGGGTTTATGTCCTGCCGTCACCGAGCCAACTGAGCGGTCACTTCGACGCGACGCCCGAGGTCATCGAGCGACTGCTGGATCTCATGAAGCGCGTTTTCGATTTCATCGTGGTGGACTCGGGGCATATCACGGACGAAATATCGTTGAAGATCCTGGAAATGGCGGACACGGTCCTGGTGACGGCCATCCTTAGTCTTCCCTGTCTCACCAACGTTTCACGGATCCTCAGACTCTTTTACGACCTGGGCTACCCCCCTGAGGATCTTGTCAAAGTGGTCATCAACCGTTACATGAAAAATTCGGAAATTTCGCTGAAGGACGCGGAAAAGAGCATCGACAAGAAGATCTTCTGGTCCATTCCCAATGACTTTCACCTGAGCATGTCCGCCATCAACCAGGGAAAACCCCTTAGGGAACTGGCAGCCAACTCACCCCTGTCGAAAAGCATTCAGGAACTGGCGGACATGCTTGCGGAGCACAAGCTCGTTCCCGAAAAAAGCCCCACGTTCATCGGGAGGCTCTTCGGACAGAAGCTGCCGCTCAAGGCATGGAGGCGATAAACCATGATCAAGATCCTCAACCGATCTCAAAAGGGAAACAGCAAGAACTCAAGCCGGAACCCAGCCGCACCTGCGCCCCCCTTGGTCTCGAAAGGCTTGGAGGACCCTGCAGGGTTCCGTGGAAGGCGAAAGGGCGCCGGCGCAAACGACTACTATGAACTCAAGACCCGGATCCACGACCGACTCATCGATCTCATGGACCTCAGCCTGCTGGATTCCTTCGACGAGACGACGCTCGCTCCCCAGATCCGAAGACTCGTGGAGCAGATCCTTCGGGACGAGGCAAACCAGGTGCCTCTCAACCTCAACGAACGGGAAATGCTCTTCAGGGAAATCCAGGACGAGGTCTTCGGACTGGGGCCTCTGGAACCCTTCCTTCAGGATCCAACCGTTTCGGACATCCTGGTGAACAGCTACCACCAGATCTACGTGGAACGTTTTGGGAAGCTGGAAATGACGGAGGCGCGCTTCAAGGACGAGGTGCACCTGCGCAAGATCATCGACAAGATCGTCTCCGCTGTGGGAAGAAGGATCGACGAGTCTTCTCCCATGGTGGACGCAAGACTCGCCGACGGTTCCCGTGTCAACGCCGTCATTCCCCCTCTTGCCCTGGACGGCTCCGTTTTGTCCATTCGCAGGTTTTCGAGGGATCCCCTGGAACTGGAAGACCTCATCACCCTCAACACCCTCACGGTGGAAATGGCGGAGATGCTCAAGGGAATCGTTAGATCGAAGCTCAATGTCCTCATTTCCGGCGGGACGGGAAGTGGAAAGACGACGCTCCTCAACGTGCTCTCCCGCTTCATCCCCAACGATGAACGAATCATCACCATCGAAGACGCCGCGGAACTGCAATTGAAGCAGGACCATTGCGTCCGGCTGGAAACGCGGCCCCCCAACATCGAGGGCCGGGGTGAAGTCACCCAGCGGGACCTGGTGCGCAACAGCCTCCGCATGCGACCCGACCGCATCATTGTGGGTGAGGTGAGGGGCCAGGAGTCGTTCGACATGCTCCAGGCCATGAACACCGGACACGAGGGAAGCCTCACCACCATCCACGCCAACTCGCCCAGGGACGCTCTCATGCGCCTGGAGACGATGGTGGCCATGACGGGCATGGAAATCCCAAGCAACTTCATGAGGAGATACATCAGCTCGGCCCTTGATGTGGTGATCCAGGTTGCGCGCCTCGCCGACGGAAGCCGGAAGGTCATGAGCATTCAGGAGATCACGGGGATGGAAGGGAGCATGGTGACCCTTCAGGAGATTTTCTGCTTTGAGCAGACGGGTGTGGAGGACGACGGCCGAATCCTCGGCCGGTTCAAGTACTGCGGGATCAGGCCACGCTTCACGGAAAAATTCCAGATCATGGGAATCAGCATGCCCAAAGGGATTTTCGAGAGCGTCTCCCATTGATTCGTTGGAACCCAATGCAGGGGAGGAAATCCAGGGACAGAGTCCTTGAATGGAAATCCGGCATGTAAGTCCTGCGCCCCGGTTCGGAGGGAGGCAAGGGGGTCGAGGGGGGTGACGGAGACAATCTTTCCTCTACCCGAACTCATCACCGAGGGAGACGAGGTCTTGGTTCTAGGGTCCTGACCTCTCATGCGCCCTAAAGGAACAGGATGGAAGCCCTTTTTCCCGTTGCCGTTTTCGTGCTCTGCCTCCTCACCATCGAACTGATCTACTACGGTTTCTCCACCGTGAGGCAGTCGGAAGGTGTGAGGATCAAGAAGCGTCTCAAAAGTATTCAGGAGGATGCCTCCGGGAGGCATTCCGTCGATATACAAAGAAGACGACGCTTGAGCGACATTCCTTGGCTGGACCGTCTCCTGCGGTCGGTTCCGGGGATCTGGACCCTGGATGAACTAGTTTTGCAGGCAAACCTCGGCATCCCCGTGGGACTGGCGGTTCTCGTCTCCATACTCCTTTTCTTCGTGGGGTATACCATCACTTCGAGCTTCCTTAAGATCAGTCTGCTTCCCCTCTTCGTGGGGGTGGTCTTCGCTTCTCTCCCCATCCTTTACATCCGCGTACGCAAGCAGCGACGCATGGAGAAATTCCAGAGGCAGCTGCCGGAGGCCCTGGAGATGATCGGGCGGAGTCTCAGGGCCGGTCATGCCTTCTCCAGTGGATTGAAGATGATCTGCGACGAATTCGACGATCCCATCGGTACCGAATTCCAGAGGACTCTCGACGAAATCAACTTCGGAGTGAGTGTGCCCGATGCCATGAAGAATCTCGGAAACCGGGTGGACTGCGCGGATTTGAGATTCTTCGTCGTGTCCGTGATCATACAACGGGACACGGGTGGAAACCTCGCAGAAATCGTGGATACCATGGGAGGCATCATCCGGGAGAGGTTCAAGCTCAACGGCAAAATCAGGATCCTCACGGCGGAGGGCAGGCTCTCGGCGGTGCTGCTCTGCATGCTGCCTTTCGTCATGGTTGTTGTGATCCACTTTCTCAATCCCAACCTGATCCGGATCCTCAACGACGATCCCCTGGGGAGAATCCTGTCGGGTATCGCTTTGGGGCTCATGATCCTGGGGATTGTCATCAGCCGGAAGATGATGCGCATCCGGGTCTGATACCCATTCCACAGTCCAGGGAGTCTCGCGCTGGGTCTTGTTTCGCCGGCCTCCACCGCGACCCCCTGAGGCGATTTCCCGTCGGCCCCTTCCCCGACAGGGCCTGAGAGGCTGAACTCCATGAGAGGGAGATCAGGAAGACGGACGGAAACAATGATTTCGCCAGGGAGGAAATGAATCGCAATGAGCACGTTGACCAGCCCGCCTTTCATCGCCGCTTCCCTGTTTTTCACTTCGCTGCTCCTCGCCATGGTTGGGATTTACCTTGTCATTCGAGCACGAAAGAACCGTCTCAGGCTGATTCAAAAAATCAAGGCTGCCACGATTCAAGGGGGATCGGATTCTGCGGGGGTCAATCAGCACCAGTCTTTGCCCGAGGGGTTTGTTGCACGGTTGCTGGCAAGGCTTGGAAAACCCCTCCAGCCGAAGAAAGCCCAGGAATTTCGAAGCAAGAACCTGGCCTTCCTCAGGGCTGGGATCAGGAGCAGCACCGCACTGCCCATCTTTTGGGGGGCCAAGTGCGTCCTGGCCCTGGCCCTGGCTGCAGTCTTCCTTTCCCTGGAGACGCTGCTGTTGGCAAACATCACGGGTGCGGGGTCTCTCGTGCTCAGCCTGCTTGTCGCTCTGGGTGGGTATTTTATTCCTGACCTGTGGTTGAGATTGCGCACGGCGGAGCGGATGCGCAGAATCCAGAATGGTCTTCCCGACGCCTTGGACCTCATGGTTGTGTGCGTCGAGGCAGGAATGAGCCTGGATGCGGCCACCCACCGGGTGGCCGAAGAGATCCGTCTGCAGCACAAGGAACTGAGCGAGGAGCTGGTCCTCACGAATTTGGAGATCCGGGCCGGGAAGCTGCGGCGGGATGCCCTGAGAAATCTCGCCTTGCGGACGAATCTCGAGGACGTGAGTGCGCTGGCTTCCCTTCTCATCCAGACGGATCACCTGGGAACCAGCGTGGCCCAGGCGCTCAGGGTTTATTCCGAGTCCTTTCGGACCCAGAGAATGCAAAAGGCGGAGGAGATTGCTGCTAAGCTCCCGGTGAAACTCATTCTTCCTCTTGGCCTGTGCATCCTGCCGGCCATTTTCATCGTCGTGGTGGGACCGGCGGTCATTCGGCTGATTCGAGCCCTCTCTGCATTTGGGCGTTAGCAAAGAGGTGGGAAGAAGATGATGGTGGATTGTGTCCTCGTCCAGAATTTGTCCATGTCACTCGGTGAGTTGTCCTTGGCTGCGTTTTCCCTGGGTGGGACCGCTGCTCTGCGGCCGGTGCATCGCATGGCGAGTATCAAGAAAAAGATGAGAGATAGGTGCAAAGGAGGATGTCGAGTCTTGGCCTGCCTGATCGGGGTTTTCTTGGTGGGGGGCGTCGGCGGTTGCGCGAAAAAGGGGGCACAGCACTTTGCGCCCATGGGGAGTATTTTCAGGCAGGATCGCTACGAAAAACTGCTGGAGAGGCAGGAAGCCGGCATTCCTCCGGAACTGGACGCGGCGAAGAAACTTCCTGCCATGACGGATGCAGACGTGGAGCGAATTGGTGACGGATACTACACCGAGAGCAAGTTGGAGATGGCTTTTCTTCAGTATTCCAAGGTGCTTCGCAAGAACCCCCAAAACGAACGGGTGCTGGTCAAAAGGGGGATGATCTTCCTCAAGAGAGGCTTGAACGAGTCGGCCATGAAGGACTTCCAGGCCGTGCTCGAGAAAAAACCCGATCATGCCGTTGCCCATCAGGGCATGGGACAGGCATTCTTCCAGATGAAAAACCACACGGAGGCGGAGAGGCATTTCCTCAAGGCGGTCCGGGCTGACCCCGGCCTGTGGGTTTCTCACAACTACCTGGGAATCCTCTATGACTATCAGCAGCTGCATGAAAAGGCATTGGAGCATTACACGGCGGCCCTAAGGGCCAGGCAGGATGATGCCTCACTTTACAACAACCTGGGAGTATCCTACGCGTTGATGGGTGAGGACGGCAAAGCAGTGGAGGCTTTCCGCAAAGGCTTAAGCCTCAGCCCCAGGGACCGGAGGATCGGCAACAACCTGGGAATGTTGCTCTGTAAGCTGGGGAGAGATATGGAAGCCCTAGAGGCCTTCAAGACTTCGGGGGATGAGGCCCAGGCATACAACAACCTCGGATGCGTCTACCTGGAGGATGGGCAATTGGAAAAGGCCGTTCAGGCTTTTGAGAGAGCCATCCAGCTCCGGCGGGAACCCTACGCTCAAGCGAGCGACAATCTCAGGAAAGCGGAAATGGCCCTTCAATCCGGCCGGGGAACTGCGGATTCCCCCTCTCGAAAGAGCATTCTGCCTGCGGCCCGCGGCGACTCCTCCGGGAACCCGGAATCCATGCACATCGAGATCCAGGAGGCTCCACCTGCAATTCCGACTGCCCCCTAAGAGATCTGTTCCAACTCCAGTTACACATGAGAACCGTTTGGACCGGGGAGAGCTCTCTAAGGGCCCTGCGGTTCAACGTTTTGTCCTGCAAGACCTCTCTTGTGCCTGCTCCGTCAGTTGGAGCAGTTCTGCGGGACTCATCGCGGCCGTAAGGGAGCCCAGGTCCGTCTTTGCTTCGCCGCTGCCTTTGGAAGCTGCAAGATTGAGCCAGTAGTAGGCTTTGGAAAGATCGCGCTCCACTCCCTCACCTTTCCAATAGAGGAGCCCCGCTTTGTGCTGCGCCTCCACCAGGCTCTGTCCCGCCGCCCGGAGGTACCACGCCAGGGCTTCCTTCTTGTCTTGGGCGACACCCCGTCCCAGTTCGTAGAAGACACCCAGATTGTGCTGTGCATAGAGATGTCCGTTCTCCGCGGCCTGCCTGTACCAATGGAAAGCCGCCCGTTCATCCTTCGGCCCCCCTTTGCCCTCGTAGTACATCTGGGCCACCATGAACTGGGCCCGCGCATCGCCTTTGCGGGCCGCCCGGTAATACCATTTGAAGGCCTCGCCGTAATCCCGGGGAAGACCGGCCCCTCCCTCGTACATGTCGGCAAGCAACCGCTGCGCTTCCGCGTTTCCCTTTTCCGCGAGTCTTGTGAATTCATGGAATGCGGACGCGTGGTCCCCACGTCCATAGGCCGCCTTGGCGGATTTGAGGTCTGCCGCTGCGTGTTGGGGCAGCCAGCAAGGGAGGGTTGAAAGAAGCAAAGCCACCATGACGCAGGGCGCCGGCAGGGTGTGAGTTACCGATCCGCCCCGCAGGAAATCTCTCTTGTCGGTGGGTCGGTTCATTGGCGCTCCTCATGGTAGACTTCTTCCGCGTTGACCGCCCAGATGTTTTCCTTGGAGACGCGGTTGGCCACAATGTTGTCTACCGCCGTCATGGCAGCGAGCATGGAGTGATCTTGATTATTGTATCGATGCATGCCGTTTCGGCCGATGAGAAAAAGATTTTCCAGACGGTCCACGTAATCGCGGATAAGGTGGAACCTTTCGTAGGATCCGAAATAGGCCGGATAGGTTTTGGGCATTCTCAGGACGGTTCCGTCCAACACATCCTCCCGGGTGATCCAGCCGAGTCTCAGGAGCTCTTCCACAGCGAGTCTCAGCATGCCTTGGTCCGAAAGGCGCCACAGTTCATCCCCCTCGTTGCAGAAATACTCCAGGCCGACCCACACGGTGAAGGGATCCCTCACCAGATGAGGACTCCAGTTGTTGAAGATCTGTATTCTGCCGACCTTGACGTCCCGCTCCTGGACGTAGATCCAGTGGTCCCTGGGAAAACGCTTTTCATTTCTCTCCCCCCCGGAGAGGTTGTCTGCCCGAAGCTGTCTCAAGAGGAGACCGACGGTGATGAAGTCACGGTAAATCAAACCTTCGGCGACGCGGCGCACTTCTTCAGGCACCACGGGGCCCATGGCGCGGATGAGTTCTTTGACCGGCATGGTGGAAAAGAAGTAGTCTCCTTGCCGAACGTGGGTTTTCCCTGTGGATTCGTTTCGGACCGTCGCTTCCACGATTCTGTTCTCTTGCATCTTCAACCCGGTCACGCGATGTCCCAGGTGGATTTCTCCACCCCGCTGGGAGATGAGGCGGGCCGCCTCCTGCCACATCTGTCCCGGCCCGAACTTGGGGTAGAGAAAATGCCCGATAAGGCTCGTCTCCCTCCTCCTCTGACTCAGGGAACTATCCCGGAAAAAGAGGCTGCTTATGGCGTGAAGAACGGCACGACCCGTTGAGAGCCCCTTCACCCTCTGGGCACCCCAGTCCGGGGAAATTCTGTGGCAGGGGACTCCCCAGACCTTCTCCGTATAGTCCTTGAAAAAGGTCTGGTACAGCTCTTCACCAAAACGGTTGATGAGAAAATCCCCCAGGGATCTTTCAGGTTTGATGGGAAAAAGTCTGGAGCGGAGATAACTCAGGGTGATCCCGGCCGTGCGCTTGGGCCCCAGTTGGAGAAAGGTCCTGGCTGAAAGGGAAATGGGGTAGTGGAAAAACTTCCCCATGTAATAGACCCTCGAAACACGGCGGCGAACGAGCATGCCCCGGTCCTCCTTTTCTGGGTCGGTGCCGTCCGGGACTCTGCTCGGCGCGTGGAGATCGGGGACATCAGGACCACCTCCCTCAGGAGCGCTCTGGAGAGGAAGGATTTTCAGCCACCAGTCCATGACACGCTCCGACTTTGAAAAGAAACGGTGGCCGCCGATGTCCATGCGGTTTCCCCGGTGAAGAACTGTCCTGGAGAGTCCTCCCACGGCGTCGTCCATTTCATAGATAACGGGCCGGATACGGGTCCTTTCGGTCAGTTCATAGGCCGCGGTGAGTCCTGCAGGGCCGGCCCCGATGATCACGGCGGTCTTTTCGCTCCCGGGTTCACGCATGTTCTGGTGCCTTATGAAAAAGTAGGTATCTTCTTGCGGAAAAATTCCAAAGGTATACAAAAAAGACGGATGCAAGCTTGGATATGAGGTAATGGAGACTGAGTTTCTCCGTAAAGAACCACAGAAGCACCTCGGTTAGAAGCAAGCCCACCAAGCCGATGACGGCAAAAACGCCGAATTCCGCAAACCGGTTTTCAAGCCTGTGAACATTGAAAACCCACGAAATGCTGAGAAGGTAGTTCGTTGCCAGGCCCAGGCCGAAGGCGATCCCCCCGGACAGGAGATAGTGAAGGCCCAGAAAACGGGTCAGGAGAAAGAGCGTTGAAAAGTCGAGAAGAAACGCGGTGCCTCCCACGACCGTGTATCTGAATAGCTGGATGAAAACACTCTGGGTGCTGTCCCTGAGGAGGCGGCGGGAAAGAGGAACGTCCCACCGACTGCAACTTTGGGGGAGGCGAAAACCCTTTGGGAATTGGCTCACGGCAACACTACCCCCAGAGCGTCCAGTCCTTCAAAGATCCTGTACTTTTCGTCCTGATAAAGGAGTGCGAACGCATTGTCCCTGGACAAGTAGGTATCCATGAGCGTACCGCGAATGACGAGGTAGTGGGTGAAGCGATACTTTTTTACCAAATCCATGTAGTGGACTTTTCCCAGGAGCACCTCGAAGTAATCGTCCAGTATGTCCTCTTTCCCGTTATTGGACTTAAAGAAGACCTCCGCCCTGGAATCGATGAATGTTCTGATTCCCTTGAATTCCAAAAAATCCCCCGTGTCGTAGTCGTTGAATAACCTGATGCTTTGTGTATCGAAGTTTTGTAGAAGAAAATCAATGGCTCGTGCGGGCACAAAAGTCTCGAAGAACTTCTTTTCGGAGTTCCTCGGGGCTCCAAAGATGATGATGCTGTATAGAATGATCACCAATCCAACTTTTGAATAAGTGTAAATATCTGGCTTTTTCTTGTAACAGTTGGTGGCCGCGATGATGTCGAAGTCGCGGTAATAATATGCCAGGAATGGAGCGGTAAGGAGAAAGTATTGGACGTTTCTAGCAGAAGAGAGCCCCATGTATGCAGTGAGCAATGTGAGAAACACATATCGCATTCGGGAAGTTCCGGCCTTGTTTATTGCATAAGCGATCGCGACGAAGGCATACATGGCAAAAATGACCAATCCTCTCATGTCCTTGAAAGAAGGCGTCCCCATCTCGATGATAAAAATATTCACATATTTATTTCCATAGGAATTGTAAAAATAGAGCATGGCATCCAGAAAATATGGATTTGCCAATCCAGCCAGAAACGCCAGGATTCCAAAGAGCAGGATGGGTCTTGCGCCGTATTGGTGAAGGGATGGGGTTTTGATTGGGATCCGCAGTCCATCCAGTACGTATGGGACAAGAAAGACAAAGAAAAGCGGCCAAACAGCGGCGTGGAGGTTGATCAGCAACAATGAGAGCATGGGTAGAAAAACCAGGTAACCTGATTTTCTCGTCTTGATATGAAGCTCCAGGCAATAGAACTCCGCGAGGAAGATCAAACCGGAAAAAAGCCATGGTCTCAGAACGATGAAGTAACCCATCCCGACGCACACCAGGAGGGCTGCCGTTGCGGATATAGGCATGTTGTCATTGCTGAGAAGCATGCTCAGCCTGTAAGCGGAGTATCCATACAAAACGTAGAGTACAAAAGCCAGAACGTAGAGCCCGTTGTAATCAAACACGCTGTAGATGTAATAGAAGATGGAGGCCGTCAGCCACTGCTGCATGACGAAGCGGAGTCCCTCGTGAAACGTGAAGGGTTCCAGGGAGGGGAGTCCATGCTGGAGCACGTAACGACCGTGGGAAAGGAGGAAGAACGTGTCGTTATCCAGCGGGACCTGGATCCACAGGCGGAGGGCACAGGGGATGGTGATGAGTAAAAAAACAAGGAGCCTGTCGCTGCGTTCCCATTTTCTCTCCTGTTGCAGTTCAAATCCCATGGTGAACGCTTCACCTCGTGAGCGTTTGGAACTAGACGCGATTTCTCCGTCCGTCAACGGATCGTGAGAGGATTGTTTCCAACACGCCTTCGGACGGTTTGGGGTTACAAAGGGTCTGGACGCTGCCGCAAATCTCCGCCGAAGCTTGGGCAGCCGGGCTGCTTGCTTTGATTATAGGAAATCGAAGGAGTTCATTCTATAAAAATCAAGATCGCGCCGCATCTGCCCGAGCCGAGTCGTGGCGGTGGGGCAGGTGATGGAAAGCGATGAAGAGTTCACGGAGGGCTTGGATCCCTCTTTGGCGGGAGGCAGCCTCCAGTGCTGCCCGATGGCGAGAGGAAATCACTTTCCAGGATGCGATGGATAGGGGGAAGGGGGAATCCATGACGTCGGCCGGATCCCTAGTGGACGGCTGTCGCCGGCGTTTTCAAGCTGGAGAGGGCTTTCAACTGTCTGATGTCTCATTTACGGCCGTTCTTCTGGTTTTGCGCTGCCTCTTTTGGCCTTACCGGGGTCTGGTCCACGATGCGAGACTCTATGCTTTTCAGGCCTTCAACCGCTATCTGGGCGGAGAGTTTGACCAAGACCTCTTCTTCGCCTTCGGCTCACAGGATGAGTATTCGGCCTTTTCCGTGCTCCTTGCGCCGGCGGTGGCCTGGCTCGGAGTGAAAGCGGCCTTTTGGGGGGGGTATATGCTTTCCTCGGCCCTCCTGGTTTTCGCCGAAGTGCGCCTGGTGAGGCGGCTTATCCCGGATCGGTTCCTCGCGGACCTGGGACTCGTTGCCCTCGCTGTTGTAGATCTTCCTTATGGCGGCTGGGGGGCTTTGCTGGTTCACGAGAGTTTCTTTACGGCCAGGCTGCCGGCTCAGGCACTGGTGTTAGTGGGGCTTCATGGTGCTCTCCAACAGAAATGGCCCAGGGCGCTCGCCTTCACTGCGGCCGCAATGGCCCTGCACCCTCTCATGGCGGTGGGAGCGCTGGCAGTGGTGCTCGTCGCCTGGGCAAGAGCTTCATGGCGGTCCGGCACTCTTTTGCATGTCGCATCGCCGACCTTTACCATGGCGCCTGCTCTCCTGGTTTTGTTGCGCTGGATGGGGCCTCAGATGCTTGTGGGAGGGATGGATGAGTGGTGGTTCAAAACGGTGGAGGCGACCAGTTGGATCTGTTTTCCTTCTCAATGGCATTATCTGGACTGGTATTGGATGGTCGGTTCCCTCCTCCTATTGATGGGTGCCAGGAGTGTGTTGGAGCCTGCAGCAAGGAGAGTGGTGACCCCTGCCGTTTTGGTGTCGATCCTGGGGGTCGGCTCGACGACGGCAGGCGAAGCACTCCGATCGTCCGTGCTCCTGCAGGGGCAGGGACATCGTTCACTCTGGCTGGTGGAAGTACTCGCAGTCCCCCTTGGGATTCTGCTCGCCGGCCGTCTCCTTCGCGGGGGGAAAATCGGCGGGCGCCTGGCCGTGCTGGGGATCCTTGTGTTTCTGGGAAACCCCTTCATCCTGAAACCGGGGATCTCCGACTTTCTCCCTTACTTCCTACTGCTCCATCTCTTCTTGTCCTCCCTCTGGACCTGCTGTTTCATTCGTGAAAACGATGCCAAAGGAATCGAGCCCATTTGGCATGGGTTGCTGTGGGGAACCGTTTCTACGGCTGGGGTTCTGAGCTTCTTCGTCTTGTTGTCAGCCGTCCACCATAGCTTCACCCGGCCCATTGACCCCATCGAGCTGCATTACACAGCGGCCGTTACGGCCAGTCGCCTCGTATGGTTTGGCCTCGCTGTCCTCATCCTCATTCTTTGCTCATCCGTCCTGCATGCAAGAAGGAGAGTGACCACGTTTGCGGTGTTGACCTGGATTCTCCTCAGCAGTGTCCCGTTTTTCCTTCAGGAGACCCCTCAGTGGCGGAGACGGTTTCAGCCTGGGTATGCCGATCTGGGTTTTATTGCCGAGGCTCTCAGAGGGAATTCCCATGAGGAGTTCGGCGGCAGGAAGCCGACCGTCTATTGGCCTGTGGATTCCATCCTCATCTGGTTCGATCTCCAAATGAACTCTTATTATGATTTTCCTCAGCTGTGGGGAATCGTCTTCTTTCGAGACACTGCGGTGGAGGGGCATCGCCGGGCCAAGCTGGTGAAGCCTTTCGAAGTGGCTCGGATGCGGGCGATGGGACTCCCCGACAACTCCCCCAGTGTGCGAATGCGCCTCGGATTTCTGGAAGCCCGCCTTCAGGAGGGGCCTCCCTCAAGAGCGGACCTACTGCGACTGACAAGCGATGAACAGCTGGATTGGATTGTGTTGAACGAGGGCTTTGAGGGCCTGTACACCGCCGCCAACGGATCCGTCTATGTTTACGACTGCCGCGCCATACGGAGACGCCACCGTGAGCAATTCCTGAACGCCAATCTGGCGCCCGAAGGCAAGCCGTATCCCTCCCCCGGTTTTTCAACGATTCAGCATCACCCGCCGCCCGCCCCTGGGGAGGCGACCGGTTCTTCCCGTTCTAAAGATGGATGTCTCTTTGAGCGGGAATCCGTTCGATGAGTCGAAACGGGGTTTGCACCGCCGCGATCGTTTCGCCCCGCTGAATGATGTGTTTCTCGGCGATGGGGCCCAGCCACCCTGAAGCACCGGCGAGATGCTCGATCCTGGTCGGGTCGATCCCCATGATGCGGGCACATGTGGCGTCCACGGCGGGGAAGTTGCGACCCATCACAAGTACGCCTACGTGTCGCGGTTGTCCCATGATCGGTCCGTCCCCTTCCATCCCCACGATGCCATCGACGATGGCCAAATGAGGACGAACCGTCGCATTGATGTCCAGGATGGAGCGGGAGATGCCTTGGTGGTGGAGGACATTCTTGGGCCATCCGTAGAATTCACCGGGCATGAGCCCAAAGAGGTTTTTCATGGAAAGGGTGACCCCCGTCCAGTGGTGGGTCTTGAGTTTTGGCATGGAAACCAGAATGTCAAAACGCTGCAGCAGTCGGGGCAGAACGAAGGTCTTGGACTTGGTGCGATTGCCCAGGTTTTCCGTCGTGTAAACGGGATCGTAATTGAGATCCACAAACGGGATCCCGTCCGATTGGAGAACGGTCGCCAAGCCGGATTCCTCCAGGACGAGCATGGAATCCCGGCTGTGTCCGGCACCTTCTGCCACGGCCACTTGATCGGCCCCCATGTGAAGAAAGGCCTCCAAAGCGCCCCTCACGACCAATGGATGGGTGTTGATGTGTGCGCAGTCCCTGCGGGGTTCCACCAGGTTGGGTTTGAGCAGCACCTTTCTGCCGGCGATCTCCTTTTCATTGATGCCCAGTTCCCGCAAGCCGGCGATGATGAGCGAGGCAATCTCCCCTTCGTAGTCTCCAGCCCTTGCGATGAACGCCGGGGCTCTCATGCCGCCTTCCGTGTATTTTCGTAGAAAGGAGGCTCCCGAAAGGGCGAGGACCGATCCGCTCAGCAGGCTCAGGACAAATCCTCTGCGTGTCATGCCCCTATCGCCGCTCATGAGTCTGCACCTTGCCTGGCGATAGATTCAGTGCCCTTCAACGCCTTGATGAGGCCATTTGCCAAGGCACTGGTCAGGAGCAGAAGGCTCAGGAGTGAGGTTTCGAAAGGGCCGGCCGTTTGCTGCTTCTCAAGAGTCTCGCGAATCCAGTCCATACTCTCGGGAGGTTCCTCATTCCATGCTTTGAGGCCGAGCAATCCCCAACCGAGGGAGAGGGGTGTTCTCAAGCGCCTCGTCTCTCTCCGGAGGTATTGGAGGCTTCTCTCCACCGTTTCCCGAGGGGTCCTTTCAGCAAGGGCCGTGAGGGCCATGCCCGTGGCGTCGACCATGGGCAAGAGCTCCTGCCCGAAAGTGACCGTGTTTCCGTAGTTCCATCCCCCACTTGGGAGCTGCCGGTCCTGCAGCATGTGCAGCCCCTCACGCACCCTTTCATGGTCTCTCCGTCCGACGACCGCGAGGGCCATGACCGCGAGAGCGGTGGGTTCAACCCAGGAATGGGTTCCTTCCACCCATGGCCAGCCGCGGATGGAAGTGTCGTGCCCAATGTATTCGCTGGATCTGTTCTTCCAGTGCAAGCCGCTTGTTTCCAGTAGAAAACGAACGGCTCGCTCCTGGGCCTCCCGGTGGGCCAGCGCTCCACCCTGCCAGGCGAGAACGGCCACTGCGGTCGGCCAGTACGCCGATGGATGGCTACTGCTGACGCTCACCCGGCCGTCTCTTTGTTGATCCTCCACGAGTCGGGAGCGGGCCTTTTCCACGAGATCCCCCCTGGCATGGTGGAAGCGCAGGGCAAGCGCCGCCCAGGCGGAGGCCGCCGGTCGGTACTCGCCTCCCTCGTAGGACGCAAAACCTCCCTCGGGGAGGCTTCTTCCAATGAGTTCGTCCAGGTACCGGTCCATCTGCCTCTCGGTTGCATTGGGGCGAATGAGAATTGTATAAGGATTTGCGGCCGCCGAGTCCCCCGGGCATGCAGTGAGTCAGGCGATGCCTGCAACCGCACCCGATTCGGTCCTGAGCGAAACTGGGCAACGGCCACGGACACGTTTCAATATATCGTTTCCACATTTCGGAGTATATGTTTTTGCTTGACTGATTTCTTTTGTCTGCTAGCATTCATATTATCTAATTACCTGAAAGAATTGTCTAAATTGGAATCGGCACATTTCGCCGGCAAACGGAGGGATGATGTACCCGGAGTTCTACGGCTTCTCGGAGGACCCTTTCGCCCTCACCCCCGATGTCAAGTTTCTATTCTTGACGGACAATCACCGGAGAATTCTTGACAGTCTTGTCCATGGGATCACGCAAAAAAAGGGTTTTTCGTTGGTGATGGGGGTATTGGGAAGCGGGAAGACGACTCTCATGCTTCATCTGATATCTATCCTTGATCCACAGGTCAAGACCGTTTTCATCGACAGACCTCCGAGGACATTCGAGGAGTTGCTTGAAGCGATTCTTCTGGGCCTTGGCCTTCAACCGGAAGGGCCAGACAAGAGTTCCATGCTCTGGCAGTTCAACGCGCATCTGCTAAAAGACCTGGCTCCCGGGGAGTCGGTTCTGATCTGCGTGGACGAAGCCCAGAACTTGGGTGAAGAGGTGATGGAAGAGTTGCGTCTTCTCGCCAACCCCGACCCGCGAACGCCCGGTCCGCCGATTGTGCAGGAACTCTTCGTGGGAGATCTGAGCATTGAAGAGAAACTGAAAGCCAGGAACCTGAGGCAGTTGCTCCAAAGGATTACCACAACCTGTCGATTGGAGCCCTTGAGCCCAAAGGAGTCGGCGCAGTACATCGCACACCGTCTCAATGGAGCAGGCGGGGTCGATTCGGAAATCTTCACCCCCGATGCCGTGGACTCGATCTGCCGAATGAGTGGTGGAATCCCGAGAGCCGTCAACATGTTGTGTTCCCTTGCGCTGTCGGCGGGTTGTGCCGTATCCAGAAAGAGGGTTGATGCGGAATTGGTGGAGGGAGTTTCCTGGATCCTGCAAGCGGACAAGTCAAGGGAGCGTCGGAGGAGAGAAGCGCCGTGGGGTGGCCTGTTGCGAAGTCTTGGAGACAGCTCTCCCATCATGAAGGTAACCTATGCCCTGTGGGCTTATTCCCTGCTGGTTCTGGGCGGGGTGTTCTTCCTGAAGGTTTTCTTTTAGAGTGCGACAGGACCTGCGGCAGAATTCCCCGCCTTTCTGAACCTGGGGCATGGGGTTGCCGGTTGCGGTTCGAGGAGCGGAAAAGCCCTGGTGCAGGCGGGGGAAGCGGTTCCTAGACCTGGAAAACCCACTTGGCAAGCATGCCGAGTGAGAAGAAAAAGGCGAGGAAAGCCAGCAGAATGAACAGAATCCGTGCTCCCCTGCTTTGCATACGCGAAAGGGAGAGGAACGGCGGAAAGCTCTTGTGATTCCAAGGGCGCAGGTGTGCGAGTTCTTTGATCGCTTCCTTGGCGGTCTTGACATCGATGACGGGGCTGGACTTGACGTATCCGTTCAAAAGGGCCCGGTCGCACACCAGATTGATGACCCGTGGTACCCCTTGAGAAAATTCCCAAACGATATCAGGGACCTTTGGGGAAAAGACATGGGAAAGTTCCCTTCCCGCCATTTTCAGGCGGTGAGCAATGTATTCCCTCCCTTCCTCCCGCGTCAGAGGAGAGATGCGGCAGTGCACCTGCATGAGCTGCCGCAGAGGTCGTAACTTCAATCCCTCCAGTTTCACCTCCAGTTCCGGATGTCCCACCAACAGAATTTGAAGCGCTCTAGACGCCGGAATATCCGGGCTGCAGAATCGTCCCAACGCCAGGAGCACCTCCTCGTCAAGGTTTTGGGCCTCATCGATGACGACTGCCACGATTTCGCCTTGGGCATGACATGCATTGAGATAATCCCGGAATCGGGTCATGAGGGAGAGAAGGTTTTCCTCTTTCTCGCCAAACGGGACGTCCAGGTCTCGAAGAATGTTTTTGAGGAGGCCTTTCGTCTCAAATCCCGGGTTGAAGATGAAGGCCGTCTTTATTTTTTCGCTGAGGTCCTTGAGGAGTGCGTAGATGAGAAGGGTCTTTCCCAAGCCGACTTCTCCCGTGACCACAATGATACCTTTTCTTTCCTTGATGCCGGAGAGCATGGAAGAAAGGGTTTCGAAATGACTGCGGGCCGGGTACAAGAACCTCGGGTCCGGGCTCAGGGCAAAGGGCTCTTCCGAAAACCCGTAGAACTCCGTGTACATGAAACTGTCCTTCCGGGAAAACACCGGATTGAATTCGGTCCAGCGGAATCGGGGAAAGTCCCTCAGTTCTCGCGGGGACCTGCCTGCAAGCACCTCTTTGATGCCACCGGTATCCCGTGCCGGCGACGAAAGCTGCCAAGGTCCAAACAAAGAGCTGGATTATACAAACGTTTTCGGAGAGGGGCAAGAAAACAAGCTTTCGCCTTCCGCCCAAGACGCCGAAGCTCTTGGCTTTACAGAATCGGCCCCCCGGTGAATGGCTGATCGCTGTTTTCCAAGGACGGAAGCAGGTCCGGGCAGTCTCATCAAGTTCGGGTTAAGGGAAACCTTCAGGCGCACCGATATGGAAAACAGTGGGTTGGGTTGCTCATCCTGCTTCCGGTCGGGGCCCGATGCAATACCATCCGGAAAAAGGGCGACCATGACCCCACTTGATTCCGAATGATAAAGAAAACCGGTATGGGGGTCGTCAAGGGAGAGCCCACTTTCCGCTGGAGAGTGGGCTGATATCTCGTTGATCGGCCCTGACTCGGACGGCGTGGAGAAAAGGGACCAGCTCGATGATCGTCCGGAGGATGATCGAGCAGCGGGCGATGCTTCAGAGTCGTGGTGACTATTCTCGGGAAGGTGGACAAGAACATGGAAAAACGAAACTGCACCAGAGTCCCTTTTTCGTCCCGTTTCCTCGTGAAGTCCCGGCGAGGCATCATCGCGGGAGAGTGCTCCAATGTAAGCCTCAATGGCGTCTTCCTCAAGACGCCGCGGAAGCTGGATATCGGGGAAAACGTGCTCCTCAGGCTGTGGGTTCCCGCTGACGACTCGGAAGTGGGGATCGATTTCACCGGGATGGTCGCAAGGCATATGGCGGATGGAATGGCTGTTCAATTTACGGGGATGTGCCTTGAATCCTATGGGCGGCTCAGGAGTGTCATCGCTTGCCAGGTAGGAGATTCCAAGCAGGTGTTCCAGGAATTCCTCAACCACATGTCCCGGGGATGCGAAGCCAGGCCATTTCACATTCAGCGGGGATCAAACGGCGGAGAAGATCTTACGGTGGGGGATTGGCAATGAGGTCTTTTCAGTCGAAACACATCGTTAAAAGGCCGTCTTATCTCTCCAGGCTTACCCTGGAGGAAAAGGATGGAGAACCTTCGGCGGCAGAATCGCCTGAGGTTGTGCAATGTTCTCTCCCAGTGCAGGAAGAGTGCGAACTGAATGCTCTGCGGGATGCCTACCTGCATCTGCAAGAAACGGTAACCAGGCTCGAAATGGAAAGAAACCGCTACAAGGAGGAAGTCGAAATCTCCCACCAACAAAATCTCGTGCTCAAGGAGGCTTCGGAGCACCTCAAGCGTGAGTATGACGGGTTCAGGACCGAATTTGACCGGTACGTTGCGGAAAACAAGAAAAAAATCGATGCCTATTACCGAATGAAGAGACTGATGCAGAACCTGGTGGGCATCCATGGGGAGCGGATCTTCCGCCAAGATGCTTTGAAGTACCGAGAAAAGATAGCCAACATACTTGAAAAGCTTCCTTGAGACTTTCCTGCTGAAGAGCATCCTGATCATGGCTGGGGCGAGGTGGCTCTCGGGTTGGAGGATTGGAGCCTGCCGGGATGGAACCCGCATGCGCAAGATCCTTCCTCAAACAAGCTGTTGACTTGCTTCACGGCATGTGATAGATGCACGGCAAAATCGATTCTCTGTGTTGTTTTTGTCTGCTTTGTCTTTCCATCTTCAAGACGTGTGAAATAAGTGATCAGACTGCTTTCATGCGGATTCCCCAATCCTTGGAAGCTTGAGTGCATTCACGCGAGTCGCTTTTGGTTCAACGTGTTGTGCGAGTGAGCAGTCAAGCTCATCTGTGGGCATGTTTCCCAGGGAGTATTGTGTAATCGCCGTGGATTCAACCGTGACGGGAAGAGGGCGGACCGGACTCACCGGGGCGGATCGCGCGAGGGGCTGTCCACGCCCTGACGCCTCGAGACCGGGCTGGACGTCGCTTTTAAAGGCTCTGTTCAGTTGTTGACCGGCTCTTGACGAGAATTGAAAACACCAAAACAGTGAGAAAGGAGAATGTGCCCATGGGGAGAGTCAAGAACAGCAACCTGTCGCCGTATTCGGCCGTCTGTATCGTAATGGTGGTGCTCATTTGCGGCGTGTTTTTCGCCTCTGTTGCCCTTGCAGCCCAGGCCGAGAAAACCCCGACCGCGACGCCGAAGGAAGTGACGGAGGCCGCAAAGACGCCAGCAGCAGCGAAGAAGGCTGCAGAGGCGCCGAAGCTTGCCCCTGGTGAGAAGGTGAACCTGAACACGGCAAGTAAAGAGAAACTGGAAGCCCTGCCAGGCATAGGACCGGAAAAAGCGCAGGCCATTATCGACGGACGACCGTATAAGAAAAAGGAGGACGTGACGAAAGTCAAGGGCATTGGCGAGGCATCTTACGAAAAGATCAAGGACCACATTACGGTCGACTAGTTGAAGGTTGACAAGCGATTGCCCGGCGGACTCATGGGAGCGGAACCATCTGGTGGCTGGACATCCGTTGAAAAGTCCCGGACGGGAGAGGAGGGGGCTTTTCACTTTGCCTGATGGGGACGTCGGCAGCGAATCGATGTGAGAAAATGGCAGGCTGCCAAGGGAACGGGGTGTCCTTGGCTCAGGTTCCCGGATCACACGGCTGAACAGGCCGATCGTCCTGGCTGGATGATTTCTGAAGGAACGTCGAGAGTCGCCGAGGGGCATTGCACAGAAGTCTGCCCCTTTCCAAAGGGGAGCGTGGCGGGCTCCATTGAGGGGGACCGCCACGACCCTTTGCCAAAGCGGCTTGACAGCGTTTGTCTCGGATTGGTATAGGTGGACTGTTCGATTGCCGGCGAAAACAGGTTTCCCTCTGAGATTCAAGCCGTTTTTCATGCCCGTGTGCAAGGGCACGCAGACCTTGGACGCAACCAGGGCGGCCCGCCTTGATGAGCGCAGAGCAGGCTGATCTGACCATCCCCCTTGAGGTGCTGCACCCTCGGTAAAATGACGTCGGTTGCTGTGACGGATGAAGTATCCATCGGGCCGGTGTGAGTTCTCCATCGCGGCAAGAGTTGGGCTGTGCTGCGGGAAAGCGGTCCGTAGCCCGATCCGTTGGCCGTATTCCGAGAAATGCCGGTGCGGCAGCCGGTCTTCCGGCATCTCCGTTGCCGAATGCTCCCGCTGAAAAGAAACGCCGTTAATGAATGCCAACCCCGAGTCAAAGGTTTGCGGGGGTCTTAGGGGTGGTGCAGGGCAAACACGGTGCCGGTCTATGCAGGGCCCGGAAAGAGGCGGCCTGGGATGTTCCCAGGGTGTGCCTTCATTGCCTTGAACTTTCATACGAGGGAGATGCGTGATGAAGCGAGCCGAGAAGGTGGCAGTGGTCTTGTTTGCGGTTTTCTGCCTGTTTTCCGTATCCGCCGTACAGGCCGGCGAAACCCTGGATGCCGTCAAGACCCGCGGGTATGTATCCGTTGGCGTCAACGGCGGATTGTTCGGCTTCGGCATGCCAGATGAAAAGGGGGTCTGGAGGGGTCTGGACGTGGACACGGGACGTGCCGTGGCTGCAGCCGTATTCGGTGATGCGGAGAAGGTGAAGTTTGTGACCCTCACCACCCAGACCCGATTCACAGCACTGCAATCCAAGGAGATCGACGTCCTGTGCCGGAACGCCACCCGCACCCTGACCCGGGAAACGGACCTGGGGCTCAACTTTGTCACCGTGAATTATTACGACGGTCAAGGTTTTCTGGTCCCCAAGAAACTGGGCGTCAAGAGCGCAAAGGAACTCAGTGGTGCCAGCGTCTGCACGCTCCCTGGAACGACGACGGAGCAAAATGTCGGCGATTACTTCAGGGCCAACAACATGACCCTGAAGCCCGTCGTGATTGAGCAGAACACGGAGTTGAACCAGGCTTTCTTCGCCGGCCGCTGTGACTGTCTCACCTCCGATGCGTCCCAATTGGCGGGGATTCGCGCGGTGGCTCCAAACCCGGACGACTACGTGATCCTGCCCGAGATCATCTCCAAAGAACCGCTCGCCCCCGTTGTGCGCCACGGGGACGAGCAGTGGAGGGACATCGTGGATTTCTGTGTTCTGGCCATGATTGCTGCAGAAGACATGGGAATCACCTCCAAGAATGTGGAGGAGATGCTCGCCAGCAAAGACCCCAACATTCAGCGGTTCTTGGGTGTGACGCCGGGGAATGGGAAGGCCTTGGGCCTTGACGAGAAGTGGGCCTACAACATTGTGAAACAAGTTGGCAATTACGGAGAGGTGTTTGAGAGGAATGTCGGAGAAAAGACCAAGCTAGGGATCAAACGGGGTCTCAACGCCCAGTGGAGGGACGGTGGTCTCATGTATTCCCCCCCGTTCAAATGAGATGCCGGGGGGGAGGGCTTTCAACACGTCGCTCCCATGAGGACGGAGAAACCATGGCAGAGGATCTTTCGGCCGGCAATGATGCCTCGGCCTCAGAGGCAGTTCCCTTTTGGCATGATCCCGCGAAACGGGGGATGGCGTTCCAGGCCGCGTTCCTGATCCTCGTCCTCACCATGGGATACGTCCTGTTCACCATCACGCGTGGGAACCTCGAGCGTCAATCCATCGCCACCGGCTTTGATTTTCTCACGCGGGAGGCGGGTTTTGAAATCGGTGAATCCCTCATTGCCTATTCTGCCGCCAACACCTATGCACGGGCCTTGGTCGTCGGAATTCTCAACACGTTGAAGGTTGCCGTCATCGGGATAGTGATGACCGTTGTCCTGGGTGGACTGGTGGGCGTCGCCCGCCTGTCGGCCAATTGGCTCCTTGCGCGGTTGGCCGCAGCATACATCGAGGTGCTTCAGAATATCCCCATCCTGCTGCAGTTGTTTTTCTGGTATGCGATCTTCCGGGAGGTCCTCCCTTCCCCGCGCCAAACCATGAACCCGATTGCCGGGGTGTATTTCAACAATCGGGGTTTCTTCTTTCCCGTTCCCAAGCACGATCCGGCCCACGAAATGATGGCGGCGGCCTTCGTCGCTGCATGGGTCGCGGGATTGTTCCTGCGCCGCTGGGCCAGAAGGCGGCAGGATTTGACGGGTCGGACTTTTCCCGGCTGGACTTGCTCCGTCCTTCTCCTCCTCCTGTTTCCTTTTGGGGTCTGGCTGGCTTTCGGGGCACCTTCGGCGATGGAAATTCCCCAACTGAAGGGGTTCAACTTTGAAGGGGGACTTTCCATCAGCCCTGAATTCGGGGCGTTGCTCCTGGGATTGGTGCTCTACACGTCCGCCTTCGTTGCGGAAATCGTCCGGGCGGGCATTCAGGCTGTCTCCCACGGTCAGACAGAGGCCGCCATGAGCATCGGACTGCGCCCGAGTCTTGTCCTGTCGCTCATCGTACTGCCCCAGGCCCTGAGAGTGATCATCCCGCCCCTCACGAGCCAGATGCTCAACCTCACCAAGAACAGTTCCCTGGCTGTGGCCATCGGGTACCCGGACGTGGTATCGGTCGTGAACACCACCATCAATCAGACAGGCCAGGCCATTGAAGGGGTTTTGATGATCATGACGGTTTATCTCGTCTTGAGCCTCGCCACTTCGGCGTTCATGAACTGGTACAATAAAAAAATGGCACTGGTTGAGCGATAGACCCATGGAACCCCTTTCTTCTGAAGGCATGGGGGAGATCCTCTCTCCGCCGGCGACCACCCTAGGTTTCGTGGGTTGGGTTCGACGGAACCTTTTCAACGGGATCTTCAATTCCCTGGTGACCATGGTGGTCCTTGCCGTTCTGATGGCGTTCGTTCCCCGTTTCATCAAATGGGCGCTCTTGGACGGTGTGTGGTATTCTTCCGGCCAGGGATGCAGGGAGGCAGGGGGAGCCTGCTGGTCGGTGGTGACCAGGAACCTGCGCTTCATCCTTTTCGGATTCTATCCCTACGAACAGCAATGGCGGCCCGTCCTATGCGTGGGCCTTTTCATGGGCCTTTTTGCCTTCAGCCGGAAGCCCCGCCATTGGAATCGGCGCCTTCTCTACGCCTGGGGAACAGGGCTCTTGATCATGGGGGTGCTGATGCCCGGCGGCATCTTCGGGCTTGATTACATAGAACCCGCGCGGTGGGGGGGCATTTGCCTCACGTTACTCCTCTCCCTTTTCGGACTCACCGCAGCGTATCCCCTGGGAGTGATTCTGGCGCTGGGTCGACAGTCCAAGCTTCCTGTCGTCAAGAGCCTCAGCGTGATATACATCGAACTCATCCGGGGTGTGCCCCTCATCAGCCTTCTTTTCATGGCCTCGGTCATGTTTCCACTGTTCCTTCCTGAGGGGATCACCGTCAACAAAATCCTAAGGGCCCAGGCTGCCATCATTCTGTTTACGGCGGCTTACATTGCCGAGGTGGTGCGCGGCGGCCTTCAGGCCATTCCCCGTGGCCAGTATGAAGCGGCGGAGTCCCTCGGCCTGGACTACACTCTAAAGATGCGCCTCATCATCCTGCCACAGGCCCTGAAAATCGTCATCCCCCCAACGGTGAGCATCCTCATTTCGGCATTCAAGGACACCTCACTCGTGGTCATCATCGGCCTCTTCGACCTGCTCAAGACCACCCAGGTGACACTCGCCAACCCCGAGTGGATGGGGTTCAGCACGGAGGCTTTCTCTTTCATAGCCGTCATTTATTTCGTTGGGTGCTTTTCCATGTCGAATTTGAGCCGCCGCCTGGAAAGGGAGCTTTAGCGGAGGTTTTTTTGAATGGGAGTGAAAAGCGCAGGCGGCTTTGGCCATGACATGGGAAAATCTGGCTTTTCGAGCCTGGGAAAAGGAATCCATGATACGGGAATCGTCTGCCACCACTGAGAATCGGGTGTCCACTCAGCCCATCATTCAAATCATTGGACTCCACAAGTGGTTTGGGGAATTCCACGTCCTCAGGAACATCAACCTCACGGTGAACAAGGGGGAACGCATCGTCGTTTGCGGACCGTCGGGCTCCGGCAAGTCCACCCTCATTCGCTGCATCAACCGCCTGGAAGATCATCAGCGGGGTCGAATCATCGTGGACAATATCGAACTCACCCATGACATCAAAAAAGTGGAGAAGATCAGGGCTGAAGTGGGCATGGTCTTTCAACATTTCAACCTGTTTCCCCATCTGACCGTCCTGGAAAACCTCACCCTGGGGCCCGTGTGGGTGCGGAAAATACCGAAGGCCGAAGCGGAGGAGACGGCCATGCTGTTCCTGGAGAAGGTGCACATCGCTGAGCAGGCCCGCAAATACCCCGGTCAGCTTTCGGGAGGCCAGCAACAGCGGGTGGCCATCGCCAGAAGCCTGTGCATGAAACCGAAGGTCATGCTTTTCGATGAACCCACGAGTGCCCTGGATCCGGAAATGGTCAAGGAAGTGCTCGATGTAATGATTGAGCTCGCGCAGGATGGAATGACCATGATCGTGGTTTCTCACGAGATGGGTTTTGCCCGAAGCGTGGCTCACCGGGTGCTTTTCATGGATTACGGGCAAATCGTTGAGGAGAATACCCCCGAAGAGTTTTTTTCAAATCCAAGGCACGAGCGCACCAAGCTCTTTCTAAGCCAGATCCTTCATTGATCTGTTTGTCTAATGGAAGGGCGAAATCCGGTTGCCTTGGACGCATGCGGTTTCGCCATGTTTTGGGCGACCGCTTCAGCCCCTGCAGGCGATGGGTCGGACGTCGGCCATGGTGCGGAGCCCCGGTTCAGCCTCCACCACCACAGGAATGGCATTGGTCATGATGGCGCAGGTGGCCACATCACCGTTTACCCCGTCGGTGATAGTCAGGTCGATGCGGGGTGAGCCCTCGATGACGATGCGCTCCAAGGGGTTCGGTTCACCAACGGACGCGCGAAAATTCAGGGTGATGACTTCTTCGCCGTTGCGATAGCCGCGGCCGATCTGGCTGACTCCGCTCGCCTGCCCGGGTTCGATGATGAGATGTTCTGTCGTGATCCTGGACGCCGCTTTCACGGGAGAAAGAATGTCCTCCGTCCTGTCGAGGGTCCACCCCAGTCCCGAGGCGATAAGGTGGATGGACTCGGTGAGTCCCACATGACGCAGAATCCCCTCCTTCGCTTTGGTCTGGAAGGCTTCCATGGTGAGTCCTGCTCCGATCTTTTTTTGGAAGGGGAGCCTTCGGTGCCGGGCATCCTGGATCCGTTCCACCCGGATATGCGTCACGTCTTTGCAGATCCCGGTCATCACGAGGGGAAGGAAGTCCATGAGAAAGCCGGGGTTGACGCCTGTCGCCAGCACGGAAACGCTGTTCGCCACGGCCGCCTCATGGATCTCCCATGCGATGGCCGGTTGGGTGATCCAGGGATAGGTCAGTTCCTCGCAGCTGGAAACCACGTTCTTTCCGAAAGAGACGATCTCCAGAATCTGGGGTTTGATCTTCTCCAGGGTTGAAGTGGTGGTCAAGACGACCGCATCGGCACCCGTCCGCCTCAAAACATCGGATGCGTCGCCGCTCACCGTGACTCCCAGGGGAGCGGGCAGACCAGCCAGTTCACCCAGGTCCCTGCCGATCTTTGCCGGATCTGTGTCCACTGCGCCCACAATTTGCAAATGAGACCTGCCTGCAATGTATTCCACCGCCTTCAGACCGATCGGTCCGGCACCGTACTGAATGACTCTGATCTTCCTCCCCATGTTCTTCCTTCTCTCCTCTTTCCGTTGGATGAAAACCTGTTCGGCCTTCCCTGTGCCGCTTATAATTCATCATATTCAAGCGGTTGGATCAATTGCCTGCTCCGGAGCCTGCAATAACCGGGGGAAAAGCGAATGTCAACGGGATTTTCGTTGCCCGTTGGAGCGTGAGTGGATTGACGGGTGTGCTCCGTGAATCTTCTCGGCGAGATTGACACCAGAAGCGTGCTATTCTAATATCAAGCTCCCTTCAGAAGTGCACGGCGCTGGCCCCATCATTCGTAAACTGACTGCAACAGGAGGAGGTCGATCATGAAGAAGAGCGTAGTGGGCACCGTATGTTTTTTGGCCTTGATCGGCATGTTCACGGCGGTCCATGCGGCGGATGTGCAGCTCATTCTTGCCACGGGAGGGACGGCCGGAACGTATTACCCCTTCGGTGGCGCCATGGCCAAGATCTGGAATTCGAAGATACCCGGCATGAACGTGACCGCCCAGACCACCGGCGCCTCGGCGGAGAATGTCCGGCTTGTCAACAAGAAGGAGGCGGAACTGGCACTGGTTCAGAGTGACACCCTTGACTTTGCCTTCAACGCAAAGGAGGCTTTCAAGGAGAAGCTCACCGGCATGAAGGCCGTTGCTGTGTTGTATCCCGAGATCATCCAGGTGGTCGTGGCCGCGGACAGCCCCGTGAAGGATTTTACGGGCCTGAAGGGACTGAAGGTGGGTGTGGGGGCCCCCGGAAGTGGGACCGAGGCCAACTTCCGACAGCTGTGCGATGCCTACGGCATTTCCAAGGACGACGTGAAGGCCCAGTTCCTCTCCTTTTCCGAAAGTTCCGAGCAGTTCAAGGACAAGCACATCGATGCCTTCATCGTGACAGCGGGAATCCCCAACTCCGCCATCATGGACATCAGCACGCAGCAAGCCATTCGGATTCTGAACATCACGGGGGAGCCGCTGAAACAGCTCGAAAAGAAGTATCCCTTTCTCTCCCCCGCCAAGATTCCCTCCAACACCTATAAGGGAATCACCGAGGACGTGAACACGGTGGCTGTTAACGCGGTCCTCATCGTGAGTGACGGGGTGAAGGACGACGTCGTCTACTCTCTCACCAAGGCCCTCTTTGAGAATCAGGCCGAACTTGCGTCGGCTCATGCCAAGGGCAAAGAGTTGAGACTGGAGAGCGCGGTGAAAGGAGTCTCCATCCCGTTTCATCCCGGGGCCATGAAATACTATAAGGAAAAGGGACTCATGAAATAAGGCGACGTTCAGGGGCGAGCCGCGGGAGGAATAAGACCCTCCCTCGATGCTGCGGCCGTAGACGTGTTTGACGGGAAACCTCTGTCGCCCTCTCCTTTGCATTCACATCGGGCCGGGGAGAGGGCTCTTCAAAGCTTCCCGATGCGCGAGAGGACAAAGGGTTTTCCAACAGCCATCGCAATCTTTTTTTTCGCCGCAGCACTTGTCTGGCTCCTTTTTTTCCGACCTCATGCTCAAGTCCTCGAAATCAGTCTCCTCACCGATCAGCGGGTTGTGTGGCGTTCCCTGGCGGATCGGGGAGAGGAATTTGTCATCTCCTACGTCCATTCGGTGAACAAACGCCCCGTCTTTGATACGCTGAGGCTGGACGGGGATCGCATCGTCATCGTGAAGTCCCGTTTCGACAGCTTCGGCGCCGGCATGCCGGAATCGTCCACGGGAGAGGGAACCCTTGAGTTTGCGCCGAATGGATGGCTCCAGTGGACGGTGAACCGACCGGTCACCGATTTTGTCGTGCGGGTGGGAAGAGTCGCCGACCACCGTCTTTTTTTCAGGGGAAAGGAGTACCCGCTGTCCGCCATAGGGGAACCCGGGAGCGGGCTCCGCTTTCGGGCACGCTGGATGTCACTCTACGAGGCAATGAAAGGCAGGTGTGATTCGTGACCACAAAGGAAAAGGCAAGAGCCGGGGATTCGGATGGGATGGGCGTGAACGTGGATGTGGAGGAGGTCTCCAAGGAGGAACTGGAAGAAATCCTCAGGCATGTGGACCGTGAGTCGGCGGCCCGCAAGCTGACGGGAATTCCCCGGTGGATCGTCTACTGGATCGGCGTCGCCTTTTCGTGTTTCCAAGTCTACACCGCCGCCTTCGGTCTTCTGCCCGCCCAGCTGCAGCGTTCCATCCACCTGGCTTTTGCCTTTGTTCTGGTCTTTCTTCTTTTTCCCTTCCGACGCACCGGCTCTGCCGATCGGCTCAAGTGGTACAACTACCTCACGGCGGTTTTTGCCGCATATGTGGGGCTCTACATGACCCTCAACTACCAGCGTATCATGCAGGCAGGGGGGGACTACGCCACGGTGGACTACGTCTTTGCCGGATGCGGCATTCTCTTGACCCTGGAAGCTGCCAGGCGGGTGGTGGGACTTCCCATCATCACCATCGCCGTTGTCTTCCTGCTCTATGCCTATTTCGGACCCTATTTCCCGGGCTTTCTCGCCCACCGCGGGTATTCCCTCGAGCGCATCGCGTCCCATATGTACCTGACCACCGAGGGAATCATGGGGATTCCCCTGGGTGTTTCCGCGTCGTTTATTTATCTTTTTGTGCTCTTCGGGTCTTTCCGGGAAAAGAGCGGACTGGGCCAGTTGTTCATCGACATCTCCAATGCCGTAGCCGGTTGGGCCTCAGGGGGACCCGCCAAGGTGGCGGTCGTCACGAGCGCCTTGGAAGGGATGGTTTCCGGGAGTTCGGTGGCCAACACCGTGGAATCGGGAAGCTTCACCATCCCCATGATGAAGCGGCTCGGATACCGGCCGGAGTTTGCCGCCGCGGTGGAGGCTTCCGCTTCCACCGGGGGGCAGATCATGCCTCCCATCATGGGGGCGGCTGCATTCATCATGGCGGAGTTTATCAATATCCCCTATCTGGAAATCGCCAAGGCCGCGGCCATCCCGGCGTGTCTCTACTTTCTGGGGGTTTTCATTGAGGTGCATTTTGAAGCCAGGCGATGCAAACTTCGGGGGATGAGCCGGGACGAGCTGCCCCGGTTCGGTGCGGTCATGATGGAGCGGGGCCATCTCTTCTTACCCCTGGTGGCCATCATCGGTTTTCTGGTTTACGGGTATACCCCCTTGTACGCCGCTCTCATGGGCTTGGTCATCTGCATTCTTGCGGGGGCGTTGCGTAAGTCCACCCGCATGAGTCTTCGGGACATCGCCGACGGGTTCGAAATGGGGGCTCGCAACGCCATCGGCGTGGCCATCGCGTGCGCCACCGCCGGGATCATCATCGGCGTCGTGACGCTGACCGGCCTCGGCCTGAAGCTGGCCCACGGGCTCATAGACCTGGCGGGCGGGTACCTGCTTCCCACGCTTTTCTTCACCATGATCACGTCCCTCATCCTGGGCATGGGGGCCCCTACCACCGCCAATTACATCATCACCTCCACCATTGCGGCCCCCGCATTGATCCTTCTGAAGGTCCCCCCCCTTGCGGCGCACATGTTCGTTTTCTACTTCGGTATCGTGGCGGACATCACGCCCCCTGTCGCTCTCGCAGCCTATGCGGGATCGGGGATCGCCAAGTCGGATCCCATGAAGACGGGGTTTATCGCCACCAAACTGGCCATTGGTGCTTTCCTGGTCCCCTACATTTTTGTCTACAATCCCGCAATGCTCCTCATCAACACCACCGCATTGAAACTTGCTCAGAATCTCGTCACTGCCGCTTGCGGCATGTTCGGGGCGGGGGTGTCCATGATCGGTTTCTGTTTCGCCCCCATGACATGGTGGGAGCGAGCCTGGTTTTTCGGGGCCGGACTCATGCTCATCGATCCTGGAACCTACACGGACCTCACGGGGCTTGGTGCACTGGCGGTGGGTGTTCTCTACCAGTTGCGGAAAAAGAAAACCACCGAAGGGGAAGTGGCCCTGGAATGCGCTCCTTGAGGCCGGTGGGGCAGGAGTCAGGGGGATGCGTTTCCCCGGGTGATGACTTCCTTGAGGACTCGGCTCAGTTCGGACATTTTGAAGGGCTTGGGAACGACCCCACGGAAACCGAAGCTCGCGTAATGGGACATGACGACGTCCCCTGAATAGCCGCTGGAGACGATGGCTTTGATGTGAGGATCGATTTCCAGGAGCTTCAGGATGGCCTCGCGTCCGCCCATCCCCCCAGGAATGGTGAGGTCCATGATCACCGCATCAAAGGTCCGTCCCTGTTCCATGGAGAGGCGATAAGCCTCTACGGCTTCAGCTCCGTCTTTGGCGAACGAAACCTCGTAGCCCATTTGTTCCAGCATCTCCCCCACCACCTCCCGGACCACTTCTTCGTCGTCCATGATGAGCACTCTATAATGGCCGTCGGGCATGACGGGAAGGGAATCAACCGTTGAGGGAACTTCCTTTTCCGACGCTGGAAGATAGAGGGTGAAGACCGACCCGAGGCCGAGGATCGACTCCGCTGTGATGATGCCTCCGTGTTTCTTGATGATGGAGTAGGCCGTAGCCAGTCCCAGGCCGCTTCCCTTCTGTTTGGTCGTGAAATAGGGGTCGAAGATTCGGGAAAGGTGCTCCCTCGGAATGCCGTACCCCTCGTCACGAATGGAAATCTTGAGATAAGGGCCTGGCTCCAGCGGTAATCCCCTGCCGGTATGGACAAGGTGATTCTCGGCGAGGATCTGGATGACTCCTCCCTCCGGCATGGCCTGGACCGCGTTCATGACAATGTTGTGAATGGCATGGCTAATCTGCCCCTCGTCCACCTCAGCAGCATGGAGATCCGGCGCGATGCTGAACTCACAACGAACGTTGGAACCGCGAAGGGCGAAACGGACCGATTCCTCCAGCAGGCTCGCCATGGAGACAGTCTTCTTGACGGGTGTGCCTCCGCGAGCAAAGGTCAGGAGTTGCTGAGTGAGGGTCTTGGCCCTGGTGGCCGCCACTTCGGCCTGTTCAAGGCGCTTGACGATGCGGTCTCCGGGAGAAGCAAACATCTTGGCCAGAGAAATGTTTCCCAGAATCCCCGTGAGAATGTTGTTGTAATCGTGGGCGATCCCCCCGGCAAGCACGCCCAGCGATTCCAGTTTCTGCCTTGTCAAGAGCTCTGCTTCCGCCTCCTTTTGTTCCGTCAGGTCCAGGACGATTCCCCTCAGGCCGCAGACGGCCCCACCGCGTCTCACGGGACTGGAGTAAACAATGGCCGGGAAAACGGTACCGTCTTTCCTGCGAAGGTTACGCTCGGTTTTTCCGGGAGCCTTCTCCAATAGGGCCCGGATGATGGTTTCGGCCTCATGCTGGTCTTCCGGGGCCAGCCAATGGACCGCGTTCAACTCATGGGGCGCCTCCTCCATCGTGTAGCCGAAAGTCTCCCGCCCTGCCCGGTTGATGAAGGTGAGCACCCCTTCCAGGTTCATCTCGAAGACAGGCTGGGGGAGGAGGTCCGCCATCTCCCGGTAGCGTTCCTCACTCTCGCGAAGGGTCTCTTCCACCTTTTCCCGCTCGAGGATCTTCGACTTGAGTTCCGCGTTCATCTGATCCAATTCCATGCTGCGCTTGCTGAGTTGCTGGAAATGGTCTTCCAGGGCGCGGGACATGATCTGGAAATTGGCCACGAGGGAATGAATCTCCGCATTTTCGCTTTCCGGCCACTCCACGTTCCTTTGTTCCAGGAGTTTTTCGGGGAGGTTCGTCGTCACCTCAGCCAGGTCCTCGAGGGGTTTGACAATGCGTCGGCTGAGCAGGAGGGCGAGGGGTAGGGAAAGCAGGGAGAGGATCATCATCGTCGCGAAATTCCGCATGTATCGGGCGAACAGATGCCGCTGCTGAGGTGCAAGAGGCATCTCGACGATGACTTTCCAGGAGGTCTCCGGGGAAACCGCCGCCTCCTGCACGAAAGAGGTGCTGGTCCATCCCTTCACGGCGGGCGCGCGCCTCCCATGGGGAATCCATTGGTGAACTGAGCCGCGGACGCGATCGAAGGTGTCCCCCTCTTGGTGGAGTTCGAAAAGGTCCTTGGGTTTTCTGGAAGGGTTGGAAGCCGCCAGCACCCGGTTTTGTGCATCCACGAGAGTGATCTCCAGCAGGGTCCGCGTCTCCCCCGGCGGCAGGTATTCCTTGACGAGTCGGAGGTCGAAAGCACCCATGGCATAGCCCAGCAAGGCATTTCCATCATGGATGGGCATAGACAGCGTGACGAGAGGCAGGTAATCGTCTCCTTTTCTCATGTAGAATACGGACAGGAGAGGATCTCCTGCCTCGAGCATTTCTTCCTGGTTTGCCAGAGTCGAAAGGTCGAGTCCGATGTGAGGTTCCCCCTTATCAGCTGTGTGAGGATACACCTCCACCACCTTTCCCTTCTCGTCCACAATTTTGAACAGCCTGATGTCGGGGTACGCCGACATCAGGAGGTCCACGTATCGTTCCAATTCATCGCCGGGTGTCATCTCCGACTGAACCGCCCCCATGACCAGGCCCGACACGGTATGGTAGTGGAGCTGGAGCCAGGACCGGAGATACGCCAGGACGTCGCTGGTCTTTTCTTCCAGCCTGTGAATGGCTTCCGATTCGATGCGCTCCTTTTCTTTGCCGGCATTGAGAACGGACACGATGAGGGCGGGCATGATTACGGCCGTGACCATGACATTGAAGAGCGTTTCGTGCAGGCGGTCCTTCCTCAGGTTGCCCGGGTGGAGAAGCCGCTGGGGAAAGGGCAGGCAGGCCACGAGAAAATTTGCGATGACGGCGTTGGCGATTCCGTTCACCCCGTGCACGAGGGTGACAAAAAGTGTTTCTGACATTTCCACGTGCATGACGACAAAATGGAAGAACCACACCAGGGGCATACCGACAGAAACCCAAAAAAGGCCGTCGAGAAGGAGGAGATTCTTGCGAGCCGGTTTGAGAAGGCTTCCCACGAAACCGGCCTCGAGGGCGTAGATGAAGATGGAATAGGGATGCCCCCATAGGAAATAGGTGTAAAAACTTGAAAAGAGTGCACAGAGGATCCCGGGAACCGTCCCGAAGCGGTAGGTGATAAGGAGGATCCCGATGCTTCCGAAGAGAAAATCCGTGCCGTACAGGATGTTGACGTGCGAAAGGTTGCCAAGAATGGTGAGGCAGAAAAGGGCGAAAAAAAGGAGGAGATCTCTCATGCTGGGTGCAGCGCGCTTTTCAAACATCGTCCGCGATAGTGTCCGTGCCTGGCGGGGCGCCATTGCCGACGGCGTAGGCGGTCATCGTCTCCCTGCCGCATTTCAGTCGGAAAAAAGGCAAGAGTGTTTCAGGAGGAAAGTGGCTGCCGTAAATGAGAACGGTCCCCGACCACCCCTTTAGAAGGAGTTCCAGATGGGTGACGGGTATCTCGGGATAGAGATAAAGGCAATCGCCACGCCAGATGTTCTGGTTCCTGTAATCCGCACAAATGAAGCTGACCGTCCCCTCCATGCCCAGGTCTCTGGAAGCCTTGGCAGCCGTACCGCAAAGGTCCGCATCGATCTCTATTCCCACCGACCGGGTGAAAAGACCCCCCAGGCAGGCCACGATTCCGTCACCGCTCCCAAGATCCATGAAAAGCCGGTATCGGGAGAGGTTGACCCGCCGGAGAAAATAGTAAACATGATGCGGCCTGGAACTGGCCCATGCTCCCAGTTGCGTCAGGCGGTAGGGGAGGAGTCCTTTGCGCCTTAGGTCGTCATGGAGTCGGCCGTAATAACGGGTGATGCACTTGAAACGTTGGATCTGGCTCTTTTCCGTTGTGCGCTGATCACCGAATGATGCTGTGCGGTTCATGATAGCCTGCGGGGACCAAAGTGAGGGGAAATACCATGCACGATTTGCCCAGCAGAGTTCCCGGGTTGGTGACCGAGTTGCAGCCGATTTCCACCCCATCTCCGACGACGGCTCCAAACTTCCGGAGCCCCGAATCAATGAATACCCCCTCCACTTTCACCCTCACCGTCCCCGGCTTGATGCGCAGGTTCGCCAGCTTTGTCCCTGCCCCCAGATTTGTCCCGTTGCCGAGAATGCTGTCACCGATGTAGGCGAAATGGCCGGCTTTGGCCCCGTTGAGCATGATGCTCGATTTCATCTCCGTCGTGTGTCCCACCACACACCCGTCGCCGATGACGCACTTTCCCCGGATGTATGCGCCTTGACGAATTTCCGTGTTTGCTCCGATGAGAGTCGGTCCCTTGATGAGGGCTCCCGGTTCCACCATACAGCCCGGGCCGATTTGAACGGCCTCATCCCACAGCACGGCTCCGGCGCAAAGCACTGTCGCTTCGCTGGTCTCCTCTCCGTTCACCTGAACGCGGAGCTTCCCCTTGGTGATGTCGCCGCCCAGGATGTGAAAACCGCCCGTCCACACGCGGTCGCGCCACAGAACCACCGTTTGGCGGAGGGGTTCCCCCAGAGCGCCGATGGCTCCCACGTTGGGAGTCAGGTGTTTGCCGAGGTATGGCGTCAAGGCCCCGAACACATCCCACACAACAGCGCAGTGGGCGAACAGGTCCCGGTGGGAAAAATCTTCAAGGTCGAAGAAAAGCTCCGGAAGCATGGTACGCATGGTTCAGCTCCGTCGGCCTGTAACCGCCCGGGTCCAGGGCCTTCAGGGTGTGGAGAGCTTGGAATGTTCGATCTTCATACATTTGTTCATGACGACGGAAATCCCTCGTTCCCGGGCTCGGCCGGCAGCCTCCTCATGATGGAGGCCGAGCTGCATCCAGACGGCATCGGCGCCCACCTGGATCGCTTCCTCAACGATTCCTGGAATGGCCTCCACATTTCTGAAAATGTCCACCACGTCGATGTGTTCGGGGACGGACGCGAGGTCGGGGTAGCATGTTTCTCCCAGCACCCGGCTGAGCTTCGGATTGACGGGAATGATGCGATACCCTTTTTCTTTCAGATACTTGGCAACCTTGTGGCTATCCCTGTCCTCCTTGTCCGAGATTCCCACCACGGCCACAGTCCTGCTCTTCCTCAGCACCTCGGCTGCGTCCCGGTCCTGAGTGGATCCCATTTCCTGCGTTTCGCTCATTGTCAGTGCACCTTTCCATGCTCGGTGAGTGCAATCTCCCGCTCTCCTGCCGTTCGAGGCCGCCGTGGGGTCGGCCATTCGACGCAAAAGACGTGTTGCCGTGAGGGGGGTGTGCATGGCCCATTCCGCTGCGTGTAGGAACTTCCACGGCTCAAAGTTCCGGTGCCCCCGCAGGAATCAGGCAGACGAAAGCGAGCGTGTCCCCGCCGGTGTTTCTGATCTGGTGCGTTTCACCGGGCGGGATGAAGACCGCGTTCCCTTGGGACACGGGAACCCAGTGATCTTCCCGATACACTTCACCCGTTCCGCTATGGAAGAAGATTTCGTGTTCCCAATCGTGGGAATGAAGGGGTGTGTGGCCCTCTGGTTCCAGTTCGAAGATCCGCATGCAGAAATGGGAAGCTCCGTCGTCCCGCCCGATAAGAACCCGCCCCGTAACGCCTTTTGCAGGACCGTTTCGGAAGTATTTAGCTGGAGCGTCTTTATAGTGCTGGATCTTCATGACATGAACTTTCTTTTGAGATCATCCCAGGGGGCGAAAGCGGCAAAGACCACGGCGGAGATGAGATAGAACCCGAGGATGGATATGGGGAATGTCAGGTAGAGCAAGGCATAAACCGGAAACAAAACTGCGAGGGATATAGCCAGCTTGACGCCCGTTCCGATCCATTGACTCTTTTGATTCTGCTTTTCTTCCATTCCTTGTCTCCCGTCTTGACCATGGCATTTTGGACAACCCGAACCGTCCCCCTCGAACCAGAGTGAGACTCTTCCCCCTACACCACTCCAATCCTGCGCACCACTGCCGAAGGCTCACGTGGATCAGTTTGAAAACGCGCGGGACCTGATGCTTTGGCCGACTGAGAACCTGGTGCGCCGCCTAGATGCGCTTCCCGAGACACTCGACCGCCAGGCGCATGGACAGGGGCTTTCCGACAGCTGTTTCTTGAGTCCATACACTAATGGACGGACAAGAGTTTTTCAAGAGGCATCACCGCGGCTCCACCCGCTCTGATGCTCCTGCGGTGTTCAAAAAGGGTTGCGTTCACCGGCCAAATCATTTAAAAGCTATTCGGTATTGAGTTTTTGGCTGCATTCACGGGTATTTCTTTTGTTCCTCATCCTCTTCTTGCATCTATTCTTCCCTTTGGGTATACGAGCGCCATGTCTTGGCAAATCGAGGGGACAGATCCGTGCCGGAGGGAGAGAGAGCTCAACTCGGGAGACGGTGCCCTAGCTCTGGTGTAGTTCTCTATATTTCTCACTCATTAGGAGGATAAGCATGGCAAAGGCAGTAACGGAGAGTATTCTGGTGGTCGGAGGCGGCATGACGGGGCTCAGCGCCGCCATCGAAGCAGCAGAAGCGGGCCACGAGGTTTTTCTGGTGGAGAAGAACCCCTACCTGGGAGGCCGGGTGGCTCAGCTTCACAAGTATTTTCCCAAGTTGTGCCCTCCCACCTGCGGACTGGAGATCAATTTCCGCAGAGTCAAGAACAATCCCAGGCTCCATATTTTCACCATGGCCGAAGTGGAAAAGATCACGGGCCAGGAGGGTAACTGGGACGTGGCCATCAAACTCGCACCCCGGTACGTCAACGAAAAGTGCACCGGCTGCAACAAGTGCAGCGAGGTCTGCACCATGGAGATCGACAATCCCTTCAACTATGGCATGGACAAGATGAAGGCGGCTTATTTGCCGCATGACATGGCCTTTCCCATGCGATATGTCCTCGACCCTGCACTGGTCAAGAGCCCGGAAGCACAGAAGGTGAAGGACGCCTGCCCTTACGGCGCCATTGACCTGGAAATGACCCCCAAGACCCTGGATCTCAAGGTTGGTGCCATCATTTGGGCCACCGGGTGGAAACCTTACGATGCCGGCAAGCTGGACACATACGGTTTCGGTCAGTACCCCAACGTCATCACCAACGTCATGATGGAACGGTTGGCCGCATATAACGGTCCCACCCAGGGGAAGATTCTCCGGCCTTCCGATGGCAAGGAGCCACAAACCATCGCATTTCTCCAGTGTGCCGGATCCCGGGATGAAAACCATCTTCCTTTCTGCTCCACCATCTGCTGCCTTGCTTCCATGAAACAGGCAACCTACGTGCGGGAGCAATATCCCGATGCGAAGATCTACATCTTC
Source organism: Deltaproteobacteria bacterium (assembly GCA_012517315.1). GTDB lineage: Bacteria > Desulfobacterota > Syntrophobacteria > Syntrophobacterales > Syntrophobacteraceae > JAAYUJ01. Next base: position 55,225 of record JAAYVE010000021.1, read on the forward strand.
TACATCGATATCCGGGCAACGGATCGTCTGGAGGATTTCTACCGAAAGGTGAAAGAGGACCCCAACGTCCAGTTTTTCAAGGGCAAAGTGGCCAAGATCGAGCAGGACGAGGCCACCAAAGGCCTGATACTCCGCGTGGAAGACACCACTTCCATGACACTCCATGAGGTCCCCGTGGACCTTGTCGTTCTGGCTACGGGCATGCAGCCGAACACTTCTGAGACGCAGATTCCCTCCGCAGTACAGTATGACGACTATGGATTCGCCGCATCCCTCGAACCGGCTCCGGGCATTTTTGCCGCCGGTTGTTCGCGGACTCCCTTGGCTGTTTCGGAATCTGTACAAGATGGTACGGCAGCAGCACTCAAAGCCATCCAATCCGTTCTCAGGAGGTAGACTCAATGGAGAAGAAGTTAGCGGTATACATTTGTTCGGGATGTGGCCTTGGAGAAGCTCTCGACATCGAGAAGCTCAGCGGAGTTGCTACCAAGGAATGCAAGGCTGCGATCTGCAGGAGCCATCCCAACCTCTGCGGCGAGGAAGGGGTGAAGCTCATCAGGGACGACATTGCCTCCGAAGGTGTGGATCGCATGGTCATCGGAGCCTGTTCTCCCCGCGTCATGTATGATGTGTTCAATTTCGAGGGATGCGTGGTGGAACGGGCCAACCTGCGGGAACAGGTGGTCTGGGCGCAGGAACCGGGTCACGAAGACACGCAGATGATGGCCGAAGACTATCTGCGCATGCACGCGGTGAAGGCGGACCGGAGCGAGGTCCCCGTTCCATACCAGCCCGAGCAGGAGATGTCAAAGGACATCCTGGTGGTGGGCGGTGGTGTGAGCGGCATGACCGCTGCTCTTGAAGCCGCGGAAGCAGGGTATGCGGTGACCCTCGTGGAAAAGGAAAAGGAGCTGGGAGGTTTTCAAAAGTACGTGTCCATGAAGGCGACCTTCCCCTACAAGGACATCCAGCCCAACACCGTGAATCAGTTGATCGAGAGGGTTTCGAAGAACGACAAGATCAAGGTCATGACCGGGGCGAAGGTGGAAAAGATCGAAGGGGGCCCCTGCGTATTCAACGTGACGGTGAAACAGAACGGCACGACTTCGGATCACCATATTGGGGCTGTGGTCATGGCCGCCGGGTGGCAGCCTTATGACCCCACAAAGCTCGATCCGGTGCTGGGTTATGGCAAGTCTCCCGATGTCATCACCAACGTCCAGTTTGAACAGAAATTTCAGTCGGGGCCCATCGTTCGGCCCAGCGACGGCCAGCCCGTGAAGAACGCCGCGTTCCTGCAGTGTGCCGGCCAGAGGGACCCCGACCACCTCCCGTACTGTTCTTCCGTTTGCTGTTTCACGGCCCTGAAGCAGGCCATCCAGATCAAGAGACAGAATGCCGACGCCAATGTGTACGTTTTCTACAAGGAGCTGAGAACCCCCGGACAGGGGGAGGACTTCTATCGGAAGGCCCAGCAGGAAGGGGTCGTGTTCCTGAGATGCCAGGCGCCGGAGGTCATCACCGGCGGCAGCCGCCTTGCGGTGGAGGGCCACGACGAACTCCTGGGCGAAAAGGTGACCGTGGAAGACCTGGATCTCGTCGTCCTGGCGACAGGGATGGTGCCTGTGGCCGCTTTTGGGGAGGACTTCAAGGTTAAGGCCCCGGGAGAAGAGGAAAAGAAGCAGGACGAGATGCAGATGACGCCGGACACCATCTTGGTTTCCGACATTCTCAACCTGCAGTACCGTCAGGGTCCCGAGATGCCGGCCCTGAGGTATGGTTTTCCCGATTCCCACTACATCTGCTTCCCCTACGAAAGCCGCAGGACCGGTATCTACGCCGCAGGTCCCGTTCGCCGTCCCATGGGCATCGCAGCATCCATTGAAGATGGAATGGGTGCCGCCATGAAAGCGATCCAGTGCGTGGAACTCACCAGCAAGGGACAGGCGGTCCACCCGCGGGCCGGCGACATGTCCTACCCGGAGTTCTTCATGCAGCGTTGTACCCAGTGCAAGCGTTGCACGGAGGAATGCCCCTTCGGAGCCATCAACGAGGACGAAAAGGGCAACCCTCTGCCTCAGCCAACCCGGTGCCGCCGCTGCAGCATCTGCATGGGTTCCTGTCCCGAACGCATCATCAGTTTCAAGAATTACTCGGTGGGGATGATCGGGGACATGATCAAGTCCATCGAAGTGCCCGAGGAATACGACGAAAAGCCAAGAATTCTCGTCCTCGCCTGCGAAAACGACGCTTACCCGGCGCTGGACATGATCGGCTTGCGCCGCATGACCTACAATGCATGGGTGAGGGTCATCCAGTTGCGCTGCCTCGGTTCCCTCAACTTGGTTTGGATCGCCGATGCCCTCTCCAAGGGAATCGACGGTATCCTCCTTCTGGGTTGCCAGCACGGCGAGGATTACCAGTGCCATTTCATCAGGGGGAGCGAACTGGCTAACATACGCCTCAGCAAGGTGAAGGAAACCCTGGACCGACTGGTTCTGGAATCGGATCGGGTGCGGTTTGAGACAGTGTCTATCATGGACTGGAACACGCTTCCCGCATTGCTGAACGAATTCGCCGACCGCCTCAACGAGGTCGGACCGAACCCCTACAAGGGTTACTAAAGAAGGCGCCAGCCTACGACCCTGGGGGACACCCGTCCCCCAGTCGCGCCGCATTGGAAAGAACAGAAGTGTTCAAAGCCGGGCGGAGCGTTCCCTCGGACGACCGACCTGGCTTCCGCTCTCTCAAATGGAATGATCAACCTTCGTATGGTCGTGTGGGCTGCTTGACATAGGCCTTTTGGTTTGCCAGGGTTTTTGAACTTCAACTTCTGGATGTGAGGAGGCTTGGGATGAGCAACAAGGTTGATCCGAACCTGATGAAGGAACTCAAGGAGTTTGGACTTACAGACGCTTACAAATGCTACCACTGTGGAAACTGCACGGCTGTTTGCCCGCTCAGTACGCCCGAGAACCAGTTTCCACGAAAATTCGTGCGATACATGCAACTGGGCCAGAAAGAAAAGATCCTCAGCTCTCCCGAACCCTGGCTTTGCTACTACTGCGGGACCTGTTCGGACGTCTGCCCCCGGGGAGCCGAGCCAGGCGAAACCATGATGGTGGCCAGGCGCTGGCTCACCTCCCAGTACGACTGGACAGGGTTCGCCCGCAAATTTTATACCTCTGAACGGTTTGAAATCATTGCCATCACCATCGTTGCCATTTTGGTGGGCATTGGGCTGCTCATCTTCAACACGGGAAAGCCCAACTGGGATCACGCCCACCTCAACTCCGTTTGGCCCTCGGACAAAATCGAACTGGCTGACCTTGGCATGGCCGCCATTCTCTCGTTTCTCCTCCTGAGCAACGTCTTCCGGTGCTATAAGTTCGTGATGGGGGACATGGCCGGAAGAATCCCGCTTCGCGTCTACGCCTCCCAGTTGAAGGAACTCATCGTCCACGTCCTCACCCAGAAGCGGTTCGGACAGTGTGAGGACAAGATGCAATGGTTTGTCCACCTCATGATCATGACGGGCTACTCCTCGGTCTTCCTTCTGGTGGTCGTGCTCATCAACGGCCTCACCTTCGAAAACCTCAAGTTTCAGCGAGACCTCCCGGAATATGCACTCTGGCACCCCATCCGCCTGGTGGGCTATTATGCCACCTTCGCCATCATGTACGGCACCACGTACGCCATCATCGGCCGACTCAGGAAAAGCAAGTCGGTGTATAAATATTCCCATCCCACCGACTGGATGTTCCTCATCCTCCTCCAATTGACCACCATGACGGGGATTTTTATCCATTTCACCCGCCTCCTGGATTGGCCGTTCCCCACTTATGCCCTCTACGTCATCCACATGATGGTGGCCGTTCCCATGCTGGTGCTGGAAGTGCCTTTCGCCAAGTGGGCCCACTTGGCCTACCGCCCCTTCGTTCTGTTTCTCCTCAAGGTGAAGGAGCAGTATGCCAAGGAGCAGGCGGCGGTGAGAGTTCCGTCCGTCGCCCTCGCCGATTGACGATTGGCGGGGTGGTTTCGAAACCTTGAATGCTGCAGCGCCGAACGGCCCACGGAGACCCTACGGGGGTTCCGTGGGCTTTTTCTTTCCTGCCGCCCCGAAGAAGGGGGGGAAGGTTTTCAGAAGCGCGGTCGGGTTCCGGGAGAACCGGCCGACCTGCAGGTGCATCACCCACGGAGGGAGTCTTTGTCCCGCTGTGTTCGGTGAACGGTGGGATCACCCCTGAAAGCCCTTCCGTTCATGGCGGATTGACGGTGGCTGGATCGTAGGGGGCGGGAAACCAACGAACGGGAGGGGGTGTTTACCGATGGACGATGCATCGACATTTCTGGATGATTTCATTGACCTGCTGCCCCATCTGGATGTGGTTCATCACATACCGGGACGTGTTCGCCTGAAACTGCGCTTGTCGGGTCTCCCCGTCTTTTCCAGGATGGATGTGGACGAAGTCCTGAGGCGGATCCCCGGGCTCCTCGGCTTCAGGGTCAAGACACTGTCGCGTTCCGTGGTGGTGGACTACGACCACCAGGTTCTTCCCATGGGGCTGTGGGAGAAGATGGATCGGTTCAAACGGCAACCGGAATTGGAAGCGGAACTGCGCAGGGAATTGGGAGGGCTCTTCGCTCCCGAACTGGCGAAAGGGGGATGAACGCCCCCGGACAATCGTTTTGCTTGGCGGGCCTCCCTTTATGGGAAGCCGCTGAATGCCCTGCAGGTCCCTTCTCCCCGCCTCACTTACGACCCCTCCCGTGACATCGCCCTATAGGTAAGTAATGAATTTGCGGATGGACAGCCTTTTGTCCGGAACTGTACAGTATATCCTCACATCTTGGGGGATTCTCGTTGACAGGGAGGAAGGGGCTGCTGTAATTTTATGATACATTAACAGGCAGCGAGCAGGTTGTCCTATCTTTCATGTTCTTCCTCATGCCCGTGATTCCATAACCGGAAAGGCCAACGAACACGTTTTTCTGCTGCGTGGATTGGATAGAACCCAGGCCCAGCGAAAAGGAGGTCGACATGGCTCTTTTGGACAACGGATATCGTGTGGGGGCGGGCCTTGCCGTGGGCATCGGTGCCATTTTGCTTGCTCCGGTCCTGGTTCCGGTGGTGGCCGCGGCCGCCAAACCCATTATCAAGGCGGGCATCAAGGGGGGAATGCTTCTTTATGCCAAGACCAGGGAGATCATCGCGGAAACCCAGGAGGTGATCGAAGATCTAGCGGCTGAGGCGAAATCGGAGCTTGCCCAGGAGCAGCAGGTGGTTGTTCCCGAAGTGACCTCAGACTGAAAAAAGGCATTCATGTTGCCCGATGCGTATATTTCCCATCGCACGGAGACCCGACTGCGCATCAAGATTCCTTGCAAAAGGAAAGACCGCCGCTTTTTCTCCCGGGTCACCGAGGCTCTTTCAGGGCAAGAGGGAATTGAGCGCGTGGTGGTCAACCCTCTCACGGGGAGTCTTCTACTCATCCACAGGTTGGCGCCGGGAATCGTGGAGGAAAGGTTGCGCCGAGCGCGTCTCTTCTCACTAGACGCGCCTCGGCAAGGGTCTTCCGGCCTCTTTGAAACGGTCTCGTCCGCCTTCCGCGCTGCAAACGAAACGGTGAAAGAAATCAGCCGGGGTGAGTTGGACATTGCGGGAATTGTGTTCGCAATTCTGATGTTCTCCGGACTCTATCAGATCAGCAGGGGGAATTTCATGGCCCCTGCATGGTACACGGCCTTCTGGTACGCCATGGGCATCATCATGAAGGCCGTTCCCGGTAGGGAGTGATGGAGGATCACAGAGGGCATGCCCTTGTCCAGTTGCCGTTGATATGGTGGAGACGGAAGGCGCGGAAGGGCTTGCTTGTCCTTCCCCGTCGGCCCAATGCCCAGGGGGCTTTGGGTTTTCGAGGCCGTGACTTGGAAGGTGCGATCGTCTCCTGAGGGACACGACGAACCTCTCGCCCGTTCATTCCATGAAAGCGAGGTGTGGCATGGCCGTCAAGAGGGCGAGAAGCCCAAAAAGAAAGGAGGTCATCATGAGTCCTGAAGAAACGACCACGAGGGGAGCCGGCGAAATGATCAGCAAGGCCGGCGCCGCTGTCAAAGACGGCGTGATCGGTGGTCTGAAGGGAATCTATGAAATCGAATCGCAGATCTTCAGCCTGGTGCGCAACACGGTCTCGGACGCCCTCAAAACGACGGGAACGGTGGCCGGGGAGGCCCTGAACGTCACGAGGGATGTGCTCAAGGGGACCATCAAGGCGAGCGAGGAGGTGGGAACCGGGCTGGTGCAAAGTGCCAAGAGCGTGGCCAAGGGATTGATCATGGGTGTCCACGACGTGGGAGGGGACATCCTGTCCACGGCAAAGCAGGCAATCATGGGAGCCATAAAGGGTGCCGCGGAGGTGGGAGCGGACGTGGGCCAGGTTGCCAGAAACACCGCCGAGGGGATTCTTGAAGCGGCCAAGGAAGTGGGAGCCAACGTGGCAGAGGTTGCCAAGGTGACGGTGAACGGTGCCATTGAAGCGGCCGGTTCCGTGGGGACCAGTACGGTCAAGGCCGTCAAGGACGTCTTGGTGGGGGCTGTGGAAGGCGTCAAGGAAGTGGTGGGTGCCGCCTTGCCCAAATCCCGGGGTTCGGGGTCGAGCCCCGGCCCTTCTTAAGAATCCAAAGCCGCCCCAGTTCTGGGTGAAGTCAAGCGATCACGATTTCCCGGGAACGGCACGGTCCCTCCATTGCGTCCTCTTCCTTTCCCAGGACGTCTGTGCCGTTTCATTGCGGAGAATTGACTGTTCCGTGCGGCCTTTGGGGACCGACACGGCAACGCCTCTTCGCCCATCCGGATATAACGATTTCGATCATCACCGATGTCGATTCTATTCTCATGCCCTGGCAGGTGAGGGATTCCTCTCTTTCCAGGGCGCCTATCCCGCCCGAGTTTTCCCATAAGGGAATGAGGGCATGGAAGGCTCCGTCCCGCCGTGATTCGCATTGTCCATTGTAAAATTAAGGGAAGGGCGAGATACAAGATCCCCGATCTCTATCGCAGCAGGCCCCTGAAGGAATACCTGGAAAGCCGCCTTTCCGCCAACGGGGACGTGCTCTCGGTGTTTGCGAGCGATCTCACGGGGAACGTGTTGCTCCTTTTCAACTCGGGCAATTCGTGGCAATCCATGGGGAAAGTCCTGACGGATCTCATGGAGGAATACCATTCGAGGTCTGCCGCTGCGTCGGGTGGGGTGAAGTGCGGGCTCCATTCCCTTCCGGCTCAAGAAACCGGGGAAGCGCAGTCGAGGGAGTCCAAAGGGGAGTTGAAGCTTTCCCTCGGGAAGATGTCGAAATCGCTCCTTTCCCTCGTGGGACGAGAGGAGCAGCCCGCCCATTCATGGCATGCCATGACAGCCGAGGCGGTTCTCTCCGCGTGCCGGTCACGGTGGAAAGAGGGTTTGTCCCAGGAGGAAGCTCGTGCCGGCCTCCTGAAATACGGCGCCAACGCCCTTCCTGAACCTGCCGTTCGCTCGAGGCTCGGCATGTTTGTGGGGCAGTTCCTGTCCCTCCCTGTGGCCCTCCTGGGGGCTGCGGCGGCGATTTCCATCGCTACGGGAGGCATTGCCGATGCCCTGGTGATCCTGGGCGTGGTGGGCATCAACGCGGCCATCGGTTTTGTCACCGAAAGCGAAGCGGAGCGCACCATCGCCTCCCTCAAGCACCTCGTGAAGCCCAACGCCCACGTGATCCGGGAGCGGGTCACGCGGGAGATTCCCGTGGAAGAGGTGGTGCCGGGGGACCTCGTCGTGCTGCGTCCGGGAACGTATGTGCCTGCGGACGCCCGTGTGGTGGAAGCCTACAATCTCAGTGTGGACGAGTCGGCCCTCACGGGGGAGAGCCTCCCCGTGCACAAGAGTTGTGAGGCCCTGGCCGGGGAGGACCTCCCCCTCGCGGACCGGGTGAACATGGTCTTCATGGGGACGCTCGTGACAGGGGGGCAGGGGGTTGCCGTCGTAGTGGCAACGGGCGGGCATGCGGAAATGGGGCGGCTCCAGAGGCTCGTCGGCGAGGCTTCGGCTCCGGAAACCCCGATGGAGAGGCAGTTGGAGCAGATGGGCAATCAACTGGTCCTCATCAGTGGGGGGGTCTGCGCTGTCGTGTTTTGCATCGGGTTCCTGAGGGGCTACGGTCTGCTGCAGATGCTCCAGAGTTCCATTTCCCTGGCTGTGGCGGCTGTTCCCGAAGGGCTTCCCACCATCGCCACGATGACCCTCGCCCTGGGCATCCGTAAGATGCGCCGCCACCAGGTGCTCATTCGCAAGCTGGATGCGGTGGAGACCCTGGGGGCCCTCCAGACCATCTGCTTTGACAAGACGGGGACGGTCACCGAAAACCGCATGTCCGTGCGCAGGGTGTACGCAGGGATGCGGCACGTGACGGTTGTGGACGGAACCTTTCGATGCGATTCCGGCCCGCTGGATCTGCATAATTTTGAGGACCTGCGGCAACTTCTGAAGGTGTGCGTCCTATGCAGTGAAACCCACATCATTCGCAAAAACGAAACATACAAGTTGAAGGGCACTTCCACGGAAAACGCCCTCGTTTGGATGAGTCTCTGTTCCGGGTTGGACGTCGTGGGGCTGCGGCGTGCGCATCCGTTGATCAAAACGCGGCACAGAACGGAGGACCGCCATTTCATGGCGACCCTCCACCGGATGGAGGACGGCAGGAGGCTCATGGCCGTCAAGGGGAGCCCCCTGGAGGTCCTGGCCATGTGCAACCGGCACCTTCGGGACGGGGAAGAGCTTCCCCTGATGGATGCCGACCGGGAAAACGTGGAGATCGTCAACGAACGGATGGCGGGTGAGGTCTTGAGGGTCCTCGGGTTTGCCTTTGCCGTGGTGGAGGACGGCGAGGCGTTCGAGAACCATGAAGGTCTCACCTGGCTTGGTCTCGCCGGTATGGCGGACCCCGTCCGTCCGGGAGTTAAGGAACTCATTCCGCGGTTTCACGAGGCGGGCATCGAAACCATCATGATCACGGGGGACCAGACGTCCACGGCCTACGCCATCGGGAAGGAGCTCAATCTGAGCGGGGATGAACCCATCGAGATCCTGGATTCCTCCCATCTTACCGCAATGGACGCCGACGCTCTTCGGGCCCTTTCGGAACGGGTCCATGTGTTTTCCAGGGTGAGCCCGGCCAACAAGCTCCAGATCGTGCAGGCGATCCAGAACTCGGGCCGCATTGTGGCCATGACGGGAGACGGCATCAACGACGGGCCGGCTCTCAAGGCGGCAGACATCGGGGTGGCCCTGGGGGAGTCGGGAACGGACATCGCCAGGGAAGTGGCCGACGTGGTGCTGGAAAAAGACGATCTTGAGACCATGATCGTCGCCGTGAGCCATGGGAGGACGATCCATCGAAACATCCGGAAGTCCCTCCACTTTCTCCTGTCCACCAATTTCAGCGAGATCATGGTCATGTTCCTGGCCACGTCGGTAGGGTTGGGACACCCCTTGACCGCCATCCATCTCCTGTGGATCAATCTGATGTCCGACGTCTTTCCGGGACTGGCCCTGGCGTTGGAGCCCCCGGAACCCGACGTCATGAAGCATCCGCCGAGAGACCCCCATGAACCTATGGTCAAGCCGTCCGATTTCAAACGCATCACTTTCGAAGCGGCGACCATCAGCGGGGGGGCCATGACGGCCTACGCTTACGGGGTTGCCCGTTACGGGGTGGGGATGCAGTCGAGCACACTGGTGTTTCAAAGCCTGACCTTGGGCCAGTTGCTTCACGCCATCAGTTGCCGGTCCGAAAGTCACAGCGTTTTCAGCAGGGATCGTTTGCCCGCGAACCATTATCTGACCCTGGCCCTGGGGGGGTCTCTCGCCCTACAGATGGCAACCATGGTCGTTCCGGGAATGCGGAGCCTCCTCGGAGTTGCTCCGCTGGGGATCACCGACCTGCCGATCATCGCCGGAGCCGCTGTTCTGCCTCTTCTCATCAACGAGGGGACCAAGAATCTCCCACAAGGTGAACACCATGAAAAGTGATTTCATTTTCACGTCGGAATCGGTGACGAGGGGGCATCCGGACAAACTGTGCGATCAAGTCAGTGACGCCATCGTGGATCATTTTCTCGAGCAGGACCCGTATTCCAGGGTGATCGCCGAGTGCGCCGTCTCCACGTCCATTCTGTTCATCGCCGCCCGATTCGCTTCCGATGCGGTAGTGGATTTCCCCAACGTGGCCCGTCGGGTCATCAGCTCCATCGGTTACACTCAAGGGGACTTCAATGCCAAGACCTGCAGCATCCTCACGAGTCTGAAGGAAATGCCCGTCGACGAGCACTGCTGTTTTGACGAGATGAAGCTGGACGAAGAGGGGATCGAGCACATTCCGGCCAAGGACCAAGTGAACGTGTTCGGCTTTGCCTGCAACCAGACGCCGATTTTCATGCCACTGCCCATATGGCTGGCTCACAAACTCGCAAGGCAAGTGGGAACGGTGAGAAAGCAGAAAATTCTGCCTTATCTTGCACCGGAGGCAAAGACGAACGTGGGCATCGAGTACCGGAGCCGTCGTCCCTATCGCATCCACAGCATCACCATTACGGCGAGCCAGCACCAAGAAGGAAAACCTGACGTGAAACGGTTGAGAGAAGACCTCATGGGGACCGTTGTGCAGGAGGCCTTCAACGATGAACCGATCAAACCGGACAAGAACACGGAGATTTTTATCAACCCGGAAGGGCCCTTCCTCCACGGGGGCCCTTCGGTGCACTCGGGTCTTACCGGCCGAAAGAACGCCATCGACACCTACGGGGAATACTCCCGCCACAGCGGTGCGGCTCTCAGCGGAAAAGATCCCCTGCGCATCGACCGCATCGGTGTCTACGCAGCCCGCTACGCGGCGAAAAACATCGTCGCCGCGGAACTCGCCGATCAGTGTGAGGTCCAACTGAGCTATTCCATCGCCCGTTCGGGGCCGGCGAGTGTGCAGGTGGAAACCTTCGGCACGGGGAAGCTGCCGGACGAAGACTTGGCCGTCCTCCTGGAAATCCATTTCGATTTCAGGCTTGCGGCGGTCATGAAGAATTTCCAACTCCGCCACCTGCCATCCAAATTCAAAGGGGGCTTCTACCAGAAACTGGCCACCTACGGCCAGGTAGGGCGGGTGGACATGGACCTTCCGTGGGAAAAGACGGATCGGGTGGAGCTGTTGAAGGACGCCGTTGCGTCACGGGTGAAGAAGAGAAGGAGGGAAACGCGCCCGTGAGTAGCCGGGCACGCGGCTTTCGTGCCCTCCTCGAGTCAGCGGCATTGCCCCTGTGAATGAAGGGGACCCATGCATCCACAGGGGGGCGGTCAATGGATGGAAGCGGAGGGTTCCGACTTGACCTCGGCCACCATGTCCTCAACGCCGTCCTTTGCTTCACAGGCAACCTGTCTTGCTTTCGTGCAGGCCACCATGCCCCCTTTGATCACTGCCTTGACCAACGGTCTCAGGGCACTGCCCACGAAGGGGATGAGCACGGGGACGAGCACCACTGCGCTGATTCCCACCAGCAGCCCTTTGCCCCATCCCATTTTGGCCACATCATCCAAGAGACCCATGATCACACCTCCTCTGAAATGGCAGGGAACTTCGAAAAATCCTCCTTCCGGTGACTTCCCCGGCGAGACCCCGGTTCGAGGACTTCATGCGTTTCCCAGGGATCCCGTGCAATGGCGGAGCGCTTCAAAGGCATTCGTCTTCGTGCTGCACATCCAGCCAAAACGTTGCTCATCGTCAATCGGCGGGCTTTGGGCTTGGACCGAAATCGAGCCATGTGGGGAACCCGGGACGGAGAGGGGCAGTTGGGGAAGGGGACGCCGGAAAGATGAGAAAAATGAGTTGCGGGGACAAGGGTGATTTCCTGGAAGTGAAGCATTCCATTCCGGGTCGAATCCGGGTGAGAGTCTCACCCCGGGGGGTGATCCGTTCCTGTCGGCAGGAACTGGCGGAGCGGCTGGTGCGCCAGGATGGGGTCACGAGCCATGAAGTGCGGGAAATGACGGGAACGGTCATCGTCCATCACGATCCCGGGCGAGTAGAGGTGTCGCAACTCTTGGAGCTTCTCGTGGATGGACTCCGGATCTGTGGCAAGGAACATAGAACCGTGCCCCCCCAGCAGGTCAACCCTCTGGAACCTCTTTTGCGGAGTCGGGTGAAGGGGGCTTTTGGCGGCCTCGCCGTGGGGGGGCTATGGAATCTGATCGGCTTGACGGGCTTCCTCTTGTTCAGCCTCGCCCGGAGGTTCTGGTTCCGAAGTCCTTTGGCCGAAAACGCCGGTTCGGTGACGGGTATACTTGCAGGAGGCCTCACCGTCTCTTTGGCATTAAAAACTTGGGTGGGCCGGAAGGAGGGAAAGAGATGGGGACTTCTTCCGTTCCTCACCCTTGCCTGCGGCCTGGCGGTGTTCCTGGGTGAGGCGCTGACGGCGCTGGAAATCCTATGGGTCCTCTCTCTTGGGGGGGTCCTGGAAGGGTTCATCGCGGAGAGATCCCGTCGAACCATCTCCGAGGCTTTGGGATCGCGTGCGGAGAGCGCTTACTTGGTCATGGATGGGACGGAAGTGGAAGTTCCCGTTTCCCGATTGCAGGTGGGGGACTTGGTCTGGGTGGCAAGCGGGGCGTACATCCCTGTGGACGGCATGGTCGAGGAGGGAGAGGCTCTCGTGGATGAATCGCAGATCTCAGGGCGGGCCATGCCGGAACTCCGGCGAGCCGCAGCCCCCGTTTTTTCGGGTACCCGGGTGGTGGAAGGCTTCCTTTACATTCGCGCCGAGAGGGTGGGCTCGGACACCTACCTGTCCCGAACACTGCAGCTTGTGGAGGACTCCCTCGCCCGCAGGGCGGACGTCGAGAAAAGGGCCGACCTTCTGGCGGCGCGACTGACGCGGATGGGAATTCTGGCGACAGTCGTCACCCTTGTGGTGACCCGAAGCCTCCAGCGGGCTTTGAGCGTCGCCCTGGTCATGTCCTGTCCCTGCGCGACGGTGCTCGCCACCTCCACGGCGCTGGCGGCGGCAATCGCCAACGCCGCCCGAAGAGGCATCATCATCAAGGGAGGCATGTCCCTGGAGCGGCTCAGCGAGATCGATACGGTCTGTTTCGACAAGACGGGAACGCTCACTTCCGATGTGCCGGAAATCGTGGAGGTGGTTCCAAGGGCTCCCTGGATGGATGAAGGGAAAATTATGGAGTTGGCCGCTTGGGCGGAACAGAAGAGCAACCACCCTCTTGCCAAGGGGGTCATGAAGGAAGCAGGACGCCGTGGAATCCGGCCGGCTCCGTTGGAGGAACTCGAATCTTTCATAGGGCGGGGGGTCGCCGTGCGCCGGGGTGGGGAAGAAGTGCTGGTGGGAAATCGCGCCTTGCTGGAGGAGCGGGGAATCGGCACGGGGTATTTCAAGAAGCGCAGGGAGGTCCACAGCGGGGCGGGAAGGACCGTGATCTACGTTGCCAAAAACCGCCGACTGCAAGGAATGGTCGTCATGGAGAACCGCGTGAGACCTGGGGCGGAAGAGCTGGTGGGGAGGCTCCGCGAATCGGGTGTCGCGCGGATGGAAATCATGAGCGGTGATTCGGAACAGGTGGTTGAGGTCCTTGGGGAGTCGCTGGGCTTGGATGCCTTTCAAGGAGACCTTCTGCCGGAGGAGAAGGCCGCCCATGTGCGTCGACTGGAATCGTCGGGCAGGCGGGTTCTCATGGTGGGAGACGGAGTCAATGACGCCCTGGCCCTGGCCGAGGCCACCGCGGGAGTCGCCATGGGAGTCGGCGGCGCCGAGGTGGCCCTCATCGCGGCGGACATTTGCCTCCTCACGAGCGACCTCCTGGACCTTGCCTACGCCCGGGACCTGAGCCGGAGATGCCTTCAGGTGATCGAGCAGAATTTCTGGTTGGCTGTCGCGACGGATCTCGTGGGTGGGACGATGGCGGCCCTGGGTCGATTACCTCCCTTTTTGGGAGGGATCGTCCACGTGGCTCACTCTCTTCTCATCGGATGGAATTCGGGACGACTCGTGAACTGGGATCCTTCCGTGCGTGCCAACGTGAAGAAAGGGTGAGGAGGACAGGGGGTCGGGGACCACCCCGAGGTGCGGAAAATATAGATCTAATTGCTTTGATTTATTGTTAAAAAATGATTTCAGATGGGTCTTGCAGTTCCCTTCCCTTCATTGACATGGGCCTCGTCGTCTGTTAATTTTGAGGTGCTGAAGGGGAAAAAAGCCTCCGGCATTGCCTAGGGGGCCTTTCACAGCCTGCAATCACCGAGTGAACCGACTTTATCGCAGCGCGTCTTTCATGCGTGTATTTCCAATGATGTCAATCTCGTTTCTCTGATCCACATGTGGACCTTTGGGACAGGGAAAGCTCCATCCGACCAAGGCGCCAGGGTTTGATGGCATGGACCGAGACGAACTTGCACACGATGGAGAGAATCAGCATGGAGATGGAACTCAGGACAGCCGTTTTCAACATCGGCGACGACAGGATCGTGCATTACCCACTGCCCCCGGACAGGGCCGTGGTCGCCGCCTATGAGCAATACGAGAAAGGAAACTGGGAAGCGGACCAATACCCCGATCCCAGTGAGCACCCCGCATTCGGGGTTTACAAGCGAGGGGTCGCCTGTGGGGATTGGATCGCATACACCGAGTCTGCGATGATGTCTTCTGAGTGAACGCGTCATCGTAAACCGTTTTTTCCCCGCCAAGTCTCCTGCGGAGATCGTTCTTCGTCCGGAACCCAGGGGTATTTGTCTTTTTTCACAGGGCACCAGAAAAGCCTTCCCGAGTGCCTCCACCCATCGAGAACGATCCCTTCTTCAAAGGGCCGCCCCTTGGCCGTGACCACCACGCTGCTGTGGTATCTCCAGGCGGTTTCCCGGTGGGCCACGCCCCAGTGGAAATCAAAGCTGCTTTGATCCAGCCTCGTGAGATAACCCATGAGGTCCTTGGTCCAATGGAAGCACAATCCCCGTTGCCGCTTTCCCTTATTGACCAGGTGGTTGTGCCACAGGGGCGGAGTGACCAACTGGTATTCATTGGCCAGGGCCATGGGGACGGCGACGGCCGATTCAGCCACGAGGAGGGCGTCGGTTTCCCGCACCCGGGGGCCGAGGGCCAGCAGGTCATCCTTGAGGGCCAGTACTCGGCTTCGGGACTCTGCGTCCACCGGATGCAACTGCAAAGTCCCATCGACCTTTTTGTCCACATAGCTGTAATGGACGCTTGCGCAGCTCTGGATGAAAAGCGGGGCAATGATCAGGAGAAGAAGTGTCAGCCGTTTATACATGGCCTCCGTCCACCGATCAGAAAAAAAGAGATGGGCCTTCCCATCCTCCCGCCCCTGGGTCGCGTCGCCGGGAATGCGCCATGGACCTTCCATGCCCCCAATCCCTGAATGGTGGGAGGTGTGAACACAGAGGGTGGAAGGATACACCCACGAGGGATTGTTTCAACCGAAAAGCGACGGTATGGAAGAGGAAGGGGGGAACAACAGCCCGTCGATCCACCTTCGGGGGAAGCCTTCCATGCCGTTGGCGGCACCCAGCAACGCCCCCAGTACGGCCCCCCTGTATGCGTTGTCCCCCCCCAGGTTGGTGTTGGCGATGAGCCCCTCTTCCGGGCGGTCTGCATATTTCATGGCGAGGTAAAGGACGGTCGGCACGGACTGGTCCACGTAGCAAGCGCTGCTGAGGATTTCTCCGACCACTGTCTCATCGGCCAGGTCGAGCCACCGGCGAAAGGGATGAGTCAGGAAGGGGCTTTGTCGCCTGGACACGGCCTGGAGGATCAGCTCGCCCAGGTGTCCGCCCTCCAGGGTGCCGAGGAGGAGTTCCACCACGAGTCTTCCCGCCGCCTCCATGAGCGTCCCTTTATGGGTCAGGGCAAGGTGTGTCAAGGCTGCGTCCATGGCTTCCCTAGGGTCGTTGCGGTAGAAGACCCCCAGGGGCACGACGCCGGGGAGCCCGCCGATGTGCTTTTCTTCAGTTCCGCATCGTTCCGGAGGAATCCCCCGACCGTAACGTTGGAAGAAGGCTCGGTGACACTCCTCGATGTAGGTGTCCCGGTGCATGCCGGGGGTGGTCATGAAGTGGATGTAGCGCTCCAGGTAATCCTTTGGGTCGTAGCACCCTTTTTCGTGCAGGCTTTCCATGAGCAGGCGACAGAGCTGCACGTTGAGGGTGTTTTCGCCCGGCTCCAGGAACTGGTGGTAATGGATCCCGCGCTGCCCCCAGTACTGTGCCTGGTCGTGGAGGATGTCGGTTTTCCGGCTTGAGGGGGTGTACCGGGATCTCCAGAGGATGCTGTCCGGATGGGGGTTCCGGGGTTTCAGGAAGTCCTGCACACGCCCGTAGTCGCGAAAGAGTGCCCGGCGGTCATAGTACCAGTGGACAGGCATGGCCAGGGCGTCGCCGATGCAGAGGCCGGTCAAGGCACCCTGGGCCCTGGACGCCTGTGATGGGGAACGATTTCCGGTGGTCATGGGAATGTCCTTATCCTCGACTGATTCTGGTCGCGGTCGTAAAAAGTCAAACGGATGGGGGAATCTGCTTGAATGTCGCTTCTCAGCAGAATCGCGGCTGTCTTCTTCTGCCTGTAGGAAAAGATACGGCGAAGCTCATGGGCGACGAGGGGAAGTGCCGCTTCCCCTAGGGGCCAGAGGGGAAGCCGGAACCGTACCGTGTCCCTGATGACGGTTTCCCCGTCCTCCTCCTGGAAGGCATGTTCGTGAACCCACATGGCGTAAGGGCCTTGCAGTTGCTTGTCAATGAAACGACAGGGTGGTTCCCACACAGAGATGACGGTTTTCCAGAGGAGGGGGACACCGAGGAGTCGGAGTCGGTAATCGATGAGGGTTCCGGTCTTCATGACAATGGGTTTGGGAGTGGTGATGTGGAAATGAAGCTCGGGAGGTGTGATCCGTTCCAGGTTCCAGGCGTCCCCAAAAAAGGAGAATACGTCGTGAATTGGCAGGGAAAGCCGCAACGCCGTGCAGATTGTGTGGACAGAGGTTTGTCTGGGGGGCAACTCAAAGGCCATGGGCATTCCTCAACCAATCACTCCCACAAAACTTAAGGACGCACCCCTTCATGCTCAATGGCGGCGACGCCGGAAAGTCCACCGAGGCATCGCAGACGGGGGCTGTTGCCCGGCATCCCACATGGCACTTGATTTCAATCCGTCCCGCTGGAATACTCGCCAAAGGCAACCGCTCCGTATTTCCATGGACTGATGACGTTCCAGGAGGAGAAGGTCTTATGAAGGAGGGCCGCTATCTGGTTTTGGGGGGGAGTTCCGGGATCGGGCTGGCCATCGCCCTGCAGCTGCGCCGAAAGGGGGGAGAGGTGACCGTGGTTTCCAGAAGCCGTGGCAGCCTCCCTGAGGGGGGCGGGTTGCGTCACATCCCCCTGGACGTCTTGAGGGAGGAGATGCCTGCGGCTGCTCTCCCCGATGGGCTGGAGGGATTCGCCTACTGTCCCGGCACCATCAACCTCCGTCCCTTCCGCCAGTTGAAAGAAGAGGATTTTCTTGAAGATTTCCGAACAAATGTCCTCGGCGCAGTGAAGGGCATACAGGCCTGCCTGCCGCTTCTGAGGAACGCTTCCACGGAGACGGCCTCCATCCTGCTTTTCAGCACGGTGGCGGTCCAAACGGGGATGGCCTACCACGCGTCGGCGGCCAGTGCCAAGGGTGCCGTAGAGGGTTTGACGCGATCACTAGCCGCTGAGCTCGCCCCACGGATCAGGGTCAACTGCATCGCCCCGTCCCTCACGGACACGCCACTTGCGGAACGGCTGCTATCGAGTGAGGAGAAGCGGCGGAACGCCTCCGAGAGACACCCCCTGAAGCGCTTTGGCACCCCCCGGGACATTGCGGCCTTGGCCTGCTTTCTCCTGGGGGATGAGTCGGACTGGATCACCGGCCAGATCATCCATGTGGACGGGGGAATGTCCTCCGTTCGGCTGTTCTGATGCGCCCCATGAGCCGTCAAATTTTTGGCAGATTCATTGGGGGGCCTTGTAAGGAATCACGCCAAGAGAGGGGCAATCATGCGTTCCACTCCATTCAACCCAGATACGGACCTGGAGCCGATCCCGTTCGATGAGGAATGCCTCCGGGCGGCGAAGGAGATGAAGCTTTGCGGGCTTAAATGGACCCCTCACGTGGGGTGCTTCGTGTGGGACGAAAAGGGAGTCATCCAGGTCAGTTCCCCCTTTCCCAAACGGGTCTATTTCATCCTGAACATGGGGCACTTTTTAAAGATCTTCGGATCCTTGGAGGGGATGCAGGAGCAGTTGACTTGGGTGCCCACCTGGCACCAGGCGAGGCTTCTCTGTGGACGAGTCGGCGTGGAAAAAGAAGCGGTTCGGAATATCCTGGATCCTCGAGGTGGAGCGGAAAACCAGGGGAAAGAACTGCTAGGCCTCTACCGTCTCATCGCGGAGCGCTTGCGTGGGGCATGATCCGCGGCCGGCCTTTCCTCAACGACTTGGTTTCGGGTTTCCTCACCGTCACCTGCGCGGGTACGCTGGGAGGAGACGATGACAACAAAGCGGGTCCGTCTGGAATGGGTGATGAGCCATGGGAAAAGGATGCACAGCCCCATGCAGACAGTCCGGCAGTGTGCCGATCCAGGCACTGGATGACTTCGAAGCCGTCTAGGATGTCGACCGGCCGAGTGGTGTTCCGGTGTGGATTCACACGTCGCGAGTCCACAAAGACGCCATGGCGGGACCTCCACCGGCGCACAGGGATGCTCCTCCCGTCTTCAGTCCTAGACGCTCCATTTCGTAAAAGAGGGTGACGATGAGACGGAGACCCGTGCTCCCTACAGGGTGGCCAAGGGAGATGCCCGACCCGTTGTGGTTCACCCTCTCCGGATTGAGAGTCATTTGAAATTCCTCCTCGAGCATCCTGGAAACCCCCAGCCATTGTGCTGCAAAGGCTTCGTTCACTTCCCAGTAGTCAATGTCGCCAAACTGCATGCCGGCCTGACGGAGGCACTTTGGAATGGCCACGGCGGGGCCGAGACCCATAAACTTCGGGTCCACTCCCGCCCCGCAGATGTTGACGAGCTTCATGAGAGGACGGATACCCAGTTGTGAGGCCTTCTCCCTGGACATGATCACGACCGCTGATGCTCCGTCGTTGATGCTCGAGGCGTTGGCCGCAGTGACGACCCCGTCTTTCCCGAAGAGGGGGGGAAGTCCGGCCATGGCTTCCACGCTGGTTTCCCGCATGGGATGTTCGTCTACATGGAAGACTTGCAAACCTTTTCTTCCCTTCACCTCCACGGGGACGATTTCCCTCAAGAAGCGACCCTCGTCGATGGCTGTAACGGCCCGCTTGTGGCTCATGAAGGCGAGGGCGTCACATTCCTGCCTGGAAATCCCGTAACGCTGCGCCACGTACTCTGCAGTCAGCCCCATATGGCCAGGAACGAGTTCGTCGTGGAGACCGTCGTGGATCATGTGATCCTCGATGACACCTGAACCCATACGGTATCCCATACGCCCCTTGGACAGAAGGTGTGGTGTATTGGTCATGCTCTCCACCCCCACCACTAGGGCGGTTTCCGTTTTGCCCAACATGATGTTGTGACTGGCGATTTCCAGAGCTCGCATGCCGGAGGCGCAGTTCTGATTGACGCTCACGGCGCCGCTCCTGTGAGGCAGCCCTACGCGCAGCCCCACCTGCCGGGCGGGGAGGGAACCCTGCATCGCCGTGTAGAGCTGACCCATGCAGATCTCGTCGATCATCCCGGGAGTTATTCCTGCCCTCTGGATGGCTGAACGGGCGACGGTGACGGCCAGATCCCTGGCTGGAACCTCCTTCAGGGCTCCCATGAAATTCCCGATCGCCGTGCGGCAGGCACTTACGACAACAACTTCGTTCAGATGCAAAGATCCCCCCTCCGCAATCCTCGTGACATCCTCCGGTTCCGTCTCGTCCACGCAAAGGCATCCCCGTTGGCTTGACATTGCCATCTTCACCTGTCCGATTCATTGATCCCTGTTCAGGATAGTCCTCCCCCAAGTCCCCCGTCCAATGGAATCCAGATGCATTCCCTTCGGATGGCATTGCAGGGAAGACATGCAACCAGAAGATACAGCTTTGATGCAAGACCGCCGACTTCTTGTCTATAATTTGCTGTTTGCGGCTTCAGGTTGTTCACATCCACCGGACCGAAAAACGAGGAGAACTCATGAAGGCAATCATTCTCACGATCGGTTTCTTGCTACTGGCAGACATGGCTTTAGCATCCAACCCCGTACACGTCAAGATCACCGGCTGTGTGCAACAGGGCGTTCTCATTTCCGAACGAACGGATTTTGGTGATCATGTCAGCGTCGGGGGGTATAGGATCAGGGTAACGGACCGTAGGGGATACACTGTCGATCTTAATGATTATGAGGCGAAACGCATTGTGATGAGGGGCCGTCTCCTCCCTGGAGACAGGTTCATTCCAGACCCGGGAGTAATCCAGATCCTGGGTGATTGCGGCCTGACGCCAGAGGGTCGCCAGAGAAACCTGAAGAACAAGTGGTAGGCGACGCTGGAATGCCTCCTGCCACGAGAAAACCGCCGGAGGCATTCAGCTTTCCGAACGTTGCGACGCCGTCCTTCAGAAAGAACTCATCGGGCAAAGAGACAGCCCACCGAGCATGGAGTCCTTGACCATCCATAAGGGAATATCTTGCGCAGTCCATGCGGCCGGGCGCAGGATCAACCCTGTTGCTCGGAGACACACTATCTGTCCAGCCTGGAGACGATATGCCGGCCCGTCGGTCGAGCAACCGGCGATGAACGGGTGATCGAGATGGTGTTTGCTCCACGGCCGCAAAAACGCTATGAAACGTTGTGAAAAAACGCAGGTCCGACGCGGAAGAAAAGGAACACGCGGCCGGAATGGAGTGAACTGCCCCCTGCGGACCACTTGCACGGCGGGCTGGTTTGATCATTTCATTCTCGCTACTGTGGGTGAACGGAAATTGAGTGGCATGGAGAGCGTGAGGTTGGAAATGGGGGATGCCCGGTCGCCGGTGGAGACCGGCGTCATGCACGACCTGTTATGGGATGCGGCCCTTGATGCCTCCCGAAACGGGATCATCATCGTCGATACGGAAGGAAAAATCCTCAAGTGCAACAAAGCGGCCATGCGTGCCCTGGGGCGCCCGGATTTGGCCCCGGGCCAGTTCCACAGAGATATCGTCCCTTCCGCCTGGCCCGACCTGAAACATGTCATGGAGACCGGGATTCCGCAGACGGGGGTCCGGCTGGAACTGCCCCACGCCCACATCATCGCCAACCGTTCCCCCATCTTCATGGACGGTCGGGTTGTCGGGCTCATCAGCGTCTTCCAGGACATCTCCGAGTACGAAGCGATCATCTCCGAACTCAAGGGATACCAGGAACTGCACCAGGAGCTTGCCGCCATCATCGAGATTTCCTCGGACGGTCTCTACATCACGGACGGCGACGCAAACACGATCCGGGTCAACCAGGCCTATGAGCGGATCACCGGCCTCAAGCGCGAAGATCTCATCGGGTACAACATGAGAGATCTGGTTGCCCGCGGGGTTTTCGACCGGTCCGTGACCCTGGAAGTGCTCAAGAGGCGGGAGCAGGTGAGCATCATGCAGAGGGTGCTCGGGAACAAGCTTGTCATGGTGACGGGGAATCCCATCTTCAACGAGAAGGGGGAGATCGCCCTTGTGGTGACCAACGTCCGGGACATGACGGAACTCAACGAACTGCGCTCGAAGCTCGAGGAAACGCAGTTGCTCAATGTCCGCTTTCAGGAGGCGCTGCTCGAACAGGAGCGATTCGAACACGTCTTGAAGGACATGGTGATCAAGAGCGAAGCCATGGTGCGCGTCGTGCGCCGGGCCGTGAAGGTGGCGGGGGTGGAAACGTCGGTTCTCATCACGGGAGAGTCCGGGGTGGGGAAAAGCATGCTGGCGAGGATCGTGCACCAGCTCAGTCCGCGTAAGGACGGCCCCTTTGTGAAGATCAACTGCGGGACCATCCCGGAGTCTCTCATGGAAAGCGAGCTTTTCGGCTACGAGAAAGGGGCGTTCACGGGAGCCTCCGCCGGGGGAAAGGCGGGACTCGTGGAAATGGCGCAGGGGGGCACGGTGTTTCTGGACGAGATCGGTGACCTCAAGGTGGACATGCAGGTGAAGCTGCTCCAGGTCATCGAGGAGAAAAGCTTTTCCAGGATCGGGGCCATGAAACCCCAGTCCGTGGACGTGCGAATCATCGCCGCGACGCACCACGATCTCAAGGAACTCACCGACAAAGGGCTCTTCCGCAGTGACCTCTATTACCGGCTTCACGTGATCCCCATCCATATTCCTCCCCTACGGGAACGGAAAGATGACATTCCCATCCTCGTCCAGAGAATCCTTGCGAAATTCAACCAAAGCTTAAAGTTGAAAAAAAGGCTTGCCCCGGAAGTCGTGTACCGCCTGATGGAATATCCCTTCCCTGGGAATGTGCGGGAACTCATCAACATCATGGAACGGATGATCATCCTGAGCGAAAGCCAGGAGATCACTTTGTCTGACCTTCCCATGGAGCTGTCCGGTTCTTTTTTCAGGGAAGGTGCGCCTCCGGAAAACGGCCTAAGCCTAAAGGCGATGCTCTCTGCCATGGAATCCAGGATCCTTTCCCGGGTTCTCGAGGAGAGTCGGAGCATCACGGAAGCGGCGCACCGTCTGGGCGTTCACCCTTCCACCCTTTGCCGCAAGATGACGCGGCTGAGGTTGGGAAGTTTTGCAAAAAAGCAATGATCGCGTTGCAATCAAGCAAAACGCCTCGAGTCGTTGACTAGCGTCTTCTCAATCCCTTGTCTCCCCTCCAGGGAGCACCGTTTCATTGCATAAACGCAATCCACTCGGGCTGTTGCCGCGCCCGTTCCCCGTGAAAATCCCGGTTCCCGGACGTTCGCCTAATGGCATGGTCCTTGCCCCCCCTATGGCGCGGCAGGGAAGTGCTGCGGTCGTTGACCGGTCCTTCCAAACAACCCATCCAAACAACCCATTCACGCGAATCGGGCTGAAGCCTGTGGCGGCCGGCCCCGAGAAGGAGAGAGGGATGCAGAGAAACAGTTGGAGTGTTTTCCTGGCAGTGGTGGTTGCATTGGCGGTGTTGCCTTCCCATGTGTGGGCACAGGAAAAGGTGATCAAGATCGGCGCCATCTATCCCATGACCGGGCGCGCGGGGCTCTACGGGATGGATTCCGTGGCCGCGATGGAGATGGCGATGGAAGAAATCAACGCCAAGGGCGGTGTCGCCGGGTACAAGCTGGATGCCCTCTCAACCGACAGCAAGGTGAAGCCCGATTACTCGGTGCGCATTGCCAAGCGCTATATTGAGGAAGACAAGGTTCATTTCTTGTTCGGGGTGGTGAGTTCCGGCGTGGGGCTCGCAGTGACGGAAGTCTCCAAGCAGTACAAGAAGATCTTCATCGGAACCGATCACGCCGCCACGGAACTCACGGTGGACAATTTCCAGCCGTACTACTTCCGGGTCTCCAACAACACGTTTCAATCCATGGCTGCCGGGGCCATCTATTTGAAGGAGCTGCAGGCCCAGAAGCCCTGGAAGCGCATCGCCTACATCGGGCCGGATTACGCCTACGGCCACAGCCAGTGGAATGAGCTGCGCTACTGCCTGGACAGGCTGGGCGTCCAGTACGAGGTGGCCGGTGAGCATTGGCCGAAACTGGCTCAACCGGATTACACGCCGTTCATCACGACCATCATGAAGGACAAGCCGGACATCCTTGTGAGCGGTTTCTGGGGTGGAGACACGGTTGCCTTCATCAAGCAGGCGATTCCATACGGACTTCTGAAAAACGTTCTCTACTTCCATCCTGACGCGGGTGGGAACTACGAGCTCATGAGTTCCATGGGAGACGAACTTCCGGACGGCCTTGTGCTGAGCGCCCGCCATCACAACAATTGGCCGGATACGGAGCTGAACAGGAAATTTGTCGGCGACTTTTTCAAGCGCACGGGAAGATACCCCTCCTATGCGGCTGAAGGGGCATATGCGGGCGTCTACGCCATCGCCTACGCGGTGGAAAAGGTGGGCAATCCCGATGATGCCGACGCCCTGGTGAAGGCGCTCGAAGGCATGAAGCTCAAGCTGCCGGAGGATCCGGAAGGTTTTACCTCCTATATGGATCCGGATACCCACCAGATCGTCCAGATGCAGGCGATCGGCGTGACGATGCCCAACGCCGATTTTCCCCCCGCCAAGAAAATGCTTGGAAACTGGAAGATTTACAAAGCGGAGGATCTGCTGCCTCCCAAGGAATACATTGAGATGAAACGAAAGAAATGAACCCTCCCGGAGTGTGAATCGGCGCATGAAGGGCTGGACGCTCGAGGCGGACATGGGGATCTTTCGATGTCGCCGCCTTGCTGCCGGAGCCGGGCGGCCACGCCTTTGAGGAGCAAAAAACGCTTGTCCCGGGTCGATCTTAACGGCCCGGGACGATGGGATGCCATATGGATCCTTCTTTTCTTGTCATCCAGGGAATCAGCGGCCTGACGATGGCGATGATCCTCTTTCTCGTAGCCAGCGGGCTGACCCTCCTTTTCGGTGTCGTCAACGTCTTCAACTTCGCCCATGGTTCCTTTTACATGCTCGGGGCGTATTTCGCCTACACGTTCGTCTCGATCCTCGGGTTCAACTTCTGGGTCTCGCTGCTGCTCGCGGGCGTTGCTGCGGGGGCGTTCGGCATGCTGATGGAGATGCTGTTTCTTCGGCGCATCTACGGCCGTGCAGAAGAGGCCGGTTTTCAAATCCTGCTCACCTATTCGTTCATCCTGATCATCGACGATTTGGTGAAAATGGTCTGGGGAACGGAGTACAAATCCCTGCAAAGGCCGGACGGGTTTTCCGGCTCCGTGGAACTGCTGGGCATGGTTTTGCCTTCGTACAACCTGGCCATCATCGTCCTGGGGCTTCTGGTCGCCGTGGGTTCCTGGCTGGTGCTGAGCAGGACGCGGGGAGGCAGGATCGCCAGGGCGACGGCCATCGACCGGGAGATGCTGAGCACCCTCGGGGTGAATGTTCCCCTGACGCTGAGCCTCACCTTCGGGATCGCAACGGCTCTTGGGGGAGTCGCCGGCGCTCTTGCCGCACCCCTCCGTTCCGTGACTCCCGGTGCGGGCATCGAAGTCATCATCGATTCCCTCATTGTGGTGGTGCTGGGGGGGATGGGCAATTTCTGGGGTGCCCTCCTGGGTTCCCTCATCATCGGTGAGGTCACCGCCTTTGCCGTGGCTTTTGTGCCGGACTGGGCTTCGCTGTTCAGCTTTCTCGTCATGATCGTGGTGCTCATTTTCAAGCCGGAGGGCTTGTTCAGCCCTGCGAAAGTCAGGAGGGCTTGAGGGGATGGAATCGAACAAAAGAGGGTGGACGACACAGTGGGCCGGGATCGCGGTACTGGCGCTCTTCGCGCTACTGCCCCTCGTCAAGACCTCGGACTATCAGTTGACGGTGGCGAACAACGTGCTCCTGTGGGCCGTCTTCGCCATGTCCTTCAACATGCTTTTCGGCGTCACGGGCATGCTTTCATTTGGGCAGGCCCTCTATTTCGGCTTCGGAGCATACTCTGTCGGCCTTTTCGCATACTACCAGGGGACATGGTGGTTCCTGCCGGCACTTTTCCTGGGGATGGCGGGCTCGGGGATCCTGGCGCTTCTGATCGGCCCTCTCGTGCTGCGACTCACCGGAGTGTATTTCACGATGCTCACCTTGGCCTTCGCCCAGTTGGGGTGGGGTATTGTCGTTAAGTGGTATGACTTCACCAACGGGGACGACGGCATTCAGGGAATCATGCCCCCGGCTGCCCTCAGCAACAAGGTCGTCTACTATTACTTCTGCCTCGTCCTGGTTTCCGTGTCCGTTTGGTTTCTGTGGCGCATCTCCCGTTCTCCCTTCGGCCTCATGCTGCGGTGCATCAGGCAGAACCCGAGCCGGGTGCGATTTCTAGGCAGAAGGGTCAAGCGCAACCAGTTGCGCATCTACGTCATTTCGGCGGTGTTCACGGCCCTTGCCGGGGGACTCATGGCCGGAGTCGACAACTCAGTTCACACCGGCATGTGGTACTGGACCACCTCCGGTGAGGTCATCCTCATGTCCATACTTGGAGGCATGGGCCAGTTCTTCGGGCCTTTCGTGGGGGCCGCCATCATGATTCTCATCGAGGACATGGTGGGTGCGCGGACAGAATTTTGGAGCATGGTCATCGGCATCGTCATGTTGACGATGGTGATTCTCCTGCCCAAGGGAGTAGTGGGTGAGTTGGTCCAGTTGAAGGAACGCCTTTTCAAGAGATCGTCTGCCCTGGGGGTGTAGCTTGGAACCGGTACTCGTTGTTGACGGCATCGAAAAGTCCTTCGGTGGGCTCAAAGTGACCGACAAGGTGAGCTTCAGCATGTTTCCGGGTGACCTGACGGCCATCATCGGCCCCAACGGTGCGGGAAAGACGACGCTGTTCAACATCCTGACCGGCCATCTCGCCCCCGACGCCGGAAGCATCCGTTTCGAGGGGAAGGAGATTGCGGGGGCTAGGACCCAGGACATCGTCACGATGGGGATGGGCAGAGCATTTCAGATCACCTCCATCTTCCCCGAGGAGACGGTTCTCGACAACGTTCGCGTGGCCTGCCTGTCGAAGCTCAGGGAGGCCACGGTGTTCATCCGCCCCATCAGTGCTCACAAAAGGGCGACGGACCGTGCTTATCAGATCCTGGAGAGTCTTGGCCTGGAGAAGTTTTCCGACCGGCGGGCCTTCGAGCTCTCCCACGGGGATCAGAAGCTCCTGGACATCGGCATCGCCCTCGCACTGGAGCCCAAGCTGCTCCTCCTCGACGAACCGACTTCGGGGATGTCCCCGGAGGAACGGCTGCTCACCCGGGAACTCATCAAGAAGCTCTGGAGCCTTTTCAACCTCACGCTCCTCTTCATTGAACACGACATGGACATGGTGTTCGGCATCGCTTTGAAGGTGCTGGTCCTCCAGCAAGGGGCGCTCCTGGTGGAGGGCACTCCCGAGGAAATCAGGAGCAACCCGGAGGTGATCACCGCTTACCTGGGGGAGGAACTCTGATGGGAGTGATTCTGGAGGCGACCGGCCTCAACACGTACTATGGGCGCAGTCACATCCTTTTCGACGTGAACCTCGACGTGAGGGCAGGGGAGACGGTCTGCTTGATGGGGCGGAACGGGGCCGGGAAGACGACGACTTTCCGCTCCCTCATGGGTCTCACTCTGCCGCGGGAGGGCAGGGTGATGTTCCGCGACCGGGACTGCACAAGACTGCCTCCTTACAGAAAAGCCAGGTTGGGAATGGGACTCGTACCGGAAGACCGGCGCGTCTTCGGTCCGTTCACCGTTCGTGAGAATCTCGAAATGGGAAGAATCCCCGGCCGAAAAGGCCCATGGGATCTCGATACGGTGTTCCATCAGTTTCCGGTGCTCGAACGCATGGTGCATCGCCTGGGGGGCACCCTTTCAGGAGGTGAACAGCAGATGTTGGCCATAGCCCGGGCACTCATGGGAAATCCCGACGTGCTGATGCTCGATGAACCCTCGGAAGGACTTTCACCGGTCATCGTGGTGAGACTCAAGGAGCTTATACTCAGCCTCAAGGAGCACAAGACCACGATCCTGCTTTCGGAACAAAACATCCGGTTCGCCATGGCCGTTTCCGACCGGGTGGTTGTCATCGACAAGGGCCATGTGGTCTACAAGGGCGCTATAGAGGAATTCAGGAGGGAAGAGTCCATTCAGAAACGATACCTGGCGGTGTAGAGAAAGGAACAGATGCAATGCAGAATATCACTTGTTTCCAGACGACCGGGCGTATCGTTATGGGTCCCGGGTCTTTGAGCAGGCTGCCCGATGAAATAAAGCGCCTGGGGGCCTCCAGGGTCTTCATCGTCACGGATCCGGGGCTGGTGCAGGCCGGTGTCGTGGACCGACTGGAGAATGTCCTGAGAGATGCCGGGATCCCTTTCGGACGCTTCGACAGGGTGGAACCCGACCCCCGCTATGAAATCGTGAACGAGGCGCTGCAAAGGCTGAAGTCCGAGCAATGGGACCTTGTGATCGGGATTGGAGGGGGGTCTTCCATAGACATCGCGAAAGTGGTGGCGGTCCTCGCCCTCAATGACGCCCCCGTCACCTCCTATTTTGGGGTTGATCTCATTCCCAAACCGGGATTGAAGACCATCCTCATCCCCACCACGGCGGGCACCGGCAGTGAAGTGACGCCCATCGCCATTCTTTCCGATCATCACGACAAATTGAAGAAGGGTGTCGTCAGTCCCTATCTTCTCCCCGGCTGCGCCTTGCTGGACCCTGAGCTCACCTTGGGGCTGCCCGCCCACGTGACCGCCGCCACCGGCATGGATGCCCTCATCCACGCCATCGAGGCCTACACGTCAAAGAACGCCACGTCCTTCACGGATCATCTCGCCGTGCGCGCCATGGAGCTCATACACGGAAACATTCGCACGGCCTGTGCCGACGGGTCCAACATCGACGCTCGGGGGAAGATGCTGGAAGGGAGCCTCCTTGCCGGAATGGCCTTTGCCAATGCGGGGGTGACGGCCGTTCATGCGTTTGCTTACCCCATCGGCGCTGAGTTCCACATTCCTCACGGCATTGCCAACACCATCATGTTGCTGCCCGTCATGGAATTCAACCTGATGGGCAATCTTAAGAAATTCGGGGACATTGCGAGGATTTTCGGGCAGAATACGGAGGGTGTCTCGGAGCGCAAAGCGGCTCAACTGAGCGTCGAGGCGGTCCGGGAACTCACGGAGGACTTAAATGTCCCGCGGAGTCTCCGTGATTACGGGGTCAGGGAAGAACACGTCCCCGATCTTGCCGAGGGGGTCATGAAGGTCACCCGGCTTCTGGTGAACAATCCCAGGGTGCTTGGACTCGAAGACGCCAAGTCGATCTATCGCAGGGTCCTCTAACGCAAGGAATGAGACGATGAAAGGGTTTTCCAACCTGGTCCTCGTTGCGGATGTAACGCAGAAGTCCTTCGACATCAAAATCGTCTCCGACGAGATCCTGAGAGGGTCCCTCGGCGGCAAAGGACTGGCGACCCATCTGCTCCTGGAGTGCAATCCGGCAGGGGTGGATCCTTACGGAGAGGAGAATCACCTCATCTTTGCCGTGGGTCCCGTCTCCGGAACGGGGGTCTGGGGCGGCTGCCGCCACGGTGTCTACACCAAGTCCCCTCAAACCGGATTTTTCGCGGAGTCCTATTCCGGTGGAACCACCGCCGAGTTCATGGCCGCCACCCGTTTCGACGCATTCCTGATCAAGGGCGTGTCGGCCGACCCCATCTGGCTGGAAATCGCTGAAGACCAGGTCATCTTTCATCCGGCGGAAGAGCTCTGGGGCCTTGAAACGTATGAGGCGGAAGACCGGGTCAGGGAGTGGATCCGCAAGAATCGACCCCAAGTTCCCAAATGCGGGGTGGTGGTCATCGGTCCCGCAGGGGAGAACCTCGTGAGCTACTCCGTGATCGAAAACGATCACTGGCGCAGTGCCGGGCGGACCGGGGTGGGGGCGGTGATGGGGTCCAAGAGGATTAAGGCCGTGGCCTTCTGGGGCAATCGCCGCAAGGAAATTGCAGATCCAAAGCTCATCGCGGAATTCGCCAAGAAAATGGCCTCCATCGGCAAGGAAAACCCGGGGGTGCGCGCCTACAAATCCATGGGAACCCCCATGCTCGTGGATATCATGAACGAAGCCGGGGGATTTCCCACGCGATACTGGAGGAAGGGCCGGAGTGAACACCGTGAAAGCTTCAATGCATCGGCTCTTCTGGAGCGGGCTCATGTGACCCCCCACGCGTGCCTCAAATGCTTCATGGCCTGTGGGAGACTCTCCGTCGTGAAGTCCGGGCGCCACAAGGGGCTCAAGATTGAAGGACCGGAATACGAGACGATCTATGCCTTCGGTGGCCTTTGCGAAGTGAGGGACATCGAGGACATCATGTATCTCAACGACATCTGCGACCGCCTGGGAATGGACACGATCACGGCGGGCAACTTGGCGGCGCTGACCATCGTGGCCGCCGAGGCCGGCCGTATCGATTACCGGATCAGCTGGGGGGACGTGGATGCCATCGCCGGGCTTCTCCATGACGTGGCCTACCGGCGGGGCTTAGGGGATCTCCTCGCAAAGGGTATCAAGACCGTGGCGAGGGAATGGGGCATGGAAGATGTGGCGATCCACGTGAAAGGCTTGGAGCCGGCCGGGTACGACCCGAGGGTGCTCAAGGGGATGGGCCTTGCCTACGGGAGCTCCGCCAGGGGTGCGTGCCATTTGCGGGCGACGTTCTACAAACCCGAGCTCGCCAACATGATCCCCCCCGACCAGATCGAGGGCAAGGCAGCCATGTTCGCCGAGTGGGAAGATCGACTGGCCCTCTTCGACACCCTCATCCTTTGTCGGTTCTACAGAGACCTGTACCAGTGGGACGCCTTGGCGACGATCATCAGGGGGACGACGGGTCTCGATCTGGATGTGGCGGCGATGCGCAAGCTTGCCTCACACGTCATTGACAACACGCGTCGTTTCAACGTCCGGGAGGGCCTGACCATGGAAGACGACCGGATCCCGAGGCGATTTGCGGAAGAGCCCCTCCCCGAGACGGGCAAGGTCATCACGGAACAGCAGATGGACCGGCTGCTGCGGGATTATTACTCAACGCGAGGCTGGGATGCGGAGGGGGTGCCTCCCGCCGAGGAATAGGCGTTCAGTTGAGGGGATTCGCGCCACTTCGCCCCGGCTGGGCGGGGAGAGTTGTGCCCGGTCCGTATACCCTCAGGGTCGCCCCGTCCAGAACATGGAATCCCGGACCGCTTCCAGCAGCCGCAAGATGTCCGCCCGGTGGATATCCCCGATGTTTCCCATGCGGAAAGTTTCTTTCGAGGTGACTTTTCCGGGGTAAATGACAAACCCCTTGGCCTTGAGTGCTTCATAGAAGCGGTGGAAGTGAAACTCCGGGTTTTCGGGGTTGTGAAACGCGGTGATCACGGGAGACTGAAGGGATTTTGGGAGCAGGCACCGGAATCCCAGGGCTTCCATGCCCTCCACGAGGATCGTCTGGTTTTCCCGGTAGCGCTCCCAGCGCTTCTGCACTCCCCCCTCCTCTTCCAGTTCCAAGAGCGCCTGGGCAAAGGCCCGCACCACGTGGGTCGGCGATGTGAAACGCCATTTTCCCGACTGATCTTCCATGGTTTTCCATTGGTCATGGAGATCCAGGCTCACAGATCTCGCCTGCCCCCCGATCCTTTCCATCTCGTCTCGCCTTGCGATGACGAAACCGAATCCCGGAACTCCCTGAATGCACTTGTTGGCGCTGCTGATGAGGTAGTCGGCCCCCATTGCGTGTATGTCCATGGGGATTCCACCGAAGCTGCTCATGGCGTCAACGATGTAGATCCTCCCCATGGACTTGACGAGGCGACCGATGGTTTCTACAGGATTGAGCATTCCCGTGGTGGTTTCACAGTGGACGACGGCCACGTGGGTGACGGAAGTATCCGAGCGGAGTATGGATTCCAGGAGCGACAGATCGGGGGGGGCCACTTCTCCGCTGTCGAGAACCTGCACGGGGATGCCCAGACGCCCTGCGATCTGGACCATGCGGTTGCCGTATGCTCCGTTGACCAAAACCAGCAGTGTCCCGTTTTCCGGGATGGCTGTGCCGATGACGGATTCCACGCTGAAGGTGCCGCTCCCCTGCATGAGGGTGCAGGTGTACCCTGCGCTCGTTGTCGCCAGTTTCACGAGCCTTTCCCGGATGCCCTGGACGATCCCGTTGTAATCCCTGTCCCAGGTGCACCAGTCCTGCAGCATCGCGGCCTTGACCGTCGGGGTGGTCGTGAGGGGGCCCGGGGTCAGGAGCAAATAGGGGTTTTCCGGGATTCGGGGGTGTTCCATGGAGACGATTCCTTTCTTCCGTGCAGGATGGAAGGACACCAGCCGGGACGGGTGTCCGTGTTCACCTCGCCTTTCCCGGAAAGCCCGCTCCTGCAAGGGGCGGTCTTCAGCAGAAAGGCGGCGTGCGGTCGTCGTCGCTTCCGCTTCCATGTCAAAGCCGACGGGGCAGCCTGCCGGACAGGGCGGAGCGTGTTCCGATGCCCTTGGACCCGTCGCTCCACCTTGTCGCCCCTGCAGAAGAGGGACCCCTCAGGCGATCATCCGGTTGATTTCGTCGATGATGGGTGGGCAATCCGCGATGCTCTCCGCCACGAAATGGGCCCCGGCACCGCGGAACCGTTCCTCGATCCGCGCCAGCCTCGACCGGAGTTCTGCCGGCTCGAGACGCCCGACCTCCTCTTCCGTCAGACCCAGTTCATTGCCCGTACGGGTGACTCCGATGGTCCACATGCCTGCGTTGAGGCCTTCCTGAATGTCGCTCACCGTGTCACCGATCTTCACCATGGCCTCCAGTGGATAGACCTGGAGGCGGATGGCATTGAGGTAGCACATCCAGGGGTAGGGCCTTCCAGCGGGAACATCCGTCGCGCAGACGATGGAATCGGGTCGGTACCCGTGAGTCGCCGCCTCGGCAGCCAGGACTTCCATCATTGGGCCCGTGTAGCCGGTGCAGGAGCCGATTCTAAGGCCCTGTCCCCGGAAAGCTTCCACAGCGTCCATGAGCCCTGGAACAGGGAGGCAATGGCGCCTCAGAGCGCTCACCATGAGTGGCTGCAAACGGTTGTAGAGTTCATCCACGTCTTGATCCCCCGGGGGGGTGCCGTGGACGGAGCGCCAGCGCTCGGCCACCGGTTCCATGGCACAGATGGCCCGGATGTGGTCCTTCTTCATGAGCCCCATCGGCGCTCTCGCCTCCCCCATGGACACCTCCACCCCTGATTGCCTGAAGACCTCCTGAAAGACAGCCACGGGCCCCATGCAGCCGAAATCAACGGCCGTTCCCGCCCAGTCGAGGATGACCGCTTGAACGGCCCCCCTGTATGTTGGGCCAGAGCATTTCGGTTTCATTGAGATTCTCACTCCTTTGCGGTTAGGTTCCTGTGGAAGCGTCCCCACAGTCCGATCTCGGTTCAGGGAGCCGTCCATGCCTGGGCGCTTTGCTTCAGGCTTCGGGTGAGGAGCGTGTAAACCAGCCGGACCAAGATATTGGTGAAGACGATGAGCATGGACATGGCCGCGGCTGGGGCCACATCCCCTGCGTCGTCCATGTTGGCCACGGCGACGGAGGCGAGGGGGATTTCCGCCGAGTAAAGAAAGATGACGGCCGATACCGTCGCCATGGAATTGACGAAATAGTACAGGGCGATCTCAAGAATCGCAGGAAGGCACACGGGAACGGTGACCCTAAAGCAGGTCCTGTAGAAGGGAACTCCCATGGATTCGGATACCATTTCCAATTCCTTTTCCAGTTGTTTGAGCGCGGTGGTGGCCGTCAGGAAGCTCACAGTGTAGAAGTGGACGATATTGCAGAGAATCAGGATTCCCATGGTTCCATAGAGGAAATTGAAAGGGTTGGGAATGCCCGCCGGAAAAAAAGGGAGATCCAGGTGAGGGTTGTTGAAGAAAAAAATGTACGCCAACCCGATCACAAGACCCGGCAGGGCTAGGGGGATGATGGAAAGGAAGTATCCGATTCTTCTCAACAAGGGCGTTTCCTGGAGTTTCTCGAGGAGGTAGGCGCTCCCGAAAGTCAGGCATGTGCCCAAAAGGGCCGTGTAAAAGGACATGCGCACACTGTTGAAGAAGGCCGCGTAGCCGCCCCCTCCCGTATCGTGAAAATGGTAGTGTTTCCATGTGAGAGTGAAATCGTAGGGCCAGACGTTCACGAGGGAGACGAAAAAAGCGGTTGTGAGAAAACACAGGACGGCGCAAGATATGACGATGCAGTAGGTCAGAAACAGGGCATCCCGCAGGGGGTGGCGCCGGGGAGAATAAGGCACCGATCCGGTGCCGACGACGGCTTGCTGCCTTCCTTGACAAAAGCGGTCGATGGCGAAGGCGATGACGGTGGGAATGAGCAGGATGACACTCACCGTGGCTCCCATGGAGAAGTTCTGCTGCCCGATCACCTGCTTATAGATGTCAGTCGCCAGGACGTTGTAATTCCCCCCGACCACCTTGGGAGCCCCGAAATCCGTGAAGCAGAGGACAAAACTCACGAAAACGGCGCTGATGAGGCCGTACCTGATCCCTGGGAGCGTCACGGAGATGAAACTGCGCCATGGGGAAGCCCCCAGGGATTGCGCCGCCTCGTAGAGGCGGGCGTCGGTCATGCGCAGGGCGATGGATAAAATGAGAACCACCTGGGGAAAGGTGTAGAAAGCCTCGGCCAGGATGATGCCCACCGGTCCGTACAGGCCGATGTCCGCTCTCAGCGCCATTCCCGTTACCCTCTCCAGCAGGCCGAAAGCGCCAGTCGTCACCACCCCCTTCTTGCCGAACAGATAGACGAGCACAATTCCATTGAGGAGGGTCGGGGCGAAAACCGGGACCATGGCGATGCCGAGAAAAAGGGTTTTTCCCGGTATAGCGGTGCGTGTGAGGGCATAAGCGAAAAGAAACCCCAGGGAGACGGAGACCATCGTCGTGATGAGGGAGACGGTGAGGCTGTTGGTGAGTGAACCGGCGAGGGCGGGAGTCCGGAAGTAGCGTGAAAAATTGGCCAGACCCGTAAACTCCCCCTGGGCGTTGGAGAGACTTCTGACAAGCAACTCCAGGACGGGAAAGACGACGGCCACGGTCATCCAGAGACAGACGAGAACGATGAGTCCGCCCTTGATGAGCCGATCCAAGTCCATCGCTTGAGACATTCCCCTTTGTGTCAGTGAGGAGGCGAATCGGGTTTCTCGCATGTGGCAATCGGATCTCTCTCGGATGGGCGTGGGTCAAGCCGCATACACGTGAATCCTGTCGGACGGGAGTTCCACATCCAGTTGACCGTTCTCCGATATGCCGAATCGTCTGATCTTTTCCGTTGGGATATCCGCTTGAAGAAGGCATTGTTCCGCCGCCCCCAGGGGCAGCGATAGAGTCGCCCTGTAAAGGGGACCCCGGAATTCAAGGCTCACGACCTTGGTGGAGAGGGAGTTCTGGGAATGGGAGATGCGGTTCACGACGATGTCCTCGGGCCGAATGGCAATGGTCGCATGGGATCCCTGCGTCACGTGATCGCCTCTGGACACGTGCAGGCGGATTTCTCCCAGGCGATACACCCTGTGGGTCTCCTTCAGGGCTCTCCCCATGAAGTTCATGGAGCCGACGAAGGAGGCCACAAAAGGCGTTGCGGGTTTTTCATAGATTTCCATGGGCGTTCCTATCTGAACCACTTCCCCCCCTTCCATCACCAGGATGCGGTCAGCCATGGTGAGCGCTTCCTCCTGGTCGTGGGTGACCATGAGAGTGGTGATGTTGAGTCGGCGCTGGAGTTGCTTCACTTCCCCTCTCAGCATGAGGCGTACCTGCGCATCCAGGGCGGACAGGGGCTCGTCCAGAAGCAGGAGGTGGGGAGAGAGGGCCATGGCCCGTGCGAGGGCGACTCGCTGCTGCTGGCCGCCCGATAGCTGCGCCGGGAATTTGGAACCGAAACCGCTCAGCCCCATCAGGCGAAGGAGGCTCTCCACGCGGTCCTGGATGGATGCGCGTCTTCTGCTCCGGATCCTGAGGCCGTAGGCGATGTTCTGAGCCGCCGTCAGGTTCGGGAAGAGGGCGTACGACTGGAAAACGATGCCCACGTTGCGCTTGGAAACGGGAACGTTGGAGAAATCCTCCCCCCTCAAGTGGACACTCCCCGCATCCTGCTTCTCGAGACCGGCGATGATGCGCAACAGGGTTGTTTTGCCGCATCCGCTCGGCCCCAGAACACAGAGGAATTCACCCTTGTCCGCCTGGAAAGAGACATCCCGCAGGGCGTTGGAGCGCCCGAATCGTTTGGTGATGCCTCTTGCCTGGAGATAGGGTTCCTCTGGGGCAACGGGGAAATCCTCAATGCCCCTCTTCCCATTCCCGTGGGGCAGGCGGGGGGGTGAAACCTTGTCACCGGATGGGGAATTCGTTTCCATGGTCGGGTGTTCAGGGTATTGACCCATCTATTTCTTGGGCTCGCTCTTGGCTCCGTATCGCCGGGTCCATTCGTCGAGGATCGCCGAACGGTTCTTGGCGGCCCAGTGGAGGTCGTTCTTGATGAGCTGCTTCATGGGTTCCTTCGGGAAGCCCTCGGGCACGGGATCCACCGTGGGGGCGGCGACAATGGCGAAGCTCTTGGCGTATTCCTTCATGGCAGGCTCACTGATGGCCCAGTCGAGAAAGACCTTCGCTTCAGGCTTGATCGCCGTCTTTTTCACCAGGGCATTGGCCTCCAGGTCCCAGCCCGAACCCTCTTTGGGGAAAACGGTGAGGATCGGTTCCCCTTTCTGCTTCTGAATGATACCCCGGTACCCGAAGGAGATGCCTATGGGGAATTCCCCCGCTCCGGCCATCTTGCATGGCTTGGAGCCGGAATGGGTGTAGATGGCGATGTTATCGTGGAGTCTGTCCAGATATTCCCAGCCCGCTTTTTCCCCCATCAGTTGTAAGACGGCGGAAATGGTGAGGTAGCCGGTTCCGGAGGAGGCCGGGTTGGGCATGGTGATATGCCCCTTGTACTCCGGTTTGATGAGGTCCGCATAGGACTGGGGAGCGGGGAGCTTGTTCTTTTCCATTTCCATGGTGTTGATGCAGAAGCCCGTCTCCCACGCGTCGATTCCCACCCACCTGGGGGGATGGGCCGTGTCTTTGAACTGTGGAAGGATCCGTTCCACTCCCTTCGGGGCGTAGGGTTCCAGCATCCCTTCCTGCTCGAGAATGAGCAGACTTGTGGCGGCGGTGCCCCAGACGACGTCGGCCTGCGGGTTGGCCTTTTCCGCCAGCAGCCTCGCCGTCACGATTCCTGTGGAGTCCCGGACGATCTTCACTTGGATTTCGGGGTGCTGCTGCTTGAACGATTCGAGATAACGGGGAATCTGATCATCTTCGAGGGCGGTGTAGACCAGAACCTCCGCCGCCTCGGCGAGAGGGTGAAAAACGGATGCAAACAGAACGACGGCGGCATAGAGGGAATGAAGGATAAACCGGCTTGGTTTGCTCATATGCTCTCTCTTTCATGGCTGAAACGGGGATGTGTACTGGTGGAGGCGTCGACTGCATCGATCCATTCCACCCTACAGCCCGTTTGTGACGGTTCCGCGGCGATTTTGTGACAACTGTGCGACGGACAGAGACGGGGAAAACGGCGTCTTAGATGCGATCCTCCAGGACGTGGAACGAAATGGAGGATCGGGTGACCATGCTTCTTCCCGTGTAGAGGAAAACGCTCACCCACAGGAGCTGAATGAAGAGGATCATGGACGGTGTCCAGATGGAGAGGATTCCCGAGACGATGTCCGGAACAATGGCCGGGGGGTTCGGAAGGAGGGGGGGGAGTCCCAGAGAGTAGAAGACCGCCCCAAGGCTCATCCATTGATAGATGGAAATGTGCCCACCCCCTCGGTGGTCGGCCCTCAGAATCTCTGAAAAGGTGCGCCAAAGCTGGGTGCTCACCACCACGAAAAGAAGGGCGGAAGTGAAGAGGCCGTCGAGGAAGAGCACGAGACCTACAAGCCCTACTGCAACAAAGAGGATGCATGTGGCCCCCTGCACCGGGATGACCCTCTGGCCGTCAAGGCTGCTTTCGTAGGCAATTTTCTTCGTTTTTCCCGAAAAGACAAAGGAAAAGTCCGAAAAGAGCCTTTGGACGATGGAAGGACACTCCGTGAGGGGTTTTCCGTAACAGCACCCGAAACTGATGCACGCCAGGCGACCGGTTCCCTCCCCGAAGGCGTAGCCGATGCTGAGGGCCGCCAGAGACGGAATGACGGGTATTTCCAGGTCGAGCCAGTGGCGGGTCATGGCGTTGGCCGACACAATGGTCCAGGGAGCGATGACCATCCCGAGAAATGAAGCTCCACCCACTGTGAACGTGTAGCGTCTGTTTTCCACGTAGGAGGCGATCCACCTGGATGCCGGAGCGCAGACGGCGAGAAGGACCAGGGTGAGGAGCAGGGTTGCCTTCAGGGGCAGGCCCAGGGATCCCATGAGCACAAAAACGAGGATGACCCCCACCGAGTAGGCGTTGGCATTGAAAAAACCGTAGTAGGTGAGGTTCAGGCCGGTCCAGTGACCGTGGGAGTCTTTCCGGAGGGGAAAGGAAGCGATGAATTGCCATTGCTCGCGGGGCAGGTTCCTGAACCCCCAGTTGAAAAGGAGAGAGAAAAGACCGGCCAGGGCCAGCACGAAAAAGAGGTTCGCCACGTTACACTCCTCTGGGGAAAGCCGTCATGAAGGTTGGCTCCACTGACGGCGGGATAGATCTCCTGTTGCCTCGGCTCGTCACCGCCACCAGGGGCAGGTGCCGCTCTCGTCGCCCTCCGGGTTCGTTCCTGCAGGACGGGCGATAGGGGAGCGCACCTTCAGTTCCGTTTCCACCAGGGTCTTCCCGAATCCCCTGGAGAATCGGCTTTGGACTCCCGGCAAGCCTGTATTGCGCAGGAGATCCGGAGCGAACTCCACACGCTCCTCCTGAAACAGAAGCACATCGGTGCTGCTTCCAGGTCGGTAAAGACTCTTGGGGACTCCTTTCCGGAGAAAGTCACCTTTCCTGACAGGTCTTGGGGCTTCATAGCGTTCCTCGCTGTAACACTGGACGATATCCCCGATCATGAGGGCGACGATTTCCACCATGGCCACGAGCCCCACCTGGGAACCTCCCGCCACGTCCGTGTCCATGAGGGTCACCACCCGTTTGTTTTTGGAATAGGGAGTAGCCAGTGCCACCACCGCACCAGGGTTGCACGAGTGATAGGGGCCGTCGATTTCGTAGAAGTCCACGACGCAACCCGCCACGGGAGTGTGGTTGTAATGGTACTTCTCCGGCGTCAGGCGAAAGACGGCGAACGCCCCCCCCTGAAAGACCCGTGCCCAATCCTCTTTTCGGGGACCCAGGAGTTCGTCGGCGTCGAAGAACTTCCCCTTGAGGAAGAGGGGAGAAGACTCCGCAAGGGATCCCACGATCACCCGGGAGTCCGCGGGGGACACCACGATGCGCGGGTCGCCGGGCATGGGGCGGCATTCCCAGTAGCGGATCTTTCGCTCGAAGAACGCCCTTGCGGTGCTGAAAACTGCGCAGTCCTCAACGCATTCGGACAGGTCGACCCCGGACTCCCGGAGGAAACCGGAAGCGCCGAAAACCCTCGAACTCAGGAGTGAGTCGAAGTTGATAAACCCGAGAAGGGAGGAGATGCGTGCGCTCGTGAGAGCCCGGAAAAGCTGGGGAGCGGACTCCCGCACATGTGAATAGATGAGGTTGACAATCGTGTCGCCGTATAGTTTTTCATCGATCACTCTACCCGTGTGCCGCTCGACGTACTGGTGCCTCCGGTTCCCCATGTTTCCTATTTTCCTCCAGGGTCTTGGCTGCCTGTATCTTGTCGTTTTCAATACTCAGGAGCAGGAGGTGAATCGTGGTGAGGAGTTCCCGTCGGGAAGCGCCCTCCGCCAGGATCGCCTCTTTGGCGCCTCCGAGAAACCGCAAGGCGCTTTGTCCTTCAGGCAGGATGGAACGCAGGGACTCCCGAAAACGGTTCCCGTCCCCACCTCTCCCCGAATCCATGGCGCGCAGGTCCTCTTCCAAGAAAGCCAGGGCTTCCGCCAGGTGCTTGGCCCGCAGGTGTCGCCGGTAGTACTCCTCCGCAGCCATGTTGAACTCCCGTGCCCCCGCCCTCAAGGGAGAGGAAGCCCCAAGCGTGTTCAGGATGCCCCCCGTGAGTCTCCCCGCCGCGGAGAATTCGTCCGGGGACTCCATGCGCAGGCGGAGGTCGTTGACCGTTTCTCCCATTCCCAGGAGATCGAGGAGGTCCCTGCCGTCTTCCTGGAGGATCTCGAGAAGGGCCCTGCGGTATTCAAGGTTGTACACTCGGTAGTGATTGGGATAGCGTCGACTTTGCCGGACCTTCCGGCATCGTTCCAGAATGCGAAATAGAAAGGCGTTCCCCGTGTTCTTGTGAACATAGAAAGTGGGAATGCCGATGGCGGTCCCGAAAAAAATCTGCCTGCGTTCGCTCTCGATCGAGGGACTGTCGGGAATGTGGCGGTGGGCCACTTTTCCCGTTGCGATGTATTTCATGGCGAGGGCGGTGACGAGGACTTGAAGATCCACCGCTTTCCCCATATCTCCCTCGAGGCTTTCAAAAAGGCTGTAATAGCGCCCTTCGAAACCGCTGAACCCCCTCACGTGACACTCACGAAGGCGGTAAAGGAGGTAGACGGGCATGCGGGTGTCAAAGGCGCCCAGTTCGAAAAGATCCCGCTTGAGTCTTTCCCCGTTTCCCATCGCCCCGTTGAGGGCAGGACTGCTTTCCGTGCTCATGAGGCAGACGAAATAGTCGATGAGCCTGAAATCCTGGATGAAATCGCCCTTCAATGAGAATAGGGTCTTGATGACCTCGTCCAGCCACCCCGGACCGAAGGGGGTGATGGGACGGCCAAAAACCTTCAGTCGCGCCTTCTTCTTCCAGCGGCGCCAGATCATGCGCAGATGGGTGTAATCCAGTTCGTGGGGAAGGTATCCAAGGGCTCTTTCCGGGTGGAAATCACAAAAGTCCATGCGGTAAGGGGCGGCGCTGTAGGTTCCCACAAACAGGGGAAGGAAATGCTCGACGATCTTGATGGCGAGGTCCCCCACGAATTTCTCGTCTGCCCTGGCGTGGGGATGGGAGGGATCCTTGAACGCTTCGGTCAGCTTCAGGCTTCCGACGCTCACGT
Organism: Deltaproteobacteria bacterium; assembly: GCA_012517315.1. GTDB lineage: Bacteria > Desulfobacterota > Syntrophobacteria > Syntrophobacterales > Syntrophobacteraceae > JAAYUJ01. Next base: position 96,173 of record JAAYVE010000021.1, read on the forward strand.
GAATCCCGTTATTGGCGAGACTGACGTTGGACAGATTGGGGAGCACCACGAGGTTGTTGGCGATGATGCCGGCTTCCCGGAGTTTCACCACGGCGTTCAATTGGCTCCTGCTCAGCACCTTGTGACAAAGAACCATGTAGCGGTGTTTTTCCTCGCCCCGGTCCCAACCGGAGAGACATGGACTCATGAAGAGTTCCCGGTAGAAGGCATCGGAGACGCACTCGTTGAGCTCCTTTTGCCGAATGGGAGGGTGAGGGGCGAAGTAGATGATCGCCTCCTGGCCCATGGATCGAAGCCCGAAGGCTTCGTTGGCGTACATCGTGAGGAGTTGCGTCAGGAGGTACCGCTTGGAGGTTTCCCGGGCGACGGCCCTCCCGGAGCCGTTCCGGACATTGAGAGGGACCACGTGGAAAGAGGTGGTCTCCGGCGATGTGTTGTCGTTCAAAAAATGATGCAGCAGGCTCATACCGGCTTCCCGGATGGTCCCGTCCACCGTTTCACGGGATCCGAGGAGATGGGCCAGGGAAAGCTTGATGAGATAGCTGACGGGAATGCGCAACCATCGCTCCCCTCCCTGGTGGAAAAGGAACCGATCCACGTCGCTTCGGGTTCCCCCATGGGGATCCGATTTGTCCGCCAGCAGGTCCGTCTCGAGGGTGGAGGCTGCCAGGGGATTGAGAAACCTCAGGGGAAAACGCACCCAGCTGTTTTCCCAAATGACATGGGACTGATCCTGAAGATACTTCTCCAGATCGGTCATGACCGTTCTGGGAGTCTCCCCCGCCTGGATCCGTCGCAGGATGTTGCGGTAATAATTGGATTGCTCGATGACGATGGGAAGGTCCACGTCCCCTTTCCTCCCCTTCACGACAGCCTGGAGTTCACTTTCGGACCCGGCGGTGACATCACCGAAGGAAAAGGGAAGGGTCGCGGTGACACGAAAAGAGTTGGTGAAATCCACCCCTGCGCTTTGGAAGAATCGGGTGATAGAGTGGGATCGGTCCAGCCCCCCTTTGCTGTGGAAGGACTGAAACCCTGCCTGAACCAGCTTTCTCGACGGCTCCACGGGCACCTCGTGAAAAGGTTTGTCCTCGCTGCACCGTTCCATCTCGGAACGTCGTGCACACTACCGGAGGAAATCGTCGGGATTGTGAACTCCGTGTGACCGATTGTGTCTTTTCCGTGACTTTCCTGTGAATCCGGGATCTCCTCCACCGCAGAGAGGGGACATGACCCCTGGCTTCACCCGGAGGAAGGGGATGGGGGGAGATTCCGGCTGGTTCTTGGGGTGCACGCGGTTGGGGGAAACACGAGGATGATGAAATGAAACCGCAGCCGATCCCCTTGCCGGGGAAGGGTGGCGGGTGTATTGCGCGGAGGTGACGCTTGCAGGAAGCGTCCGGAGCCCTTGCGGAAAATGCGGCTCAGATGAGAACGGTCAACAGCGAAAGAGCGGAACCCTCGAATGCCTTTTCGAGGACGAGGCCCAGGATGGCCTTCCCAATGACTCCTCCTGCCCTGGACGCCGCGACCTGAAGGGCCTGCTCGTTAGTGGAGACCCTTGAGAGGTCGATATAGCCCTTCTGATTCAAAGTCTGCAGCAATCGCGCCGAATCCACGGCCTTGGCGTTGTAGTTGACCACGACGCTCCCCGTCAGGGTGTTGACCGCTGTGGAGTCCACCCCTTCGATGGCTTCCAGGATCTTTTGAACGCTTTCCGCTGCGGAGTTGTTCCCTTTGATGATCGGTGTCTTCACACGCAGCCTTCCCGGGATGTCATGGATGTACAGACCCATTGCAGTCTTCCTCCCTTGAGACCTTCATAAAAGTTCGGCATATGGGATAGTTGGAACAGCGGAACCGCAACGCCCTCTTTTCCCGCTTGTAAGCATGCATCGGCTTTCCGCATTTGGGACACACGGGTTTGTCGGACAGGACGTGCCTGCTGGAGTGACGGGAAAACTGCCTCTTGCACACCAGGCAAATGAACCTCTGTTTTCCATTCCTGGTCTTTCCGTACTTGTAATAAGCCTCGGAGTCGCAAATGGGGCAGCGGACTCCATGAAGAGACCCGCTCGAAGAGGTTTCCATGGCTTTCCTGTATCTTCGGGGCGGCTTGAAGGGGATTGCCCGATCCCCGGCACCCCCCCGGCGAGAGGGGACAGCTCATACAATGAAGAAACGGCATTGGGCAAGGTTCCACTTCTTTTCATGTTTCCAATCACCAACTGCAGTTGGCGCAACTTTAGGAGAGATTTGTTACAGATTGGTGAACATCATGTGAAGATTGTGAAACGGCACCGCAGGGAGTGTGGGGGCAAAGATGGTGTCGAGAGGAGACTGAAGGGGAAAACCTCGGTGGGGATGCGAAATTCCTCTTGCCTAAGAAGGATAGAGAGCGGAGGCAGCCTTTGCGGAAGGCGCTTCCCCCGACTCTTGGCAGGGGGTTGCCGCCACGGTAGAGATGGACTCGCGGCGGCTTCCCCTGCCATGGGCCGCCCGAAGATTTAGAGGAGTCTTGCACCCATCTCCGCCACGCGGGAACGCTCCCCTTTCCTGAGGGTGATGTGCCCCGCCAGATCCTCGCCCTTGAGTTTTTCCACCAGGTAGGACAAACCGTTGCTGCTTGCGTCCAGGTAGGGGTGGTCGATCTGTTCGGGATCTCCCGTGAAGACGATCTTGGAGCCTTCGCCCACCCGGGTGATGAGGGTCTTGATCATGTGAGGCGAAAGGTTTTGCGCCTCATCGCAGATGATGAACTGCCTGGGGATGCTCCTCCCCCGAATGTAGGTCAGGGCTTCCATTTCCAGCACTCCGCGCCGCCTGAGATCTTCCATGATATCAAACGGATCCTGGCAGTCGCGCAGGAGATACTCCAAGTTGTCGTAAATCGGTTGCATCCACGGCCGCAACTTCTCTTCCTTGGATCCGGGCAGATAGCCCAGATCATCCCCCATGGGGATGACGGGGCGCGTCACCAAAAGCCGGGTGTACGTGTTTTGCTCCACCACCTTTTCCAGCCCCACGGCGAGGGCGAGGAGCGTCTTGCCCGTGCCTGCCCGGCCCACCAGCGTGACCACCTTGATGCTGTCATCCAGGAGGAGTTCGAAGGCGAACCGCTGCTCCTTGTTGAGGGCACGGATTCCCCAGTTGATGGAGTCCCCGTGGGCGAGGGACCAGAGCGTGTTCTGGGAGTACCTGCAGAGGGCGGACTGGGAGGCGGTGTTGCGGTTTCTGAGAACGAAAAATTGGTGGGGCAGAGCGTTACAGTGGCCGTTGACGCAAAGCTTGCCTTCCTGGAAAAATGTCTCCATTTCTACCGTAGAAACCAAGATTTCACCGGCTCCGGTGTAAAGCTGATCGTAGTCCACCTTGTCGTTGATGAAGTCTTCCGCGGGGATGCCAAGGACGTCCGCTTTCAAGCGGAGGTTGAGATCCTTGGTCACCAGGATAACGGGACTGTGGTTTTCGCGCTTCAAATTGTAAGCGACGGTGAGGATGCGGTTGTCGTGTTTCTTGGAATCCAGCCCCAAGCCGAATTCGCCGGGGTCCGAATGGTTGAGTTCGATCCAAAGCTGCCCCCCGTTGGGCAGCGGCACGCCTTCCGACAATCGCCCGCTCAGTCGCAGACCGTCCAGTTTCTGGGATACCACCCGCGCGTTTCGTCCAATTTCGTCTTGACGCTTCTTCTGGTTATCCACCTCCTCGATGACGGCGAATGGAATCACCACGTTGTTTTCCTGGAACGCAAACAGGGCCTCGGGGTTGTGCAGCAACACGTTGGTATCCAAAACATAGGTCTTGGGCATAAGGGGTTCTCCTCACAGGAAGGTAGGAAAGGTAGGGTGGCTCCGTCTGACGCCCCGGAGTCCATTTGGGGAAATGAAAGAAATCGGGCATGGAAGAAAACGCCTCTGACCGGCATTTCAATGGAGACGCACCGATTCTAACCGAGAAAAGCGGCTACAGCAAGAAAACGTTTGAGACGACACGCCGTCAAACCGCCCGATCCATTTGGATCGGCAGCGACAGGGAATTGTCCCGGTACATTTTCCACGTCCGATCAAAGGCTTCCTCAAAGGAGCGGTCTTCCATGTATTTGCGGGCGGCACAGCCCATTTCTCTCAGTCGCTCGGGAGATTCCAGGAGGCGCTCGATGGCGGCGAGGAGGCTTTCGGCGTCATCCCCCTTTACGACCACGCCGGTTTTGCCGGGAATCATGTTCTCCCTTGGACCACCGCAGTTGCTCACAACGACGGGAATCCCCGACGCCTGGGCCTCCAGGACAACGTTTCCGAACGTGTCGGTGGTGCTGGGAAAAACGAAAAGATCACAGGAGGCGTAGATCTTGGCGAGTTCCTCACCCTCTACATATCCCGTGAAATGGGAAGGGGTCCCCCGCATCATTTCCTGAAACTCCTCGTGGTAGGGACCGTCCCCCACGAAGACGAACCCTACCTCTGGATGGGTCCGGAGGAGCCGGCGGCAAACGTTTCCAAGAAGCTGGAGGTTCTTTTCCTTGGAAATCCGCCCAACGTAGAGGATCTTCGGTCCTTTCGGAAGCCCCGTGCGATCAGCGAGAAAGGGGAGGTCCCGCTTGGAGGGATGAAAACGCTCCACGTCGATGCCCCTGGGGAAGATGCGGATTTTTTCCGGCTTGATCCCTCTGTCAAGGAGTTCCTGACCGGTGCTCCTGGAGGGAACGTAGACGAAGTCCATTTGTTCATAGTACCAGAGTGTGTATTTCCACACGAGGTCCTGGATGCCGGAATCCCCGGTGAGGTGCCACGCGTACTGGGGCAGTGCCGTGTGATAAGTACCCGTGATGGGGAGTTTCAGGATCCTTGCGATGGCGAGGGCCGCCAGACCGATGGGGCCGGGGGTCGCGGAATGGATATGGGTGAAGTCCATTTGAAAGCAGTAGTCCAGCATTTCAAGGAAGGGAGGATAGAAAAGCTTTTGCTCCGGGTATTCCGGGAGTTCATAGACACCGATGGGTTTGAAGTTGCGGATTCCCTCCCTCTTTTCACGCATTTCGGCATCACAGGTGATCACTGTGAGGTTCTTACCGGTTTTCAATGCCATGCGCACCTGGTGCTGCAGGGTGAGCGCCACCCCGTTGACTTCGTAAAACGTGTCCGTGAAGTGCCCGACGCGGACCGGCTTGCGCCCTGACTCGCCTTGGGCCTCGCCGTCACTGAAGCGTTTCACAAGAGCATCGCAGAAACATCGGTCCTTGGTGAACACGGAGAAGGAGACGAAGTAGGGGGCGAGAAGAGAATAGAGGGAGCCCGCGGAGCCGATGGTCTGGAAAATGTTGAAAAGCTGGCCGCCCGACAGGTGGTCGAGGAGATGGTTCCCGAAATGCAGCAGGGCCTTGTTGGATACCTTGTTGACGAAATGGAACCACGTTTCTTCCACATGGCCGGGCTTGACTTTGCCATTGCCGTTCCCGGCGCCGTTTCCGTTCCTGAATGCGTCAACGAACGCGGGATCGTCTGAAATGAGTCGCCGGGTTTCGTACCGGAGCAGATCCTGGAGCCGTTTTCCCTTGGCAGGCTCAAAGCGCCGGGTCCTCCTGGAATTCCAGAACCAGTAGAACCTTTTCAAGAGCCCGTTGTGTTCCTGGGAATCGGGATCGAGGAAACGGTCGATGAACTGGAGGAAGGGGTCCTTGTTCACGTGGCGGCCTATTTGGAAACGGTTCTTGTAGAACTGGTACGCGATGCCGTAGAGGTTGTGGGCGAGGGTCCGGGGAGTGGAACCCTCTCCCCTCACCTTTCCGCGCCCCTGCCGGATCCCCAGGAAAAAGCCTTGGATGTCCATGGCATCCGGGACCTCGGTGAAGTGCCTGGCGATGTTGAGTGCGCTATGGTCGTCTGAGCCGCCCGTGAGATGTTTTATCCAGGGTTCGTCATGGAGCGGGTTCATGCGGTGCTTTTCCGCCAAACGTTCCATGTCCTCCGGTCGCAGGCGACCCAAGACTTCCTCCAGGCAGCGGTTCTGCGAAGGGTCCCGTGAACCGTTGATCTCAAAATTCTTGAACAGGAGGAGAAACTGTTCGAAATGGTCGACGGTGAGCCGATCGTTGATGGAAAACAGGGGGTGTGCCAGGACATGGTGGATTCCCTTTTCATGGAGATAGGCCGCCAATTCAAAAATGTCTCGGCGCAGGTCCTGGATCTCTGAATGGATCGCTTCGTCGATGTCGTAAACGAGGACGTGTACCTTGCAACCCCCTTCGGGAAAATAGGTTGTGACCTCCTCACTGATGAATACATTGGGCAGATGGGCGATTTCGAGGCATCCTTCAATGGAATTGTGATCCGTGATGGTGACATGGGTCATGCCTTTTTCCAGTGCGATGCGGTGGAGAACGGAGGGCTCGGTGAAGCTCTCCGGACATCCGAACTTCTGCAGGACCCACTGAGAGGGTCTCCGGGAGAACTTGGAATGGACATGAAGGTCGATTCGCATGATGGAGAATCCTTTCAACATTGAGCTTGCACCAACTGAAACTGACGGTATGCCTCCCGCAGCCGCCGCATTTCCATGGCTGTCCGGCAATCCTTCACTCGACGAGGATCGTCTCCCCCGCGCGAACTCTCTGGCCGGGACGGACCCGCATCACCATTTCCTCGTCCCAGGGAAAAATCAGGTCCACCTGCGACCCGATGCGGATCATCCCGAAGACCGTTCCTTTCTCGACGCGATCTCCAGGCCGGAAGTAGCTTTCGATCCCGCGCACATTGAGCCCCGCAATCTGGACGACGTAGAAGGGAAGACGTTTCCCCGCGAAGATCCCGTCGATCTTGGTCACCGTTCTTTCGTTTTGAACGATGTGCATGGAGTTCTTGTAATGGGGCAACCGGCCCAGGATGGTGCGAAGATGCATGGGCCCCATGTGGACGTTTTCGCCCGCGGGCGGATGATGACGAATGAACCGGATCTCGCCTGTCACGGGTGAACGGTTGTAGTGCACGTCGAAAGGGCTCATGAAGACGCCGATGACCGCCTTTCTGAGAGACACGTCTTCCTTGAGAATGTCGCGCACGGAAATGGGAACACCCTGTTTCACGGACACCACCTCTTCGTGGGGCTCAACCACTTTTGCATAGACCACCGTCCCGTCGGCAGGGCTCACGATGTTCTCACCCGAAGGAGGGGTGCGTGGAGGGTTGCGAAAAAACCAGATATATCGCCAGAAGAGGAAGGCGAACACGACGAGGAAAACGAGAGCGAAGAAGACGCTCAAGGGTGTGATCGTCAATCGGTATAATTCCATATTTTGTCTTGAAGCACTCTCACCAGGGCGACCCCGGAGGAGAAAGGAAAGTTGACCACTTCGAAGAACGCCTCCTCTTTTTTCAGAATTTTCAGCCAGCGCTTGACGCCCGAATGACGGATGAGTTCCCGGACGTAAATGTTGGTGTCATGGAGAAAGAGGTAGGTATTCTTGTGGGAATGCTCCAGAATGTGCAGGAAATCGTACTTCACGTCCCTGAAGGAGTGGCTGCCGTCGATGAAGGCGACATCGACCTGGGGAAGGCTCAGTTGCCGGTAGCGGGGAAAGAACTCATCATTGCGCATCTTGTAGTGCGTGACAATCTTTTCCACCCCGAACTGCCGGAAGTGCTCCAACACTCTCTGCGGTTCATCCCATTTTCCATTCCCCCCCAACGTTTTGAAAGGCCCGTCCTTTAGGAGTGAATAGGAAGGATCCACGAAGGTGAGCCGACCTTCGCCATTGTCCTTGATGCCCAGGGCGAGGCAAACGACACTGAAGCCGTAACCCGAGCCGATGACCAGTGTGTGGGCGGGGCGAAGGGCACGCACGAGGCCGTAATACAGAAAACCGAAACCCAGGTTGAGGTCCCCCGGTCGTTCATTGTGGCCCAGGGGCTTTGCGTGCTTGAAAATGTCACTGAGGAGCGCTTCGTTGAGGCTGATCGGTTCCACTGCACCTCCTGTCTGTTTTTTTCGGGGGATTCATAGTCCGTGCTTTTGACAGGAGTGTGGCGATTTGAAGGACTTTTTGTGACAAACGCGTGGAGTGCCTGGTGGGCTCTGCCTTTCCGCGGAGGGTCCATCTGGTGTCTCACCCCACGGTCAGGCGGTTTCTTCCTCCTCTCTTGCTCTGGTAAAGGAGGGTATCGGCTCTTTTCAGCAAGGTCTCCAAGCTCTCATCGCTCCGAGTAGGGGTCCCTCCCATGGATAGGGTGACGTGGAGATCCTCCTGAGCGATTCGAAGGTAAGAGTGCTCCACGAGAACGCGCAGGCGGTTCCCGATATTCTCGAGCTGGCGAAGCCTCACATTCCTGATGATTCCCAAGAATTCCTCGCCTCCCCATCGGCCGATGACGTCAAAAGGCCTTGCGTTTTTGACCAGCGTCTCGGAAACGAACTGAAGGACACGGTCCCCGACGTCATGGCCGTAGGTGTCGTTGAATTGCTTGAAGTGATCGATGTCCATGAAGAGCACGCCGAAGGGGACACCGAAACGCTTCTGCTCCTCGAAGCGAACGAGCATCTCCTTTTCCATGCCACGTCGGTTCGCCAAGCGGGTGAGATGATCCAGGAGGGCCATTTCCTCCAGTTCCTTGATCCTCTGTTCGGAAGCCCGCTGGTTGCTCAGGTCGGCAAAAAGTTCGATGCCCCCGATCACCCTGCCGTCTTCATCGGTGAGCGGGCTGGTCCGCACCGAAACGGGAACCCTGTGACCCGCCTTGTGATGCAGGTAGACTTCTGCTTCTCTATCCTTTCCATCCGCCATGGTCATGGCGAGGGGGCACATTCCCCTGCAGAGTGAGCGGCCGCTGCCGTCCACGTGGGTGAGAATGCTGTCTGCGCAAGACGTCCCGAGGACCTCCGCCGCCCGGAATCCGGAGATCCTCTCGGCGGCCTTGTTCCAGTAGCGTATGATCCGCTCCTTGTCCACCACGTACAACCCGTCATGGAGGTTTTCCAAAACCCGTCCGTAGGAACCCCCGTCAAATTGCATGGCACGTTCACCCTTCCCTGCAGACTCTCTTGAATGCTGGTCGTGTTGTATGAACATCAACCCTCGGGTGCAACAGATTTCTCCGGCCATCACAACCGAAACACGGCATGAACCGATCCCGGTTCATGGAAGCAGGAGAGCCAGGTGGGCCAACTCCCCCAGCACTTCCTCCAGCACGCGGGCCTTTTCCTCGCGGAGGGAAGCCGGAGTCCCCTCCAGACGATTTTGACGTTCGTGGATTGTCCCCTCGAATCCTTCCATGGAATCCATCAGGGTTTCCCGATCCCGCGTTCCGTCCAGCAACCGAAGGACCTGGCAGGCCACGGGATCCTCCAGATGAACGGTCCCATGGCACAGGTTGGTGAGGAAGTTTCCGTTTTCGATCTGCAACCGCGCCAAGGGGCTCGCTGAAGGGCGCTCGCCGGGGGATCGGGAGAGTCGGACGGGGCTCAGATGCGGCTGTACGAGACCCACCCCGAACGTCTGTACCAAAATCTCTCCGAGGAGACGCCGTTGCTCCCCGTTGGTTTCCCTCCCATGAAGCGCCGCAGCCCCGGTGAGGAGTTGATCGAAGGAGAGCGCACCCGGCCAGGCATTGGCGAGACAAACCATGACCGCCTTCGCCAGGGGGTGACCGGTCTTCATGCGAGCCCCAGCAGGCCCCGCAAAGGTCTCCTCGGCCTCTGATGCGATTTCCGGGTTCTCGGAAACAGGACGCGCCGGGGAAGAGAAGAAAAAGCGCTGCATACGTTCGCTGCGAACGTCCCGGTCCAGCCGGACAGTGCGCCGGCACAGCAGCGTCTGGCGGAACCTTCTGCATGTGAGGAAATCCAGGTACTGCTCCCGGGCAACGGGGTTCTCCTCTAATGCTTCCATGGCTTTTCGGGCCGCGTCGGAAATGTGGTCCACCTGCATCGTGTGGTACTCGGCCTCACACAGGTATTGCATGTCGTGACGCCCTGCCTGTTCCATGAACTCGTGGAAATAGAAGGGCTGGTTGATGGGGGCGAGATCGTCGTGGAAGAGGTGGTGATCGCTCTGCTTCAGGACACGATCGAGTTCCTTGTGCAACAAGAGGTCGTACGGGTCCCCGTCCCCCGGCCGGGCCTGGACGAGAAACCTGAGGAGCGCACGTGCCTGACTGATCTTTGTCACGGGATCCGGAGCGTTATGCACGTGATAGCGCATCATCTCCCGGACCATTTCCCGGATGTGACAGCCGGGGTAGGTGTTGTAGCTGACGAAGGCGACACCGTGTGGAGAAAGAAGCGCCTCCATGATCTGAAGCAGTCTTTCCCTCAAGGGTGGGGCAACCCAGGAATAGAAACCATGAGCGATGATGTAGTCGAACTCTCCCATTGCTTCGGGAAAATCCGCCAGGTCCATTTCCAGCAACTGAAGGTTCGCGAACCCGAGGGCTTCCCTGATGGAGAGACCTGTTGCGATGGCGCAGGAGGAGGTGTCGATCCCCACGAACTCTGCTTGCGGGAAACCCATGGCCATGGGGATGATGTTCGCTCCATCACCACAGCCCACTTCCAGCACGCGGCAATGTTCCACCGGGGGAGGGGTCATGCCGAGCAATGCGGCGAGTGTGGAAAGCCTGTCGGGATGAGTGTGGGGGCGAGGTCGGCCTGGGTAGGGAACCAAGTCGTAAAGGTGGGACCTTTGGAGGCTCATGGGACTAAACGCTCCCTTCTTGCCGCATATCCCGGCTCAGGATTCACGGAAGTGATTGCACGCTGCTCCACGGGTGCCCCTCTGGAGGGAAGACGGCCAAAAGCCGATGCGCCCCCTCCATGGGAAGTGCGTGAGGTGCCCCTGTCGACGGCCCTGAACTCTAATTTTCATGGGCTTCAGAGGAGCATTCCAGGTACTTGGGTTCCACTTTCCGCCATGTCTTGTCCGGATCGAAGATCCTCATGGACTGGGCGACTGCGGAAGTCTTTCTTCCCAAGTCCTTCTCGTACACGTCGCCGTGGTGACTCACCATGAAAGTCATGACGCCGGATGAACCGTATTGAGCCGGATAGGCAATCAGCGCGAACCCGCCGATCATGTCCTTCCCGGCCGTATACTCGTATGCTCCGTCGGGGGCGTGCCTGCCCTGGGCCTTCAGGATCCGGTAGTAGTATCCATGGTACGGCGCTGCCTCGTGCTCATCCCTCGCCCCTGGGTAGCCTTCCTTCCTGGCCCTTGCTGCCAATGGACCCAGCGGGCTCCGCTCCTCGTTTTCAGCCGCCTCCCAGTAGAGACCATCCTTCTTACCGGAGGCACTGGCAAACTTCTGGGCGTATTCGAGCACCCCGTCGCCGTCGCGATCTTTGGAAGCATACTCCCGCTGTGCATCCACGTATGCCAGGCAGGTCTGGATGGCGCTCAGTTCGTTTCTGCCGATGCGGCGGTTGAGGATTTCCTCTTTCCCCGCCCTGGTATCAAAGACCCAGCCGCCATTCGCTTTCACAAGGGGGATGGGGAACGGCCAGTCGTCATTGCCCAGAGTGAGAATCGCCTTCCTGTCGGTCTCCTGTTTCAGCCCGTTTTTCTGTTCAAACAAGCTGACGAAGCGCTCCCGTCCTTGCTTGTCCGCGATGTCATCGCCCGAAGAGATGATCTCTTTGCTTTCCGGCCCCAGGATGGCCGAAAGCGCGACCAGGTTGTCCGCCTTCACAGCGGAGGCCAGAGCGGCGACAGCCTCCTGAGGGGAGGGGAAGCTTTGTTGAGAGGGGCTTTTTCCCCGGCTTGCCGCGATAGCACTCCCGCCTAAGGAGATTGCGGTCAGGGAGAGGGCAGCGACAACGGCCAGGCCAGTGGGGAGCCTGTGGGGTTTTCCTCCGTTTTTCGCGCACAGAAACATGGTGAAAGCCTCCATGAGAAAAAGACCTGCGGGATAGCGTCAGGTTCGAGCCATTCCATTGCGGAACGCATCACGGATAGGCGGTTTATAGGCGGTTTATGGTATTATCTACGGTTGCCTCCTCCTCGCCCCCCGGTGCTCCGGTCGGCCCCTCCGGACCTGCTGCCCCCCTGGAAGCCGCTGCGGCTTTCGCCTCTACCCCCCCGAAAGCTCCCGCCTCCCCCGACGCTGCTCCGAACGGGTGCGATGCTCCGGTGACGGGGTCCGGAAGAGGAAAATTCACGGCTCGTGCGGCCACGGTCCGACTGCAGCCGGGTTTCCCGACCTCTTCCCACGTCCTGCAGAGCTCCGGGACTTCGGTCCTGCTGGATTCCCTGACGCGGCTGTTGTCCTTGACGGACCGAATCATTGCGGGGTCTGGGGACGGTGCCTGGGAAGAGTCCCTGGGAGGGGCCGCGGTCGAGACGGGTACCCCCCTGCTGTCGTCCGGGATCCTTCAACGCGGGGGCAGCCTCCTCTCTGGAGTAGCCCCGAAAATTCCGTCTGTTCTCCACCGAACCCACTCCACCCCCGCCATAGCGCTCACGGGTCGTTGCATCGCGATATGCCACACCCCGGCGGTGGTAGGCGTCATGCCGCCACCTGCCCGTTTGAAGGTTTGAGACATTGATGTTGCGGTTGATGTTGATGTTGCGGTTGAAGGTCGTGTAGACGGTGCGGTCACGCCAATCCCAGTACCCCCATCCCCGATTCCACGCGGACCCAACCAGCACCCCTGCCGTGAAACCGAGGATTCCTGCCGTCACGGCGGTGCCCAGGGGGTAATAGACGTAGGGAGGGTATGCGGGCCACCACCAGGAACCGTAGACAACCGCAGGGTTGTATGTGGGGACATAGACCAGAGTGGGGTTGGCGGGTTCGATGATGACGGTCTTTTCCCTAACGATGACCATCTGTTCCGGGGTCGTCTGGAGGTTGCCCTGGGCGTAGGCCTTGTAGCGGAGGCTTTGAACGGTGTCCATCACCTGCTCCGGCTGGGCAAGAAAGGCATCACCAAGCATTTGGGTCCAGTCCAGCTTCTCACTCATCATGGCGAGCACCTGTGGGAAGGGCACCAGGGCCTTGACACTGAGGTCCCAATCCACGGCGTCCAGGGCCGCATTCAGTCGCTCCCCCCTGAGATGTTTGTTTCGTCTCACCCATCGGTCCGCCTGCACCACCTCGAGGGGATACGTCGCGGCCATGAGGATCTGCGCCAACAAGGCATCCGGGTACAGGGCGATGGGGGCGAGGATTTGATCCAGCTCCGCCTGACTGAATGCCGGATTCACCCCGGGAGTCTGTGCGGGAATTCCGGGAGGGAGTGCCATGAGTAGAACGAGCAACCCGACTAGAGCGGGCCTGTGCAATGTGGGCCGATCCATTATGGTCATCGTCGTCCCTCCTTCCTTTTCGTGAGGTCGTGGCAGAGTCCCATAGACGGAACTGCTTTTCCAGAAGACGACTGAAAGACGACTAGTGGAAGAATAACACGGAACCTATCAATTCCAACGGGGTATCCAAAAATGGAGTTGAATCGGCCGGAAGACCTCCAACCCAGAGGGTTCACCGGCAGTTTGGGGCGAAAAGACGAGAGAATCGACTTGATGGGAGGGAAGCGGCCGCTTTCTCGGGACGACTCCCGCCTTTGGGTGGAGAGCCCGGGGAAGGCCTATTTGTTCGACGTCCGGGGGGTGCATACCGGAGAGGTTGGGCCGGTGAAAGCTTGGGGAACGGCGGCCGAGGCTTTGTACAAAAGGCGGTCTCAGCCCCCCGGCTTGCGGATTCCAAGGGACTGGACGAAGGCGACGATCTTCCATCGGTCCTGGATTTCGATGGTGGTGGCCAGAGCCGGCTGCCGCCCTTTGCCCCCGATGCCGTAGCTGATGTGCTGGAAGAGCCTTCCTTCTGACTGTTCTTGCACGTATTCGCTCCGCAAGTCGGTGGGAAGGGGGGCGAAACTCTGTCCCACTGTTCCGTTTCCATCAAAGTGCTTCCCGTGACACTGGTGACAGTAGGTGAAATAGAGTTTTCTCCCGGACTCTATCAGAGCGGCGTCTTTCGTGATGAAAGGGGATTTGAGGGTTTCTGGAGCTGCGGCGCGATACAGGGCCTCTCCTCCTTGGAAGGGCACAAGACCGGATTCCATGACAAGGATGGGGTTTTCATGGGGGCGCACGGCGGGTGTTTCCCGCATGCGCCCGAAGGGAAAATCGTTGTCGTAGGTCATGAGGAGCTGGTAAGCCGCCGCCAGGAGCAGCAGCGGCAGGCAGAGCATGAGAAACCGTTTCATCTACTCTCCTTTGTCTCCCTTCACGTGCTGCGGATGGGGTAGGGGGGCGTAGATGGCGTAAGGGGATTCCCCCGGCACGTCCCTGGCTGGACGGTAGTCCCAGGTGGGCTGGCCCGGATCCCCCACAAAAACATAGGTGAACATGCCTTTCACGAGGATCAGGATCAGCAGGGCGACGATGACCAGCCACGTTGCCCGTTCCGATTGGCTGTGGTTTCCGGTCTCCATGTCAGATTTTCACTCCGTAGATTCCATGCGCCACGATGTACCCGACCGCCCACAGGACGGTTCCCACAATGACAAGGATGAGAAAGAGAGGGAAAGGGGCGTTACGCTCCCGGATATCGGACGGGTAGGTGTGGATCACTTTGTCCATCCGCGTTTGCGAATCTTTCCCCCGGAAATGGGTGAAACCAAGGGCCAATGCCACGAGCACCACCGTGACGATGGCAGGAAAGAGGTAGAGCACGAAGTGCTGGATGTTCATGAGTGTGAAGAAGCGCATGGCTCACTCCCTTCGTCGGTCGGCCCCCTACCGGGGCAATAGTCTTTGCCCCTCATGGGGGACCGGCTCTGCCAAGACATGACGCTTGACGATCGGCAAGGGTCTCCCCCCTGTGTGCGGGACCGACTCCATAAAGTCCTTTGATGGCAGTGCGCATTTCGTCTCCCCCCTTGTAGGGAACCGCCCCTTCATCCCCGCAGCAGGGAAAAGATCAGGACCGCCCCGCTCGCGAGGAGCCCGGAAAAGGCGACGGCGAGGAGAGCGTAGATCTCCAGGCGCTTCATGCCTGAAACCCGGGTGGGCGTCGGGTCAAGATCCTCGTCCAGAGGCAGGTACCTTGCCCTTTGCTGGTCCCGGAACTGGCCCTTTCGGAGGGCCCAGAAGAAAAACAGCAGGCTCAGGAAAAATCCCGCGATCATATAGGCCAAGAAATAGGGAAAATACATGTGGTCCTCCAGGTGGTCCGACACTGATCCCAGTGGTCCGGCGCACAACCCGATACGCGCCCGCATTGTTTGTAGGAACAGCGCCCTCACGAAACTCGGTCAGTGTGCCGTGCCCCCCCTCAGGGTTCATTGGATGCGTCGATGCCGCGGGGTTCCCCGTTGGCATCCGACTGGTTGATGAAGTAGACGGCCACGTAATTTCCCACGTCCCAGAGTTTCTCCGATTCCAGGTCTTTCTTGAAGTACGGCATGGCGGAACCCGTGATGCCGTTCATGAGCTGGTAATAGATGATGCCGCCGCTGATTTCCCGGTCTTTAAGGATGGTGAAGTTGAGAGGCGGAGGATATATCCAGGGCTGAGCCGGACCCATGCCGTCGCCGATGGGCCCGTGGCAGCCGAGGCAGAATTCCTGGTAGATCTTGTGGCCTCTCGCCAGCCCGACCTCAGTGGTGGGGTATGGGTTGGGGATCCTGCGCCACCCTTCGGGTACCTGCTCCGCCAGCCAGCGGACATTGTATTCGGGGCCGGCTTCGTAGGCTTCAATGACCTTTTGTTTCCAATGACGCTGACGTTCCATGCGCCGGTCGGCGTTTTTCATGCCGAGGCCCTGAACGTAATCGGTGAGGAGTTGGATCTGTTCCATGCCCAGCCATGCGAAGGGAGGCATGATGGAACTGGGACGGGTGTATCGAGGATTGATGAAGTGGGCGATGTGCCAGTCGTCGGGATGTTCGCCGCCCTCCTGAGAGAGATCCACGCCGGTGCGGGCAGACCCCAGCAAGATGGGAGAATCTCCCACGTAATCGCCCGCCTGGGCGATCCTGCTTGCTCCGTGACCCCAGTCGATGGTGCGGATGGACTGGCTGTGACAATAAACGCAGCCGTTTTCCATGTAGATGCGGCGTCCGGCCGCCTCCCGGGCCGTGCGGGACCGGAAAATCTCCGACGGGGAGTCTTCCATGGTGGCCCATGGCCAGAAGACGACCATGAAGACGATGGTCAGCAGGATGGCGAGCGATCCCACCACAACGGCGGTGGGGGTCATTTTCTGACTCATGGCCGTTCAGTCTCTCCGTTGAAAAACAGGGTCCTCACCACATTGTACAGTCCGACGTATGCTCCGGCGGCGATGAGAAACCCGATGGAGACCCGCAGGACGTAGTAGGGATGGATCTCGGGGAGGACCCGGTAGACGGTTTCACCGTTCAGCCAGGCGTTGCCCTGGATGAGGCCGACGATGGTCAGCACCACCGTGAAACCGCTCACCCCGATGAGGACCAGCCAGTACTGGAGATCGGCCAGGAACCGGCTGTAGAGAGGTTTTCCCGTGATGCGGGGAAGGATGTAGTAGAGTCCCCCGAGGGCGATCATGCCCGCGAAGCCGAGGACTCCCACATGGGCGTGCCCCACCACCCAGTTGTTGAAATGGGTGATGCGCTGAACCTGGGGCAGGGCCATCATGGAACCCTGGATGCTCACGAAAAAGTACAGAATCGTCCCCGTGAAAACGAACTTGCCGGCGATGTCCCCGTGGATCTCCCCCAGTCGGTCCCTGGCCGTGTACCAGATGTTGATGAGAAAGACCATGACGGGGATCACCATGGCGATGCTGTCCACGATGGCGATGACCTTGAGCCAGGTGGGTACGGGAACCTGGAGCAGATGGTGCGTGCCGATGTGCGTGTAGACGACCAGGAGGCCCCAGAACCCGAGGAGGCTCAAGGAGTGGCTGTAAAGGGGGTTTCGGGTGACCTTGGGGATCACGTAGTAAGCCACACCCAGGGCGAGGGGAGTGAGGAGGAGACCAAAAATGTTATGGCCGTAAAACCAAAGGAGGATCGCGTCGGGGATGCCCGTGAGCGCCCCCGTGTCCGGCCTCCAGACAACGTTGCCGATGAAATAGGTCGTCCCCGTCATGACAACCGCGGCACAGGCGTACCAAACGGAAACGTAGAGTATGGGTTCACGACGGTTGCGGATCGTCAGGATCATATTCACGAAGACGAGAGCGAAAACCGCCACCACCATGACGTCCACTGGCCAGATGAGTTCTGCGTATTCCCGGGCTTGAGTGTGGCCCGCGGAGAGGGCGATGACCCCCGTGACCAGGGTGATGTTCCACAGGATCACCGTGGCCAATCCCAGTTTCTGGCTGTAAAGAGGGGTGCGCATCAACTTGGGGATGTAATAATGGGCGGCGCCAAGGAGTCCCGGGGTCACGAATCCGAAGAGCACCAGGTTCACGTGAATGGGCCGGATGCGCCCGAACTGCAGGAATCCGATGTTCGCCATGAAATCGGGGGCGATGAGATACCCTGCGGCCATCATCCCCACAGTGGTCGCCAGGGCGAACCAGACCGCCGAGGTGAGGCAAAACGCCCGGGCTGTAAGATGGCTTTCCAGTTCCTCAGTGGGGATGCCTGGCATGTTTCCCTTCTCTTGATGTGTTCATAAGCTGCCGATTCATTGTTCCAACGATCCCAAGATCCGGAGCCGCTGAAGCCGGAGACCTTCTGCAGGCCGGTTTCAATTGTGACAGGAGAGCCAGCAGTCCAAGTTGGCATTCCGCTGCCGGTGGCACGTGATGCAGAACTCCATGTAGAAATATTTGCCGCGGATGCGATCCATGGTTTCCACTGTACCGTGGCATTCCCGGCAAGCCACTTCCTTCTTGATGTGCCTTTGGTGGTTGAACACCACGTGCTCGGCAAGGTAATTGGCCTTCTTCCAGGGCGTGGGGGCCCGCATGTCGTAGTACCAGTGCTCTTTGACGATTTCCGGGTGCTTGGCGATGATATATTTATGGCAGTGGAGACATTTTTCCACGGGGGGGAGACCGGGGTGGATCGACTGGGCCACGTAAGGGTGACAATACTCACACTGGATGTTTTTCACCCCTGAATGCACCCGGTGGCTGAAAGGGATGGGCTGGGCCACCCCGATGTCGGTTCCCGGCGTCCGGTAGAAGAGGAAAAGGAACCCCACCACGGCAGCGGCGCACACAAAAACGGCCAGAACCGGTCCTCGGTTTGCGGAAGGGGCGATTCCCCGAAGCCTGCTCAAGACCATGAGCAGCCCGGCGGCCGAAAGGGCGAGGGTCAGAAGGGTCCACAGGAGCTGCGTCACTTTGCCTCTCCCTCTCCAAAGCGCCAGGTTTCCGGGAATTCCTTGAGAAAGAAAGCCACGGCCGCCAGCATCAGGCCGAGGAAACCCAGGGTGATGGCCACATCGCTGATTCCAAAGGGTAGGCTTTGAGAGGATCCGCTCAGGGGAGAACCCAGGAGTAGCAGGTGCTCGAGCCAGATGCCCAGTATGACCCCCGAACAGAGGACGACCATCAGACGGGGCATGGTCTTGACCTTCTTGTTGAGGAGTGTGAGGAAGGGGATCACGAAGCACACAATGAGCACGGTCCAGGCCAGGGATTTCCAGGGAGAGGCCATGGTCCGCCGGATGACGTAGGCGGTCTCCTCCGGGATATTGCCGTACCAGATGACCACCAGTTGCACGTAGAAGAAATCGGCCCATACGAGGCAGAATGCGAAAAAGAGCTTGCCCAGGTCGTGGAACTGATTTTCCGCCAAACGGAAGCCGCTGTCACGCTGCAGGTGCAGAAGCGAAGCGACAATGATGAGACCCCCGAGGCCGATGTAAAAGGCCTTCACAAAAGTGTAAGGGCCGAAAAGGGTGGAAACCCAGTGAGGATCCGCAGCCATGATCAGGTCGTAACCCACGAGAGAGAGAACGAGGGTGAAAGCCGCCATGTAGCACACGCCGATGGCCCGCATGCGGCCGACAATCTGTTTTCTGTTTTTTCGGCTCGTTTCTCGCATGCGGTCCAGCGCAGAGCGCAGGAAACCGCCGGAGACCCCCGCTTCCGTTTTGAGGAGGAGGGCATGATAGACATACAGGATCCCCAGGAGGTAGAGGATAAGAAGGCCGACGCAATCTCGGGCGAGGAGGAATGGGACGTTCAGCCACACCTCTTTCCCGTGGAGATGGTGATCGTGGAGCCACGGGAAGATGTGGGAAGTTCCAGGAATGAGGAACAGAAAAAGGAGGAGAGAAACGGGAAAGAAAGCGGCGAACGCCTCGGAGAGCCCCTCCAAGGGGCGGCTCCAGCGGGCCCTGACGGTCGTCATGATGACGGAAAAAAGGAGGGCCCCCTGAGCGATAGCCGACCAGAAGCAGAAATTGATGAGGTATGCCTGCCACGCGCGACCGGCTTGCTCACCCGCCGCTCCGTAAAGGAAAGCCCCGAATCCGACGGCGAACAGGGCGGCGCATAACCTGCGGTACGGCATGTCTTTCGCTAAAATGATCATGTATGATGCAACCCTCTTTGAGGATCCGAAAATCTCCTCTCCCCCTCAACCGCCTGTCTTTTTCAACAGTCCCATGGGACAAAGCTCCTTCTTCCGCCTGCTTTCCTTTCACATGGCGGCAGGGCTGGGGCGGTCATTCCCCGGAGGGCGGGAATGCCCGGGTTTTTCCCCCATGCCCTTTCAATCCAGCACCCTGATTACGCCACCCCGCTCAGTGAAGAAAGCGCAGAGGTGATCCTTGTCGGTGGCGGAACACGAAGCCAGGATTCCAAAATGCTCTCCCGAACAGCGGGGGTCGTAGCAGGCCAGATTGGCCAGACGGGGCAGTCGCGCCTGGGTGAGAAAACCCATCAGGTTTCCCAATATGGCAAAAAGAATCGTGAACTCAAACCCCACGATGACAAAGGGAACCAGGGCCACTATGGGCTTACCGCTGACGATCAGTTTCCAGCGCAGGGCGGTGAACGCGGCCAGGGCGAAGCCGGTGAAAAAGCCGATGATGCCTCCAGCCAGGGTGAACCAACCCACTCTGCTTTTTTTCACGTGCATGGCCTCGGCCAGAGCGCGACTGGGAAAGGGGCTGTGTACCCCGTGAACCGTCCACGCCGTGGGCGGCCGTCTCAGTTCCTCCACTGCCTGCGCGGCCCTGTTCTCGTCCTTGAAGAGTCCCATCACGTAAACTTCAGTAACCATCTCCGGACCCCTCCACGAGAGTCTCCTTCATCTCCGTCATGGACACGGACGGGAGATGCTTGCAAAAGAGCATGAACAGAAAAAAGAACAGGCTGAAGCTGCCTAACATGATCCCCAATTCCACCCATGTGGGACCGTAGAGCCCCCACGCGTGGGGCAGGAAGTCGTGAGCCACCGCCCCGATGATGATGACGAAACGCTCGAACCACATACCGATGTTGACGATGATGGAAATGACGAACAGCCATGGAATGGAGGTTCTTATCCTCCTGAAGAAAAACAGGATGGGGACGGCCACGTTGCACAGGACCATGAGCCAGAAGCCGTAGGCGTATTCGCCTGTGAGCCTCCAGCGGAAAGTCTCCATCTCCACGATGTTGCGGCTGTACCAGGCGACGAAGAGTTCCGTTCCATAGGCAAACCCCACGATCAGCCCCGTCAGGATGATCGTCTTGGCGACACTCTCCAGGACGTGGAGGGTGATGAGCCGTTCGTAGCCGAAGATCCTGCGCAGAGGGATCATGAGGGTCAATACCATGGCGAGCCCGGAGTGGATGGCCCCGGCAACGAAATAGGGGGCGAAGATGGTGGTGTGCCAACCCGGGACGATACCGAGGGCAAAATCCCAGGAGACGACGCTGTGGACGGACACCACGAGGGGAGTTGCGAGGGCCGCGAAGAAGAGGTAGATGCGGGTGTAGTGCCGCCACTGCTCGTGGGTCCCAGTCCATCCCAGAGAGAGGATGGTGAAGACGCGTTTGCGGAAGCCTTCAGCCGTGTCCCTCACCCGGGCCAGGTCAGGAAGCATCCCCGTGTACCAGAAAAGGGAACTCACCGTCAGGTACGTGCTGATGGCCACCACATCGAACATGAGAGGCGACTGGAAGTTGGGCCACAAGGTCCTCTGGTTGGGCAAAGGCAGCATATAGTGGACCACCCAGACCCTTCCGAGATGAATGAAGGGGAAGAGGCCCGCGGTACATACGGCGAAAACCGTCATGGTTTCGGCCGCCCTAGCGATGGGATTGCGCCACCTGGCCCTGAGCAAGTGAAGAATTGCCGAAATGAGGGTTCCCGAGTGGGCGATTCCGACCCAGAAGACAAAGTTGATGAGATACGTGCCCCAGGCAACGGGGATATTCTGACCGCCGACGCCTATGCCCGTTGCGATCTGATAGGCCCAGCACGAGGCGCCCACCAGAACGCCGGCAAAAAGGATGCCCACCGCCGTCCAGTAGCCTCTCCCGGCCGGTCTCAGTGTCTCCAGGACGGTATGGTCGATTTCAGAGAACGTCAAGCGGGTCATGGCAAGGAATCACCCCGCGAGGGTTGTGTGTGCTGCCGCAGACCCGGCCGCTGCTGTCGGGACCGGTCACTTCGGCAACTCGAGCCACGAGGGCGTTCGTTCTGCCTCGTTTGTTTATTTCTTCCCCACCAGTCCATCGTGTTTTTCCTGGGAACCACGCGATCTTCCCGCTCTTTCGCCTACAGCTGCTGGATGACCTTTCGCAAGTAGATCACGGCAGGTTTGGTGTTGAGATACCCTAAGATCTGATATGCCCTGGGGTCGTCCACGAGTCTCCGCGCCCGGCTCTCGGGGTCCATGAGACTACCGAAGGTCAATGCGCCCGTGGGACAGGTCTGAACGCAGGCGGGAACAGCCTCCCCGTCCCGGATGGGCCGCTTTTCATTTTCCGCCCGGCCGTGGACTTCCTTGATCCTCTGGATACAGAACGAACACTTCTCCATCACTCCTTTGGACCGTACGGTCACGTTGGGATTCAACTGGAGCTGCAGGGGCTCCGGCCACTCCCAGGCGAACCAGTTGAAGCGGCGGACCTTGTAAGGGCAGTTCTGGGAGCAGAAGCGGGTGCCGATACAGCGGTTGTAGATCTGGTTGTTCATCCCCTCTTTCCCGTGGTGGGGAGCATAGACCGGGCAGACGGATTCACAGGGGGCGTTGTCGCAGTGCTGGCACATGAGAGGAAGGAAAGTCACCCGCGAGGCGTCCACGGGGTCCAGATAGCGTTCCACGCTGAGCCAGGCCATTTCACGCCCCCGCCGCACCTGTTCTTCCCCCACGATCCCGATGTTGTTCTCCGCGTAGCAGGCGGCGGCGCATGCCCCGCAACCGATGCAGCGATCCAGGTCCACCACCATGGACCAGCGGTACCGGTCGTGGCCGTGAGGAGGGTAGAAGTCCCGCGTGGGATCGTACCCCTCGGGAAGCGGCAGGGTCATGGGAAAGTCCCACATGGTCAGGCCGGGCAGGCGGAGCTGCTTCAGTTCCTCCAGGCCGTCCAGGGGAACACTGAGGGCGATCTTGCGGCCGTACGGGATCCTCGCTCCATCGGTCCTGGCGAGGGGCTCCCGGCTGCCGGTTCGCCGCAGGAAAACACCTGAGATCACGTGGACGGGACCATCCCCGGCCTTTTCAGCACCAGCGGGGAGAAGGGCGAGAGGATTGATTCCCTTGTCCTTGGCGTACCGGCCGTAGGCGAAGTGGCCCTGTCCCATGGGCATGACGAGCACCCCCGGTTTTACCCAGGGGGCGTCGTAGATGGGGGCCTCAATCCCCTTGCCGGCGTGGGAGATACGGACACGATCCCCTTGCTGCAATGCCTCGGCCTTCATGGTTGCCGGATGCATGAGAACGGGAGTCTGCCAGGCCACACGGGTGAGGGGGTCGGGAATCTCGCACAACCACGGCCGGTTGGCGCCACGTCCGTCGAAAAAGCGAAGGGAAGGAGCCGCAACAAACGTAAAGCCCGAGCGATCCCCTTCGGGAATTTGCCTCAGGGGGTTGAGCCGGGAGGGATCCGGCTGGGGAACTGGAGAGCGGCTGTTTGACGCCCCCAGGTCTCTTTCCCGGAACACGCCGCCCTGTTGCAGGGTGCGAAGCCATTCCCCTTCATCCTTCACGATGCCCTGATTCAGAAACCGCGACACCAAGAAGGCCTTTGCCTTCCCCTCCTTCAAATCCGTTCCCCCATACGCCGCCAGAAGCACGTCTCCCAGTTGAGGGGCTTCCGTGAGTCGTCCCATGGCCGGCTGAAGGGTGGAGGGAAGTCCTTCTTTTCCAGCGTATTCGTCCCAGCACTCGAGGGGAAGTCGCACGGGAAAGACCAAATCCGCCAACTGCGAAGTTTCGTCCAAAAAACAGCTGAAAGAAACCGTGAAAGTCCTCTCATTGGTGATGGCCGCCTCAACGCTTTCCACCCCGGGCATGGCGTATACCGGGTTGACGTTATGCAGCAGAAGCACTTGAGGGGCCGTGTCTTTCATGGAGCGAAAGAACTCCACCACCTGCGAACGGGTGGATGCCGTCTGGACTCGGTGGGGATGGGCAAAGTCCAGGCGGCTCAATGCAGGATCCAGGACCCAGTTGAGACAGTTCGCCGCCATGTCGGTGAGGACCGCCGAGGCGTCCGCAGCAGCCGCGCCGGTTCCCAGCACCAGAGGGCGCCTGGAACGCACCAGCGCCTCGATGAGCCTCGCGTAATCCCCGGGGGCGATTCCTGTGCGCTCGGCCACCAGTTCCCGGGTGAAGGGGGGCGCGAGGATTTCAAGTTCCGCGAGGAAAGGGCGGGGAAGTCCCGAGCCCAGCCCGGCCGCCAATGCTTCCCGGAGCAAACCGAGAGCCACCACTGACTCGGTCCCGGGGTGGCAGGCCAACCAGAGGTCGGCGTTGGCTCCCGTAAGGGATTGAAAGGGAGAGACGTGGCAGAAGAACCCCTTTTCCCCCTTATCGTTGATGGAGTGCATGGACTTGAACCGTCGGGCGTATTCCACGGGGGAGAGCCAAGTTTCCAGGAAATCGGCTCCGAAGGCAACAAGAAGGTCTGCGCTCTCCATCCGGTAGGAAGGCAGAACTCGCCGGCCGAAGACCGCCTCGTTGGCACCCTTGAGAGACTCGTAGGCAAACGGTTCGAAGATGATGGGGGGAGATGCCTTCCAGGCATCCAGGCAGAGTCTGAACAGGTCCATTTGTGTCTGGCCCACCGTCTCGGTGACCATGGCGATGCCATCCCGACCTCCCTGGGCAGCTGCCGCAAGCCTCCCGTTGAGAAGATGCTGGGCCTCGGCAAAGCTGATCTTCCGCCACTTGTTCCCCTCTTTCACCATGGGGGTTTGGAGGCGGTCGGGGTGGTAGACACCCTGCAGGGCAGCCTGTCCCCGCATACAAAGGCTCCCCCGGTTGACGGGATGGAGCGGATTGCCTTCGAGCTTAATGACCCGGCCCTCCCGGTTCTTGGCCAGAATGCCGCAGCCGGCGGGACACTCACGACACGTTGTGGCATACCAGGTCGGTGCGCCGGTGACCATATCCTCGGGAGCATTCACCAGGGAATAAAGGGTCTTGTCAGGCCTTGAGCCTCCGTAGGGATCGGGTGAATAGCCCGTCGCAAAACCGACGCTTCCGGAGGCCAGAATTTTGAGAAAGGTGCGACGGTCCATTCAGGAATGCACTCCGAAAAGAGGTGCGGTTTCTGTTGGGCGGCGCCGAAGCGGTTGCCTCTTGTGGGAGCGAAGGTGGGGAGAAGTGCCGTTGATATCTGCACAGGCGCTCTCGCTTCTGCGTGAACTCCACAATTCAGAGAAGAATTATTAGAAATGCTCCAGTGTGTCAAGGCTGACCTTGGAAACCCGCCCTTCCTGGTTCCCCCGAAAGGTTCGTGTCGTGGAAAACGTTGGAGTTGTTCACGGTCGTGTTTATTGTTAGCAATGGGCAAAACGATTCCGCCGGTTGAGGAAAACATGCTGTATCTTGTGTGGTGAAAGGGGAAGCATTCGTTGATTGAGAGGGTGAGGAGGAGCGATGCAGTTCGAATACAAAATCACCAGGCATGCCTCGGATGAGTTCAACGAACTCGTTTATGTCTGTTCTTCAAACGGCCAGTGCAGCATCGAGAGGGTTCCCGGTGACCAGGTGGAGAGGATTCAGGGAATCCTGAACCAACAGGGTCTGGAAGGCTGGGAACTTGTCCAGGTGTCGTTCGGGAAAGACGGCGTGATCATTTTCTGGAAAAGGAAAGTGGGAGGGATTTCCGAGGTCGAGGTCGGTTGAGCCTCAAGAAGGAGGCAGGCAAATGAAAACGGTCAAAATCAAGGGAATGTCGTGCCAGCATTGCGTCAAGGCCGTCTTGAAAGCCCTGGGCGAAATCGACGGCGTCGTGCGGGCTCAGGTGGATCTCGACCGTGGCGAGGCCACTTTCGAAGAACTGCATCCCGTTGATGACGCTCTCATCCGGGAAAAGATCGCCAAAGCGGGGTACGAAGTTGTCCAGGAGTGATATTCCCATTGAAGGAATGACCTGTGCGGCTTGTGTGCGGCGGGTGGAACAGGGGATTCGGGATCTCCAAGGGGTCCGGGACGCATCGGTGAATCTGGCCACCTCCAAGGCCACCGTGGAATACGACGGGGAAAGGGTCAGCGAGTACGCCATCAGGGAGAAGATTCGGGAGATGGGCTATGCGACGCCCTCGGCAGAGGCGGATGACGAGGGCGGGCTGGCAACGCTCCACGTGCTGGTGGGAGGCATGACCTGCGCCGCCTGTGTCCGCCGGGTGGAACGTGTGCTCTCCGGTTTGCCGGGGGTGAAGGAGTCTTTCGTCAACCTGGCTACTTCCCGGGCCTCCCTGAAGGTGGAAAGCGTCCATTTGGATCTGGAATCCATCAGGAGGGCCATAGAGGAAAGCGGCTACGAATACCTCGGACTGCTCCAGGACTCCCGCCGGGACCCCCTTGAGACGCACCGGATCAAGGAGATCACCCGGCTCAAGAGAAAACTCTGGGTGGGGGCGTTGTTGAGCGCCCTCACCATGGTCGGCTCCATGCCCCACTGGTTCCCATTTCTCGAAAACATTCCTCCGGGCGCTCTCAACTGGGTGCTGCTGGTCCTCACCACCCCGGCGGTCTTTTGGGTGGGAAGCCGTTTTTTCTCCGGCGCTTGGAAGGCCACCCTCCAGAAAACCGCCGACATGAACACACTTGTGGCCATTGGGGCTTCTTCGGCCTATGTCTATTCGGCGGCGGCCACCGTCCGGCCCGAGTTTTTCACCGGGGCTGGCCTGAATCTTCACGTCTATTTCGATGGGGCCGCCATGATCGTGACGCTGGTTCTCCTGGGCCGCTTCCTGGAAATGAAGGCGAGGAGCAGGACGTCCAATGCTATCAGGCGGCTCTTGGGGCTCGCCCCCCGAACAGCTTTGGTGATCCGCAAAGACAAGGAATTGGAGGTGCCAGTGGAGGAGGTCCGCCCCGGGGACGTCGTGGTGGTGAAACCCGGGGCCCGTGTTCCCGTGGACGGAGTCTTGAGACTAGGGGGATCGGCAGTGGACGAGTCCATGCTCACAGGGGAGAGTCTGCCCGTGACGAAGTATGAGGGAGATCCCGTCTTTGCCGGCACGATGAACCTCACTGGCAGTTTTCAGTTTGAAGCCACGAAGGTCGGCGGCGACACGACGTTGGCACAGATCATCCGCCTCGTGGAAGAGGCTCAAGGTTCCAAAGCCCCCATCCAGAGGTTCGCCGACAAGGTGGCCTCCGTTTTCGTGCCGGCGGTCATGGGCGTGGCGGCGGTGACTTTCATCGTGTGGTATTTTTTCGTTCCCGGGTCCGGCCTAAGCCGTGCTCTTCTCAATTTCGTTTCGGTCCTCATCATTGCATGTCCTTGCGCCATGGGACTTGCAACGCCCACCGCCGTCATGGTGGGGACGGGTCTGGGCGCGGAGAGCGGTATCCTCATCAAGGGCGGTGAAACACTGGAAAAGGCTTGCCGCTTGACCACCGTTGTCTTCGATAAGACAGGGACCCTGACACGGGGAAAACCGGTTGTCTCGGACATCGTGGCGGTCGATGGCATTGACAGGGGTGAACTCTTGCACCTGGCCGCTTCACTGGAAGCCGCTTCCGAGCATCCCCTGGCCAGAGCTGTCGTGGAGAAAGGCCGTGAGAGCCAGGTGCAGCTCCTCCGGGTGACGGAATTCGAAGCCCTGGCCGGTCTAGGGGCGCGGGGAAAAGTGGGGGGGAAGAAGGTCTCGGTGGGCAGTCTTCGTCTCGTGGAAAAAGACGGGGTTGTTCCCATGCCGCTGCGAGAGGAGGCGGAGAGAATCGCCTCGAGAGGAGCAACTGGTGTGTTCGTGGCTGTCGACGGTGAGGTCGTGGGTCTTATAGGCCTTTCGGATTCCCTGAAGGAGTCGGCGGTTGCCGCCGTCTCCCGCCTTCGGGCCTTGCGGTTGAAGGTGGCCATGATCACGGGAGACCGGCGATCGGCCGCTGAGAACATGGCGAGACAGGCGGGCATACGGCATGTGATGGCGGAAGTGATGCCGGAGGAAAAGTCCCGGGAGATCCGCCGCCTCCAGCAGGAAGGGGAGGTGGTGGCCATGGTGGGTGACGGAATCAACGACGCCCCGGCCCTCGCCTCCGCCGATGTGGGCATCGCCATCGGCGCGGGAACCGATGTGGCGGTGGAAGCGAGCGATATCACCCTCATCAAAGACGATCTCGTCCTCGTGGGATCGGCCATCCATCTTTCGGCCCTCACCATGAAGGTTATCCGACAGAACCTCTTCTGGGCCTTCTTTTACAACAGTCTGGGCATTCCCGTCGCGGCGGGGGTTTTCTATCCGTTCCTGGGCATTCTTCTCAATCCCATGTTCGCCGCTGCGGCCATGGCCATGAGTTCCGTCTGCGTCGTTGGAAATGCATTGCGCCTGAGGCGCCTTTGGAGGCGCCAAAACAGACGCACCTCAGCCGATCCCGCCTAAAAAGACTTGGAACGGTTGCTGTCGATGGTATAAGTGCTTAACGTCGCAATGATTGCGAATGTTCCTTGTGTGACGTAAGGCATGGGGAACAGGCCTCTCACTTGACTGTCCAAGTTGTTGTGCGTCGCGAGGGTTCCCAGTTGGGAACATGTCAATCAAGATCTAGTGAAACAACCAAGAAGGAGGATGGGTGTATGGAACGTTGGGTTTGTCAGGTATGCGGGTACGTATACGATCCGTCCAAGGGGGATCCGGACAGCGGCATCGCCCCTGGAACGAAATTCGAGGACCTTCCGGAAGACTGGGTTTGTCCCATCTGCGGGGCGATGAAGAGCGATTTCGAAAAGGAATAGGGTCCCTCACATTACCAAACAGCCTTCAATGGGCTTTCCAGGCAGGAGCTTTCCACATGATGTTCAATTTCAATGCTGCAGAAGTATTCAAAGTGGGCGTGAAGATCGAGGAGAACGGCAAGGCTTTTTATGAGAAGGCCCTGAGGGTCGTTGACAACCCAGAAATCAAGAAGCTTTTCGAAGAACTGGCCCTGGAAGAGGTGGGACACAAGAGGAAATTCGAAGAACTCCTTGCGCAACTGCCTCCCAGGGCAACGGAAGCCACCGTGTGGGACCCTCAAAACGAAACGGACCTCTACATCAAGATGATGGCCGATCAGCACGTGTTCGTGGGCGGTGAGAGCATCGAAACCCAGGTCTCCCGCTTGAGGGACGTGAAAGATGCCTTGAAGCTTGCCATCAATTTCGAAAAGGACTCGGTCATTTTCTTCCTGACGGTTCAGGACGCGACGGATGAAACCAAAGGCCGTGAATTCATCGGGCAACTGGTGAAAGAAGAGCAGGAACACCTGAGACGTCTGTCCCTCGAACTGAAGAAGCTGGGATAAAAGACCCGCGGCCGATCGGGCGGCTCTTCGCGAGTCGCTCCGCCGGCATGGAGGGCAGAGCGGAGAGCCTGGGCCCGGTGGGAAATTACGGCCGGAGATGGTGCCACAGTTCCATCGATTGTGGGCGTCTTTACATAACGGTCCGTCGCGCCCCTTTTTCCAGGTTCAAACGATTCCAACTCGGTTGAGTCGAGGTTGCACTGCAATGGAAAAAAAGGTGAAGATTTACACAACGCCAGGGTGTCACTACTGCCAGCAGGCAAAAGAGTACCTGACCGGGCGCGGCGTCGCGTTTGAGGCATTGGACGTCAGCCAGGACCGGGAGGCACTCAAGGAAATGAGGTCCATCACCGGCGGGGGCAGGAGCGTTCCCGTCATCGCCATCTGCGACCAGGTCATTCTGGGATTTGACCAGGAAGCCATCGAGAAGGCACTCAATTGCCTGCAATAGGGAAATTCACTATATCCGGAGGTCCCGCCGGTGGATGTCACTCTCTACAGTCTGGAAGCATGTCCCTTTTGTGAGAAGGCCAGGATCTTCCTACGGGAAAAGGGGATTCAGTTCGCTGAACTCAAGGTTGTCCCGGGATCTGCTTCGTGGGAGGAGATGAAGGTCAAGACGGGAAGCGGGACCTTCCCCCAGATACTTGTAGGGGAGGAGTCCATCGGGGGGTACGCCGACCTGGTCGACCTGGAGGCAAGCGGAAAACTCTACGAGAAGCTGGGCATCGCGGACAGAAAGAGCGACACGGTTCTCTACGACGACATCATCCTCGGCGCAGGTCCAGCGGGGCTCAGCGCGGCCATCTATGCCATTCGTAAGCTTCTGAGGACGCTTATCATCAGCAAAGACGTCGGCGGGCAGGTGACCTGGACATCCGACGTGGATAATTACCTTGGGTTCAGCCAGGTCAACGCCGCCGAACTGGTCTCCAAGTTTGAAAGCCATGTGAAAAAGTTCGACGTGGAAACGATCATCGGCAGGAGTATCACCGCAGTGGATCCCACCGGTCGAGTGAAACGGGTCGTCGTCGACGACGGAAGGGTCTTTTACGGAAAGACTCTCATTGTGGCTACAGGAGGCGGCCACAAGCTCCTGGACATCCCGGGTGAAAAAGAGCTGCAGGCCAAGGGGGTCTCATACTGTTCTACCTGCGACGCTCCCCTATACGAAGACGCGGAAGTGGCGGTGATCGGCGGCGGCAATTCAGCCCTGGAAGCCGTGATTGACCTCATGAACATCGCCAGGCGCATCTACATCGTCTCCATTTCTCCCCTCCTGGGCGATCCCGTTTATCGGGATAAGGTGCTGGCATCGGAGAAGGTCATCGTGTTCCCTCAGCATCAACCCACGCGCATCCTTGGTGAGTCGTTCGTGGAGGGGATCGAGTTCCGCTGCCTAGTGACCGGTAAGGTGAAGACCCTCAACGTGGAAGGGGTTTTTGTGGAAATCGGGACCATGCCCAATTCAAGCCTCTTCATCGATACCCTGGCATCCAACAGAAACGGGGAGATCCTCGTGGATCTCGAGTGCCGAACGGGCGTGGCGGGTGTCTTCGCCTGTGGGGACGTGACCAACGTCCCCTTCAAACAGGTAGTGGTGGCGGTGGGGGAAGGTGCCAAAGCAGCCCTCTCGGCCTACAATTACCTCATCAACCAGAAGTGACGCGGAGTTTGCCGCTCATGGCCTCATGTTTCCCCACGACGGGGCTGGACGCCCCGGAAGGGATCGGGATCGGAGGGCTAAGAAGGGGGCTGCGCGACCACTGCCGCAGCAGGAGACACGGGAAATGGCCGGAGTGCCTGAAGTGGATCTGAGCGAGTGCACTAGGTGTGACGCCTGCTGTGAGGTGTGCCCGGAAGTGTTTCGCATGAACGAGGCGGGATACATCGAGGTTCTGGATCTTACCGAGTACCCTGAAGAGTGTGTCCAAGAAGCCATCCGCTACTGCCCGGCGGACTGCATCACCTGGCGGGAATCCCAATAGTGGGTTGCGGGGGGATTTTGAAGCAGAGAGCTTTCGGAACGGGAAAACTGCTGCGATTCGTGGAAGGGCTTCTCCGGGGAGATAATCCGGAGGACTGCATGAGAGAACTGGAGCGTTTTCCCCCTCGGCGCATCATCAATCCTCTTTTCGCGCTGCTCTACAGCACCGACGAATCCATCAAGTGGCGTGCGGTGACAGCGTTCGGCGCCGTGGCCGCGGGAATGGCAAAGGAGGATCCGGAGGCGGCCCGAAATGTCATGCGCCGTCTCATCTGGAACCTCAACGATGAATCAGGGGGAATCGGCTGGGGATCCGCGGAGGCCATGGGGGAGACGATGGCCCGGGACGAGCGCATGACCGAAGAATTCTCCTGCATTCTCCACTCGTATATCAGCGAACAAGGAAACAAGCTGGAAAACGCGATGCTGGAGCGCGGGGTTCTCTGGGGGTTGGGAAGGCTCGCCCAGGCGAGACCGGCTGAGGTTGAGAAATGGATCGATGACCTGGTACCCTATCTTTCCTCCCAGGATCCCGTCCATCGGGGGTTTGCTGCCTGGACCCTGGGTTTTCTCGACACTTCGGGAGTTGTGGAGTCATTGAAACCCCTTCTGGGAGATCCACATCGGATCCTTCTGTATGACAATGGGGAGTTGACGGATATCGGCGTCCATGAACTGGCCGCAAGGGCCCTTGCTTCCCTTAGGAGACCGCTTGACGGTGCAAAGATCGATCAACCTTAACGCATGAAAGGGTGTGGGGACGAACCATGAAGGTCTTCATCACTGGAGGAACGG
Source organism: Deltaproteobacteria bacterium (assembly GCA_012517315.1). Classification (GTDB taxonomy): domain Bacteria; phylum Desulfobacterota; class Syntrophobacteria; order Syntrophobacterales; family Syntrophobacteraceae; genus JAAYUJ01. Next base: position 127,789 of record JAAYVE010000021.1, read on the forward strand.
GGTTCATGGGGACGTATCTCTCCCGGAAAATGGTGGAGCAGGGGCACCGGGTCACCGCCCTGATTCGTTCTTCCCGGAGCGCAGCGAAGTTGCCCCCCGGGGTCGATACCGTCCTGGGGGATCCCAAAGGGCCCGGTGAGTGGCAGAAAAAGGTGGCGGGGCACGATGTTGTCATCAATCTCGCGGGGGCGTCCATCTTCACGCACTGGACCCGAAAGACGCGTCAGTTGATCCTGGACAGCCGGGTTTTCACCACGCGGAACCTGGTGGACGCCCTGCTGGCAGCCGGAGAAAAACCATTGCTCCTCAGTGCTTCAGCGGTGGGTTACTACGGAGGCAGAGAGGACGACCGAATCCTCGATGAATCCACCCCACCTGGGACAGATTTCCTGGGGGAAGTGGGCGTGAAGTGGGAGGCCGAGGCAATGCGGGCGGAGAAGGGGGGTGTCCGTGTGGTTCTCTGCCGGCTTGGTATTGTCCTCGGGAAGGATGGGGGAGCCTTGCCCCGCATGATTCCCGCTTTCAGCAACTATGCGGGGAGCGCCCTTGGAAGCGGGAAACAGTGGTTTTCCTGGATTCATGAAGAGGATGTCTGTCGGATTTTTTTCTTCGCAATGGAAAACGAAGCGCTGAGCGGCCCCATCAACTGCACCGCGCCCTACCCCGTCACCAATGAAGAATTCACCCGCACCTTTGCCAAGGTGCTCCACAAGCCCCTCATTCTCCCTGCGGTACCGCGGTTCCTCCTTCGCGCCATCCTGGGGGAATTCGCCGATGTGATTCTCAAGGGGCAGAGGGCGTACCCTGCAAGACTCCTGGAAGCCGGCTTCCAGTTCCGATTCCCCACCCTTCGTGAGGCCCTGGAAAACCTGCTTATCGCAAGATGACCGCCTCGTGAGTTGATGGCGTCGCCGAGCGCCTACAGGCAGAGGCGCAAACGGGCCATAGGTGGGAAAGGGACGGCGAGTAAGGGAACGTCGGGTCTCTTGAGGGAATGCGGCGTTTTTCGCCATCCGGTTCGAAGGAGCGATCTCGTGGTAGTGGGGTGGGGTTCCTGTGATGCATTCGTCCTGCAGTGGGTGACCCGAGAGTGATGGGTATCCCGTGAGGAGCCCATGGCGTTTCTTCAAGGATCTTTGTTGAATGGGGATTCTTCCCGCCTCTTCACAAACTCATCCAGCCTGACCACCTTGGACGATTCTCCGAAAAAAGGTCTCCTGACCTGCCCCTTCTTGATGGATTCCAGCATTTCCATGAGGTCGTCGTTCTTCTGGATAGTCTCCTCGATGTCCTGCGTGCGCCTTTCCCATCGGGCTGTAAGGTGTCGGGTTTCGATGGTCAGGTTCAGCAGCTGCCCCAGAATGCCCAGAAGGCGGGCCATGAGCGATTCGTGCCGCCCGCTCAGGTAAAATGGATAGTGAGCCCAGAAAGCCAGGCAGTGAATGCCCGATTCATGGGCGGCGGTCATGATGGATGAATGAATGGCTCCCGGTCCCTGGTATTCCGTCCGGTGACACTGGAGGGCGTGAAGCTGATTGTAGGCCTTGATGTCTTGGCCCACCCCCGAAACGACGGTCTCCTCGTGGGTTATGTGGTCGTAGAGACCGCCCAGGAGATAGAGTTCCTCACATTCCCAGCCGCGCAGGAGTTCCACCAGTTGGTCGACGAACGGGCGCCAGAAGATGGTGGGTTCCGGCCCGGCACCCAGTAGAATGGGAGGGGAGGTTTCCGGATTCATGATCCAGAAATGATAAACGGGCCATTTCAGATCCCGGATGCGACCGTGGTGCACGGTGATTCGGGGACGAGTGGATTCCGCGTGCCAGAAACCGTCCATGTCCCAATCCGCCAGCGGCTCGTGAGGTATGCCCCTCTTGAATTCCCCGAGGGTGTGCTCCACGATCCTTCCCGCGTCCGGCCAACCGGAAAAACCCAGCACCGCCCGCTTGACGGAAATGGACCTCGTGTTGAAATGTTTGACGTTCATGTCCCAAGTCCGTCGGCCTGAAGGGAGACAATGTGTCTTGCGGGGTTACCGCTGACGCACGCGGCATGGGGACTGGCGACCATCGAATCCGTTGCGCCCAAAGAGCGCTGTGCCATGGTTGTCACTCTCCCCCATACGATCCTTCAAGCAACTCCCCGTCAAACCAGTTTTTGTTCTGTGAGCACATGGAGAAGCTTTTCGCAGTCGGCGGCGATCCAGTCCGCTCCACTGCCCATGAGTTCCTCCTTGGAACTGTTCCCGGTGCAGACGCCAGCGGTGCGGGTTCCCGCATTGCGCCCCGTTTCGATGTCCATGGGATGATCACCGACCATGAGGGCTGTCTCTGCGGAAATGTCGAGCACTCCAAGGGCCCGCATAAGATGATCCGGATGTGGCTTCACGTGGTAAACGTGCTCCCGTGCGAGAAACACCGAGCAAAACGCGTTCAGGTCAGGAAACACCTTTCCCACCGCCCGCTCGCAGTTGCGGGTGATGATGGCGACTTTGACACCCCGTTGCACAAGCGATCCGAGGACCCTCCTGGTAAAGGGGAAAAGCGCTCCACGATCTGCAGCCTTCAGTTCCAATGCCATTATAAGTGAAGATGCCTCCCGTTGAAATGCATTGGCGAGAAACGGGTCCATTTTTGCGATGCCCTCCCGAAGTTCTTCCAACCATTCAAGGGCGGGCGAACTCGGCGGAATAGGGGAAAAATGCAGATAATTCGCCGCAAGGCGCCCGATGGCCCGTTTCATTTCCCGGAAATCAATGTGTAACTCGGCCAGGGTGCCGTCGAAGTCAAAGACAATGGCCCGTATCTTTCCGTTTTTCATGCTTTGACGCTCCATTCCTGCAGCTCCCGGTTTCCCGTCTTTTCCCTTGCAGAAGGGTCTTCCCTTGGCTATTGTGTTGCACTTCCAGCCGGTGTGTCGGGAAAGGCCATGTTAAGTGATTGTAGCCTTGGTGACAAGCTATCCCTGCGTGGTTATACAGCCACCGCCGAAGGTGTGAGGTGGAAACCCGGCGGATTGCCTCCGAGAGGCTGTTTTGTTCTTCGATGAAGGGAATGGAAGGGCAAAAGGGAATGGAAGGAAGAGTGGTCCAATGGATAACGGAAACGGTCCCAAGGCTGAGTTTTGATCAGGTGGTGGATCGGTTGACGGGTCTTAAGAAACCTTTTCACGTGAACTACCTGGCGATGTATTCCAGCTGGATTGGCGGGATCATCACGGACCCGGCTCTCATGATGGTCCCGCTGGACGACCATTTGGTCCACAGGGGCGACGGGATTTTTGAAGCATTCAAGTGCGTCCGTTCTGGCGTATATGCACTGCAGCGTCACCTCGACCGCCTGGAGCGTTCGGCGATGGCCTTGGGATTGAAAAGCCCCGTGACCCGCACCCGAATGGAAGGGATCATCCTGGAGACCATACGAGCCGCCGGCGTCCAGGACTGCCTGGTCCGGCTGTTTCTCTCGAGAGGACCCGGAGGGTTCTCCACGGACCCCTACGAATGCCCCTCCTCTCAGCTTTACGTCATGGTGACGGTTTTCCATGAACCGCCTGCTTGGAAATACAAAAACGGTGTCCGGGTGCAAACCAGCCGTATCCCCATGAAGAGGGATTATTTTGCCAATATCAAGAGCTGCAACTATCTGCCCAATGTTCTCATGACCAAGGAAGCCCGGGATGCGGAAGTGGATTACACGGTCTCCCTTGACGAGAGGGGATACCTGGGGGAGGGTGCCACGGAGAACGTGGGCTTCATATCGGTCGAAGGGGAATTTGTCGTGCCCAGGTTTGACAGGATCCTGAGAGGCATCACCGTTTCCCGCATGATGGAGCTTGCGGTGGGGCTTTTGGAGTCCGGCGAGTTGATGGGTGTGCGCGAATCGGACATTTCCCTTCGGGAGGCTCGCGAGTCAAGAGAGATGATGTTGTTTGGCACCACCTTCGACGTGCTTCCCGTAATCGGTTTTGACGGACATCCCATAGGAGACGGACGCCCCGGCCCGCTGTTCAGGAGATTCCTGGCTCTTCTGAGGAAGGACACTGAAAAAGGGTCCCCGATGGTGACTCCGGTTTCCCATTGAAACGGAGGGGAGCGGGTGCGGGAGAGACTCCTCAGATCTGTGGAAGAGGCCTTCCAGGAGAGCATCCGGGTGAAGGAGGAACTCTGCCGCCGGGAAAGCGGCACCCTGCTCGAAATGGCCTTGCTCATTTCGGGGGCGTTCAGGAGAGGAGACCGTCTCTTTCTCTTCGGAAACGGGGGGAGCGCCGCTGATGCCCAGCACCTGGCGGCGGAGTTCGTCAATCGATTCGTCTTGGACCGGCCTCCCCTTCCTGCTTTGGCTTTGACCGTGGACACCTCTGTCCTCACGAGCATCGGCAACGATTTCTCCTTTGAAGAGATCTTCGTGAAGCAGCTTCGGGCCTTGGGGCGGAAGGGGGACGTGGTCCTGGGGATCAGCACGAGCGGCGCTTCCCCCAATGTGACCAAGGCGTTACAATGGGCCAGTGAAAACGGTCTGATCACACTCGGTTTTTCCGGCACTGGACCCGGTGCCATGGATGCATGGTGCGAAAGGATGCTCCGTGTGCCCTCTACGGAAACGGCGCGCGTCCAGGAAGCCCACATCACGGCGGGTCACATCCTTTGCGCGCTGGTGGAGAAAGTCCTTTTCGCCGAGGATTGGGAAGATGGGCTGGGAACCCCTGAATTTTGAAAACATGCAACTGACGAGCCTTCAAGACCGTCCCAGCAAGGTCAGGCTGGCGGATTTCGGCAGGCCATGGGAGGCGGGTCAGCCGTTCCGCTCTTTCGTCGCCTCCCTTCCGAACATCCTGGGTGCACAACAGTTCCGGGCGGCCGTGGTCGCAATGGCGGAAGCCTGCAGGGGCGGCAGGTCGGTTCTGCTGGGCATGGGGGCGCATCCCATCAAGGTGGGTTTGAATCCCATCATCATTGATGCCATGGAAAGAAGAATGCTGACGGGGATTGCCCTCAACGGAGCCGGTATCATCCACGACGTGGAAGTGGCGCTTGCCGGCAAGACGTCCGAGGATGTGGCTGCGCACCTGGAATCGGGTCAGTTCGGTACGGCCCGGGAGACGGGTGATTTGATCCATGGTGCTGTGCGTGGGGCCATGGGAGAGACGGGCAAAGGACTGGGCCAGGTGGTGGGGGAGTACCTGCTCCGTTTGAACCCTCCCCACGCCCGTTTGAGCCTTCTTGCAACAGCCGCACGTCTCGGGATACCCATGACCGTTCACGTGGCTTTCGGCACGGATATCATTCACATGCATCCCTCCATGGACGGCGGGGCCATGGGGGCCCTCACCCATCACGACTTCCGTCTATTCGCCCGACTGGTTTCCACTCTGGAAAACGGCGTGTTCATCAATTTGGGGTCGGCGGTGATCATCCCCGAGGTTTTTCTGAAGGCCTACAGTGCCGTTCGAAACATGGGCGGCAGCCTCTCGGGAATCACGACCGTCAATATGGATTTCCAGAATCAGTACCGGCCGCGGGTGAACGTGGTGGAGCGGCCGACCGCCGCTACCGGTCAGGGGATTACCCTCATCGGTCATCATGAGATCATGTTTCCCCTGCTGCTGGCTTGCGTCATCGAAAGTCTTTCCGAGGAGTCGTGACATGACGAGACGGCTTCAGATCACGGCGGGATCGATTGTGGTGTCCGCACTGCTGAACGAGTCCCCCACGGCGGAGGCCCTCTGGAATGCCCTGCCGCTTCAGGCTTCCGCGCGCACCTGGGGAGACGAGATTTATTTTCCCGTCCCTGTTGAAATGCCTCTGGACGAAACGGCTCGCGAGGTGGTGAACATGGGGGATCTCGGGTATTGGCCCACGGGGAGGGCGTTTTGCATTTTTTTCGGTCCCACACCCATGAGCCGGGGCGATGAGATTCGGCCGGCCGGGCCTGTCAACGTCATCGGCAGGGTGCTGGGTGACGCCAGGGATTTCAAGGCCGTTCACGACGGGGACCTCGTGGAACTGGACACCGAGGAGTAAGGGAGGAAAGGAAATGCCCATTTTTGAATATGAATGCTGTGATTGCTGCGAGTGTTTCGAGCAACTTGTCTTCAGACAGGACGAACCCGTCCGCTGTCCCAAGTGCAGCTCCTCATCGGTGCAAAGGAAGATGTCCGTCTTCGGTTTCAAGAGCGGTGGAGAAAAGGGCGCGGCCAGCAGTCGCATGGGCTCGGGCGCTTCTTCGTCGTGCGCCGGTTGCAGCGGAGGGAGCTGCAGTACTTGCCACTGACTTTCAACGGAACGGCGGGAACGGGGTACCGGCTGGTCTCCGGTCCATCGCCCTGCGAGGATGATTTGGTCGACCGGGTTTTGCGCATCGGGACGCGAGGAAGCCTCCTGGCCTTGCGGCAGAGTGAGTGGGTCAGGGACACGCTCATGGACTACTGGCCGGGTCTCCGGGTGGAGCTCCACGTCATCAAGACCACCGGGGACAAGATTCTGGACGTGCCGTTGGCTAAGGTGGGAGGCAAAGGGCTGTTCGTGAAGGAGATCGAGGACGCCCTGCTGGAGAAAGCCGTCGATCTGGCGGTGCACAGCATGAAGGATGTTCCCGCCGTTCTCCCTGAAGGCCTGCGCATCGGGGCCATACCCATGAGGGAAGATCCCCGGGATGTGTTCATTTCGGGCGAAAGCGGAAGCATCGACCGGTTGCCTCCGGTGGCGAGGGTGGGCACCAGCAGCCTGCGACGTGCCGCCCAGGTGAAAAGAATACGGCCCGATTTGGATGTGCAGACACTGCGGGGGAACCTGGACACCCGCCTTCGAAAGCTCAGGGAAGGGCAGTACGAAGCCATCATTCTCGCTGCTGCCGGTTTACATCGGATGGGTTGGGGCGACCGGATCACGGCTTACCTGGAACCAGCGGATTTTGTGCCTGCCATCGGCCAGGGAGCATTGGGAGTCGAGGTGCGCACGGATGACATCGACATGTCAAATGTTCTGGCACCGCTGCATGACGAAGAGACAGCCTTCGCGGTTGAGGCGGAACGCAGTTTTCTGAAAGCACTGGGAGGCGGGTGCCAGGTGCCCGTGGGAGGGTTTGCCCGAGTGAACCGGGACCAACTGGAACTGACCGGGATTGTGGCCTCCCTGGATGGAAAGCGCGTCGTGTGCAAAACGCTGTGCGGCTTGGTGCAGGAAAGGCTCACCCTGGGACGCCGCCTGGCCGGTGAGCTCGTGGACGGCGGTGCCTGGGAACTGCTCCGGGAGATTTACGGGGAGTCGTGGGAAGCGGATGACCTCAGAGAACGGCTGCGGTGAGGACCTGGGCCTCTGCCGCGGATAATTTCGGCATTGGGAGTTGAGACAAAGAGTGGTGAAGGGAACGGTTTATCTTGTGGGAGCGGGGCCCGGCGACCCAGGGCTCATGACCCTGAGGGGAAAAGAACTGCTGGAGGCGGCGGAAGTCGTCATCTACGACTACCTTGCCAATCCTGAGTTCCTGGATTTTGCCCCGCGCGAGGCGGAGCGCATCTACGTGGGAAAGAAGGGCGGCGAACATACCCTTAGCCAGGAGGGCATCAATGAGCTTCTGGTGAAAAAGGGCCGTGAGCATCGTGTGGTCAGACTCAAAGGGGGGGATCCCTTCGTGTTCGGCCGCGGCGGCGAGGAGGCCCAGGTGCTCAAAGCGGCGGGAATCCCTTTCGAGGTGGTTCCCGGTGTGACTGCGGCCACCGCCGTTCCCGCCTATGCAGGAATCCCTCTCTCACACCGGGAGCATACGGCAAGCATTGCCTTCGTGACGGGTCATGAACGTGAGGACGGGAGAGAATCCAAGATTGCGTGGGAAAAGCTCGCTGCGGGCGTGGGGACCCTCGTCTTCTTCATGGGGGTTCGGAACCTGGAGGAGATCTGCGCGAATCTCGTTGCTCACGGCCGCGCTCCCGATACGCCCGTTGCCGTCGTCCGATGGGGGACGACCCCGGAGCAGCAGACGGTAACGGGGACCCTCAAGGACATCGTGGAACGGGTACGGAAAGCGGGGCTCAAGCCGCCGGCCATCACGGTGGTGGGAGGGGTGGTGAACCTGAGGGAGGAACTCAACTGGTTCGAGAATCGCCCGCTGTTCGGTCGTACCATTCTTGTCACCCGGGCCCGGGAACAGGCGAGCGAATTGAAGAATACCCTGGCTCAAAAAGGGGCCCGCTGCATCGAGTTTCCCACCATCACCATCGAGCCTCCACCCTCCTGGGAGCCGTTGGATAGGGCGGTTGCGGCGGTAGGTTCCTACGACTGGCTGGTGTTCACCAGCGTCAACGGCGTTCGGTTCTTCGTGGAAAGACTCTTCCATGCAGGCCTCGATGTGCGGGAACTCAAAGGGGTCCGACTGGCCGCCATCGGGGCGAAGACGGCGGAGGCGCTGGAGAGGCTGGGATTGCGAGTGGACATTGTCCCCCGTGAATATCGGGCGGAATCCCTCCTGGAGGGGCTTTCTGAAGTGGGTGTTGCGAACCGGCGCTTTCTCATCCCACGGGCTCTGATCGCTCGGGACATTCTTCCCGAGACCCTGAGAGAGAGAAATGCCCACGTGGATGTGGTTCCGGCCTACCAGACGTTACTGCCGTCCGAAAAAAACGATGCAATCCTGGAGAGCTTGCAGGCGGGGAAAGTCCACTGCGTGACTTTCACGTCCTCTTCCACAGTGTCCAATTTCTTCCGGCTGTTCGATTCGGAGACGATCCGTTCGGCTCTTCGGGGTGTCGCCGTCGCCTGCATCGGGCCGGTCACCGCCGAAACGGCGGAAAAACACGGTGTCAAAACGGACATCATGCCGACCCGATACACCATCGCCGCTTTGGTTGATGCCATCTGTGATCATTTCGGGCGTGGCTGACCTGCTTCGGGCGGCTCTTCCCAGGAAGCTGCCGTCAAGGGGTGTTTCCCCCGGGGTCTGGCACCGCTCGGGCAAGTGCCTCCTTGTGCTGTGCCGTGATTTGCTCCCAAGCACACACCCTCCTCACCCCACCTCTCCCCTCAATTCTTGAGAAGTCACCGGCGAATCGACCCTGATAGACCTTGGTATCAGTCCGGGTTTTCATGTGCTTCGGGGATGGTGGGGTGAGGGTGGCGTTGCAGGGCCGTCGCCCCTCAGCGCCTCACCTCTTCCTCCCTAAACTGAATGTAGCCGTCCCTCATGGAGATGTAAGGATCGATGGCCGATTTCTTGAAATCCTCATACTCTCCGATCCTCAGGGAAGTGGTGTTCACCCCTTCACCCCCGCGAATCCCCGCAGTGACGGCGATATCCGCAGGCACGTAAAAGAGAGGGCTCAGGAGGGCGTCCACAGCGAGCCCGACAGTGTCCCGCAAGGTGGACGGACCCAGGATGGGAAGATGGATGTGAAAGTGATGAGGGGCACCCCAAACGCCCAAGGTCTGGCCGAAGTCCTCGTCGTACGCTTTCATCTTGAAGTGGGTTTGTGCGATGTCGAAAAAGCCGCCCATTCCCAGAGTGGAATTGATGACAAAACGGCCCACTTCGCTGCCGGCTTGTTCCGGCTTGCACTGGAGCAGGTTGTTCACGAAGCGCACAGGCATCCTGGCGTTGTCGAAGGCCCTTCGGATGCATTCCCGCACGCCGCAGGGAACGTACCAGGAATAGACCGTAGCGATGGGTTTCCAAAAATAAAAATAGAGTTTGTCATTGATTTGGAAGATGGCTCGGTTGAATGACTGGAGTGGGTCCGCCACAGCTTTCGTCTCCTGCGCAAAAGGGTCGCCGTTGTCATTGGATGTACCGGCTGCCACGGCCAGTCCCTCAACACGCAAACCCAGTCCCGAAGCCAGGTGGATTTCCCACGCCGTCAAGGTTGCCGCAAAAATAAACACCGCCGCAAGCAAAACCTTTCTCCATCCCTTCATCAATCGCCTCCTCCAAATCGATCGAAATCGCTCCTGGCAACTCCCTTGAGAAGATAAGAACTCGCTCGGAAGATACCATCGTATAAAAAGTTCTTGGCGGCAACACAGTTTTTGACATTTTGCCGCTTCCACAGCCCCTGAAGATTGAATCGTCAGTCATCCGCTCCATGATTAGAGTCTGCCGATTCCTGGAGCGCCGAGTCCGAAAAAGGGAGACTCCGCCATCCGGCCTGTCTGGGACTCTTTTGGCCCGCGCAGATCCAGCGTTTCCTTTACCCGGCGCACCGTGCTGTAATATATTAGAATTCATTTGAGATCATCATTTTTCTGTGCTGATGCGTCCGAGCAGTCGCATCACGTGTCCATGGGAGAGGGCGGAAAAGGCGGTGGGGTTTCGCGTCTTCAAGTGGTGAATCCTTCCCAAGGAGAGGAAAATGGGCAAGAAAGCGTCCGGCAACGAAAACCCGGTGGACAGGTTCCTGGACCGGCTGAGAGGTGCTCCTGGTGAAGGGGGATCCGGTCAGGGGGATCCCAGCCACAGAAGGTTTCATTTTTCCATCTGGTATTTCATTGCCGCGTTCCTGTTCCTGGCTTGGCTGCAAGGGTTTGTGGTGGAACCGCAGAGGGACAAGATCGCTTACTCCGAGTTCAAGGAGTTGCTGCGGGAAGGGAAGGTGATCAATCTGGTTATCGGCCAGGACCGGATTCAGGGTGAGACGAGGGACGAAAAGGGTGTGGTCAGGGCCTTTTTCACGATTCGTGTAACCGATCCCGATCTGGTGCGCACCCTCGAGGAAAAGGGGATTCGTTACGGTGGGCAGGCGGAAAACAAGTGGCTGGGAGCCCTTCTCTCCTGGCTCCTTCCCCTCGGGGTTCTCATCTTCTTCTGGAGCTTTCTCATGAGGCGCATGGGCGGGGGGACACAGGGAGTGCTCTCCGTGGGGAAGGCAAGGGTGAAAATCTATGCGGAGAAGGAAGTCGGGATCACGTTCGACGATGTGGCGGGCATCGACGAGGCCAAACAAGAACTCCAGGAAATCGTGCAGTTCCTCAAGAGCCCCGACAAGTTTCAGCGCCTCGGCGGACGTATCCCCAAGGGCGTTTTGCTGGTGGGGGCGCCGGGCACCGGCAAGACCCTCCTTGCGAAGGCGGTGGCGGGTGAGGCGGGAGTCCCTTTTTTCAGCATGAGCGGGTCCGAATTCGTGGAGATGTTCGTGGGGGTTGGTGCGGCGAGAGTCAGGGACCTGTTCGGACAGGCGAAGGAACACGCCCCGTGCATCATCTTCGTGGACGAACTGGATGCTTTGGGGAAAGCCCGCGGTTTGAACCCCATCGGGAGCCATGACGAGAGGGAACAGACCCTGAACCAGCTGCTCGTGGAGATGGACGGCTTCGATCCAAGTGCCGGTGTCATCATCATGGCCGCGACGAACCGCCCGGAAATCCTGGATCCTGCTCTCCTTCGACCGGGGCGTTTCGATCGTCACGTGGCCATCGACAAGCCTGACATCCGGGGGCGTGAAGCCATCCTTCGGATTCACACCCGTTCCGTGACCCTGGGAGTCGACGTGGACCTGAAGAAGATCGCGGCCATGACTCCCGGATTCGTAGGCGCGGACTTGGCCAATCTCGTGAACGAAGCCGCTCTCTTCGCCGCTCGAAGGGACGGGGAAAACGTGACAATGGCCGATTTCCAGAACGCAGCGGACCGCATCGTGGGAGGACTGGAAAAGAAGAATCGTGCCATGAACCCTAAGGAAAAGGAAATCGTCGCCTATCACGAGGCCGGCCATGCGCTGGTTGCCATGAGCCTTCCCAACGCCGACCCGGTGAACAAAATCTCCATCATACCCAGGGGCATTGCGGCCCTTGGCTACACGCAGCAGCTCCCGACCGAAGACCGTTATCTCATGACACGGGACGAACTCCTCAGCCGCCTGAAGGTGCTCCTGGGAGGGCGTGCCTCCGAGGAAATCATGTTCGGCGATGTGAGCACGGGAGCGCAGAACGATCTGCAAAGGGCCACGGACATCGCTCGGAGCATGGTCATGGAATATGGAATGAGCGATCGCTTGGGGCCTCTCAGCTACACGCGGGAACCCCGATCCCCTTACCTGGAAATGATGCAGCGGTCCCGGGAGAGGGATTTCAGTGAAAGGACGGCCCAGAGCATCGACGAGGAAGTCATGCGCATCGTGGAGGACGCCCACGACAAGGTGCGGGTGCTCCTCAGACAAAGACGGGCGCAACTCGAGCGCCTTGCCAGAGTTCTCCTGGAAAAGGAAACCATTGAAGGCGATGAATTAAAGAGCTATGCCGCTGAATTCAGCTCGCCGGTGGAACCGCCACCCCTCTCGTTCAAGGCCTCCCAAACCGGCTGATGGGGGATCAGCCCCAACCCAGCTTCGGCCGGCGCTTCAACACTTCCGTCAGCAGGCGCACTCCAAAACCGGTCGCTCCCTTGGGGGATGAGGCTATGTCCTTTTCCGTCCAGGCGGTTCCAGCTATGTCGATATGGGCCCAAGGGGTCTCGTCCGTGACGAACTGCTTGAGGAAGATACCCCCCACGATGGTACCCGCGGAGCGTTCTCCCACGTTTTTGAAGTCGGCAATGTCGCTTTTGATGTAGTCGAAGTAGGAATCCCAGAGGGGCAAGGGCCAGAGCCTCTCACCCACCTCCGCGCCCAGGGTGCACAACTCTTCCACCAGTTCATCCCGGTTCCCCATGATGCCGGCCGCCTCGTTCCCCAGAGCCACGATGCACGCTCCCGTGAGGGTCGCAAGGTCCAGCAGGATCGCCGGCTTGTACTGAAGGGCGAAGGTGATGGCGTCGCAGAGAATCATGCGGCCCTCCGCGTCGGTGCTGATCACCTCCACAGTGAGGCCGGACATGGATTGAATGACATCCCCCGGCTTATAGGCTTTTCCATCGGGCATGTTTTCAGTGCACGGCATGATGCCCAGGACTCGCTTCTGAAATCGTGTTCTTCCCAGGACCTCGAATGCGCCGAGGACCGCTGCGGCCCCTGCCATGTCCTGCTTCATGGCTTCCATTTTGGCGCTGGGTTTGAGGGAAATGCCTCCCGTATCGAAGGTGATCCCTTTGCCAACGAAGACAATGGGAGGATCCTCATCCATGCCCGGGGGGCAGTGCTCCAGGACAATGATACAGGCGGGTTCCCGGCTGCCCCGGGCCACGGCGGCAAACGCCCCCATTCCCATCTTTTCGGCTTCCTGCAGGTTGATGAGCCGCAACCGGAAGCCGTAGCTCTCGGCGAGGCCCTGGGCGATTTCCGCCATGAAGGTTGGGGTCACCTGGTTCCCAGGCGCCACCACCAGGTCCCGTGCCAGACTGATGCCGGAAACCAGCGACTCTGCATAGGAAGCCGCTGCATGGAAAGCATCGTCCGGTTCCACCTCTGAAAAAAGCAACAGGGATTCGGGAAAGGATTCCGCGTCCACATCCCGTGTTTTCAGGGCCGTGAATCGGTATAGGCCGCCCATGCCCCCTATGAGAGCTTCCTCGAGGGATCTGGATCTCTCCAGGGGCAGGCCGTCGAGAGCAGTGGCGGGCAACGCGGGGCGGGCAAGCTTCAATTCCCGGCATTGCCTCAAGGCTGCAGCCGCTCCCCCGCGCAGTCTCTCCGCATCCAATTTCTCCCTGGGGCCAAGTCCAGCACAGATGACCCGCGGGATCTTCCGATCCTGGGGGGCGTAAAAGACAGCGGTCTGCTGAGGCTTGCCCTGAAAGTCCGAAAGAGCCGAACAACCGGCCAGCCACCGCCCCTCATCCCGCAGCCATTTCCCGAACCCGGGCAGGAACTCGGCTTCCTTCTCCACCACAAAGAAAATAAGGCAGTCCGCCTCCCATGTGTCCATACTGCCCACTCGCCACTGCAATTGCATGCATCGCCTCCGTCACGGTTGCCATCAGCAAGGAACGGCTCTCGTTTCAACCGTTCCGGGTCCTTATGAAGGGAAATCATGGGAAAGGGCGCGGAGAAGGGGCCATGCCGGTCAGGCGAGGGGGATGAGACTCATCTGGCCGCTTTCACCGTCGAAATACAGGAGCCTCCCTTCGTAGCAGGGGGATTTTCCCGCCAGAAGACGCATAACCTCCATGGCTTGAAGGCTTCCGATGAGGCTCACGGTGGGACCCGGAACCCCCAGGCTCTCCTCCAGGGCGTCCCGCGTTCGTCGTTTGCCGAAGATGCTCTCCATTCCCAAAGCCCTGTTGGGAAGGAATGTGGTCGCCTGCCCCAGCCAGCCGGAAACGGCGCCGTGCACTAGGGCGATTCCCTCACGACGGCACCATGTATCCAGGAGGAAGCGGGTTTCCAGGTTGTCCAGGGCGTCCACGCACAAATCCATCCCCTGCAAGAGGGATCGTGCGTTGGATGCATCCAGAGGTTCGTCGACTGCTTCGATCTCCACAAGGGGATTGATGCGGAGCATCCCATCTCTGGCAGCACTCGCCTTGGGCCACCCCAGATGCGCTACATCGGAAAACCACTGGCGGTTGAGGTTCGAAGGCACGAAAACGTCCCCGTCCACCAGCCGGATAAAGCCGATCCCCCCTCTTGCCAGCAGGTTCGCCACCACCCCGCCCAGACCCCCGCAGCCGCAAACGAGCACCCTGCTTCGGCAGAGGCTCAGTTGTTCCGCCATGTTCAATGCACTGAAATTCCTGAGATACCGGTGGGGGACAATCCCTTCCAGAAGTGCGTGGATTTGGCTCTCCCTAGGGTGAACTCCCTTCGAGGAAGCCCACAAGAGCAATGGTTCGTCGTCGATGACCCAGTAGACCGCCTGTCCGTGTGTCACTATGTGTGCGCTGTTTCTCAGTTCGATCATGCGGGCGAACCTCCGCCGAGAGTATATTCAGCTGTGGATGGGGCCACAAACAAAAAAAGTAACCGGCAGAACGCAGCTGCATAGGGCCAAAATCCCGTTGACAAAAAATGGTCTCCTTTCTAGCTTGACGGGATTCCTTCGGGATCTACATGGTGAAACGGTTCAGAGCGGAAATTCCCTAACGCGAGGAGAACGCCATGGGCGGGCGAATTTTCAATTTCAACGCAGGACCGGCGGCCTTGCCGCTTCCGGTGCTTCAGGAGATACAGAGGGAAATGCTCGACTACGGAGGGACAGGAATGTCTATCCTGGAAATCAGCCACAGGTCCAAGCCGTTCGAGGAAATCCTCGATGATGCCGTGGTGCGCATCAAGCGCCTTCTCAAACTGGACGCCCGCCATCATGTGCTCTTCCTGCAGGGCGGTGCCAGCATGCAGTTTCTCATGGTTCCCATGAACCTCGCTTTGCCTGGGGCCGCAGTCGCCTACGTGGATACGGGTACCTGGTCCACCAAAGCCATTAAGGAAGCGCGGAACCTGGGAAAAGAGGTGGCGGTGGTGGCGAGTTCTCAGGACCGGGATTTCTCCTATATTCCCAAGGAAATTCCCGTTCCGTCCGACGCCGCCTATCTTCACGTGACCTCCAACAATACCATCCGAGGCACCCAGTTTCATCGGTTCCCGGAATCCGGCGGGGTTCCCCTGGTGAGCGACATGTCCTCGGACATTTTCAGCCGGGTGTTCGACGTGGAACCCTTTGGGCTCCTTTACGCCGGGGCTCAGAAAAATGCCGGTCCTGCGGGTGTCACTCTGGTGGTCATCCGGGAAGACATGCTAGAGCGAGTTCCCAAAGCCCTTCCCACCATGTTGAGTTACCGGACCTTCGTGGAAAAGAAGTCCATGTTCAACACCCCGCCGTGTTTCGCCATCTATGTGGTGAGGCTGGTCGTCAAATGGCTGGAAGAAACGGTGGGTGGACTGGAGGCAATGGAACGTGTCAACCGCCGGAAGGCTGCCCTCCTGTACGATTATCTGGACAGCCAGGACTTCTACCGCGGAACTGCGCAAAAGGATTCCAGATCCCTCATGAATGTCACCTTTCTCCTTCCCGACGCTCAATTGGAACAAGCATTCCTGGAAGGGTGCGCCGCCGCGGGTCTTGGAGGACTTAAGGGACATCGTTCCGTGGGAGGTTTCCGGGCCTCCCTTTACAACGCGGTGCCCCTGGAGGCAGTGGAAGCCCTGGTGGAGTTCATGAAGGAATTCGCACGAAAGAACGGCTGAACAGCCGCCACTACAGGGCGGGAGAAGTGCCATGACAGAATCCATGGTGCTTGGAGTGGATGTGGGGGGAACCCACATTCGAGTCGCACTGGTGAGCCGCGCCGGCGTGATCCTCGAACGCGGGAAGGTCCCGACGGAAATTCACCGGGGAGCCCGGCATGCCAGCATGCGGATCGCAGGGGAGTCCAGGCGCCTCATGGACAAGGCGAGACATCACGGTGCCTCCGTGGTGGGCCTGGGTATCGGTGTGGCCGGCAAGATCCACCGCGCCCGGGGCGAAGTCATCTTTTCCCCCAATCTGCCGGCGATGAATGGCTATCCCCTGGCCATGGAGCTTCGGGAGACGCTCCGAGTGCCTGTGGTCATGGACAACGACGCCAACGTGTTCGGCGTGGGAGAGTCGTGGCTAGGGTCCGGGCGGGGCATCCCCAACTGGATCGGGGTGACTCTGGGCACCGGCGTGGGGGGATGCCTGGTCTTGGCAGGGGAACTGTGGCATGGGGATGATCTGGGCTTTGCGGGAGAAGTGGGACACATGAATGTGGATCCCCAGGGTCCACCCTGTGCATGCGGCCTGAGGGGTTGCCTGGAAGCCCACTCTTCCGCAGGAGCCCTTCTGCGGGCAGTTTCCGAGGCGGCCCGGGGGGACTGGCTGGGTTGCGGGCCCCTTTACCGCCGCTGGATGAAAGGAAACCTCACAGCCGAAGGCATATACCTCAGCGCCCGGGAAGGCGATCCACTGGCACGAGAACTCTTCCGCCGCATGGGGTGGGGCTTGGGAATCGTCCTGGCCGGGCTGTTCACAGTGCTCGGAATCCGTCATGCCATCATTGGTGGTGGAGTGAGTGCGGCCTGGGACGCTTTTGCCGGTCCTTTGAGGGTCACTTTGGAACAATACTCGAGCTTTCTCGCTCCTGAGGAAATGGTCGTGGAGCGGAGCGCTCTCGGAGATGACGCCGCGCTCCTTGGTGCCGCAAAACTTGCATGGCGGGCTGCGGAGAGAGGAGAGGGCTGAAGGGCAAATCGGCTGCAGGGGAGGGTTTTGGCTGACTACCCCCCTATGGCGAACATGGGTCTGCTGATGCACTTTCGGGAGAACGGTCTTTCGAGGGAATGTCTTTCGGGCTTAGAAAGGATGGCCTTCCGGATCGTTTCCATGATGGAGGCATCGGTAGCGCCGTTCCGGAGCAGTTGGCGCAGGTCCGTCTCTTCGGAGGCGAAAAGGCAGGTGCGCAGCTTTCCATCGGCGGTGAGGCGCAGCCGGTTGCATTTTGCACAGAAATGATGGGTGATGGGGCTGATGATTCCAATGGTTCCCAATGCCCCGGGGAGACGGAAGTGAACGGCGGGCCCGTTCCCCTCAGGACCCGCTGCGGGCTGGAGAGGAGCGATGCCGGAGAGTCGCTCGAGGATTTCGTCCGACGACACGAACTCTGACGGGGAATGTTCTTCCTGCGGCCGAAACGGCATCAGTTCGATGAAGCGCACGTGAAACGGATGGTCCACCGTCAGCCGCGCAAGGTCCTCTATCTCGTCATCATTCGTTCCTCTCAGGATGACCGCATTGAGCTTGATGGGAGAGATGCCCACCCTCTGGGCCGCCAAGATGCCCTCCCACACTTGCTGGAAACAGTCCACACGGGTGATTTGGAAAAACCTCTCCGGCTTCAGTGTGTCCAAGCTGATGTTGAGCCGCCGGATGCCCGCTGAAAAGAGCTTTTCGGCATATTCCCCCAGAAGGACCCCGTTGGTGGTGACGCTCAGGCTCTTGAGCCCCTCGAGACGGCTGATGTTTGCGCAGAGGTAGAGAATGTCCTTTCTCACCAAAGGTTCCCCGCCCGTGATCCTGATCTTGGAGATCCCCATCCGTACGGCGATGGCTGCGAGTCGCATGATCTCCTCGTAGCGCAGCACCTCTTCATGGCCTAGTTTCCAGACACCTTCGGCGGGCATGCAGTAGCGGCATCGCAGATTGCAGCGGTCGGTGACGGAGATCCTGAGGTAATCGATGCGCCGATCGTAGCCGTCCATGGGAGGTGCAGACATCGGTCGATCCTACTTGGAAGGGTTGCCGGATGGAGAACCCCATCACCATCAATGAGTACTCCACATGGTCCGTTATGTCAAGACAGGAATTATGGAAGAGCGGCGTAGGGTCAGACATCGCATTTGATGTCGATGAGAGGTGTGCCGTCCACGGCATCCAGGCCCCGAACCGTGATGGTTGTCCCCTCGATCTTCAGGATTTCCACCAGTTCCACCCCGATGGGATTGGGACGATCGGGGCTCCGGGTGGCGAAGACCCCCCGCAAGGGGCGTGAGAGATCCCCGCGGGGATGGACCTGCAGACAGTCTCTCCGTGAGAGGTGGAGCCAGTAGAGAATGAGGATTTTCTGGCCGGGTGCAAGGCCCAGCAGCGCATCAGCGTACTGGCTGTCTACCACGAGATCTCCTTCCAGGCCCCTTTCCGAGCCCTGCTTGGGAGCGTTGGCGCGATCCGCGATAGGGCTGCGGATGATCCCGATGGGTTCCAAGCGGTATTGGACCGACTTGCTCATCTGGGTTGCCTCTTCAGCCCAAGAGCCCCTGGAGACGCTCCTTGAGCAAGGTGTGGCGCTTCAGTGTTCCCTCGTTGCGGATGGCAATGGCCATTGCCTTGCTGCTGCCCACGATGACCACAAGCTTCCTCGCGCGGGTGATGGCCGTGTAGAAGAGGTTTCTTTGCAGCATCATATAATGCTGCATGACGAGCGGAATGACAACGGCAGGGTACTCGCTTCCCTGTGCTTTGTGCACACTCAAGGCATAGGCCAGGGTCAATTCGTCCATTTCCGAGAAGTCGTAGAGCACTTTCCTGCCCTCCATCTCCACGTGCAACTCTTGGTTTTCCCAGTCAATCTTACGAATTCGACCCAGATCCCCGTTGAAAACATCTTTGTCGTAATTGTTTCGGATCTGCATCACCTTGTCTTGGACCTTGAAGGTCTGCCCGCTCCTTTGGATGAATTCCTTGCGGGGATTCAGCGCTCTCTGAAGGGCCTCGTTGAGGTTCTGAGTCCCGAGGATGCCCCGGTGCATGGGGCTCAACACCTGGACGTCCTCCACCGGATCCAGTCCAAACCGCCTGGGGATGCGGTTGGTGCATAGTTTGAGTATGATCTCAAGGACCGCTTCGGGGTCTTCTTTTTCTATGAAGTAGAAGTCCTGAAGCTGCCGCTCTTTCTTTAGGATCCAGGGGAACTGCCCTTTCTGGACACGGTGAGCATTGACAATGATGTGACTTTGTTTCGACTGGCGGAAAATTTCCGTGAGTCTCACCACGGTAAAAGTACCGGAGCGAATGATGTCTGAGAGCACGTTTCCCGGTCCCACGGATGGGAGTTGAGCCGCGTCTCCCACGAGAACCATGGTGGCATGTGGAGGGACGGCCTTGAGAAGGTGGTGGATCAGCAGAAGATCCAGCATGGATGACTCGTCCACGATGACCAGGTCGGCATTGAGAGGCTTCTGCTCGTTTCTTTGAAACTGTCCCATCTGCGGACTGAATTCCAGGAGCCTGTGAACGGTGCTCGCCGCACAGCCTGTCGTTTCGTGGAGGCGTTTGGCGGCTCGTCCGGTGGGAGCGGCGAGGCAGACCTTCGCTCCCATCATGCCGTAGGCGGCGAGTATTGCCCGGACGACCGTGGTCTTGCCCGTTCCCGGTCCGCCTGTGATGATGAGCATCTTTTCCGCAAGGGCCTTCCTCACGGCTTCCTCCTGCAGGGGGGCCAAGGGGAAGGGGATCTCTTCCTTCACCCATGCCAGAGTCTTGTCAGGATCTCCCTTGGACTGGAAAGCACGAAACGCTTGGAGATGCAACAGGCGTTTCGCCACCTGGTTTTCCGCCAGCTGATGACCCCGAAGGTAGACGGCGACCTGGTCGCCGAAGTCCCTTTGTATGTCTTGAGGAATCATTTCCAGGACAATACGGCGGTCCTCGGAGAGTCGGCTCAATGCGGAGCGAAGGCTCGCTGGAGGAATCTGCAACAGCTTCTGGGAAGTTTCCAGCAGGAGACCTTCCGGGACACACACGTGACCGGAATCGGCCGCCTCCTGGAGCGCATAGAGCAGGCCCGCCTCGGCTCTCATGGGGGAATCTGCTTGGCAGCCGAGATTCACTGCGATGCGGTCCGCCGTCAAAAAACCGATTCCGGAGACATCCATCGCCAGTCGGAAGGGATTCTCCCTCACCACCTCCAACGAGGCCTTGCCGTAATGCTTGAAAATCCTCATGGCCAGTGCCGCGCTCACCCCGTGACTCCTCAAGAAGACCATCAGGTCTCGAATCTCCTTTTGGTCTTCCCATGCTTTGGTGATCTGGCGGTGGCGAAAGCGGCCGATCCCTTCCACCTCCATGAGTCTCTCCGGTTCCTTGTCGATGATGTCCAGCGAGTGCTCCCCAAAGCGGGCGACAATACGCTGGGCCGTGACGGGCCCGATTCCCTTGATCAGGCCCGATCCGAGGTACTTGCGAATGGCCTCGGCCCCGGCAGGAGCAACGGTATCGTAATGGTCCACCACGAATTGTCTGCCGAAGCGTGCGTGCGTGCTCCAGGAACCGTCCATCCTGAGGACTTCTCCGGGAGTGATGTGGAGGAAGGTGCCCACGGCCTGGACCGGATCTCTACGGCCGGGTATTCTGACCCTGATGACGCTGTACCCGTTTTCCTCGTTGAAGAAGGTGACGTGTTCCACCTGCCCTTGAATCCGTTCTCCCATGGCCGCCTTGTCCCTAAGCCCTCTCCTTGGCCGCTCCTTTGGGTGTCCCCTCCTTTTTCTGCTGCCAGCGGCCCGATCCAGAATATACGTGCTCCTTTCGGAATTTTAATATTTTTTTGACAAAGGAAAGGGTAGTGTTATTATTTTTAGGATTTAAGGCAAGGATGGGGCTGTGTGGCCCTGGTGGCGTGTCCTGGAAGGCGCTGACGAAAATGCTCTGTGTCTTGTGCCGTTTCCGCCGGAAAGCCGCCTCGGCATGAATACCCCTGAAAATCAAGGCGTGGTAGTTCAGGCGTGGTGCTCTGCCTCGTGGGGGACGCTGAAGAATGTCACTTTACATCAAGACAGAGGATTATCGGAAGCACGGTATCAGCAAGTATTCGGATTTGTCCATTGTCCGGGCCGTAGTGCAGGAAGAACTGAAAATGGAGCGGGTTTTTGTTTCCTTTGTCAACAGGCATGAATACATCCGGGTGGATTTCCTGAGCCCGAGACCGCCGCGGCGACAGAGGAAGCGAGGAACGGGACGCGGGACACCAGAGGAGAAATGACGCGGCGATCCCGCAAAGGCACCCCAAGGGTGCTTTTTTTTGACCCTGATCATAGCACCTTCTGGGCTGTTTGTTCCGAAACGACTGACCGTATTTGTCCCCTGTGTCTCCCTCCACGCAACACCCGAGAAGCCTGACCGCGTGTCCATGGCAGATTCAGTCCGCAACGTGAGGCTTTTTGTCTACGGCAGTCTAAAACACGGGTTTTCGAATCACGAAGCGCACTGCAAAGGGCTCGTTCGATTTTGTCCCGCATGGGTTGAGGGCAGGATCTTTCGACTCTCCTGCGGATTCCCGGCACTGGTCCTTCCAGAGGGTGCCGTGCTGGCAAAGGGTTCCTGGAACCCGGCGAAGGACCTGGAGTTGCAATACCTCATGAATGCAGGAGACCCGTATAGCCGGAAACGGCGGCTATTCCCCTGCAGGGCTTCCGAAAAGTGGCGTCGCATCAAAGGGGAATTACAGATTTACCGGGATCCGATGCTCTTGCACTCCATCGATGCCTTGGAGGAGTATGCGCCAGGGCTTCCGTCCCTCTACGAAAGGGTTCTCACCTTTGTGCACACATCTCCTTTTGGGGTCATCACGGCTTGGCTCTATGTGGCCGGTGAAAACGCAGGGAAAATGGACGCGCTGGAAGTCGATGAGTGGCAGGAAGGGACGATGATTTGAGAGCGTCCATTGGGGTGGAAGCCTTGAAGATCAGAACGTATCCATGGGGGCGAAGACAACGTTTTACCCTCCTTGTCGTTCGCTGAAAGCCTCTTCAGAATGATATCATTATCCAGCCCTATCAGTAGCCCCTGTGAATCCCGTCCACAATGGCGCCGCCGAAGACTCCTGCAGCACCTCCGATGGCCGCTCCCACAGCGGGGCTTCCTCCGGTGGCCGCACCAATGGCTGCACCCGCACCGGCCCCAATGGCTCCTCCAGAAAGAAGGCGCTGTTGTGTGGGTGTCAATCCCGCACATCCGGCGGTCAGAACAAACATGGACAGAACCAGAGTCAAAGCCAGTAACCTTTTCATGTGACGCTCCTTTCTTCGACATCTGCAGATAGAAACATGCAGAGGTCCGATTTCCCAAATTTATTCTTAAAGAATTAAAAATTAATCCTCATTTCCAGGAGAGGCAAAGAAACGGTCAGACTGGAGCAAACCGTGCTTCCAGAAGCGTCAGTGCGTGGACGTCATGTTTGACATTCGTCTATGGCCCTGATAAAATATTAACAATCTATAAACAGAGGCAGCCATTGGGGGTGCTCGATTACTGGGCTGAGATCACACCCCGAAGACCTGATCTGGATAATGCCAGCGTAGGGAAATGGTTGTGGAAAGCGGCATGGTCCGTGTTGCCGCTTACTGACCGTTTTCCTTTCAGGGGAAGGCGGTTTTTTTTTGTGGGATGAGTGGGAATGGTTCTCTCGGATCTGGAAAGAGAGCGTTATGCGCGTCAGATGTTGGTGCCCGAACTGGGTGAGGCGGGCCAGGCGAAACTCCTGCGAAGTCGCGTCCTGGTGGTGGGAGTGGGAGGGCTCGGCAGTCCGGCACTGCTCTATCTCACTGCTTGCGGCATCGGAGAAATCGGGATGATGGACGGGGACTCCGTCGAGGTTTCCAATCTTCAGCGCCAGATCCTTCATGGGGACTCGGACGTGGGTCGCATGAAAACCGCTTCCGCCGTCGAGACTCTCCGACGATTGCGATCCGACGTGCAGGTGGAGGTCTATCCGGTGAGAATCTCCTGGGACAACGCGAGTGAAATCATTTCTCGTTATGACTTTGTGGTGGAAGCGACCGATGATTTTGAGTCCAAGTTCATCGTGAACGATGCGTGTGTTCTGCAGGGCAAAGCCTTTTCTCACGCCGGTATCCTCGGGACCTGCGGCCAGACCATGACGGTGGTTCCGGGGCGGAGTCCCTGTTACCGCTGTCTTTTTGAGGATGTCCCCCCTGCAGGGGCTGTCGAAACAACGCATGAGAGAGGAGTACTGGGAAGCGTCGCCGGCGTGCTGGGTGCCATTCAGGCGACGGAGGCCATCAAGTACCTTAGCGGCATGGGAGAGTTGCTCCTGGGCAGATTGTTGACTCTTGACGCTTTGACCATGACTTTCAGGGAGATCGCGCTTCCGACGGACCAGCCCTGTCCCGTTTGCCTTCAGGCGAGAGAGGGGGGATCTTTCCTTGACCGGCGGAATGGGTGCGTAGCGACCACCACGGAGACACATGGGAGCGTCTTGTCTGGACTTTCAGGGAAGGGGGTATAGGGGAAATGAATGATCCCTTGATCATCTCCGGCAGGAGCTTCCGGTCGAGGCTCATGGTGGGCACGGGCAAGTTTTCTTCCTCCGAGACGATGAAGGAGGCTATCGAGGCATCCGGAGCGGAAATCGTCACGGTCGCCCTGCGTCGGGTGGACTTGGAGGACCCCCAAGACAACATCCTGAGGGTCATTGATCCCCGCCGTTATCTCTTGCTCCCCAACACATCGGGGGCGAGAGACGCCAATGAGGCCGTGAGGCTGGCTAGACTTGCGAGGGCTGCGGGATGCGAACCCTGGGTGAAACTGGAGGTGACGCCGGACCCCCAGTACCTCCTACCTGATCCCGTGGAGACGCTCAAGGCGGCCGAGATTCTAGTGAAAGACGGATTCACCGTGCTCCCTTACATCGGTGCGGACCCCATCTTGGCCAAGCGATTGGAAGAAATCGGCACGGCCACGGTCATGCCCCTTGGGTCTCCCATCGGGTCGAACCGTGGGATCAAAACGAGGGTGTCCATCGAGATCATCATCGAGAAGTCCGGCATTCCCGTGGTGGTGGATGCAGGGCTCGGAGCCCCTTCCCATGCGGCGGAGGCCATGGAGATGGGTGCCCATGCGGTTCTCGTCAATACAGCTATAGCCGTGTCGGGTGACCCCGTCGCCATGGCCGGGGCGTTCAAGAAAGGGGTCGAGGCCGGCCGGGAGGCCTATCTTGCCGGCCTCGGCAGTGTGCGAAAAACGGCGGAGCCCTCCAGTCCCTTGACGGGCTTCCTCCGATGAAAGGGCGATCCCATGACTTTCAATGACGAAATGAAAGCATACCGATGGGAGTCCATTGAAGGCGAAATCATGAGCCGCTCCCGCAGCCACGTGGAAAAGGCGCTTTCTTCCAGGACCCTGGACCTGGACGGACTCATGAGCCTTGTCTCTCCGGCGGCGGAACCCTACCTGGAAGAGATCGCCCAGAGGGCTCACAGCCTCACGCAGCAGCGTTTCGGTCGCGTGATCAGCCTCTTTGCACCCCTATATCTTTCCAACGAATGCACCAACAGCTGTGTCTACTGCGGTTTCAATACCGCCAACCGCATCGATCGGCTGACGCTCACGGTGGATGAGGCCCTCCGCGAGGGAAGCGCCATACGTCGCCTCGGTTTTCAACACATCCTTCTCGTGTCGGGAGAAGCCCCACACATCGTGACGCTGCCTTACCTGACAGATGTGGTGGATCGCCTTCGCCCTCTTTTCCCATCCATATCCATCGAGATCTACCCCATGGACACCGCTTCGTACCAGGAACTCATCGCCCACGGGGTGGACGGTCTCATCGTCTACCAGGAGACATACAATGAAGAGGTCTACAGGGTGTGCCATCCCAGGGGCAAGAAACGGGATTTCCGCTGGAGGCTTGAGACGCCGGATAGAGGAGGAGCCGCCGGGTTCCGGCGCATCGGACTGGGAGCCCTGCTGGGGCTCACCCACTGGCGGGTGGAAGCCTTCTTCCTGGCACTCCATGCACAATACCTGCTGCGCCGTTTCTGGCAGTCTTTCCTCACTATCTCCTTTCCAAGACTCAGACCTGCAGCCGGGGCTTTCGAACCGCCCTTTCCCGTCTCCGACTTGCACCTGGTCCAGTTGCTCGGAGCGTTGCGCCTCATGTTCCCCGATGCCGGGCTGATCCTCTCCACCCGAGAATCCCCTCGTTTGCGGGACCACCTCATTCCCCTGGGCATCACCTCCATGAGCGCAGGGTCCCGTACGGAGCCGGGTGGGTATGCCCAGGAATCGCATGCGGAGGCACAGTTTGCCGTGGCAGACGAGCGCAGCCCCCAGAAGGTCGCCGAAATCATCAAACAGAAAGGTTACGAGCCTGTCTGGAAGGACTGGGACACGGCATTTCTGCAGTGAATGGATTCTTCTTCATGCGCTAAGGGAGACTGGAAGCCCCATGCAGATTAGTGTAAACGGGAAACTGCAGGACGTGGAGGACCCCACGACCATCGCCGGACTTCTTCAGAAACTCGGAATCGACTCCAGGTCTGTTGTGGTGGAGAAGAATCTTCAGATTGTGCATCGTGCCGCTCTGGAGCAGGAAACGGTCCGAGAGGGGGATTCCATAGAAATCATCCGTTTCGTGGGAGGAGGCTGATGCATCGAGAAAAGCGGCAGGCCATGTTCCGGGAAATAGACCTTTACCCTGTCACCTGCGAGAAACTTTCGGCTGGCAGATCCGACCTGGAAGTTCTGGAGGCCGTCATCCGGGGAGGGTCACGCATCATCCAGCTCAGGGAAAAGGAACTCTCTACCAGGTCACTTTACCAACTGGCCCTTCGATTCCGCGAAGTGACCGCAAGAGCCGGCGTCCTGCTCATCATCAATGACCGGATTGATGTGGCCATGGCCGTGGACGCAGACGGAGTCCACCTGGGCCAGGACGATCTCCCCCTGCGCGCAGCCCGCACCCTTGCCCCCAACCTGCTCATCGGCGCATCCACTCACTCCCTGGAGGAAGCCTTACGCGCCCAGGAAGAAGGGGCAGACTACGTGAACATCGGCCCCATTTTCCCGACTTCCACCAAAACCTGCACCACGCCTTTCCTCGGTCCGGCAGCTATTGAAGCCATCGTCCCTCATCTGAAAGTTCCCTTTACCATCATGGGAGGCATCAACAGTTCCAACCTTGAAGAAGTACTTGCCAGAGGCGCCCGGAGAGTCGCCGTGGTCACCGCCGTGACACAGGCCCCCGACATCGCTGCCGCCGTGTCGGACCTGCGCAGTAGAATTCTCCATTTCCCTTCCCAATCCAAGTGAAGGAAACCCTAGTGAGCGGTATTGTCCCACCACGTTTGGCTCTTCCAGCGGTGCCGGACGGCACAATGGCACCGGCGCATCCGTAAGGAAAAAGTCCGACGCAGCATAATGGTACAGCCCATGGGGCAATGCCGCTCCTCCCGTATCCCGAAAGACACCCCAAACCGGGGGAAAACGCGCAAGGCGCTCCTCCCAAAGGGTCCTCTTTCGGCGTTCCATCCCTCCCTGCTTTGAATCGTTCCTGAAGGCAACCCCCTCCAACCAGGCGCAATCAAGTCTACATATATACTGTGAAATAGGTAATTTTACCTATTTACTTGCCATCTGCACTGGTTAGAGTCAACTCAGGACATGGGTTTGGACGGCGCTTCGTGAATCAGTTTCGGATCTATGACTGAAACAAAAAGGACCAGGGAGAACGGCCGTTTTAGGGAAGCGTGAAGGAAGGATGTTTTCATGGAAGCGGTTTTGGGCAGTTTCTCCACCCACTCCCCGATCTTGATGGACTGGGACGGCCCGTGATTGTGATCATGAAAACAGTCGCCACCCCACAACACCTAGCATTTCCGGGCCTTATTCACCTGAGAGGAGGCTGCAATGAAAAAATGGAAAACTTTATCAACATCTTGCGCAATACTGGCCGTGCTGGTCCTTTTCGGTTTTGCCGGCGATAGCCATGGGACACTCAGTGCCGTGAGCACCCAACTCACGCCGCCCCAGTTTGCAACGCTCGACCTGCCGTCACCGGGTACCAGCACGGGTTTTCCCCGCTGGTATCAGGATTCCCTCGGTCAGGCTCTTGACCTTTGTTTATCGGCGGCCCTGAGTCCCAATGTGGTCCCGGTTCCGGGAACTCCGCCGGCGCTCATGTGCCTCGTGGATCCTCCCCTGCTCTTTCCCGACAACCCTTTATCCTGGCCCACCAACTTCCCCGATGAAGCCTTTTGGTTTGCGGCCGATGCCTCCATCACCCTTCCCCAGGGCGGAGCATTGTACGTAGCGGCCATTGAGGCGGCTTTCGCCAACGAAGTGGCAGCGGTGGGAGACCAGATCAGTTTTGCACGCATTCGGATCCGGGTGGATATTCCCGAGCCCGGGGGGACGTACATCGTCACACATCCTTATGGCGTGAACGTGTTCAACAACGTGGCACCTGGGATCCGCGCCATCAATTTCACTTCTGACGTGGGTGTGTCTCCCGGAATTCCCGGGAATCCACCAACTCCCCCAAACTTCAACGGCGCGCTGTTTGGGGCCATCGGGCCCTTCCTGAACCGAACGCTGGATGGGGTGACCCCAGCCCTGATCCCGGTGGGTGCGGAACTCTTCATCGGTGACCCCAACATCGACCAGTTGGTCATCGGGAGTCCCTTCGGAACGAACTTCTTTCGTATTGAAGGTCCAAACATCGGGGGTCCCGGTGTCAATGTGGTCCAAACGAACCTCTTCAGAATCGCGGGCAAGGTTTTTACCGATCCTCTGCCCACTCCTCTGGTGCTGGACCGCGCGGGCTACAGCAGGTCGGCCACGGGAATCGACGTGAGCGTGTTTGCCTCGTCGGCTCCTACCGCCACAGTGGAAGTGTCGGGCCTGGGAATTCCCCCTTCGACGTTTCTCGCCTCCGACGGGGCCGGGAAGTTTTTCGGAATGATCCGGGATCTTGCGGCGGTCCCCTCTCCCACCACGGTCACAGCGAGCAGGCCCGGGGACGCCCCCACCTCCCTGACCACGACGCCTGTGGATCTGGTTGACATTACAAAGGCCGAGTTCAACATGACCACCGACATCCTGACCGTAGAGGCCAATTCCAGTGACACGGGAACAGGGGCAAACGCAGTCACTCTCACTGCCGTGGGATTCGGACCACTCACCAGCACAGCCGGCGTGGGATCCCTCACGGTACCCGTTGCGAGCGGCCTACCGCCCGCATCGGTGACGGTCACTTCCTCGGCGGGCGGTGTGGACACTCACCCGGTCACTATCATACCGGATGATGTGATCACCATCACCGCAGCATCCTACCAGACCAGAGGCAGCACTTGGACTGTTTCCGGGACGGGAAGTGAACCGGGCAATACCATCACCGTGAACCTGGGGATTTCCGCCATCGGTTCTACAATTGTGGACGCCGCGGGGGCGTGGAGGTTGGCGGTGCGCAATTCCCTGGTGATCCCGGGACCGGGTGCGGTGGTGAGTGCCGTCTCTTCACAGGGTGGACAGGCAACCAGGGCGGTGATCATCAGGTAGACCGAAGCAAGTTGCCTCGCGGTTACCGGCAAGAAACAAGCGCGGGGAACCCGCAAGGATCTCCGCGCTTCCATCTCTCTTGACATCGACGCGCCAACGCAGGGTATCTTGGAAAACCTGCCGTTCAAAGATAGGGGCCAATGAACTCCCGACCTTTCAGGGGTCTCTCGCCATGGAACTATTTATCCCTCAGGAGGATCACCATGCACATGGACCGGGCTATTTTCGACTTGCGGGCAAGTGTGGAAGCCACTTCCCTTTACATTCTCATTTGTGCTCTGCTGGATCAGGGAGAGGAAAGGGTGACTCTCAACCGGGCATTCCAACAGTGGAACGGCACTCGGGAAGAGTTGATGCAGGCGGCGGATGAATTGAGCCGTCGCGGGGTCGTGAGTTTCCCTCGGGGTTCATGGGGCGATGATGACCCGGTCCGTCTGGAATCACGGGAATCGTGGCGATGAGGGAGGGGCTTGCCCCAGGAGGATTTGTCCTTCCACAGTCGCTCTTCCCGAATCCGCCGTGGAAAAGGAACGGAGAGCCGGCGCTCCCTCGTTGAAATTCATTTCCCGATGCTGCTTACCCCAGGAATCCCTTCACGCGGACCTCCCCGGCGACAGGAAGCGGGTTCAGATATTCCCGGGAGAGGTGCAGGTAGTTGGCGATGCTGCGGTCCATCCGTTGCCGCTCGCTTTCCGTGACAGACTTGATCACCTTGGCCGGGATGCCCATGACAATGGATTCCGGCGGAATGACGCTCTCTGAGGTGATCACCGATCCTGCAGCGACTAGGGAGCCGTGCCCCACCCTCGCACCGTCCATGACGATGGCTCCCATGCCGATGAGGCATTCATCTTCCACAATGCAGCCATGGACGATGGCCCGGTGTCCTATGGTGACACGGTTTCCAATCTCCAGCGGGTATTTGTCGCCGGTCACGTGGAGTGTGGAGTTGTCCTGGATGTTCGTCTCTTCTCCAATGCGGATATACGTCTCATCTCCCCGCACCACCGTGTTGAACCAGACGGAACTTCTCCTGCCGATGGTAACGTCCCCGATGACCCAAGCCCCCGGAGCGATGAAAACCTCCTCGGCCAGCCTGGGCAGAATGCCTCTGTAGGCGTGAATGCTCACCATGGAACCAACCTTTCCCTCATTCTTCTTGCCCTCACCCCCCGTCCTGGTTTCCTTGGAAGCCCGGGAAGCCACAGCGTTTCCCTCCCTTAAGAAGCAGGATTGGGGGATGAGGGAACCCATACAAGAAAAGCGATGTTTCCGAAGCGTTCCGAACTAGGCTCCTTTTGCCTGGAGGGCGCTGACCCTTTGCTGTCAAAGGCCCCTTGCATCGAACGATGTCATCGAACTTTCAAGTCCAGGAGTTCCGCAACAGCGGAAGCGGTATAGTCTACGAACTGTTTGAACGCGTCAGGACCCAGGGATACACCCGCAGCGGGGGTGGGAACATGGTTTGGAAGCTCGATCAGGTGCGGCGCGTTTCGCAGTTCCTCCTTTGGATGGACCTTGTACTCCGCTTCAAACGCATTGGAAAAGTATTTCTCCTGGAACACCGAGAACTTCAGAGCATGGGCCGTGGCATCCAAAACCCCGACCCGGTCGCGGCCGATTACCCCCTCCCTCACGGCCTTCGCCAGGGCGGCCAGGCATTCCCCCCCCTGGGTGCAGGCGATATGCCCGTTTCGATTGGCAAAGAGCATGGCGTCCATGATCTCTTGTTCGCTCACCTGCGTCACTTGGACCGCCTCTGTTCCCCCTAGTTCCCGGTAGCGTTCCACCAGTTGCACCACCCGGGGCATGGAGACCGGGTTTCCGATCATGGCCGCCTGGGCCGCACTGGGCTTGACCGTGACCGGCTTAAATCGGCGTCTTGCAGGATCCGGTTCCAGGTAATACAGATAGACCGGATTGGCGTGTTCCGACTGGACGCCCAGGATGGTCGGGAGACGGCGGATGATCTGGAGGGCATGGAGTTTGAGGAAGCCTTGCAAGACGGCGGTGATGTTCCCTGCGTTGCCTATGGGAATCACGATGACGAGGTCCGCCACGTCGTAATCGAAGCCTTGGGCGATTTCATAACTGTACGATTCCTGGCCGAGAATGCGCCAGGCGTTCTTGGAGTTCATGAGTGCAACGGAGTAGCGTTCGGAAAGCTGCTCCACCACTTTCATGCAGTCGTCGAAAACACCTGGAATCTCGATCACCGTTGCTCCGCTCCCCAGCGGTTGCCCAAGCTGTTGTGGCGTGACCCTTCCGTGAGGGAGAAGCACTGCGGATTTCACACGGTCTCCGAGATAGGATGCGTAAAGTGCGGCGGAGGCGGACGTGTCGCCGGTGGACGCGCAGATCGCCAGTACATCCTTCAGGCCCGCGTGTGTGATGAGATGGTTGAGGTAGCTGAAGGCACTCGCCATCCCCCGGTCTTTGAACGATGCGCTGGGGTTCTGGCCGTCGTTCTTGAAGTGAAAAGGGATTCCCGCCCAATCCCGAAGTCTCCCGTTGGCTTCAATAACGGGGGTGTGACCCTCTCCCAAGCAGATGACGGCATCCAAAGGGATAACCGACCCGAGGAGTTCATGATAGCGGTAAATCCCCTGAAGGGGAGGAAGAGTGAGCATTTTCCGGTGATCGAAGATGTCCCGCCACCGTGCCCCGGCAGTGGCCTTCAGTTCGTCCCACTCCAGGTCTTCCAGCATGAGAACGCTGCGGCACTGGGGACACGTATAGAGAAGCCTTTCGATTCCAAAGTCTTCTCCACAGGCGGAGCAGCGGTACACGTATCTGCCCCGGGGACGCGGGACGAGGGAGGAACGGATTTCCTGGGGAATCTGATCGATTCTCATGCAAGTGGAACTCCTAAAGAAGGGGGCTGTCCCTGCTGTCCGGCCCAGGAAGAGAGCCAGGCGGGAAAACAGCGGGCCACGAGTGGGCGGCAAAACAACGCACCGGCGGCGATCCAGGGTTCGTCCCTGCAGGATGCCCGGTCTTCCGCTGCAAGGCATCGCCCCCTTCAGAAAAGGATGCCGACCCCTCCGCAGCCACGATTCCCCCTTTTCCTTCCAGATGGGGAGGCGTGGGTTCGGAGACTTGCCTCACAGGGTGCAGACGCAAGAGAGTATCCAGTATCTTTCTCCGGGAATCAAGAGCGGTATCGAAGGATTTGTTCTCTTCTCGTGGTGTGTTGCGAAAAAGTCACAGTCTTTGGGATAAGTGTGTCGTTTTGGGCACGGTGTCGTGTGGGATGCAAGGAGGGCGGCTTTCCGACACCAGGTTCCTGAGAGCCTCTAGATGCACTTACAATCTGGTCGGGCAAGCGGGGATCCCGTTCCTGGCCGGTGATAGGTGTCTGGCACGTTTTCTGCTTGTCGGGCGGGCTTGAGGAGGAATGGGGCTTGAATAGAAAATTTCTCAAACAGAATACTCTTAAACGGGAAGTGTGGTGTGGTGGAGTGGGTTTGCACTCAGGGGCCGGTGTGTCCCTGAGGATGCTGCCGGCTCCCCCCGATTTCGGCATCCGTTTCAAACGCGTCGATTTGGGCCATCGGCCCGAAATCCCCGCCCACTATGAACAGGTTGTGGATACCTTCCTGGCGACGACCTTGGGACGTGACGGGGTGGTTGTGTCCACGGTGGAGCATCTCATGGCTGCCCTCTTCTGTTGTGGCGTGGACAATGTGCTCATTGAGGTAGACGGTCCCGAAGTGCCCATCCTGGATGGCAGTGCCGCGCCCTTCGTGGAGGTGATCCGGAAGGCGGGGCTGAGGGAGCAAGGGGCGGTGCGGCAATGCCTTGTGGTGGAGAAGCCTCTGGAAGTGCGGGAAGGGGATGCCTATATCAAGGCTAGACCTTCGAGGGACTTTCGGGTGCATTACGCCATTGATTTCCCTCACCCTCTGGTGGGAAGACAGGAGTATGCTTGGTCTCTCGGCGCAGGGACCTTTGCCGTTGAGATCGCCGGGGCTAGGACATTTGGTTTTCTCAAGGACGTTCAAAAGCTCCAGAGCATTGGGCTAGCGCAGGGCGGATCCTTGGCCAACGCCATCGTCTTCGACGACCGAGGGCTCCTGAACAAGGATGGGTTGCGCTACAGCGACGAGTGTGTCCGGCACAAGTTGTTGGATTTCGTAGGGGATCTCGCCCTTGCGGGCGGTTCCGTCAGGGGGAGCTTCGAGGTGAGAAAGGCCGGACATGCACTCCACAACGCCTTCCTGAGAAAACTGACGGAAAGTCCCGGCTATTGCGCTATTGCGCCCACTACTGTACAGGTTCCCTTTTTTCATGCACCGGGGATGTCTCCCCTGGGAATGAAATATTCGAGTGTCGGCAAGCCCGTCTGACACTGGGCCCCCGATATTCTCCCCACCGCATTGGAACACCGGTCAAAACCGACGGCCCCGGGGGAAAGGGTTGTTCCCTTGGGGCCGTTTTGTCGCGGCTTATTCCCTCCCAAAGATTTGGCGGCTGCAATCTTCCCTGGAGAAAAGTCTTGTCAGGCTTCAGCCCATTGGCTAAGATTTTTTCACATCCGGTCCGGGGGAAGTTGGTTTGTCCCCCATCTGCCCTGGTTTCGGCCGATGGCATGATATCCGCAGCATTTTCCCCGTCATCCTGAACTTTTCGCACCGTGGGACTTACAGACGGCGCAGCCGGGAACGGACCTCGCCTGCTGAATAGTTTTCGCATGGAATTTCCCAATCCCATCACAAAGAACCGCCGACGGGAAAGAGAGCGGTATTGGATAATCCTTTCAATCCTGCTGCTTGCCCTGCTCTCTGGTTTTCTCGAGGGGCGGTTTCTTGAGCTGCGTTCAGACCTTCCTTTCATCGGCAATATCCTGCTCTTTGGGCTGATCAACCTCAACGTCATCCTCCTTCTTCTCCTCACCTTCCTGGTTCTTCGCAACATTGCCAAGCTGATCTTCGAACGGAAGAAGGACCTCTTGGGGAGCAGACTCAAGACCAAGCTTGTCGTTGCATTCGTGGGACTCACTTTCATACCGACTCTCCCCCTGTTCTGGCTGGCGACGCATCTGCTCTTTTCCAGCCTGGATTCCTGGTTCAGCCACCAGGTGGAACAGTCATTGGAGCAGTCCGTCGCCCTTGGAAAGGACTACCTGGAGCAGGAGGGCAGGAATCTGCTCCAGGATGCGGCATCGGTGGGGGAAGAACTGGCTGATCTTGCTGAGAAGGGTTATTCCGTTGGGGAACTGCCGGGGGGAGATGAGGAAGATGGGTTCCCTTCCACCCTTGGGGCCACCCCGCCCGAGCCCGTCGGCCAAAAGCTCAGGTCCATTCTTTCCCAGTACCAGCTGGATGCCATGCTCTTTTGCGACAGGAGGGATTCCCCGGTTTGGCAGGTGGTCAGCGGTCAGTTGGCGGAAGGGGATATGAGTGCGATCGCTGCCGCTGTCTCCCAAAAGGGCGAGATTCAGCCCAAGGCTTATCGGTTGAAGTTTTCGGGGGAAAAGGAAGGGCTGGGCGCCACATTTGCGCTTCCTCCGGGTGACAGGCCTCTGCCGGAGCTGGAGGGGAGGCTGGTGGTGATACGTCTCCTGCCCTCCCCCATCAAGGAAAAGCTGGCATCCATCACTTCCGGATACGACGACTACCTGCAGCTCAAACTCATGAACAGACCCATCCGGATCAGCCACATCGTGACCTTTTCCATCGTGATGCTCCTGGCCATTTTCGCCGGCGTATGGTTTGGGTTTTTCTTGGCCAAAAGCATCACCGGTCCGTTGCAGGCCCTTCTGGACGCGACGCAGATGGTGGCTGGAGGCCGGCTGGATGTGCATCTCGATTCAGAGCGTCGCGATGAAATGGGGCAGTTGATGGCGTCGTTCAACAAGATGGTTCGAGACTTGCGGGAGGGACGCGAGAAGCTTGGCCAAGCTTATGGGGCACTGCAGGAAAGCAATGCCGAACTTGAGGAGCAGCGGCTCTACATGGAGATCGTCCTTGGAAACATCGCGGCGGGGGTGGTGAGTGCCGATGCGGAGGGAAGGATCGTAACCGTCAACAAGTCCGCTGAAAAGACCCTGGGACTCAATGCGGCCGAGGCGGTGGGAAAGCCCTACTGGGAGCTGATCACACCGGACCAGGTGGATATTGTGAAGGAGTTCGTTCAGTTCTACCGAATCAACCGACAGCCCCGGCTGGAACGGCAAGTGCAGGTGATGATCGGCGGACGTCTCATGGTCCTCCTGGTGAAGGCGTCGGTGCTTCTGGACGACGAGGGGGACTGCATTGGGGTTGTGCTGGTATTCGATGATCTCACCGAATTGGAAAAGGCCCAGCGCATGGCTGCATGGAGAGAAGTGGCACGGCGCATCGCCCACGAGATCAAGAACCCCATCACCCCCATCCAGCTTTGTGCACAGCGTCTCCGCAGGCAATACCTGGACCGCCTGGGAGCAGAGGGCGGGATTCTGGATGAGTGTACGCGCACCATCGTGCAGCAGGTAGATCAAATGAAACACCTGGTCAACGAATTCTCCCGGTTTGCACGTTTGCCCAGCGCCCAGCTTGCTTCAAAGGATTTGGGAACCATCGTGGACGATGCCATGTCCCTCTATCGCCACACCTATCCCCACATTTCCTTTTGCGTGGAGAAATGCCCTGAGATGCCGCTGCTCAGACTGGATGAGGGGCAAATGAAGCAGGTGATCATCAACCTTCTCGAAAATTCCATTCAGGCCCTGGACGGAGAGGAGGGCACCATCAGCATCCGCCTTTTTCACGACGCAGTGCTTCGCATCGCCAGGCTGGAATGCGCCGATACGGGCCATGGTCTCTCCCCTGAGGACAAGCTGCGCATGTTCGAGCCCTACTATTCCACGCGAGAGAGGGGGACCGGGCTGGGGCTTGCCATTGTGGCCAGCATCGTGGCGGATCACAACGGATTCGTGCGGGTGCGGGACAATGTGCCGCGGGGGACGGTCATCGTCATCGAACTGCCCGCGTAAGGGTCATGAAAGATGGAGAATACGGGCCCGCCCAACGGGTTTTCCCTCAAGTGATGTGGCGGGACCGTTTCCCCTCACTTGTCCGTTGCGAGCCGACGTGTTCCATGGTGATTTTACCCATCGACTGCATTGGCATATGAGAACTGCCCGGCGGCGAAACCTCGCCGGTCTGGGTGGCGTGGAAGATGCCTCTTCCGCATTGGCTGTTTTCATGATCGTTTTGAGGGGAGGTGCGAGACGCCGCATGAAGCAAAGGATTCTCGTGGTCGACGATGAACCGGGAATTCTCCAGTCCCTCAAGGGAGTGCTGCAGGATGAGGGCTACCGGGTTTCCGTCGCAGCAAACGGACAGGAGGCCCTTGGGGAACTCCAAAAGGACATGGCGGACCTCATGCTTCTGGACATATGGATGCCCGGGATGGACGGGCTGGCTGTTCTCGAGGAGGTGAAGAAAAAATTCCCCATGATGCCGGTCATCATCATCTCCGGCCACGGGAATATTGAAACAGCGGTGAAGGCGACCAGGATGGGGGCGTTCGATTACGTGGAAAAGCCCCTTTCACTGGATCGCATTCTCGTTTCGGTTCAGAACGCCCTGGAATTCAACCGGCTGACCGAAGAAAACCGCCTTTGGCGCCAGAAGGCGACACGTCGCCACTCCATCACAGGGAACAGTCCTATAGTGGTTGCCCTCAGGCAGGAAATCGAGAGGGCGGCGCCCACCAACGCCACGGTGCTCATCACCGGAGAGAATGGGACGGGGAAGGAACTGGTAGCGCGCATGATTCACCACCTGAGCCGCCGCAGCCATCGTCCCATGGTCGAAGTCAACTGTGCCGCCATTCCTGAGGAACTCATCGAAAGCGAGCTCTTTGGGCACGAAAAGGGTTCTTTTACGGGCGCCCATGAAAGGCGGAAGGGGAAATTCGATCAGGCTGACGGGGGAACCCTCTTCCTCGACGAAGTGGCCGACATGAGTCTCAGAACGCAGGCCAAGATTCTGCGGATCATCCAGGAGCAGGTGTTCGAGCGCGTGGGAGGCTCTCGACCCATCCAGGTGGACGTGAGGATCGTGGCCGCTACAAACAAGGACCTCCAAAGGGAGATCGAGGAAGGTCGTTTCCGGCAGGACCTCTACTACCGTCTCAATGTCATCCCTATACATGTGCCACCTCTCAGAAAGCGGGTGGAGGATATTCCTCTGCTCGTGGAGGATTTTCTCCACGAGATGAGCGTGGAGAGCGCCATGGGGAAGAAACGGGTGGACCCCGAAGTCATGACGCGACTCCAGCAGCACCCCTGGGTGGGGAATGTGAGGGAGTTGAGGAATTTCATCGAGCGACTGTGTATCATGACACCGGAGAATGTCATCCGCATGTCCGATCTTCCCGGTGATTTCAAACAGAGCGCACTGACGCGGGCCGAACCGGACGACCCTTATGCACAGGGGACGCTGAGGGAGGCCAGGGTCTGCTTTGAACGGGAATATCTCACGCGGAAGCTCCACGAGTTCGACTGGAATATTTCGTTGACGGCAGCCCGCATCGGGCTGGAAAGAAGTCACCTGCACCGCAAGATGCGGGCTTTGGGAATCCGGGATAGGGATCCGACACCTCACCCGGCGGAAGGAGTCCCCCATGCGCCTCCCCGTTGATCCGTCCAGGCTTCTTGGCGAAGGTCCCTTGCCCGGTGGCGCTGCAAGGAAGACGGGGAGCGCCTGTCTTGTGGGTTTCCCGAGGGGATGATCGCCCGACGGGATGTCGGCACAGGAATGACGCGCTTCATCCTGGGAAAGAGAGGCAGGAATGCAACTTGACAGCGCCGTGGAGAGATGTTAGTCTCGCAACCGTTTGGGGCGGGACGTGGCGCAGCCTGGTTAGCGCGCTTGCTTGGGGTGCAAGAGGACGGAGGTTCAAATCCTCTCGTCCCGACCAGAGAAGAGAAGCGTAAACGCCGGCATTTTCAGGCCGGCGTTTCTTTTTCTGGGCAGCGTGCCGGCATGACACATCACTATTTATCGCTCCCCGGTGGCATCCTCTCCCTTTATGCCCACCCCCCGGTTCTTTTCCTGTACTGTCTCAAACCACTGTGCTACATTCGCCAGCGGTGTCCGACTGCTGCGATACGTTACGGACTCGTTGCCCATCGAACTTCGCCCCGCCGACGGGATGTGGGAGTGCCTTTGCCTTGAGCAGACGGGAGCATTCCCCACGTGCTGTGAAGAACCGGGCCGAATGTTCCCCGCAGTTCCCCTTCCTGAAGCGTTACGGGTACCCATCCGGCTTTGGGCGGAGGGGGTGGGGCCTGTCTTCTTCCCATGGTGTTTCGGTTCGGCGGGACGGATTGTTTGCTTGCCGACTCAACCCTCATTTCCGGGAGGACCCCTATGGTTGATGAAGCGGAAGATTCCCAGTTGGAGTGCATTGAATTGACGGACGAGCAGAAGAACCGTGCGTCTGCAGCAGACGAAGCGTACTGCAGGGCATGCGAGGAAAAGGGGGTAAAGGTCTGCAACTGGGGAGACTTTGATGCCTGGATGAAGTTCGTGGACGGAAAGATCGATGAGTCCACGCTGGAAAAAGAGGCAAAGAAGGAACTCTCCGAGTACTCCAGGAACTTCGGGAAGTACCTCCTCATTGAAAAGGACGAACCTGTTGCCGACAAGGATGCTGAGCGGAAGGATCGTGCGAGGCGTGCCAACGGGATCTATAAAAAGGTCTGCCGGGACCGGAACATCGGCTTTTGCTTCTTCAACAATTTCGCAGCCTGGAGTGATTTCGTCGAAGGCAGGATATCCGACGCGGAATTTTACGAGAAAGCCAACGAGGAGGTAGACAGGATCAAGTCTCAACAGTCATGAAAGGTTGCGCCCCATCGCTGTCACGCGATGATGACGCTCCGGTGCGTTCCTCAGAGAAGTCTAGCGTTTTCCATCGTGGATGCGGTCTGCTTCCGTCCTTTCGGATGCAGTAAGAAGCCTGGCGGACGGCACCGGCTCCAAGAAAGGGGACATCGACCCGCCTTGAGGCTGTGCCTCTTCATGATGGGCGGACGTCTCCCCTCTTGTGCCGTGGTCAAGCCGATCATGCCCCTTAGTGGCCGTTTTCTTTCACCAGCTTACCAATTTTCCTCCCCAACTGGATGCACCGATCGAGATCTTGCTGAGTGGGGGCAAACTTCACCCGGATTCCTTCGTCCACCACCTGGATCTTCATGCCCTCCATGGCTTCGTTGAGGATTTTCACCGATTCCCCGCTCCACCCGTAGGAACCGAAGGCGGCTCCAATTTTTCCGGTGGGTTTGAGCCCCTTCATGTAGCACAGGATGTCGGCCATGCCGGGGAGAATCCCGTTGTTGAGTGTGGAGGAGCCCAGGATGATCGCCTTGGAGTCCAGGACTTCCGTCATCACGTCGCTGCGGTGGTTGTGCTTGAGATTGAGCATCTTGAAATCAACGCCCTCTTGGTTCAGACCGTCTGCGATGGCGTTGGCCATGGCCTCCGTGCTCTGCCACATGGTGTCGTAAATGAGGAGGGCTTTCTTCTTGGTTTTCTGCTGACTCCACGTGTCATAGGCT
This sequence comes from Deltaproteobacteria bacterium, assembly GCA_012517315.1. Classification (GTDB taxonomy): domain Bacteria; phylum Desulfobacterota; class Syntrophobacteria; order Syntrophobacterales; family Syntrophobacteraceae; genus JAAYUJ01. The sequence goes on from JAAYVE010000021.1 coordinate 167,004, forward strand.
TCCAGGATCCTCCCGGGGTGGCTTCTCCAAATGAGCCCGTGATCGGGGGCGATCATGTTGATTCGCAGGCCTGATTTGCGGACGCCGGCGAGAAGTTTCTGCACCAGGGGTGAATAGAGCAGGAGAATGTTGGCATAATACTTGGCCGACTGGGAAAGGAGTTCCTCCAGATCCACTTCGTCGTCGAACCGTTCGCTCGTTGCCCAGTGCTGTCCGAAAGCGTCGCTCGAAATGAGCATTTCGTCTTCGACGAGATAGGAAAACATGCTGTCGGGCCAGTGGAGCATCCGGGTTTCCAAGAACTGGACGGTCTTCTTTCCGAGGCTCAAGGTTTTCCCCGACTCGACGACCTCGAAGGGCCAGTCCTCCCGGTGGAAATGATCAATGAGAACCTTCTTGCCCATGGGGGAGCAGATGACTTTTTCCGGACCGATGAACTCCATGATTTCGGGCAGCGCCCCCGAGTGGTCCATTTCCACGTGATTGACCACGATGTAGTCGATCTTTGCGGGGTCGATGAGTTTCCGGATGTTGGCCAGCAGGTTACTCTTGAAAGGCTTCTTGACGCAGTCGAAAAGGGTTACCTTTTCGTCGAGCACGAGAAAGGAATTGTATGTGGTTCCCTTGGGGGTCTGGTATCCATGGAAGTCCCTGACGTTCCAGTCAATTGCCCCTACCCAGTAGATGTTTTCCTTGACTTCTATCGGCTGCATTGCTTGACCCTTCTAGATCCATGGGAAGTGGTTGGGTGGAGATGAGAGGAGACGTTTCCCGGTTTTCCAATGTTGTCTCGCAGCGCCTGCGTTTCGGGACGCCAGCAAAGATTCATCTCCTCACCTGAACACGACGGACTATGAACGAACCTATCTAATATTGGACATGTGCGAAGTTTGTCAAGTTGCGCGCATGGATCCCGGTGGGGAGGGGTTTTCGGCCCGAGGCGCGGTCCCAGGGACGCATTGACAATGCACATCCGCTGGTGAAGTATGAGAGCCGGCCGCCGCCCGCTTGACCAATCCCGAATGTTGTCCTGGAGCCAGTTTTGAAATGATTTCGAAGAAACCTTTCTTTTCCTGGGTTCTGGAGAGATATCGTGGTTTGCAGTTCCTCCTTTTGTTGTTGACGGTGACCACCATCTTCTTCAGGGTTTTTCCTCTGGAGATGCAGAAACGCATCGTCAATCAAGCCATCGCCCTGCAGAAGATTGACCTGCTCTTCATATACTGCGCCCTATACCTCGGCACCGTCGTCATTGCGGGGTCCCTCAAATATGTCATCAACGTCATGCAGGGATATATCGGGCAGAAGATACTCCTGGAAATGCGAAGCAAGCTCTACGATCACATTCTTACCCTCCCCCTGCCGTTTTTCAGGAAGATGGCGCCTGGAACGGTCATCGCCTCCCTCACTTCGGAGTTGAACGTCGTCGGGGAATTCATGGGAGGGGCCATCGCCATTCCCGTCATCAACACTTTGACCCTCCTCACCTTTGCCGGGTACATGGCTTACCTGAACCCGCTGCTGGCGGTCCTGAGCCTTTCCATCTACCCCATCGAGATTCTGGTGGTTCCGTTTCTCCAGCGTCGATTCAATCGGCTGAACCAGGCGCGCATCGAAATCAACCGTTCCATGAGCAATGTTTTGAGCGAGGCCATTTCTGGGATGCACGAAATTCACGGCAACTCGAGCTACGAGGTGGAAGGCCGGAAGCTCGCCCGTTTCGCCTTTCCCCTTTTCAAAATTCGTTGCCGGATGAACACGTTCAAGTTTCTCACCAAGTTCTTGAACAATTTCTTTCAGAGTCTCGGACCGTTCATCCTCTTTCTCCTGGGCGGCTACCTGACTATCCATGGAAGACTCGACCTGGGGGCTCTCGTGGCTTTTCTCTCAGCTTACGAAAAGCTCTACGACCCCTGGAAGGAACTCATGGACTATTACCAGTCCTACCAGGACAGCCGGGTGCGGTACCGGCAGGTCATGGAAGCCTTCGACGTGAAGTCGGAGATCTTGCTGGAACCGGAAGAGGGAAGGGAGCCCCTTCGCCTTCGGGGCGAGATCCAGGTCCAGGATCTCTCTTATGTGGCGGAGGGTCGCATTCGGCTCTTGGACCAGATCTCCCTGAGGTTGAAGCCTGGCGAGCAGCTTGCGATAGTGGGCTTCTCCGGCAGCGGCAAAAGCACCCTTGCCATGGTCATGGGCCAGCTTTACACGTATAACATCGGGCATGTCTATGTCGACGGGATCGAACTGAAAAGTCTGAGTCGTCTGGAAGTGAGCCGAAACCTGGGATACGTGGCGCAGTACCCTTTTATCTTCGACGGCTCCATCATGGAAAACGTCCTCTACGGTGTTCTGTCCACGCGGCGGGGAAGCCGGAATGAGACCGGGGTGGTGGACCGCGTGGAGGTGCTGAGAGTGATCCGGCAGGTGGGTTTTTCGGATGACGTCCTGAGAATGGGACTGGATGCCAGGCTGTCGCCCGAAAAGCACCGGGAGCTTGCGGAGCGCCTGGTCTATGTCCGCGATGCCTACTATTCCAGATGGGAGAGAAAACTCTCCCACATGGTCGATTTCTTTGTGGTCAACCGCTTCCAGCAGTATTCGAGTCTCCTGGAGAACATTGTCTTCGGTCATTCCCCCAGGAAGGAGTACGACCTGAAGGTGCTTCACCAGACCCGGTTTTTCCAGGATTTCCTGAGGGAGAACGGTCTCCTGCAACCACTGCTCGAGCTTGGTGGCCGCCTGGCGGTTGAGACGGTCGCTCTGTTGAAGGATTTGCAGGGCGATGCCTTCTTCTTCGAAAGGAGTCCTATATCCATTGAGGAGTTCGATACCTATCAGGATATCGCCGAGCGGGTGGGAGGATCCGGCGGAGACCATTTGACCCGTGGAGACAAAAATGCCCTCCTTGCTCTCGCCCTCAGGTTTGTTCCGGCACGACACAAAATGGCCGCCCTGTCGCGGGAGCAGGAGGATGCCATTTTGAAGGCGAGATTTCGGTTCATTGAAAAAATGCTGCAAACGGATCCATCAGCGTTTACATTCTACCATCCCACAAACTATTTCTTTTCCCAGACGGTGCTCAACAACATTCTTTTCGGAAATGTGAAGGCAGAACATCCCCAGGCCATGGAGCATGTGCGCCGCAGCGTTGAGGACCTGCTGGAGGAGAGCGGTTTGACCGAAGAAATCATGGAACAGGGAATGCAATTTCAGGTGGGAAGCAAAGGGGACCGACTTTCAGGGGGGCAGAAGCAGAAGATCGGCATTGCCAGAGCCCTTCTGAAAAGGACCCCCATCCTCATTCTGGACGAGGCGACAGCGAGCCTTGACAATTCCTCGCAGGCGCTCATCCAGCAATTGATCAACGACGAACTGAAAGGCAAGAGCACTCTCATAGCGGTGGTACACCGGTTGGAGATGGTTCGCGGCTTCGACCGGATCGCTGTGATGAAAGGGGGCAGGATTGTTGAAATGGGGCGATATGAAGACCTGATGGCTCAAGGGGGACTGTTCTATGAGCTCGCCGGAGGAAAACAAAGCTCACTGTGATATGGGTTTACTGGGACCGTGCGAATTGGATCAGAATCTGGAGATCCTCAGCCGCGTCCCCGTCTTTTCGGGAATTCCCGCCCAAAGGTTGAAAGTATACGCCTACCTGAGCCGGCGGGCTCGCTACGACCCCGGGGAGTTCCTGTTTCGGCAGGGAGACAGGGACAACAAGGGGTATATTGTCATTTCCGGGCGTGTGCAGATGATTCGGGAATATAGTGAGCAGTCACTGATTCTCAAGGTGATCGAAGAGGGCGAGTTCTTCGGAGGACTGGCCCTGCTCTCGGACATTCGTCGGCTTTTTTCCGCGCGAGCCATGGAAGCCGTCGAGTGTCTCACGGTTGACCGGGAAAGCTTTCAAAAACTGGTGGTGCAGTTCCCCGAGGTCGCGGTCAAATCCATCGACATGATGATCCGTCGCATTGTGGAAATGGAGGAGAGGTTACTGGCAAAGAAGGTGGAGGAGTGTGTCTATGGGTGAGGAGGTAGAAGATTTGAGGAGTGAAGGGGCTGTTGCCGCAGGGGGGGGCGTTCTGGACGAAGAGCGAAGACTCAGGCGTTTGAGAAGAATGATCGACATGTCCTTGGCCCTCATTGCTCAGACGGACCTCGATCTTTTGCAGGCCCAAAAGCTGGTGCAGGTTGTGAAAGACGCCGCCATGGAGCTTTTCCCAGGAAAAGAGGCGACGTTTGAGCTCATTTATACTCCTCGGTTTCGGCGTCTCCTGGCGGAAAAATACGCGATGCATTGAATGGCGGTGGGATCACCGACAGGCCCCGGGAAGGCGGAGCCGATACCCAATGGCGGTCCTTTTCCCACTGGATGTTAACGGCCTTCGTCAACCCGGTTTTTCTTTCGGATCAGCCATGAACGAGGTCAACCAAAGACTGCAGAGGGAAGCCCAGCGCATTGCATCCCGCCACCCCATGCCCGAATTCTACACGCGATTCAAGGCCCCCGTCGCCCTTGCGCGAAAGCTCTTTTACGGGGAGCCCACCGTCGTGCGGATGCGGGAGATCGTCCGATCGATACTCCAGGAGGATTTAGGGCACGGCCTCTTCCACAGCACCCATGTGAGCCTCGACTGTGCCGTCCTGATCTGGGTGGAAATGCAAGCCCTGCGCTTCAGCGATACTGACCTGGAACGTCTGATGGTGCTGGGGCTCCTGGCTGGGCTTCTGCACGACATTTGCCGCAGCGAGGAAAACCATGCGGAAGCGGGAGCCCGGGAGGCACTGAGGTTGCTCCGGGATTTTCCCGTGACGGAGGTGGAAGCGGACTGCCTTTGCGCTGCCATTCGGAATCACGAGGCCTTCACCGTTCCGCGTCCTTGCCGCCTGCCCTGGATTCAGCTCGTCAGCGATTGTCTCTACGATTCGGACAAGTTCCGGTGGGGTGCGGATACCTTCACCCACACTCTCTGGTGCATGGCAGACTGCCGGGGACTCTCTCCCCGGCAGATTCTCGAGAAGTTTCCATGGGGAATGTCGGGAATCCTGCGAATCGTCGAGACCTTCCGCACTCCCACTGGGCGGGAATTCGGCCCTGAAATCATCATGACGGGGGTGGAGATCGGCAAGGAGATATACCGCTATTTACTCAACTGGTGCAGGGAGGAAACGAATGCCCAATGACACGCTCACAGGCATCGAGGGGGTTCGCGTGGGGCATGCGGAATTGTCCGGTGTGCCAAGCGGATGCACAGTGGTCCTGACAGACGGGGGTGTCCCCGCAGGTGTGGACGTGCGTGGGGGGGCGCCCGGGACTTTCGGTACGGATACCCTCAATCCTGTGAATCTTGTGGACAGGATTCACGGGCTTTTTTTCACGGGAGGAAGTGCATTCGGCTTGAGTGTCGCCGAAGGGGTGAGGCGCTACCTCAAAGAGATGAACGTCGGTTTTGATTCCGGACACGGTCTCATTCCCATTGTGGCAGGTGCGGTCATCTTCGATCTGGGGGTCAACCGTTCAGGGTTGTATCCTGACGGGGAACTGGGCTACAGAGCGTGCAGAAACGCCACGGGGGAACCTGTTGGAGAGGGTTGCAGGGGGGCGGGGCTGGGTGCCACCGTGGGGAAGCTCCACGGAATGGAACGCGGCATGAAGAGCGGCTTGGGAAGCGCCCTCATCGATGCCCCGAGCGGTGTCAGGGTTGGGGCGCTCATGGTCGTGAACGCCTTCGGGGACGTTTTCGATCCTTTCTCTAACCGCCCCCTGGCCGGCTGTCGGGAGGATGCCCGGAGCAGCCGGCTGATCGATGCGGAAAAAGAGATGATGCGATTGAGACGGCTGTCGGGCTTTCCCGAGGGGCAGAATACCGTGGTGGGGGTGGTGGCGACGAACGTGCGGTTGAACAAAACGCAGCTCACGAAAGTGGCGCAGATGGCGCACGATGGTCTCGCGCGAACCGTGTTCCCTACCCATACTCTGTATGACGGCGATACCGTCTTCGCCCTCAGCTGCGGCGACGTGGAGGGTGTGGAGACGACGGTTGTGGGGGCCCTGGCCGCCCGTGCCACAGCGGAAGCGGTCTTGAGGGGAGTGTACAGAGCATCCTCCCTGGGAGACCTGCCGGCTCATTGTGATCTGCGATGAGGGGACAACCTCGGCCCACCTGACCGGGCCGAAGTTCCCCGTCTCCGGCTGTTCCCCGATGGCGGCGGTTTGCCCCCTACCTCTCTTCCCCGGTGTGCAGGTCTGCTCACAATGAGCAGTGGGAAGGAAATCCCTCAGGCAGGTAGAAAACGTAATGGGATGATATGGACTGGAATTGCTGTTGCGTCTCCCGTTCGATGATGGCGAAGAGATCCTTGAGTGTGACAGCCTCCAATACGGCTTGGCGGAATCTGTTCGCATTGTAGTGCTCCGCCGACAGGGGAAGGAGGAAATGCTCCACGTTTCCCCTCCAAACCACTTGCAATTCCTCCCTTTCGCGGAGGATATCGTTGTAAAACTTTCTCAGGAGGTCTGTCCGCAGAATGGGCGAACAAATACCGGTGACGCATTCCATGAGACCTGCCAGGCGGTAGACGCGCCGCATTTTCGTCTCGTTCTCCCGGTGACGGTACAGGCCGACGGTGGTGAAGTGATATCCACCGTCCAACCGGATGTGGTTGGGAACGTACTGGATGTGCTGATGTCCGGGGAGGCGAATGGCCTCCAAACGATGGGCCTCATATCGTTCAGACTCCCGGCGGGTGCACAGGATGGCGAACCCGCTTTGCCAGTCACTGCGGCGAAACTCCAGCGGGTGGGACGAGATGAGGTTTTCCCGATCCTGTGGCTTCCTGGTGAAATCGATGAGTTTTCCCAATACCGCTTCCGTTTGGCCGATGAGTCATCCACGGCAGGAAGTGCTCTCCTCCCTCAGTCGGGGAGAAAGGGAGTGAGTTCTTCCACGTAATCCGCCACAATCTTGAAGCCGGAAGATTTGAGCGTGTCCATCGCCTTCTGGAAATCCGTGAGGTTCACACGGACCATGAGCTGCCAGACGTTTTCGTGGCCTCTCAGGGGGACAACGAGAATGCTGCGGATATTGATGGACGCCTCTTGCATCTGTTTGCCTACTTCGGCGACGATGCCGATGCGGTCGCGCACCAGGATGGAGAAGCGCCGGGTGTCCTCGCTGAGACCCAGTGCTTTGAGGAAGACGTCCATGAGGTCCGTGGAGGTGATCATTCCCACGAGTCTGTCGTCCTTCAGGACCGGGAGACAGCCGATCTTGTGATCCCGGAGGACCCGCGCAGCCCGTTCGATGGTCATGTCGGGCGTGGCGGTCACCACCTTCCGGGTCATGATGCTCTCCACGGTCAGCTTTTGCAGCACATACGTCAACTCGTGGACACTCAGGGTGGTCGCAGGGGATGCCCAAGCCTGGCGCAAGTCCCGGTCCGTCACGATGCCCAGCAGATGCGCCTTTCCATCGGTTACCGGAAGATGCGAGATCCTGTGCTGGTCCATCATCTCCCGCGCCTTGAAGACGGATGTTTCCGGAGATATGGTGATGAGGTTCGTGTTCATGTTCCAGCCGACAAACATCATATCCTCCTTGGCCTCGAAATGGAAACAGGGATGATTAAATTTCACAATAGGAAAAGTACGCGGACAGTGTCAACGGCAATCTGGCGGCCACATTAGATGGAAGGAGCATCCAATGTCTGGCGGGACGGATTTGGAACAGACGGAACTCCTGGAAAAGCTTGCCCGGGCCATAGGGGAATGGGAAGAATCTCCCTACTATTTGGAAAAGGATGAACTTTTCGACCTGGAGAGGTTTCTCGAGGACCACGAGGCCACAGACCTGAGGAACGCACTGGAAAAGCGCTACGGCGTTCCCTTGAACTGGAAGTTCTGGAATTCTTCCCTGGGCTACCACCGGTTGAAGAGGGCACGGGAGGAAATCAAGATTCGTGATGCCCTGCAGGAGGAAAAACGAAGAAAGTATCTCGAAGCGGTGGAAACCGAGAGGAGGGCGTGGCAAACGGCGGTGAGAGATCTCCTCCGACAGCAGCGCAGAGAGCAGTTCCGTGTCATTGCCGGGGGAAGAGGGGCCCCGAAGGATTGACGCATTGGTTCTCAGTTGATGAAAACCTGCCTGAAGAACTCCATGTGTTCGATGACTGCTCCAGCCCCTCTTGCAACGGCCGTGAGAGGATCGTCCGCAATGTTGACCTTGAGGTTCGTTTCCTGATGCAGTAGACGGTCCAGCCCCCGGATGAGAGCGCCACCCCCAGCGAGCCAAAAGCCTTTGTCGTGAATGTCCGCGGCCAGGTCCGGCGGAGTTTTCTCCAGAGCCCGCTTGACCGCGTCCACAATGACCATGACCGGTTCCTTGATCGCCTCTCGAATTTCTGAGTCCGTCACCGAGAAGGTCTTGGGGATGCCCGTGAGGATCTCCTTGCCGGTGATGTCGATGCTTTCCGGTTTCTCCAGCGGGGCGGCCGAACCGATCTTCATTTTTACGGTTTCAGCCAGGATCTCGCTGATGATCATCTGCCTTTCCCGTTGAATGTAGCGGAGAATGGCCTCGTTGGCTTCATCTCCCGCAACCCGGACCGACTCGCTGTAGGCCACGGCGAACATGGAAATGACCGCCACTTCCGTGGTTCCTCCCCCGATGTCCACGATCATGTTTCCAAACGGCTGGTCTATGGGGAGACCGGCACCGATGGCGGCGGCCATGGGTTCCTCCACCAGATGAATGTGGCGTGCGCCAGCCTGCTCCGCTGCTTCGATGACCGCTCGTTTCTCCACCGAGGTGATCCCGGTGGGAACGGCCACCACCAGTTTGGGGCGAATGAGATATCGCCTCTGGAGCACCTTGCTCAGAAAATACTTGATCATGACGCTCGTCACTTCGAAGTCGGCGATCACGCCGTCCTTCAAGGGGCGGATGGTCACGATGCGCTGGCCGTGTCTTCCGATGATGTTCCTGGCTTCCTGCCCAACGGCGATGACCTGGTGCGTGTCCTGGTTGATGGCGACGACGGAGGGTTCATTGAGAACGACGCCTTTTCCTCGCAAGTAAACGAGCGTATTGGCGGTGCCAAGGTCCATGGCGAGGTCCTTGGAAAAGAAACTGAATATGCGATCCAGCATGAATTACCCTTTTTGCGTGCTCAAAATGGCTGGGAAATCAACGGTGGATGAGTCTATAGAGAATGCTCTGATGGGTCAATGGTTTTTCCCCGATCCAGCCCGGTCACTCCCTGGGAATGGGTGAAGAATAGAGCCGACTGTACGCCAGGGGCCAGAGTTCCTCGCTCCGGGTCCCATCCTGGGGATAGTTGACGACCCCGATGCCGACGTGCATCCGGACCCCTTTCATTCTTGCGGTGAAAAAATCCCTGGCCAGTTCGACCATTCGGGAAAGATATTGGCGTGTGTCATGGGATGCCGCGTCTGGGAAGAGAAAGCCGAACCGGTTTTCTGTGACGAGTCCCACCAGCACCTCCGGTGCCAGTTCTTCACACATGAGGCCGGCCAGTTTCCTCTGCCAGCGGCGGGTGATCTTTGGAGGGACATGGGTGGAAATGGTCCGCCACGGTTCGATCTGGAGCAGAGCAAGGGTGAAAGGCGTGCTTTCCTGCATGGAGGAAGTCAGGGTTTTTTCAACCCTCCCTTCGAAGGCATAAGCGTTGAGGAGGCTGGTCGTGGCGTCGTAGGTACGGAGATGTTCATATTCCTCCTGGATTGCAGATTTCTCCAGGTAAAGGCTGAAGAAGTGCATGAGGTGCGTCATGGCGGTCTGGTGATCCTGATCCCATTCAATGGGGGAACGGGACAGGACCATCAGCCCCAGGGTGTGTCCGAGGGCCATTTCCGAGGGGATGGCCCAAAAGGATCCTTGGTGGGGCAGACCCTCACCGGGGGCGAACAGGAAGTGTTCTGAAGTGTCGGGGTTGAGCTTGGCCACCAAAAGAGGTTTCCTGTTGCGGAAAATCCACCCGGCCAATCCCCTGTTCGTGGGGAAGGGTTGGTGCATCAAGTTCCTTGGCGTGTTGGGGGTGGAGGCGAACAAACGGTAGTGTGGTTTGCCGACCTCGCGGAGTGCCAGGAAGCCGTAGTCGGTGCCGAGAAACTGAGCACATTCACTGACGGCAAGAGTGCAATAATCTTCGGGGGAAATCCCCTGGTAGGCTGCTTCATCCAGGCGCCACCAGAACTGGAGGATGCGGTTGCAGTCTTCCTGCTGGTGCAGTTGCTCCTCCTTCTGCATGATTTCGTGCAGGACGTCCGCAACCTCCTTGATCCACTTCTGCTGCTTGTCGTTGAAGCCCCATCCGTATTTCGTGTCCACATAAAGAACGCCGCTCCCGTCCCCCACCGGGACGGCGAAAAGCCCCTTGATGTAGGATTCCCCCTCACGATAAAAAGGAACGGTATTGGTCAGAGAAGCGGATACCTCCGGAAGCTTCTCTATATGGATTGTCTGGCCGACCTTGAGGACTTGCGCCAAGATGCCGCTTTGTTCCACGGAAAGGGATACGGTCTCGGGAAGATGACGGCTCAGGGATTGGGATGCTGCAAGATGCAGCTGGCGGGACCTGCTTTCGAAAATGAAAAAGGCTGTCGTGTAAGCCTCAAGGACATTGCTCAGGAGGCTCACAAGAGACTGGTAAGGATTGGCGCCTTGCATGGGGCCCTTCCCTTATCACCCGGTTCCGGAGATTTGTATGGTGGATATCGTGCCTGAAGAGTCGTGCAGCCAACGGGAGACGGCCCTCCGTTTCAGAGCGGCCAACCTTGTCATTAGATGAGAAGCATCAAAATGTAAAGCGAGAAACCATGGCAAGAATCCAAATCCTGCCCGACAATCTGACCAACCAAATTGCGGCCGGGGAGGTGGTGGAGCGTCCGGCAGCCGTCGTCAAGGAACTGGTGGAAAACAGCATCGATGCCCGGAGCCTGAAGATCCATGTCGCCCTCTCCCAGGGGGGGCGCAAAGAAATCCGGGTGGTGGACAACGGCATCGGCATGGCCCATGACGACGCCCTGCTCGCGATCGAACGGCATGCCACCAGCAAGATCAAAAACTTGCAGGATCTGGAGGCCGTCGCTTCCCTGGGCTTCCGTGGTGAGGCCCTGCCCAGCATTGCATCCGTCAGCCGATTCGAACTGGTCACAAGGGAAGACGATAGCCTTGCAGGCACACTCATCCGTGTGGAAGGCGGTGTCCTCAGGGAGGCCAGGGAGACAGGGTGCCCGCGGGGAACCATGGTGACGGTGCGCGACCTGTTCTACAATGTTCCCGCCCGTCGTAAGTTCCTGCGGACGGTGGACACGGAAATGGCCCACATCGGAGACCGGTTCGTCCGTCTGGCCATGGCGCACCCGGCCATTCACTTCCAGTTGGTCCACCAGGAACGGACTCTTTACGATTTCCAAAGGACAGGGAACCACGCGGGCAGAGTGGCTCAAGTTCTGGGACCGGCGCTTTCCGGGCGGCTGATGCCGTTTCGCACCGAGCGGCGTCATCTCACAGTCCATGGATTTCTTGCCCCGCCGGAACTCCAAAGACCCAATGCCCAATACCTTTTCCAGTACGTCAACGGAAGGCCGGTGTGGGAGCGCATGCTCAATCGTGCCGTCCTGTCCGCCTACGAAGCACTCATTCCCAAGGGAAAGTACCCTGTGGTCGTCCTGTTTATCGACATTGCCCATGGCCTGGTGGACATCAACGTCCATCCCACGAAACGGGAGGTGCGTTTCAGAGAACCTTCGGAGGTGATGGAGGCAGTAAGGGAGGCGGTGTTTCGGGGCCTGGAAAGTCACCGCCCCAACAATACGGACGCCTCCAGGCGATTACGGGGCACGCTTCTGGCCCGTGAGGATCAGGCGGTCACGGCCGGCCCTCCTTCAACCCATCCAGCGCACCGGGGGGAACCGGTGCCCATAAAAGCGGCGCTTGGTGCCTCTCCACCATCGGGGATCGATTCCCCCGTCGAGACGGACCCACCGCCCCACGCTGCTTCGGCTGAGGCATCGTTTCCCGACGGGAGGCCCTTTCACAGGACGACATCGCCCGAAGCCCTCTCTCCTGTCAGTCCAGGGTTTTCCAGGCTTCCTTTCATCGGCCAGGTGGGCAATGTCTATCTGCTTCTGGAGGCCCCGGACGGCCTCTTGCTCATCGACCAGCATGCCGCCCACGAGAGAATTCTCTACGATCGACTTTCCCAATCCACGAGAGCCGGGGCCCGCCAACGCCTGCTTCATTCCGTGGTGATACACCTCTTGCCGAAGGAGTCGGCGAAACTCACCCGCTGGCTGGATCAGTTGAACCGCATCGGTTTCGAAATCGAACCCTTCGGGAGGGACAGCTTCGTCATCGCAGCGGTTCCGGCAGTCCTGAGTGATGTGCCCCCTGACACCCTCCTGCGGGAAGTGCTCGGCGCCGCCCACGAGGACGAGAAAAACCCATCCTGGAACCTGACGACGAGTCTTGCCAGCACAGCCGCTTGTCATTCGGCGGTGAGAGCTGGACAGAAGCTCAAACCCGACGAGGTTCGGGCCCTGCTCCACGATCTGGACGCGACCGCCATGCCCTTCACCTGTCCCCACGGTCGCCCCCTCTGGGTGAAACTGACCCATTCCGAGCTTGCGCGGCTTTTCCATCGGACCTGAGCGAGAAGAAGTCATGGATGCCACACCGATCGTGCTCGTCGGCGGTCCAACGGGCGTGGGGAAGAGCGCCCTGGCCATCGAACTCGCCAGGCGCCTGGGGGGGGAGATCCTCAACGCCGATTCCCTGCAGGTGTACCGGTACATGGACATCGGCACCGCCAAGCCTTCCGATGCGGAACGCCGGTTGGTTCCCCATCACCTCCTGGACCTCGTCCGCCCCGACGAACCCTTTGATGCCGCACTCTTCGGCGAAGCGGCAAGGCCTGTCATCGAAGCGCTCCGGGCGGAGGGCCGGGTCCCCATCGTCACCGGGGGTACAGGGCTTTACATGAAAACCCTTCTGGGAGGCATCTGTCCGGGTGCCCCCAGCAGCGGACCGGTACGGGAAGAACTGCTCAAGGAACTGGAAGACCATGGATTGGAGTTCCTCCACCGGTCCCTGAAAAGCGTGGACCCCCTGCTTGGGCAAAAAATCCATCCCCACGACCGGCAGCGTGTTCTCAGGGCGCTCGAAGTCTTCCGCCTCACTGGGAAACCCCTGTCCCATTGGCAGGAACGGCATCGTTTCCGGGGAGGGCATTACCCCGCCGTAAAAATCGGCCTGGGAAGAGACCGGGCCGAACTGTGCGAACGCATCGACCGGAGGGTTTTCACGATGATGGAGCAGGGTTTCCTGGAAGAAGTGGAGAACTTGCTTTCCATGGGTTTCGGTCCCGAATTGAAACCGATGCGATCCCTGGGATACAGGCAGCTGGTTCGCTACCTCTCAGGGGATTGTTCCATGGAAGCGGCCTTGGGGGAGATTCAAAGGGACACCCGGCGCTATGCAAAGCGCCAGATGACATGGTTTCGTGGAGACGCCGAATTTCAATGGTTCCACCCGGCTGAACAGGAGAGGATCATCGCTTGGGTTCGAGAGCGGTTGAGAGCTTTTCCCGACTCCTAGCCGGAACAGGACTCACCCGGCTGGTGCCGTCTCCTCCGGTAACCTCTCCGTCGGAGGCAAAACGCCCAGGTTCCTCCCTCAGGAAAGGCGGTTACGATAGTCCTCGTAGCCGAACCGGCGCACGACGCGGACTTGTCCGGCTCGATCCCGGATGGCGATGGATGGGAGCCGGACCCCGTTGAAGGTGTTGTTTTTCACCATGGTATAGTGGGCCATGTCCAGGAAGATGACCTGAGATCCCACTTTCAGAGGTTCCTGGAAGGAATAGTCCCCGAAAACGTCCCCAGCAAGGCAGGTGAGACCGCCCAGGCGATACCTGTAGGGGTGCTCGTCGATCGCACCAGCCCCCTGGATTTCAGGTCGATAGGGCATCTCCAGGACATCGGGCATGTGGGCTGCTGCAGAGGTGTCCAGAATGGCGATGTCCATCTTGTTGTGGATGATGTCCAGGACGGTGGCCACGAGAACGCCGGTGTTGAGAGCGATAGCCTCCCCCGGTTCCAGGTAGACGTCCAGGTCATGACGCTTTCTGAAGTCGTTGATGACATCACAGAGGAGGTCCAAATCGTAGTCGGAGCGGGTGATGTGATGCCCCCCTCCGAAATTCACCCATTCCATGCCGTGCAGAAACGTACCGAATTTCGATTCAAAAACAGGGACGGTCCTGGCGAGGGAATCGGCGTTCAGTTCACACAGGTTGTGAAAATGGAGCCCCGAGATTCCCTTAAGCTCTTCACCGCGAAAGTTTTCCCTCGTGACTCCCAGCCGGGAGAAGGGGGCACACGCGTCGTAAATGGGCACCTTTACCTCCGAGTGCTCCGGGTTGACGCGGATACCGCACCGGATGCGCTTTTCATGTCCCAGGACCCTTCCTCGAAAACGCTCCCACTGGGAAAACGAATTGAACACCATGTGCGTGCAATACCGGAGCAGTTCATCCAGTTCGTCTTCCTTGTAGCCCGGGGTGAACATGTGAACGTCCTTCCCGAATTCCTCGAACCCTAGGCGAGCCTCGTCCAGGGAACTCGCCGCGACGCCGTGAAGGTATTCCCCGATGAGGGGAAACAGGCTGAACATGGCGAAACCCTTGAGGGCCATGATGATTTTGCACCCCGTTCGCTTCTGTACGGAATCCAGCACCTGCAGGTTTCTCTCCACGGATGCTTCGTCGACCAGGTAGCAAGGGGTGGGAATGGCGTCCGGTCGGATGCTCGTTGTCTCCGTCATCGTTTCCAGTCCATGCGTTCTTTCCATGGGGACCCCGTTTCGACCTGCGCGAGGCCGGAGGGCTCCGTTTTCCCGATCACCAGCTGTTTCATTCGAGAAAGGCTTCCGTCCAAGGTAGGCCGTAAGTGCCCAGTTTTTCCATGAAAGGGTCCGGGTCCATCTCTTCCACGTTGAAAACCCCTTTCCCCTTCCAAACACCTGTCACCATGAGCATGGCCCCGATCATAGCGGGAACCCCGGTCGTATAGGAAATGGCCTGGGCCTTCACCTCCCTGTAGCACTCCGCATGGTCGCAGACGTTGTAGATGTAATACTTTCGAGGTGTTCCATCCTTCGCCCCCTCAAGCATGCAGCCGATGTTGGTCTTCCCCCGATAGTGCTCTCCCAGGGATGAGGGCTCCGGAAGGAGGGCCTTCAAGAACTGAAGCGGGACGATCTCACAACCCTGGAAGGATACGGGGTCGATGCGTGTCATGCCCACATTCTGGAGCACGCGCAGATGCGTGAGATATTCCTGGGAAAAGGTCATCCAGAAGCGCATCCGCTTGACGCCTGGAATGTTCTTCGCCAGTGACTCCAGTTCCTCGTGATAGAGAAGATACATCTCCCTCGGGCCGATTTCGGGAAAATCGAATGTCTTGTGGATGGCGAGAGGTTCCGTTTCCTTCCACTCACCGTTCTCGTAATACCTGCCCTTCTGGGTGATTTCGCGGATGTTGATTTCCGGGTTGAAGTTGGTGGCGAAGGGATGTCCGTGCTCTCCTGCATTGCAGTCCATGATATCGATGGTGTGAATGACGTCGAAATGGTGCTTGAGAGCGTGGGCGCAGAAGGCATTGGTCACACCGGGATCGAAGCCACACCCCAGCAGAGCCATGAGGCCTCTCTCCCTGAAGCGATCGTGGTAATCCCACTGCCATTTGTAGCAGAACTTCGCTTCTTCCCTCGGTTCGTAGTTGGCCGTGTCGAGATACGCCACACCGGTCTCCAGGCAGGCATCCATGATGGTGAGATCCTGGTAAGGCAGGGCCACGTTCACCACGATGTCCGGCGAAACCTTCCGAATGAGGGCAACGAGTTCCGGGACGCAGTCGGCGTCCACCTGGGCGATTTCTATGGGGCGCGCAATCTGTTGGCGGATCTTCTCACATTTCTCGACGGTGCGGCTAGCGAGAACGATTTCAGAAAATACCTCGGGAACTTGGGCGCACTTGTGGGTGACCACCCCTCCAACTCCCCCTGCCCCGATGATCAGGACTCTGCTCATTGCCGTACTCCTTGTGGTGATGTCCGTGCCGACCCCCTGCTGTTTGCAGGATGCCAGACCTTTCCCCGTCCTTGCCGCCCGCAACGGGGAGGTTCACGCCCAAAAACGCATCCTCGGGTTCCTGCCCCAAGGTGTCGACGACGGGATGGCGCCCGGAACAAGCGCCGGTACCGATCCTTGTTCGTCATCGGGAGTCATGGAAGTCCCACGGCGGGGGGAGTATCACGTGGACGGGGACCTTCCAATCCGGGGGAACAGGAGCGGTGAGATGCAGTGTCTTTCCCGTTGAGGGGTGCACGATGGTAAGTCGCCATGCATGGAGGTAGAGCCTGTCTTCCCGGCCTCCTCCATACATCGTGTCCCCCAGCACCGGTGTGCCGTGAGCCGCCAGGTGGAGCCGGATCTGGTGTGTTCTCCCCGTGACGGGACACCCGTGCACCAGTGTTCGCCCGGATTCTCGCCAGAGAACCCAGAACGCGGTCTCGGCAGATTTTCCTGTCCCTTTGGGGAGAGTGCAATACCTCCCGCCTTTCCTGCCGATGTCTTCCGACGCAGTCCAATAGTCTTTCCGTGGATGCCCCAAGACCCATGCGAGGTAGTCCTTACGGATCTTCCGCTGTGCGAAGGCTCCGCCGAGCGTCCGGTTGGCTTTCTTCATGAGAGATACAAGGAGAATGCCGCTGGTCTCGCGATCCAGTCTGTGATGCAGCGCGACGTAGGGTTCTCCAATCCTTTCCGCCGCGAGATAGCGCTTCAGGGCGGCGAAAACGTTGTTGTACGCGTCAGACGGGGTCTGCTGGGATGGAATTCCCGCTTCCTTGTCGTAGGCGAGAAGGCAGGTGTCCCTATGCAGAATGCGCCGCACATCGATTTCGTAGTGACGCCGGGTGCCGTTGTAAGGCGGATAGACCCGAACCTCCGAAACCCCTTTGAGAAACATTGCCCCGCTTCTCGCCTGGCGCCCGTCCACCTGCACCGAGCCGAAATCGATGAGATCGGACGCCTCGTGAGGGGGGATGGAAAGCTCCCTCGCCAAGTACTCGGCAAGGGAGACTCCCTCGCACAATCCGTCGGGATGGAGGCGCCAGAAGAAGGGTTGCGGCAAAGGTCCGGCGTGGGACCGTGTTCCTTTTTCAGAGGTCATCGGAGGAACCGCCGGCCAGTTTGTCAGACTCTCCCTTGGCTTCTTCTTCCATGGCCTCCTCCATCATGGCGTCCACATCCATGTCTTCCCCCAATTCATCCCCCATCTCCTGCGTCATGGTTTTCATGAAGCGGGCCATGCTCTTGGGATCATTCTCATCCAGGCCGCCGAACCGGGAGGGGTCCGCCAGACGCTCCAAGCGCGTTTCCTCCGACAGGCGCACCCGAACCCTTGAGGGAATACGCTCCGTGCGATTGCTCCCGCAATGTTTACAGGTTTCCGTTACGGTTTCCGAGATGCGGAACGTGATGAACTCGCTTTTCTTGCCGCACTCGCGGCATCGATATTCATAGATGGGCATGGACGATTCTCTCCTCAAAGGGTTTTTCTTCGAAAGCGAGGTGGTTGTCCGTCAGGATGTCGGTGCAGGTCTCGTAGGCTTCCAACAGGTAGCGGGGCAAAGAGAACATGCCCTTGGCGATGTCGGGACAAAAGTAGCGCGTGGGCATGGGGGTTTCTTGCACCCGCTCCAGGAAGGCTTTCAGAGACCAGTCAGGGTCGCCCGTCGCCAGGATGTGGGCGTCGGGACGATGGAAGCTGTATAGGGTGTACGGGTATGGATGCACCGTCGGGAACACCCGCCGCAGGGTGTTTGTCATGCGGGCGTGCAGTTCGAGGTCCTGGGGACTGATGCCTTCTCCCTGGAAGGTGATGGCACCTCCCGGGTTGAGCCTCCTTTTCAGGGCGTCGTAGAACTCGATGGTGAAGAGATACATGGCCGGCCCCCCCTCGATGGGATCACTCAAGTCAATGATCATGCAGTCGAAGGACTCATGGCACGATTCCACAAATCTTCTCCCGTCCTCGATGACCAGCTGGAGCCGTGGGTCCTGGAAGCTTCCCCGATGCCAGTTGGGGAGATAGTGTTTGCAGATGTCCGTCAGTTCTCCATCGATATCGGCCATGACCACGTGCTCTATGGAGGGGTGGCGGAGAATCTCCCGCAGAGAGGCCCCGGTGGCCCCGCCGATCACAAGAGCGGACCGGGGATGAGGATGGCTGAAGAGTGCCGGATGTACGAGCATCTCATGGTAGATGAACTCGTCTCTTTCGGACGACTGACCGATTCCGTCCAGGAACAACATTCTTCCGTGGACCCGGGTATCGACGATGTCGATCCGCTGGTAACGAGTCCTGCCGGTGTAAACCATCTGATCGCAAAGATACGCGACTTCAAGCCCTCCGGAGAAAGGTTCTCGAAACCAGAACGGGGTCTGACCTGCCTTTTTTCTCAAAGCCTTTACCTTCCATGTGATGGCGAATGCATCGCCGGGATGAAAGGGTGGCAACGCCACACTCAACGTCTCCCGCCTCCGGCGTTATGAGAGCGCTTCCACTCCGGAAGTGGATCGGAAAGCTCTCCACGGGATGCTGGATTTCCTCCGACGAAAGCTTGCGTCTCAGGATCCGGGCCTTTGCGAACTCAGGCCTCTTCCCCGGGCTCTTCTCCGCGATTTGCGGACGGCCAGGGAAACAAGCCTCTGAGTGGAAACGAGCGCCTGGAATGCACCGCGAGGGAACCTTCCGGGCCACCCAGGAGGAGGCTTGTCCCTGGCAAGGCGTTTCCTGATTGGTGACAGACGGGGCGAGGGGATGCGTTCGGCGGAACGTTCGTTCCGAATGGGCTGGATGGGCACGGTCCAAAGGAAGAAGGCGCCACCGGGATCCGGCGTGGTCGCTCGTCAACCCTCAAATGGGGGAACTTCCTTTCTTGGTGCCGTGGCGAGGGGTCTTGCATCATTCCCTTTTCTGCTCCTACGCCTCAGGTCATACTGTCACCTTCGCCTACGGGTTCACAAAAGAAAAAACCTCGCATTCATGGGGGAAGGGATGCACCTTCAGCCGGACATGCCACAAATGGAGGCGTTAAACAGCGATAACTATACACAAAATGATTCGGGAGGCAAGAAAAAACGGTTGTGGCGAAGGAGGGTCGAAACGGGTTGACAAGGTGATGTGCTCATGTATGGTTTGCGGGGGAATGGGATGAAAGCCGCCTCCAACCGTTCCGCGAGATCACGACACAACGTTTATCACCCAGAGGAGAACACGATGAGGCAGGTGAAAATCTTGGATACCACACTTCGTGACGGACTCAAATCCCCGGGCACGATTCTTACGATGGATGAAAAACTGAGAATTGCCAAGCAACTGGCCAGGCTGAACGTGGATGTCCTGGAAGTGGGATTTCCGGCGGCTTCGCAAGAGCAATACGACGTCGTGGAATGCATCAGCGGAGAAATCTCAGGCCCTGTCATTGCCGTTCTGGCCCGTGCCACCAATCCCAGGGATTTCGAGATCGCCTGGAAAACCGTCGGGGCTGCCGAACGACCTCGAATTCACACTTTTGCGCCTGTCTCAAAAGAGTACCGGGAGCACTTTCTCAAGAAGAATGCCCATCAGGCGCTGGAAATTGCCGTGTCCGCTGTGAGGACTGCCAGGGAACTCGCATCCGATGTGGAGTTTTCCCTGGTGGATGCCTTCCGGGCGAGCCCAGAGGACGTGTTGGACATGGTGAAAGCCGTGTTGGATGCAGGGGCCACGGTGATCAACCTGGCGGATACGGTGGGAAGAGCCACCCCCTCCGATATCACCGCTTTGTTCGATCGCCTGCGCAGAGATATCGAGGGTTTTGCCGAGGTTGCTTTCAGCATCCACTGCCACAACGACCTAGGCATGGCCGTGGCCAACTCCCTTGTTGCCGTCCTCCAGGGAGCGACCCAAGTTCACTGTACCGTAAACGGGATCGGTGAACGGGCGGGAAACGCACCACTGGAGGAGTTGGTGGCCGCCCTGACCGCCCGGGCCGATCTCTTTCAGGCCGAGACCGGTATCCGCCTGGACAGGCTCTACCCTGTCAGTCGGCTGGTCAGGCGCCTTTCAGGCGTCAACCTTCAACCTCACAAACCGGTTGTGGGAAGCAACGCCTTCTACTACGAATCAAGCGTTCCCCAACTAGCCGATGCGGTGGACAAGCCGCCATACGAGATTC